>JAYZFL010000040.1:0-8490 GCA_036336795.1 Gemmatimonadota bacterium
CTTTGTGTGCTATTGTGGGCCTAACACCACGCTCTGCCCGTGCCCAAGACCCCGTCCAACAAGAGGTTCTCCGCCTCACGGGCCAAGAGGTATCTGAAGAGGAAATTCTTTCTCGACTCGCCCAGTCAGGGTTGTCGCGGACCGAAGTACGTTCGCGTCTGAGTACCATGGGCATCAACCCGAACATCGCGGATGCGTATTTCGACCGTATCGATGGCAGTTCCACCGACCCCCTAATTCAGGATGCAGACTTCCTTCAGGCACTAGCGCAGATGGGTATCCTAGCCGATACGACCCTAATCGCTCCCGCTGACACCACTGCCGATGACTTACTGATGGACCGCCTGGCGCCCCGCCCCGAGGAACTGCCGGACAGTATCCTGACGGTTTTCGGTCGAAATGTCTTCAGTGGTGTGACGACTCAGTTCCAACCGGTAACGGTCGGGCCGGTGGACCCCGACTACAGGCTGGGTCCGGGAGACCAACTACAGCTCATACTGACGGGTGACGTGGAACTCGCATATACACCGGACGTGACCAGAGAGGGTTTCATCGTAATCCCCGATGTTGGGCAGGTCTTCGTAAATGGCCTGACTCTCGGTGACTTGACGGACCGACTCTATGCGAGGCTCGGCGCGGTATATTCGGGCGTACGAAGGGGGGGAGACGCAACGACGACTTTCCATGTTTCACTCGGTCGTCTCAGAATCAACCAGGTGTTTCTCGTGGGTGATGTCTCTCTTCCCGGTGCCTATCAGGTGAGTTCCGTGGCCACGGTGTTCAATGCTCTCTACAGCGCAGGCGGTCCGGGGGAACGCGGATCAGTACGTTCAGTGGAAGTACAGCGTTCCGGGCAGATGGTGGGCGATTTGGATTTATACGACTACCTGATTCGGGGCGATGCGTCGGACGATATCCGACTCGAGCAAGGTGATCTCCTCTTCGTGCCTCTAGCCGGGCCTCAAGTCTCGATCGAAGGATTTGTACGCAGGCCCGCCATTTATGAGCTCAAGCCGGGTGAGCAACTTCGGGACTTGCTTGAATTTGCTGGTGGACCGCGCCCAGAGGCATATCTGCGACGAATTCAGATCGATCGCATCCTGCCGCCTGAAGACCGGACGCCGGAACGGGAGCGAGTACTTCTAGACGTCGATCTGGAGGTGATGAGCAACGACGAGGATTTCGAGCTCCTGGACGGGGACCATGTCTCGATCCTTAGCGTCGGAGAGACGGTGAGCAATCTGGTAGTGGTGGAAGGCCATGTTGAAAAGCCCGGGATCCTTGAGCTGGCTCCGAACATGACGCTCGGTGACGCTATTACGAGAGCGGGCGGCTTGCTTCCCGACGCGTTCGACCTCGTGGCACACCTGATTCGACTGGAGGCGTCGGATAGCACCTATGTACTCGAGAGGGTCTCTCTGGATGCGGATGGCCAGCCTGTGCCGGATGTGACGCTCCGAGAATTGGACCGGGTGATCATCTATGGGCGGTCGGAATTGAGGACAGAGGCTTTTGTCTCAGTCGGAGGTGAGGTGAAGGATCCTGGAGTGTTTCCATTTAATCCTGGAATGACTGCAGAGGATCTAATTCTAACGGCTGGAGGCTTCACTGCCAGAGCAGATCCCTATACGGCTCAATTGGTGCGGCGCACAGGTGGCCTATTGCTTGGGGAAACAGTGGCGGAAAGTCGCGACATCGTGTTCGACTCGTCGCTCCCGTCGGCTCTAGACATGCTCTTTGAAAACGGTGTCCCGGAGAACGGATCCGAGGGGGCCATACCGGCAAGGACCATCGAACTCCAAGATGGGGATCGTGTCTTCGTCAGACGCCTCCAAGGACTTCGAGATGAAGGTGACGTCATTGTGTCAGGTGAAGTCTTGTATCCTGGGCCATATGCTCTCGAGCGGCGCGGCGAGACTGTTTCCAGTCTTATCCAGCGGGCAGGAGGCCTGACTACGGATGCAAACATTGACGGCGCTAGATTGGTCCGCGAAGAGATTCCGTTGGGACTCAACCTTGAGAGCGCCTTGCGCTCGTCAGAGCTGCTGCAAACAGAGGACGACCTCATTTTGTTTCCTGGAGACTCACTCAATGTGCCTCAATACGATGGAACAGTTCTCATCATCGGTGCTGTGGAATTTCAGTCTCGGACTCGTTGGCGGGAAGGGATGGATTTGGACGACTATCTTGACCAGGCCGGGGGAGTCATTGAGGGTGGGGATCGAGGTCGTGTCTCGGTGACTTACGCGAACCAAGAGAGGCAGCGAACTAACAAGACCCTCCTCTGGAGGAGTGATCCTCCGGTTGAACCGGGTAGCACGATCTCGGTACCATTCAAGCCGGAGAGTGATGCTGGCTTTAACACGGATGCGATGCTGACTCGGCTCATGTCGATTGCGACGATCATGGTGGCCATTCTGCAGATCAGTCGCTGATGCTGACTGTTACCGTCCTTCTAGATCCCTGACTCGATTCCACTGAACCACTGAGATTTCATGCGAGTCACTGTCATAGGGACCGGATACGTCGGCCTCGTCGCGGGCGCCTGCCTGGCTGAGACCGGTAACGACGTCATCTGTGCCGATGTCGTCGAAGAGAAAATCGCCCAATTGAACGCTGGTGGGATCCCAATATACGAGCCGGGCCTCAAGGCTCTGGTTGAGCGTAATCTCCGTTCTGGACGCCTCAGTTTCACCACCGACATCCCCGAGGCGGTGCAAGCCTCTGAGATTATCTTCATCGCCGTCGGAACACCGCCCGACGAGGATGGATCCGCCGATCTCCTGCATGTCCTTGACGCAGCCAGGACGATCGGTCACTCGATGAACGCCGAGAAGATCGTGATCACTAAGAGCACGGTTCCCGTAGGAACCGCAGCCAAGGTTCGAGAAACCATCGAGTCCGAGACCGATCATCCGGTCCACGTTTGCTCGAACCCGGAATTCCTTAAGGAAGGTGCTGCAGTTGACGATTTCATGAGGCCAGACCGAGTCGTGCTGGGGGTTGATAGTGACCACGCGGCCGGTGTACTTCGCGATCTTTACGAGCCGTTTGTGATGAGCGGAAACTCCATATTGATGATGGACATCGCTTCGGCAGAGATTACGAAATACGCCGCCAACGCCATGCTCGCGACACGGATCAGCTTCATGAACGCGATTGCGGGTGTCTGCGAGAAGACCGGAGCCGATGTCCGAATGGTTCGTCGAGGGATCGGCAGTGATAGGCGTATCGGACATAGCTATCTACATCCGGGTGTAGGTTACGGAGGTTCGTGCTTTCCCAAAGACGTGAAGGCGCTAATTCGAACAATGACCGAGCTTGACGCTGATCCATCCATCCTCCGAGCGGTCGACGACCTAAACGAAACGCAGAAAGGACTGTTGCTACGTCAGCTCCTAGATCGCTTCGGAGACAACTTGGAAGGCAAGACGGTTGCGATCTGGGGCCTCTCGTTCAAACCGAACACCGACGACATGCGAGAAGCTCCCAGCATAATCACCATCCTAGGTCTGCTGGAACGGAACGCGCAGGTGGTGGCACACGATCCCGAAGCTGCCTCGGAGGCTCAGCGTCGCTTCGGCGACGGTATCGAGGTACTCAAGGACTACTATGAAGTCTTGGACGGCGCCGATGCACTGATCATCCATACGGAATGGAATCCGTACCGCCGCCCTGATTTCGATCGCATAAAGGCTTTGATGGTCGAGCCGATCATCTTCGACGGGCGGAACCTCTATGACCCCGAGCGGATGGCGGACCTAGGTTTCGAATACTACTCGGTGGGCAGAGCTCCAACAGGGGTCCGCTGAAGACTTCTGCTCCATGCTGACATCCGTTCCCATCCGCCGCAAGGACGAAACAGGATGGACCTGAAATTGATCGACATTTCGTTACCGATAACCCCACGACTGCCTCGATGGCCAGGAGATCCGCCAATCCAAATGGAGGCATTTCTAGACTTTCCCAATGACGGCGTCCGTGCCTCGAGTCTATCCTTCAGTTTGCACACAGGAACACACATAGACGCACCGCTTCATCACCTGCCGAAAGGTACGGACATAGAGGACCTGGACTTCGCTTCACTCATTGGCCCCGTTCAGGTAATCGATGTCGGGGACGTCGAGCATATCAGCAGCGAAGTCCTCGAACATCATGTTGGAGCAAGAACTCCCAACAGGTTGCTTGTGAAGACGCTCAATTCGGCGGCGTGGTCCGGTGCCACGGAATTCAATCCCGACTTCGTCGCGCTCACGAAAGACGCAGCGGAATGGATCGTCGGGAAGGGTATTCGTCTAGTCGGGGTCGATTATCTTTCCGTGCAGTCTTATCACGATCCCGATCCCGCTGTTCACGTGATTCTGCTGGAGAACAATGTAGTGATTCTCGAGGGCCTGAACCTGTCGGAGGTCAACGCCCCACACCAGTACGAGTTGCTTTGCTTGCCTCTACGCATACGTGGTGCGGAAGGCAGTCCCTGTCGTGCTGTCCTGCGGGAGCTTCCTTGAAGCGAGGGATCTGACAATGGGTCAAGTCCTGGGTATTGTGCCAGCACGCATGGGCTCAAGCCGATTCCCCGGTAAACCACTAGTCACGCTTAACGGGCTTCCAATGGTAGAGCACGTGAGGCGCCGGGTGGCGCTCTGCGAAGACGTAGACGAAGTCATCGTCGCAACACCCGATGAACAGATCAGGTCCGTAGTGGAAGGTTTTGGTGGTCGGGTAGCTATGACTTCGGATACTCACGAGCGTGCATCAGATCGAGTGGCAGAGGTGGCGGAAAGAACGAACGCAGACATCTTGGTCATGGTCCAGGGTGACGAGCCGCTCATCACCCCAGCGATGGTGAGCCTTTCCCTCGGCCCGTTCTCAGACCCAGGAGTTCAGTGCGTCAACCTGACTCGTGAGATCACCACCGAAGACGAATTACGCAATCCCAACGTGATCAAAATCGTCCGCGACACAGAGGGCAAAGCTCTCTATTTCTCAAGACAGCCAATCCCCACCGGTGCTCTCGTCGTACCCGGGTTGAGGGCCTGGAAACAAGTATGCATTATCCCCTTCCGCCACGAGGCCGTACTCCGCTTCACTTCTTTGGAGCCAACCCATGGTGAGATCGCGGAATCGGTCGATATGTTACGGTTCCTCGAGCACGGGACACCTGTTCACCTCGTCGAGTGCGAAGAGGACTCCGTAGCCGTGGACGTTCCGGATGACGTCGCTCCAGCCGAAGCCGCTCTCGCCTCGGATCCCCTGGTTCCCTACTACACGCACTGATGGAGTGACAGAGGTGGCCAAGCGATGGAAGGTGTTAGTCTCAGCTCCGTACATGCTCACCTGTGTCGACCGCTTCTTGCCATGGTTTGAAGAGCACGACATCGAGCCAGTGTTACCCCCAGTCGAAGAGCGCCTCGAAGAGTCGGACCTCTTCGAGGTTATCGGGGATATCGACGGAGCGGTGTGCGGGGATGATCGCTTCACCGCGACCGTGCTAGATCAAGCACCTAAGCTCAAGGTGATTTCAAAGTGGGGAACCGGAATCGACTCTATCGACTCCGAAGCCGCGGAACGCAACGGTATCCTAGTCTACCGAACACCGGGAGCTTTCACGAACCCGGTTGCGGATTCGGTCCTAGGCTACGTCTTGTCGTTTGCCCGAGGTATCCCTTGGGCGACTGAAGACCTCCGGAATGGTAGCTGGTTCAAACACCCCGGACGTGCCCTCAACGAGTGTGTCTTGGGGGTCGTGGGAGTGGGTGACATCGGGACGGCGGTATCGGAGCGTGCGCGGAGCTTCGGCATGAAAGTTCTCGGCAACGACACGAAGCCACTCAACACTGCCTGGTGTGCCCGGGTCCGTG
This sequence comes from Gemmatimonadota bacterium, assembly GCA_036336795.1. GTDB lineage: Bacteria > Gemmatimonadota > Gemmatimonadetes > Longimicrobiales > Gaopeijiaceae > UBA822. The sequence goes on from JAYZFL010000040.1 coordinate 5,862, forward strand.
TCCAAGAGGTCTCGATCTCCGAACTTCTCACACAGGCAGACTTCGTCTCTTTGAACTGTGATCTGAACCCGACATCTCATCACCTGATGGGCGCAAAACAGTTCTCTTCGATGAAGCCTAGCGCAGTGGTAATCAACACGGCTCGGGGACCAATCATTGATGAAGCGGCTCTCATACGGGCTTTGAAGCGAGGAGAGATCGCAGGAGCAGCCCTCGACGTATTTGAGCACGAACCGCTTAGCACCAAAAGTCCCCTCCGAGATATGGAGAACGTTCTGTTAGCAGCACACAACGCTAATAGCAGTCCGACGGCCTGGGAGAAGGTACACGAGAACACGCTGAAGAACCTGTACGACGGTCTCAGAGAGCCTCGGCGGCGCGATGCCTGAGACGTCGATCATCGTCCGCACCTTCAACGAGGCTTTGTTTCTGGGAGACCTCCTTGAGGAGATCCAAGGTCAGACATACCAGGACTACGAGGTCATCGTCGTCGATTCAGGCTCATTTGATGGTACCGTGGATATCGCAAGAACCTTCGGTGTCCAGTTAGTTGAGATCGCTAGCCGGGACTTCACCTTCGGCTTCTCGCTCAACAAGGGTATCGAGGCTTCCAGGGGACGGTTCCTAGTCCTCGTATCAGCACACACGACACCCGTCGACACAGAGTGGCTCGGTTCACTCGTGGAACCTCTCCGTGACCCGAAGGTCGCCATGACCTACGGTCGACAAGTGGGCGAGATCCGCTCAAAGTTCTCGGAGCGACAGGACTTCCGGCGTATTTTCGGGGAAGAACGACAAGTTATTCGGTCTCCGAATTTCTTTGGGAACAACGCAAATTCCGCCATACGAAGGGATCTGTGGGATCAAGAACCTTTCGACGAAGCGCTCCCCGGTTTGGAGGATGCAGCCTGGTCAAAGTACTGGATAGGCATGGGTTATAAGGTCCTGTATGAGCCAGCAGCCGGAATCCACCACATCCACACCGAGACCTGGGCACAGATCGAGCAACGCTACCTCCGCGAGGCAATGGCCGCCCACGCTATAGGGTTGCGTGGCCCCGGCGACGTCATCAATGAAATCATTGGAGAGGTCCGGCGCTTCTTCTCGGACATACGGATCGCTCTGTTGAAAAAACTCAAGCCAAGTCTGTTGCCAGATATCGCGCGATACCGGTGGGCTAAGGGACGGGGAGCCGTTAAAGGGTTACTCGACGATTTGCAGGCTCCGATCGTCGCGGATCACCAGGAGTTCTTCTTCAAGGAAGACGTTCCGGCAATCGTCGTGTCCCGACCAGGGCACGCGTCCTTCAGGATGCAGACTCTTCCCGAGATGAAGCCCGGGGATGTCGTGGTCCGCGTAGAATACGTGGGAGTTTGTGGAACGGACTTGGAAGTCTTCCGTGGAACGCTTGGCTACTTCGAAACCGGTGAATCCACATACCCGATCACGCCCGGCCACGAGGTCTCAGGAACAGTGGTCCGGACTGGTCCGAACGCCCGTGAATCCATAGAGGTCGGCGACCGAGTTGTCATCGAGTGCATCCAAGGTTGTGGCGCCTGCGAGATGTGCGATTCGGGAGAACCAATCCGCTGTAATGAGCGTAAGGAACTCGGCGTGATGGGGATGAACGGAGGCTATGCTAAACATATCGTCGTGGCTGGTGCATACGTCCATCGCATTCCAGAAGGCCTAGACATGCAGCGTGCTGCCCTGTGTGAACCTGTGGCTGTGGCGGTCAAAGGGTGCAGACGCCTAATGTCCTCCTTGGGTCCGGGCCAGCACCACATCGGGGTGATCGGCGCGGGTTCGTTGGGTCAGATCGTAGCGCTATTGCTGTCTCGTGAAGGCCATCAGGTCTCCCTCGTTGATCGGAGAGAGAGTCGACTCCAAGCTGCTGCACTCGCGCTTCCTGACAGCGTGGTGTCAACAGACCCAGCTTCTCTCTGGAAGTGCGATGCCGTCGCAGAGGTCACGGGACACTCAGGGGCACTGGAGTCCGTCCTCCGCGGGATTAGTGTGGGACGGACCGTGCTACTTCTGGGTTTCCCTTACGATACGCTCAACCCCGAGTGGGTGGTTGCCAAAGACCTTACCCTTCTTGGTTCGGTAGGCAGCGGTCCAGCGGATTTCCAGGAAGCCCTACAGATCCTATCGAGCTTGCCCCTCGACGAGTTCCTGAAATCAACGTTCCCTCTTGAAGCCTATGAAAATGCCTGGGCAGCCCATGAGAAGGCAGAAGCGTTGAAGGTGATGCTCAATGTCTCGGCAGAATCCTAGGTCCGATAACCCGGACAGGTGGATTGTAACGAGATACCGAAAGCGCATGCGGCAGAACTCAGCGGTCGTCCGCGAGACGCCCGTCCAGCCACTCCAAAGTCTGCTGGATTCCCTCTTCAAGAGAAAATGGCGGCACACCGAGACGCCGGATCGTGTCCTCTGTAGGTGCTAGATAATCCGTTGTCATGCTCTTGAAGCGCGACCACGTAAGAGGAACTGGCGCACCCCAGCGAGCGAACACCTCCATAATGCCAGCAAGAGAAGCGAGAGCCCAGCGGGGGATCCGTCGGGCTCTACGACCCCGGAACGCTTTATTAAAGCCATCGGCCCATGCCCCAAGAGGTACAGGAAG
>JAYZFL010000041.1:0-4633 GCA_036336795.1 Gemmatimonadota bacterium
CGGACTGTCGCCTGTTCCCCGGTCACCCTGATTTGCGTTGAAACCGGGTAGCTGTCGCTCCAGGAGGTCCGCAGCGGTATCGGCGTTGCCCTGGCGACCAACTCTCCCGACGACAAAAATCTCCTCGAGGAGCGCTCCCACTGTGGGGAGAACCACATGCACGATGTGCTCCGCATCCGGCTCCAACTCGACGTCCTCGACAATAACCGGGTACCCTGGTGCCTGCACGCGCACGGAGACCAAACCCGCGGACACGGACGAAAACTCGAAGGTCCCGTCAGCAGTGGTCCAGGTATCGATCCCCGCATCGATGCCCGTTCCCTTGACTGTCACCCGGGCCGATCCGATGACCGCGCTGGTCTCCTCGTCGTAGACTACGCCAAGGAGACGGGCATGCCCCTGAGCAGCGACCGCAGGGACGAAAGGGGAAAGTCCAAAGAGAGCTAAAGTGAAGAGACCTGCCGTGCCTACTCGGTAGGATGTGGAGCGCTTTCCTATGTTCGACACAGGATCACCCCGATCTTCCAACGGGCACGTTGTCCAGACTCGGAGGGGAGCCTGAAATCAGCTACACTCATTTGAGCAACAAGGTTTCAGCCACCCATGAAAGCCTGACCGGCGTGACCCCATCGAGGGCCACGCCGGTCAAGCCTTCAGTGATTCCGTTGTAACACAACCTTGTGTGCTCTTCCCGCTAACTAACCCTGTCCTACGCCAGGGGAAGTCCCTTCCCTATCAAACGATCAACTAATGTTGGGGTTATTGAATCGCTCGATATCAGGCAGGGGAAAACACCTCGAATCCGAGTAGATGCCACCTTTCACGGTGATCTGGTACGGCGTCCCGACTGCCGGATTCAGCGGCAGGTTCAGACGGTAGTCGTCCCAAGCGGCAAACCCTTCCAGCCACAACTCCCGACGCCGCTCCGTGATAACCTCAGCTGTAATAGCGGCTGCGTCGGTGCTGGCGAACTGGGGCAGAGTAGGATGAGCGGAACGGAGCTTGTTGATAATGTCGACAGCCGTCTGGCCACCTTCAACCTCCGCAATGATCAACTGGGCTTCTTCCCAGTGCGCTATCGGCAACGTGGAACCCCGCCCCGCATACTTATTTTGCCACCAGATCGCCAGGCCACCCGTCGCAATGTTTCCGGAGTCATGCGATTTCGTACGTGGATCCTCGACTCCTCCGGTCAAGAGAGTCCAGGCCTCCTCTTGGATACCGTATTGTTGGCCTTGGTTGACCATCTCGTACACCCGGTTATACGCTCGTGCATTCCCAGATGAAGTGCTTACGGTGTTGAATGCGAATCCTTCAGGTACCTCACTCGCATCCGCCACGGCACCACTGCCATTACCCAGCCCCAACCGAGCCCGGGCACGTCCCACTTTCGCGGCATTCCCGATGTCCGCCGACCCAGCGGTACTAGCAAGCGCGATGGCTTCCGTGAATTTTGCCTCCGCAGCGGTGAGGAGACCGCTATTGCTTATTTCTGCCCCACCGTCGATCGCGGCTGCACACATCGACATGCCCAACATCATGTAGCTGAAGCCGCTGTAGACAGCAGCCTGCGCGGCCATTAACGGCTTTCCTCCAACCTCGCCCCATTCCTCCGAACTCAGCAGCTTGGTGATGTTGTCGGCGCCCCAACGAGCTCGTGAAATCGGCGTGTAAAGAGACGGCCTATTCGTGCAATCCACTTCACCGTAAACATCACTCGCCATGATGTCACGACGATCGATGAACCAGGTATCTCCACTGAATCCCCGATCCCCCAACTCTTCGCTCAACGCCCCCATCGACACGATGAACGCACCGAGTGCACACTCGAAATCTCCGATCACTCCGTTCATGAGAGTCGGTGCGTTAGCCGCAGACTGGGCATCCGCAGCCGACATCGCCCCGGGGTCACTCACTTCCAGAAACGATGACGGATCACAAGCCGCAAACACTAGGGCACCGAGTGCTGCCATGGGCCCGAACCGACGACGCGGCCGGAAATCGCTTTTGCTGCTCTTATATGATCTCATGGTCAAGTCCGTTCGTATAATAGCCATTGATTAGAGCCCCACCCGGAAGGTCGTCTCGAAAGTCGAGGCTGACGGAACGTGGTGCTGCTCTTGCCACTGCCGGCTTACGTTCTGATTCCCACCCGACTCCGGATCCAGGCCGGTCCAGTCGGTGATCGTCAGGAGGTTCCTAGCTGCAACCGTGATCGAACCCGCGCTCAACCCCCAACCCTCGAGCACGTCGCTCTGAAGGGTATAGTTGAGGCTCAGTTCCCGCAGCCTCCAGAAACTAGCGTCCGCTCTCGTGTAGTACTGGAGTCGGTCGCCCATGGTGACCTGACTGTTCAAGACGGCATCCGCTTCCACAGGATCGTGGGTCTCCCTGCACATGGTGAACAGGTAGCAACGTATTCGCGTGGTGTTGTCGTAGCGTGTGTGTCCCTGCTGGCCATCCATCAGAGCACTCACCCGAATGGAGCTACCGAGCCTCACCACCCCGCTGATGCCGATATTGTGGGGCGCGACCGCCCGTCCGTTATAGAGGCGTGGAGCCTGGACGGTCCGCGTGGTGCCAACGAAGCACGCCATCGTCCCACCTTTGCCATCGTCACACTGGGGGTTGATCCCCTTCCTCGCCGACGCGTCCCAAGTGGCACTGACCACGACTGGGCCGAAGTACGAATGGGGCGGGTAGCCCACCCGATGCTCCATGGAATTCTGGAAATTCCACACGATCGCCGTATCCCCCGCCTCACCGGAGAGCTGCTTGATCTCCGAGGTATTCCACGAATACCTGACACCTAAGTTGAAACCGAACATCGAACTATTGACTAAGGAAGCGTCCAGTTCGGCCTCGATCCCTTTGTTGGCGATCAACCCGGCGTTGACGTAACGCGATCCGGGGAAGCCCGACGACGGAGCATTCGGACGGAGCAGGATCGCGTCCTTCGTGTTCTTGCGATACCACGTGAAGTTCAGTCCAATTCGCTGGTCAAACAGGTCCGAATCGAAGCCGAACTCGATCTCGTCGCCGATCTCGGGACGAAGGTCCGGATTGCCCAAGGTCCCAGGACTCACGCCCGACTTGCCGACCGGACCCGGGACAAACCCAAAGGTCTTGAGGGCAACGAAGGACGGAGGCTGCACTCCCGACTGGCCCCAAGCGGCCCGCAGCCGGAACGCATCTAGAAAGGCTGGCTTGCCCTCAGCGAACCACGGCTCCTCATGTAGCACATATGACACACTCGCCTTCGGGTACGTCACCCACATGATCTCGTCCCCGAATGCGCTGTTGTTGTCGACGCGAACCGCGCCGGTGAGGAAAAGGCGATCGCCAAGGCCAAACACTTGCTGCGCGTAGAACCCCAGGGTGGCGTTCTCTTCGAACGTGTCGAACGAGACTGTCTGGGTACCAGTAGCCTCGATCGTGAGCAGCCCCGGCCCCGGAAAGTCCTCGCCCTTCGCACGGATGGTCTCGGTCTTCTTCGAGTAATACTGCATGCCGAACGAAGTGGTCGAGGCGATTCCATCGCTCAGACTAAAGTCGAGCGAGGAAGCGGCATCGAGCGTGGTATTGTAGCGCTGATGACGTGTGTTATCGCGAAACCCATCAAAATGGCGACCGAGGAAGAATTTAACCGAGTCGGCCGTCTGATACGGACGAAGTTGTAGGTTCTGCTCATCCGTGACGTCGTAGCCGACGTTGATCCGGTTGCTGAGCCAAGTGTACGGCGTATGTGCGACCGTGAAGGTTCCGATGGATCGCATCACGTGCTGCGTGTATTGTGTAGACTCCGTCGCTTCCGGGACCCCTCCCCAACTCGACCAACCTCGATAGTATTCGCACTGAGGCATGGCCTGCGAGAGACACCGATTCTCCGGCAGGTTCCCCGCGTGAGCGTGAACCAAGCCCCGGACTATGCCGTACCGCGTTGCCTGTGCTATGTCGTTCTTGACGAAGCTGAGGCCGGCCGAGACCGAAAGGTTTTCCATGGGCCGCATGTCGAGGTTCAGACGGGTATTGAACCTCTTGTTCCAGTTGTTCTTGAGCTGGCCCTTATCGTCGGTGTAAGAAGTCATCAAGTAGTAGGTCAGATCTTCGCTTCCACCGGCCACGGACGCGGTGTACGTCGAGAGGTGACCGTCACGGAAGGCATCCGGACCTTCCGGGCTATCCGTGATCAGGTTGTAGGGAAAGACCGTTCCGTTCGGATGGGTCCAATAGTTCGTGGGAAATATCTTCTCCGGCGATATATAAGTAGCAATTCCCTGGCGCACGCTCACGTTCACTTGCGGCGCGCCAGCTTGCCCTCGCTTCGTGATGATGTTGACCACGCCCTGCGAGGCTTCGGTCCCGTAGAGCGTCGCGGCCGAAGGTCCGCGCAGCACTTCGATGCTCGCGATCTCCTCGGGAGCGATGTCGTTCAACCGAGAGATTCTCGACTCGTTAGGTCCGGTGGTTTCGGCGTTCTCGACCCTGACGCCGTCGATATAGATGAGCGGGTTCGGAGGAAGACTGAGCGTCGATTCTCCCCGCACACGGATCATCGACCCACTTCCTACCTGTCCATCCACAGCCGTCATGTTCACGCCCGCCGTGCGCCCGGCCAGAATATTCCCTACCT
>JAYZFL010000042.1:0-50543 GCA_036336795.1 Gemmatimonadota bacterium
GTGGAGGAATTTCGCAGGAGGGTCACCGGTCATTGCCAGGACCCGCGAGTTGACCTGAAATGGCCGAAGAAGCTCGATGCGTTCGGACAAAATGGATTCCGGCTCACCCATTGAGACCCACACGTCCGTGTACAAAAAATCCACGTCACGGACTGCCTGTTCCACGTTCTCTGTCAACGTCAACCGCCCTCCCGAGGACTCCGCGAAGGTTTCACTACGCTGGACAAGATCCCGGTCCGGCCAACACACCTCCGGGGCCGCCAGCCTCACGTCCATTCCCATCTTGGTGCCACCCACCATGAGAGAGTTCCCCATATTGTTGCGAGCGTCTCCAAGATAGCAGAACGAGATTTCCGACAAAGGCTTAACTCCGTGCTCCTCCATGGTGAGCAGATCCGCCAAGATCTGTGTCGGATGAAACTCGTCGGTCAGGCCGTTCCAGACCGGAACTCCGGCAAAGGCACCGAGCTCCTCCACGATCTCCTGGCCGAATCCCCGATACTCTATCCCGTGGTACATCCTGCCGAGGACCCTGGCCGTATCTCGCATCGATTCTTTGGAACCGATTTGGGATCCGGTGGGCCCCAGGTAGGTGATACTTGCTCCCTGATCGTATGCAGCCACTTCGAAAGCGCAGCGTGTTCTTGTGGACGGCTTCTCGAAGATCAATGCGATGTTCTTACCGTCCAGTCGTTGCCGTGCACCACCGGCAATCTTTTCGACCTTGAGTTCTGCCGCGAGGTCAAGCAAGTACCGGATATCCTCTATAGTGAAGTCTTCGAGCTTGAGGAAGCTCCGCCCCTTTAGGTCCACCGCCATGCGCTGTCTCCCGTTCATTCTCCGGGTGCACCGTGACCGCGTTGTCTCCCACCACGGTGAATCTGGTTCGTCTAGGGCACGCGGTGTCCCCGCTCTGCCGGCAAAGATAATCGCCGCGCAGAGGGTCTCTTCAACCAAACAAAAACGGGAATTCCCGCCAGTAGCAATAGGCTCCCCCAGTAGACCGCATCCTTCCCCGCCCCTAGGATAGCCCAGACTGAATAGAGGAATGCAACCACAGCGACCAGGGCGTGCCCAATCGTTCGATTCGGATGTGCACCCTCCTCTGAGCGCGGCATTATAAAATAAGCCAAAGAGCAGAGCGCGTATGGAATCAGAGTATTGACCGTTGCTAAGAGGATGATGAAGGTGAACATTTCCACTAGCCCGCGTGTGTAATTGAACAACAATAGGAGGCTAGCCAAGACGCCGGAGACGACCAACCCGACCGTCGGCATACCACTCGAGGACACCCGGGAAAACGCCTCGGGGAAAAGACCATCACGGGCCGCGGCCAGTGGGATCTGACCCGCAAGTAAAATCCAACCGTTGAGGGCTCCAAACGCTGCAATCACGGCTCCCGCCGCAACCACTGTCGCTGCTGCCCCCCCCCAGACGGCACTAGCTGCATCCGCAAAGGGAGCTGTTGACACCATAAGGGCTTGCCTCGGTATGAGGCCGAGGACCGCACCTGTGCTAAGGATGTAGATGCCGGCGGCCAGGATCGTCCCTAAAACAGTCGCACGAGGGATAGTGGTTTCTGGCGACTCCACATTGTCAGCTGGTACTGTAGCAGATTCCAGGCCGAGGAAAGCCCACAGAGTCAGGGCAGCGCATGCCGTCACCCCTGAGACTGCCGATCCTCCGGATGGGTTGAAGGGAAGGAAATTTGATTCGTTGACATAGAGGAACCCCACTGTTCCGATAGCTAATAGCGGCATGACCTTCAACACCGTAGTGCCCAGCGCCACCCACCCTACTACGTGCACCCCCCGTGTATTTACAGCGGTCAGTAACCAAATCGCGAGGAGAGCGGTGGTCGCTCCAAGTACCGGATCGTCACCCACGGCAGGTACAAGAAACCCGACGTAACCGGCAAAACCAACTGCGATCGCCGAGTTTCCTGCCCAGACAGCAATCCAATAACCCCACGCAACCATGAAGCCAGCAAAGTCTCCGAACCCGGCTCGAGCATAAGCATATGGCCCACCCACGGCAGGCCGAATGCGGGCGAGCGAACCGAAGAGTACCGCGAGTAGCACGGCACCCGACGCAGTGAAGAGCCATCCAAGCAGACTAATCGTTCCGTACGGAGCCAAGGCCGCCGGAAGCAGGAACACGCCCGAGCCGATCATGTTGCCCATCACCAAAGCCGTGCACATCCACAAACCCAGTCCCTTACGTGTCACGAACGTCTCCCCATTCGAAGGTCTGGAATTTGGCGGAATCGAGCTCCCGGATGAGGCTATGACCCACTCAACTCTCGAGCAAACACCGGACCTGTAGATTTGTACCTCGATCCCCTCCACGAACGAGACGCAACGAATTCGCGGGATTTGACTGCTGGCCCAAAGAAGGTCCTACTCCAACCGTCACGTCCAGTTTCTTTCGAGTCAGCACTCCGAGAGAGAGAGACCCCAACGCTCTGAAGTAGGTCTTGGTTCGTTCTTGCCATTCGTACCAAGGCCGAGCGCATCCTCGAAATATTTGCTACTCTCCTCCGGCCAGCATAAACATTTCTTGCGACTTGAGGGAACCTCCCGCTTGAAGAAGTCCGAAGGGAGTGATAAATAGGCCAAGCGGTAGAATCCTGTCATTTCCAACCCGAGTCCCTTTAACGTAATGATGAGTCGACTCACCGAGTGAGCCAAGCAACCGATATCGGCAGCATCCAAGCAGAGGGCGGTCAACTGCTCGACGTCTTGGTCCAGGGAGGTATGACGCATCTCGTCGGTTTACCCGACACGATTTCTTCTGCCCTTATTGACGCTGTAGAGCGCGATGACGGTGTACGATACATCCCCGTTACCCGGGAAGGAGAGGCCTTTGCTCTCTCCGCCGGCCTTTGGGTGGGAGGTGCTGATCCGGTCGTCGTGATACAGAACACCGGGCTCCTCGAGAGCGGAGACAGTCTACGAGGGACCATTATCCGAATGGGTGTTCCACTTCTCTGCCTCATCACCTATCGGGGCTATGGCAAGATGACCGCCGCTGGACTAGAACCTAGTTTCGATTCGTTGGAGCGTAGCTCTTTGGTACGTCCGGACGTTGACTCGATCGCCCTCCTCACCGAACCCACTCTCAAAACTTGGGGAGTCCCGACCGCATTCCTAGATTCGCATGAGGATCTTCCCACGGTGACCGAGATATGGGATCAGGCTCGCCGCGACTCCAGTCCCGTGGCGCTTCTCCTCCGGAAAAAGCTTCAGTCGTGTTGACGACTGAGCAGGTAGTCCGGCCGCTATGCCGGGCTCGTACAGACGAAGTCGTCGTCACCACTATGAGCGTGGTCCGGCCGTGGGGGAATCTCTCTCGAAATAATCTCGATTTTGCCTCCGCTGACAGTGCGATGGGCCACGCGGCCGACTTCGCGCTCGGTATCGCGCTAGCCCAGCCCGAACGGACCGTGGTATGTCTGAACGGTGACGGAAGCATGCTCATGACACTGGGGACACTGGTCACAGCTGCTTCGGTGCAGGCGACAAATCTGGTTCTCTTCGTGATCGACAACGGAACTTACGAAATTACCGGAAGCCAGCTTGTACCGGGAAGAGGTGCGGTCGACTACGCCGGCATGGCCAGGGCCGCGGGTTTCCCGCGAACCTTCACCTTCGAGGACGCCGCTGCTTACGAGGATGCGCTCACCGATATCCTCAAAGGGAGAGGGCCTACGTTCGTCTCCCTTCGCGTTCAGCCAGGGGATCAAGGCCCAATTAGCCGAAGCCCCCACGAAACAGCCCGTTATTTACAAGTGTCCCTTGAAGAGTCGGTGGCGAAGCTTCGTGCGGCTCTCGGCTCCGGATCCTCCTGACATCCGGAGTCTCCTGACAGAAGTAGCGGCGCCGTTTTGAGTCGACGAGGAACGATCCGCTACCGGGCCCTTATTATGCCCACGCCATCCTTGACCTCGATCTGAGTCCCGAACGGTTCGGATCTATCGATCAAATCCTTCAGGATCTTTTCTCCGAGTTCGCCACTAGCGAGTCGGGGACGGCCACGCACCCACGCCGGCTCTCCGAATCCCAGGGTGATGGGATGGAGGGCGATATCGACAAGCTCTCCACCCCGAAAACGTGGCATCGCGATGACCGACTCCCAGATCTCACGGTTGCTGGGGAAGCCCCGTCGGCCCATGTCGTAGCGGGCGTCATTGAAATCGGCCACATGGTTTTCGGATCCAAGAGCATACGAAGCGTAGTTCTCGGCCGGTAATCGGTCGAGGGTCTCATTCTGGAAGATAAAGTCACCCAGGCTGTAAAATATGGGTTTGCCCTTATAGATCTCGATGCCCCTGAGAACATGTGGGCCGTGGCCCACGAAGATTGTGGCGCCCGCATCGATCATGGCACGAGCAAAAGTCGGCAAGAACTCCGCTGGCACAGACCTAATCCCCGCACTTTCGTGGGCATGGATCGTTACGATGACATGGTCCGCGAGCCTTCGGGCATTGGCGACCACCGCTGCGATCTCCGCTACATCCGTTGGATCGGGTTCGGTCCTGACACCCGGGTTGCCACCAACCACAAACGTGTTCCCTGATGCTTGCATCCGGTCCCCGGTCACTGTGGCCGAGATCCCTACCTCTTCAAACACGCTCTGCAGATTCTGAAACTGCTGGTTCGTGACGACCCGAGTCGTCGAATAGCGGAGCGGGCTGAGCCCCGGTCGGGTGGGTATATCGCCCCGGGTCCGACCAGCCCGTGAGTGGTCTGGAAAGGTCGAAGCCATCGATATGAGAGCTACACGCCCTTTCGCCGTTTCGAGGAATTGAGCCTCTCTGGCCTCGGCCAAGCTTTCGCCCACACCGGCCTGGATTAAACCCGCCTCGTCTACGTAACGGGTGGTCAGCCGCATGCCCTCAACTCCGTAATCCCCCGTGTGATTGTTGGCCCGAGACACCATGTCGAAGCCGGCCCATACAAGCTCGTTGACCAACTCCGGATCTCCCCGCATCCAAGTTCCACCACTCTGGTGCATGGGGAACATCTCATAGTCATGGAAGAGCATTTCTAGGTTCACGAAGGAGGCGTCCGCTTCTCGGACCATCTCGATCATCTCAAGGAATTCAGGCTCCTCATAGACGGATAAGGCTCTTGTGATGATCGCATCCCCAGTCAGTGCGAAGGTGAAGTCCAAGCTGGAGCCGGTAGTCTGCGCCACGATACCGGGCGCGGTTGTAGCGAAAACGGTCAGCGTGGCCAGGACCGATCTAGGTGTCCACATGGTGTTCCCTCGGTCGATTCGAAACGGGTGCCAGTGGTGGCAAAGCTTCTCGAACAGGAGAAGGTAAGGGCCTATGCGCCGCTTCGGCCATAAGTCTTCTGATTAGGCTCCAGCTGGCTCAAGAGGTTATGGGTCCACATGATCTCGTCTCTGTTGACCGTGTGCCCCATGCCAGGGTAGATCTGCTTTTCGACGGTGCCACCCAACGCTTCCATAGTATCCGCGGAATCATGGACACGACCCACGGGGATATGGGCATCAATGTCACTGCATCCCAGAAAGACAGGAGTACCTTGAAGGGAGCCAGGGCGATCGTAGATCATGCCATCCGGCCCGATCAAGCCCCCCGAAAAAGCCACCACCCCCCCGTACAAGCCAGGGTTTCGTGCCACAAATTCCAGTGCCAGGCACGCTCCCTGAGAGAACCCCATGAGCACAGTCCGCTCTCTGGGGACTACCTCCTTCACCGTGTCGAGAGCCACTCGGATCCTCTCCAATGCAGAGGAAAGCCAAGGTTCGTTCCTATCGATAGGGGCCATGAACCCGCAAGGATACCAAGACTGCCCTGTTGCCTGCGGCGCTAGAAAAGTGGAGTGAGGAGCTCGGAGCTCGGGCACAAGAGTCAAAATACCACGGGCGCTGTCACCACGCCCGTGCAGCAGGATTACGGCATTTCTGGCCTCCTCCAGCGCAGGGCCAAACCAAACTATCTTACTCCCCCGATGCGGGTCGCCCGGGTCGGCAGGCCCGTTCTTCATCCGTATACTCGGTCCGGAATCCGCAGTACCGGCAGCCGCATCTCCAGTTCGGCCCGGCGGCTCTCTAACCAGGGAGGAAGCTTCAAGTTATGGCCCAATTGATCATCTGTTTCATCAATCCCGAAGCCTGGAATATCGGTAGCGATCTCGAAGAGTACGCCGCCCGGCTCGTGGAAGTAGATAGATCGGAAGTAGCAGCGGTCCCGGACTGCGGTCACTGGGATCTGCGCCTGCACCAGAGCTTCTCTCCAATCTTGCTGTTCACCGTCATCCCGCGCACGAAATGCCACATGGTGGACACTCCCCCGGCCCATCCGTCCGACCCTCTGTGAACCAACCGCTAGAAGTTCTACCGCTGCACCCACCTCCTCCGCTCCATCACAGAAGCGAATGCGACCTCCATCTTCACCCTGGTGCTCGTAACCCATGACGTCCGTGAGAAATCGTGCGGTGGCGTCCGGGTCCGCCGCGTCGAGAAGCACACCGTGGAAGGAACGGATGCTGTACTCCGGCGGGATTTCTGCATGGGTGGGTGGGCCGGCGACCGTCTCTTTGATGTTCGGTCCGGCCACGAGCTCAAAAACTAATCCGTCTGGATCATGACAACGTAAAACTTCGTTCCCAAAACGAGCTCGAACCGTGTCCGGGGAGGCCTCAGCCTCCTCAAGACGGGCAGCCCAGAACTCCAAAGACCCGGGAGGAACCGAGAAAGCCGTAGAGTCCGTATATCCCGATCCGCGAGCCCCAGAGGCGCTGTGGATCCAGGGGAAAAACGTCATAATTGTCCCCGGGGTACCCGCTCGGTCTCCAAAGTAGAGGTGGTGCGTGCCTGGATCGTCGAAGTTAACCGTCTGCTTGACCGTTCGAAGGCCAAGGACTCCTGCATAGAAATCCACGTTCTTCTGGGCAAGTCCTGAGATAGCCGTCACGTGGTGAATACCTGGAATTCTGGGGACCCCTTCGATTGAAGAACCCATACTCATTCCCTCGTTTCCCGGTTTGCGCTCACGGGTCATCGCCATGGATAGTCCAAGACATCTCTTCTAGTTCTGCGGACAGGTTCTCACTCCCCTGGGGACACCTAGGACCGAAAAACGAACCTGCCAACCCTGAAAGAATACCACCGAGGATCGACTCTGCCAAAGCGTCAAACGGTGGACATTAGACGTGAACGTCTAGCGATTACAGAGACACACAGTCGTCCATTTCTTTGAAAGGCCCTAAGTTGACACAACTGAGAGATTGACTCGAATTCCCTACGATCGGAGAGTAACCTTTGCGAGCATGCACAGTGACCTTCGCCTATCTGGCTGTACTCGTCAGTCTTCACACATCGTCCGCGACGGCACAGATCATCGAGCCCAGATACCTCGAGGAGATGGAAGTTCTGACTGCTCAGCAGGCCGTACGAAACGCCATGGATCGAGTGGAAGAACTCGACCCATGGGGCATGGACCTCCTAGTTGAACTTACGGAGATCCCGGCGCCCCCTTTCATGGAAGAGGTGCGGGCAATGCGCTTCGCCGAGCTTCTCCGGGAAGTAGGAGCTGACAGTGTGTGGATCGATTCCGAGGGGAACGCGGTTGGGTTAAGGCGTGGACGTGGTGGTGAGCGGACAGTGGCATTCGGTGGTCATCTAGATACGGTCTTCCCCGAGGGAACTGACGTCACTGTCCGCATGCGTGGCGATACGCTTTACGCCCCAGGAGTGGGAGACGACACGAGAGGCCTCGTGGTGATCCTCACCGTATTGAGAGCAATGGAGGAGACCAACGTAGAAACGGCCGACGACTTGCTCTTTATCGGTACCGTGGGAGAGGAAGGCCTCGGTGATCTTCGAGGCATGAAACACCTTTTCCGGGAAGGAGCGGATCCGATCGACGCGTGGATTGAAATCGATGGCGGCGGGCTGAGCCGCCTAGTGACCCAAGGATTAGGTTCAGTTCGTTATAGAGTCACGTTCACCGGACCTGGTGGTCATTCATGGGGTGCTTTCGGCATGGCCAATCCCGCGCACGCCTTGAGCCGGGCCGTCCGCTTCTTCCAGGACGAGGCAGACACGCTCACCCGCCTCGGACCCCCAACGAGTTATAACGTAGGGCGCATTGGAGGAGGAACATCGGTCAACGCCATCCCTTTCGAGTCGTGGATGGAAGTCGACATGCGGTCGGAGAGCCCCGAGAGCTTGGCACGTATTGAGCAGGCATTCATCGACGCGATGACCCGAGGCTTGGCGGGTGAGAATGCATTGCGCCGGGAGGGTCCTCCGCTCGAGGTGGAGCTAGACCGGATCGGAGACCGGCCCTCCGGTGAGCTACCCACGTCCACTCCTGTGATCCAAAGAACCCTTGCGGCTACGGCCCAGTTCGATGTCTCCACGACGCTAGCCCGCTCCTCCACTAACTCCAACATCCCCATCTCTCTAGGGATTCCAGCCATAACTCTGGGCCGAGGCGGTGTGGGTGGCAGCGGTCACGCCCCCGGCGAGTGGTGGATCAACGAGGACGGTTATCTGGCCATTCAACGTGCACTGCTGGTCGTGGTCGCGGAGGCGGGATTGGCCGGCATCATCCCTTGACGGTCTTCTGCCCGCTCAATGTCGGCCCGATATCGCCCTGTGGATCACCTCCACTGTGGACTTGATACGGAACTCCATAAGCCTCCGACCGATCTCGATCGTCTCTTCCTTCGGTGCAATGGAGACACCGTTGGTGGTCGCTTTTCCGGCCCAAACCCTCTGGTCGTACCGAACACTCTCCGGATCGACCGACATCTGCATCGCCGTGAGCCAATAGGTGTCGTGGTATCCGTCACTCGGGCCTTCCGTGACACCGAGCTCCTCATGCATATACGACACCACACCCGCGTTGTTGTAGAACTCTCCAATGAAGTGAGCCATGGGCTTCCCCCAGCGTTCGTTGAGCTGAGTAGCCACCACCTCCATCCCGGTCTGATTTCCTCCGCTGTCACCGATAAAAACGATATTCTCGAAACCATGGACCTTCAAACTGCTGGCCACATCGTCCAGCACGGCCTGGAATGTCTCTTCCCGCAGACTAATCGTACCACTGTAGCGCATGTGCCCCGACGGTTCTTTGATGCCACCCTCAGGGACGAGCTTGATAATTGGTGCACATAGCGCGTCACCGAGCCTTCTGGCGATCCCCTCACAGGCACCTTGGAGAACATAGTTGTGCTTGCCCATTGCCACATATGGGCCGTTCTGCTCAATGCCGCCCGTGGGGATGATCACCGTAGTCTTGCCGGCAGCAATCGCATCTCGAATCTCGAGCCACGTGAGCTCTTCGATCCAGACAGAATTGAGAGCTTCTATAGGGCGGACCATGGTTACTTCTTCCTGAAACGCCCGCTCTCTTTCCGCCCGCATCTGTGCTTGTTGCTCAGGACTCAAGTTCGCGCGCTGTTGGGCATCAACCGTGGCCGTTGATCCCATAAGGCACACGCACGCCATGACAATAAATCTCTTCTTCATCGTGGATCCTCCTCCCCGTAAAGAGTTCGTTATTAGACTAGTTGAGCAACACTGTCATGTTGAACCGACATTCACATGACCGACAAGTCTCAGCATGCTCGCGCGTTTGAACTGAACCCTCCTACCGTACTTCATCGACTGGGTTTGACGACTAAGGATGACAGAGCCGACCGGGTCATGAGCTTGTAGATCGGTACCAACGGTGCATCTTGGTCTTGTTCGCTAACACGGAACCCTCCTCCAGAGTTTCCTCCACTACCGGGCCTCGGTAGCCAAGCGTCCATAGTATTCCAATAGACAACATTGTCTTCAGTCTCGGGCTCAAGCATGTGCGTGACGAGTCGTCCCAAGAATTGAGCTGTCGGAACTAAGTACGTGCCTGCAGGAAACTCCATTTCCTGAGTTATTACCTCACCCACCTCTACTTTGGTAGCCGCCGCGTGGTTGTAAGCGGGTTCATAAGTCACATCCAAAACTGTATACGCGTCCACTTGGAGCGAAGCGGGCGACTCAAGTTTCTCGACGGTGATCCCGTGCCGGAGTAGCATCGCAACTGCGTTGACAGCGTCTCGCGGTAAAATGTACGCCCACGGACGGGGACGGAGCTTGGTAGCCACAGGCCTTTTCATCAATCGTGCTCCTGATACCTGAATCGTATCCACCGGCCCGTCTGGGTCGTTACGACCCCCACCCCGAACTATCGTGTAGTCGACCGCGTATTCTTCGGCCGCATACTCCATTTCAACAGCTATCTCTCCACGTGGCTCCGCACCCATCGCGATGGTTTCGAGGCGAGCTCGCTCCACCAGGCCTATCAGGCGCTCTGCGTTCTCTGCCGCATATTCCACGACAGTCAGGTACCCGAGATAGCCAGCTCGGGCCCCCTCTTCCAGTTCCTGCGAAGGAGCTTCGAAGAGCATTCCCACGCTATTTATGAACCCACCGTAGTTTCTTCCGATCCGCGCCTGAAACCCACCTGTACGCCACTCCTCTTCGTCTCCACCCGTGTAATACCAAGACCTGAAACCTTCCGTAGCGAGCCTTGCATCAATCGCCGGAAAAATTTCATCGTCACAGATAAGGGTGAGCTCCCGCATCGGGTCGAAGTGGCTCGGACACTGATAATTCAGGTTGTACGGCCGAGAGCCACCGTTATGGCCATCGATGAACAGGTGAGGCCGCCATTCGTTGATGATGTTGCCGACGTAGTTGGCGATTGCCGGTTGCTCAAGCTTCACGTAGTCGCGGTTCAGGTCGATGCCCCAGGAGTTGCCACGCTGACCCCTTTCTGTGGCCTCGAAGCCGTCCGGGTTGATCTGCGGAGCCACGATGAGTGTCACTTGGTCGAGCAAGTCGTTCGCGGCAGTCCCAGGCGTCGCCAAGTCACGCACCAGGATCAGGAGTCCTTCACGGAATGTCCGTTCTCCCCCGTGCACGTTCGCCGCCAAGACAAGAATTGGTCGCCCAAGCGCCCAGGCCTCCCATGGCTCGGCCACCAGAGGGCGGCTAAAGATAGCATACGGAAGCTCACGACCTTGAGCCGTCTCACCATACGTTCCAAGACGCATCTCTGTGGTCACTCCCCGTAAATCTTCCAGATATTCCCACATCTCAAGGTGTCTTGTGTGTCGCTCGAAGTTAGCCATCTCGGCGGCTGTCCTCGGAAATCCCTCAGCTATGGGAGCCCAAGCTTGCTGTGCATTCCCGGCAGAAAAGAGCCACAAAACAGCGAACGAAGTGACTGATACAACCCGTGTCCAGTGGTTGGCACGTGACGAGCTCATTAGAATCTCCTGAATCGACGTGGGGAGCGATCACGGACGCTAAGGGGACGAAGAAGCTAAGCTCAGCCACGGCAACACGGAAGCTCTGACGATTGCGTGCGTGCACGCCCCGTTGGCCCACGCTCGCGGACTAACTACTGACTTAATACCCCTCTCGGAATCTCAAACGCTCGACATCGAGTGGTGCCTGATACACATTGTTTTCCTCAGAAGAAGGGTTGAGGGGCCCAAACAGGCCCGTCCGAGAATCTAGAGATCTCGCACCAGGCCCTGCTTGGGGGGCACTGGATGTCGATTCTGAAGACAAAATCAAGTATTCGGTTGGGCTCCTGGGATGGGCCAAGGGATGACCTCCTCACGACTTCCGCCGAGATAGTCACGGGGTTGGCTCGCGTGGATCTTCCTCTCTACGTCGTGGATTACGGCGACGGCTTTGTCTTCTCACATAGTGGTGTCATTAACATCGGTGGCGATCACCCCGTGGAAGGCCTTCCTCTCCTCGCCTTAACTCCCGCCTGTCCGCCGAGACAGTTCGGATCAGCCAGCTTTGCCAAAGATCACAGAGTGCGATTTTGTTACGTGGCAGGAGCCATGGCCAACGGCGTCGCCTCAACCGAGCTTGTGGAGGCTATGGGACGAGCGAGAATGCTTTCCTTCTTCGGCGCAGCTGGCCTGGAGCCGGGGACGGTGGAGGACGCCATCGACCGCATCTCGACAAGACTCGGTGATCTGCCGTGGGGCTTCAACTTAATCCACAGCCCTTACGACTCCCGACTCGAGGAGACCGTGGCCAATCTCTACATACGCCGCGGTGTGAAACGGGTATCCGCATCAGCCTACATGGACCTGACTCTGCCCCTTGTCCGTTATCGGCTCCACGGGATCCACTTGGATGCGTCGGGGAGAATCGTGACCCCCAATCGTTTGATCGCAAAGGTTTCCCGAGTTGAGGTCGCTAGGAAATTCTTGTCTCCGCCCCCGTCGAAACTGCTGGCCGTACTCGTCGAAGAAGGTGATCTATCGGAAGAACAAGCCCGAATGGCTGAATCGGTCCCGGTAGCTCAGGATCTTACAGTCGAGGCCGACTCAGGTGGTCACACCGACAACCGTCCGGCCATCACTCTGCTTCCGACAATGCTCGAGTTGCGAGATCGCCATCAGGCTGATTACGGCTACGCGGATCCGCTAAGAGTCGGTGCGGCCGGCGGCATATCAACACCGCGGTCGGTGGCTGCCGCCTTCGCCATGGGTGCCGATTACGTGATGACTGGGTCGGTGAACCAGTCTTGCAGAGAAGCGGGAACATCAGACGCGGTTCGCAAGGTTCTGGCGCAGGCGCAGCAAGCCGACGTCACGATGGCGCCTGCTGCCGACATGTTCGAGATGGGCGTCCAGTTGCAGGTGCTCAAGCGTGGAACGATGTTTCCCATGCGAGCTCAACGCCTTTATGATCTCTATAGGGCGCACGAAAGCCTCGAAGACATAACCGGCGACGATCGGAGGAGCCTCGAACGTACCATCTTCCGTATGTCACTGGATGAGGCCTGGGAAGAGACACGACGTTTTTGGGAGCAGCGCGACGTCACCCAGGTCGAGAGGGCCGAGCGTGACCCGAAACATCGGATGGCGTTGGTGTTTCGGTGGTATCTTGGGATGTCGTCCCGGTGGGCCAATCGTGGCGAGCCCGGACGAGAAATGGACTACCAAGTATGGTGTGGTCCTGCGATGGGGGCATTCAACGAATGGGTTCGGGATAGTGCTCTCGATCCCTGGGAGAATCGGCGTGCAGTGACCGTAGCACACAACATGTTGCACGGAGCCGCAGTCATCACTCGGGCCGCAACTTTACGTAGCCAAGGAGTAGACGTTCCCGACGCGTGCGTGGACGTCATGCCCCGTGCTCCAGGAAAAATCGAGGAACTGCTGACTTGACCGATCGAAAAAAAGATCAGGCTTCCGCCCAATCCCCCATAGCCATCGTCGGCATGTCTTGCCTATTCCCGGGCGCGAGCGGTTTAGGGGAGTACTGGGCCAACGTGAGGGACGGTGTGGACGCGATCACATCAGTTCCAGTGAGCCACTGGAGCGTAGGCGACTATTTCGACGCCGACCCCAAGGCGCCCGATATGACGTACGGGCAGCGTGGCGGATTCCTCGATGCGGTCGACTTTGACCCCATGGGCTTCGGGATTGCACCACGAGACCTCGAGGCGACCGACTCCACGCAACTGCTCGGCATGCATGTGGCCCGTGAAGCGCTGCGGGATGCCGGCTACGGGGCCAGCCGCCGAGACTTCGACCGTGAGCGCACGAGCGTGATCCTCGGTGTCAGCGGGACGCTTCCTCTCGTGATCCCCTTGGGAGCCCGCCTCGGCCATCCGATTTGGCGACAGGCCTTGGCCGAAGCCGGAGTCGATCCAGAGACCAGCAAAGACGTGATCGCTCGTATCGCCGATGGATATGTGCCGTGGCAGGAGAACTCATTCCCGGGACTCCTCGCCAACGTCGTGGCTGGGCGAATCGCCAACCGGCTCAACCTGCACGGAACCAACTGCATCGTCGACGCAGCGTGTGCCTCGTCGTTGAGCGCTATCCATCTCGCCTCGCTCGAGCTCGAGGCGGGTCGGGCCGACATGGTCCTGAGCGGTGGACTGGACACGTTCAATGACATCTTCATGTACATGTGCTTCTCGAAGACGCCCGCGCTTTCGGCATCCGGCAATGCACAGCCGTTCAACCGGGACGCGGACGGTACGATTCTCGGCGAGGGTGTTGGTATCGTCGTGCTGAAGCGATTGGCGGATGCCGAACGGGACAGCGATCGCATCTACGCAGTCATTAAGGGCCTGGGGTCGTCGAGCGACGGTAAGGGTCAGGCGGTCTACGCGCCCTCTCCTGAAGGCCAAGCCCGGGCGCTGAGGGCCGCGTACCGGAACGCGGGTGTGACCCCTGATACGGTGGGCTTGATGGAAGCCCACGGCACCGGCACCATCGGGGGAGACACCACCGAGGTAAGCGGCCTTACGAGCGTCTACGGGGATAGCGGCCGTGAGGGATCGTGGTGCGCCTTGGGCTCGGTCAAGTCGATGATCGGGCATACCAAGGCGGCGGCGGGGGCGGCAGGGCTCATCAAGGCGGTGATGGCTCTCCACCACAAGACTCTTCCGCCCACCATAAAAGTCAAGGAACCCAACGAAGCGGTGACTCCGGGAGAGACGCCATTCTACATCAATACCGAGAAGCGCCCCTGGCTGCCAGAGAGCGGTCATCCCCGTCGCGCAGGCGTGAGTGCATTCGGCTTCGGTGGCAGCAATTTCCACTGTGTGGTCGAAGAATACAAAGGGCAGGCATCTCATGTGGACTGGGATGGCCGGGATCAGATCTTCGCCTTCTCCGCCGAGAGCCACGAAACTTTAGCGTCCACACTGGCAAGATTCGACGCAGGATCGGAATGGGCAGAGATCCGGAGACGGGCAGGCGAGACGAGAGTAACCTTCGATACTTCGCACGAGGCCCGGTTGCTCATGGTGGTAGAGCGGGACGGAAAATCCCCGGCAGACCTCATCGCGCTGGCGCTAGGCCGCTTGGAAGAAACCAAATCCGCATGGAACTTGCCACAGGGAGTCTACTTCGGATCCGGTTCGTCGAAGGGAGGATGGGCCGCCTGTTTCCCAGGCCAGGGAGCCCAATACGTCGGTATGTTGCGCGAGCTCATCTGCCGCTTCCCGGTTGCCGCCGACACTCTCGCACGCGCCAGCGGCGCCACACCGGGGTTGATCGACCGACTCTATCCGCACCCCGCGTTCGACAACGATTCGAGAGCCGAACAGGAAGCCGCACTTCGAGCTACCCAGATAGCACAACCGGCCATCGGGGCCGTGAGCCTCGGTGCGTGGCGCATCCTAGAGCAGTTCGGAATCTCCCCCGATGCGACATGCGGACACAGCTACGGTGAGCTGCTTGCTCTGTGCGCCGCAGGCCGGCTGCATCCCGATGAGCTTCACGAGCTTTCGCGCCTTCGAGGTGAGCTGATGACCACGAGCGCCAGCGATCCAAGCTCTATGCTGGCCGTTGCCGCGACCTGTGAGCAGGTCCAGGCGCTCATGCAGAAGCACCAACTCGACCTAGTGGTAGCGAACCACAACGCACCTCGGCAGGTGGTCCTGTCGGGCTTGACGGACCAGATCGATCGGGCTGCGGACATTCTGTCCCATGAGGGCCTCCTGACCAAGAAACTCCCCGTTTCGGCCGCGTTTCACAGTAGGTTCGTGGCCGAGGCCGCCGTACGGTTCGCCAAACATCTCAAAGATGTGCAGCTGCCCAAGAGCGAGGTGCCCGTATATGCGAACACGACGGGCGCCAGGTACCCAAAGGCTACCGTAGCGGCCAGAAAAGTGCTTGCCGAACAGATGGTCTTGCCCGTGGACTTCGTGCAGTGCGTGAAAGCCATGTTCGACGACGGTATTCGAACCTTCGTCGAGATCGGCCCCGGTCGTCGTTTGTCCGGACTCATCGGGGAGATCTTGTCGGGCGAGGAGATCACGGTCGTGGCGGTGGACCCCTCGTCTGGACAGCGCCCAGGTCTGGTCGACCTAGCCCGCATGCTGGCTCAGTTCGCCGCGGCCGGACACCCAGTCGCCCTCGACCGCTGGGACGAGGGTGCGCTCGAGGCCTGGCGGCGCGAGGAGGCCAGAGAGAAACCCGCTTTGACCGTGAAGATTAGCGGAGCGAATCACGTGAGTGAGCGACCCACGCGTCCCCCTAAAGCCGCAGTACCGACGCCAACACCAATTACGATCGCAGCTGAGGCGTCCGGACCTCCCGCTGCCAAGACAGTAGCCTCCGTGACGTCCAACCCACAGGCGCTCGCAGAGGCGATACAGGCGAGCCAGGCGAGCTTGGCCGCCCTGGTACGGCTTCAGGAACAGACGGCCGACGTGCATCGACAGTTCCTGGACTCGCAGGAACGAACGATCCAAGCCATCATCCGGCATCAAGGTCTGGCCGCATCAGGCGATCACTCGGTGTCCGCGTCTGTGGAGATCCCGGCGGATGTCACCGTCGATACGCCTACGGCCGTCCCGGTCACCCACCCCCCATCGATCGGTGCACTGGTCGCTGCTCCTGACGAAGCGCCAGTCAACGGAGTTCCAGGTGTAGCTGCGGAGTTGCTCTCCGTCGTTTCGGAAAAGACGGGTTATCCCGAAGAGATGCTCGATCTCTCTATGGAGTTGGACAGTGACCTCGGGATCGACTCCATCAAGCGGGTCGAAATCTTGTCGGCTTTGCAGGAGCGGCTTCCGGATGCCCCGGCGATAACGCCGGAGCATCTGGGCGAAATTCAAACTCTGCGCCAGATCGTCATCTTCCTGGGTGGATCCGTAGAGACGCCCGCGAATGGCGTCGGTGCCTCAGGTGGTGACGGTACCTCGGGCCATGACGTTTCCGCCGCCGTCCAGGACGAGCCCGACAGACCTGCGATGGGTCGAACCACACCAGAGTCGGACGGAGAAGACGGGTCTACCGTAAACAGCATGGTCACCGATGTGGTGCATGGGGGCAGCGGCGAAGCGGATATCGCGGAGGTCCTTCTGGGCGTCATCGCCGAAAAGACAGGCTACCCGGCAGATATGCTCAATATCTCGATGAACCTCGACGCCGACCTGGGCATCGATTCCATCAAGCGGGTCGAGATCCTGTCCGCCCTTCAGGAGTTACTTCCGCACGCCCCGGTGGTGGCGCCGGATCAGCTTGGAGAGTTACGAACGCTGAGCCAAATCGTCGACGTTCTGTCGAGCGGGGCAGAATCCGCCAGCGCGCATTCTTCGCCCGATCCCGTGGACCACGTTTCAGAGACTGGCCCTACCATCGACGGCGATTACCAAAACGGTATTGAGCGCTTCGTTCCCACGCTTCACCCTGTTGAAGGTCCTGGAGAGCCCATCGCGCTTCCGGCGGGCTCCAAGATCTGGGTAACGAAGAGCGGTGATATCCTGTCGGGCCAGATCGTGGAGGAGTTGAGCGCCCAAGGATTCGAAGCGGAAGAGGTCGAGTTGTCCGAACATGGACACGACCCTCCTGACGAGTTGGC
This sequence comes from Gemmatimonadota bacterium, assembly GCA_036336795.1. Lineage (GTDB taxonomy): Bacteria > Gemmatimonadota > Gemmatimonadetes > Longimicrobiales > Gaopeijiaceae > UBA822. The sequence continues at coordinate 17,389 of JAYZFL010000042.1, forward strand.
CGGACTCATCGTAGTGGTCCCCCCTCAAGTCACTGACGAGGACATTCTCTTCGGCTTCGGTCGTTTGCGTGCGATGGCTCCCGTTCTTCGGCGGGCGGCGCTTCAGAGCGGTGCGCTCCTGTGCAGTGTCACAGCGCTCGGTGGTGGTTTCGCCCTCGACGCCCCACCGCCCGAAGATGTCGATCCGACCGGTGGCGCCTGGGGAGGAATGTTGAAGACGGCGGCTGCGGAGTGGACCGACGTCAATTGCCGAACGATCGACGTAGATCCGACCCAGAAGGGTCTCGCCGCCGAGATTGTGCGGCATGTGCTGTCCCACGGACCGGTAGAAATCGGCCTGGGTCCCAATGGCCCCCAAACCGTGGTTCTCGAACCCCGATCGGTGGAGCCCGCAGAGAGAGCGTTTCCCGACATGGACGACACGGTGTTGGTTACCGGAGGAGCCCGTGGTGTCACCGCCGAAGTCGCCGTTGCAATGGCGGAGGCCGGTCAGCCACGACTCATCCTCATGGGTCGAAGCCCCGAGCCCAAGAAGGAGCCCGATTGGCTAATCGGACTCAACAGTGAGGCTGAGATCAAGTGCGCCATCCTGGCGCACGCGGGTCCGAGTATTACCCCACAGGAGGTTCAGGCCGAATTCAACAGCATCCGCTCCGGCAGAGAGATTCACCGCACGATCAAGCGTATCTCGCAGGCCGGCTCCGAGGTCGCATACCGGTCCGCAGATGTGCGTGACCCCGACGCGGTGAGAGAAAGTATCGCTCCCCTCGTTGAGGAGTACGGGCCTGTAACGGGGCTCGTACACGGAGCCGGCATCCTGGCCGACCGAAACATCGAAGACAAGAGCGACGATGATTTCTCCCGAGTGTACGGGACCAAGGTGGGTGGGCTCCGCTCGGTGCTGAAGGCCATAGGGGAGGCCCCTCTCAAGGCGATGGTACTGTTCTCGTCTTCCACCGCGCGGTTCGGACGCCGAGGACAGGTCGACTACGCAGCGGCGAACGAGGTCCTGAACAAGATCGGCCAGTCGGAGGCGGCCCGCCGAGACGGGTGCCGCGTCGTGTCGGTGAATTGGGGGCCGTGGGACGGAGGAATGGTGACTCCGGGCTTGAGGACCATTTTCGCCAACGAAGGAATCAAAGTGATCGGCCTGCGTAGTGGTGCTGCCTATCTCCTCAATGAGATCGCGGACACCAACGGACCGGCGGAGGTCCTCGTCCTCGGGGGCGGATCCCAGATCCCCGAGGTCGGACCACCCCCGGTCGCGGAGAGAAACCGGGACCACACCCATGCGAACAGAGACAGGCGGGGTGGGAACGGGGCCAGCGCAGAGTCGTCTACCGCAAGTAGTGCACGAGCAGGCGTCGTACGAGACGGTACGAATGGCGTCGCGGCAGAGGTCACGAATGGAGCGTTGCCCACCGTTTTCGAGCGTACCGTCAGTACGGACACGCACGAATTCATGACGTCGCACGTGCTCGGCGGCCGTGCGGTGTTACCGACTGCCATGACGTTGGAGTGGCTGGCGCACGGTGCCCTCCACGGGAATCCGGGACTGCACTTCGTCGGTGTTGACGACCTTCGTGTGTTCAAGGGAGTCCTCGTCGTGCCCGGCAAGTCGTTACGAGTTAGCATTTGTGCGGACAAGGCCGAAAAGCGGGGTGACGGGTTCATGGTCGTCGCGGAGCTGTGCAGTGAGGACAGTAATGGTCTCCGGGTTGTGCACGCGCGGGCCGACATCGTGTTGGCGGCCACACGACCGGAGCCTGGCGCTGCAAGGGCTCCAAGCGACATGTCCGCCTTGGATCAGTCGATCGAGACGATTTACGCCGAAACGCTATTTCATGGCCCGGTCATGCACGGCCTACTGGATGTCGAAAGCTGTGGTGATACCGGCCTGGTGGCGCGTTGCCGGGTGGCTCCACCCCCGCGGGACTGGATGAAGGATCCCGTGCGGAGCCAATGGATCGCCGACCCACTCGTCTTGGACAGCGGCCTCCAGGCGATGATCGTCTGGACCTCCGACCGTCTGGGCGAACTGTCGTTGCCCTCGCGGTTCACGCGCTATCGTCAGTTCGTGCCATCGTTCCCCAAGGAAGGGGCCCGCATCGTCATCGACGTGCAGGAACGGACCAACGGTAAGGTCGTTTCCGATATCGATTGGATCGGCGAGGACGGAAGCCTGATGGCCCGTCTCGAAGGCTACGAGTCCGTGGTGGACTCTTCTTTGAGGAAGGCGTTCCGTCACAACCGATTCGACGAGAGCGCCCCCTCGAAGGCGTAATCCAGTGCCCGAGCCGATTGCCATCGTCGGACTCGGAGGAGTGCTTCCCGGCGTCTCGACGCTCGACGACTTCTGGAGTATCGTGGAGGCCGGGGTGGACACGGCCTCCGATCCACCACCCGGGCGCTGGTGCCTGGATATCAATCGCGCCTACTCGACAAATCAGGCGCAATCCGACCGCGTCCACTCTCGGCGGGCCTGCTTTATCCGCGACTTCGAGCCTGACTTCGAAGGGATCGACCTGCCCTCTGAGTTGATCGAATCTCTCGATCCGATGGTGCATCTAGCGCTTCATGCAGGGCAGCAGGCTTGGCGCGATTCCATGACGGACTCCGTCGATCCCGCCCGCGTGGGGGTGATGCTGGGAAATATCGTCCTTCCTACAGCATCAGTCTCCGCACTGGCCGACTGGATTCTCGGCCGCCGCTTCGAGCGAGAACTGTTCCGGGCGGCCGGTATGCCCATGCCCCCCGAAACCCGGACACCCGTGGCCGCGATCAACCGATGGGTCGCGGGCCTCCCGGCGACGCTGTTGGCCAGGGGGCTGAGGCTCGGCGGTGATCGATTCTGCATCGATGCTGCCTGTGCGTCATCGCTCTTTACCGTGGAGCTCGCCGTGGACGCATTGCGGCGGCGGCGCCTCGACGCCGTGCTCGCCGGTGGGCTATCTCGGCCGGATTCGCTCTACACGCAAATGGGTTTCTCGCAGTTGCTCGCGGTCTCGCCTACAGGTCGCTGCTCTCCGTTCGATCATAAATGTGACGGTCTGGTCGTGGGAGAGGGAGCCGGCATACTCGTATTGAAGCGCCTGTCGGACGCCCGGCAACAGGGTGACCGAGTCCGTGCGGTCATCCACTCGGTCGGGCTCTCCAACGATGTCGAGGGTAGCCTGCTCGCCCCCAGCCGAGAGGGTCAGTTACGCGCTATGCGGGGAGCCTACCAAGCCGCAGGGTGGACGCCGGGCCAAGTGGACTTGGTCGAGTGCCACGCGACCGGCACGCCGGTCGGAGACTCCGTCGAGTTTGCGAGCCTGCGCGCTCTTTGGATTGAAGAGAAGAACCGACCGGGCCAGTGCGTGATCGGATCAGTCAAGTCAAATACCGGCCATCTCCTCACCGGGGCCGGAGCCGTAGGCCTCCTGAAGACAGTCTTGGCGATGGAGAGCCAGGTTCTGCCACCCACGGCTAACTTCGAGAAGCCCGGCGACAAGATCAATCTGGATGGCAGCCCGTTCCGTGTGCTCGTTGGGGCCGAACCGTGGAAATCCCCTTTAGGTCATCCGCGCCGGGCAGCCGTCAGCGGATTCGGCTTCGGGGGGACCAACGCACATGTGCTTCTCGAGGAGCCAACCGAACCGACCAAGGGGCGGTCAGCCGTGGGTGTCACGCTGAAGCCTCACTCTACACAAGCTCACGGGACAAACGTGGGGAGTGTTGCGATCGTCGGCTTGGGCGCTCGAGTCGGTCCCTGGAAGAACCTCGTCGAGGTCGGCGACCGGTTAATGGGCCGAGGCAAAGATCATCCTCCCCACGCGAAGGAAAATCACTGGGGTATTCCCGACGCGCCAGCCGGGTGGTTTATCGAGCATCTCGAGATTCCCATCGGCAGGTTCAAAATCCCTCCTCGGGAGGTCGAAGGAGCCCTCCCCCAACAGATGCTAATGCTTCAGATCGCAGAGCATGCGATCGCCGATGCCGACCTCAGCCAGGTAGATCGCCTCAGGACCGGAGTCTTCATCGGGGTCGAACTCGACCTCAACACTACGAACTACCACCTCCGTTGGGCAGTGACTTCACGCGCAGTCGGGTGGGCGAAACGACTCGGACGCTCCTCCCACGGACCGGAGTTCGACCAGTGGGTGGACGAACTTTGTGATTCGCTCACACCAGCACTCAACGCAAACCGTACCATCGGTGGGCTCGGCTCCATCACGGCCAGCCGCATCGCTCGAGAATTCGGACTGGGCGGACCCAGCTATGTGATGTCGAGCGAGGAAACATCGGGCCTCTCGGCCCTCTACGCCGCCTCGCGCGCGCTCCAACAGGGCCGAATCGATTGCGCGGTAGTCGGAGCTGTCGACCTGACCGGCGACGTGCGATCCCTGATCTCGCTTGAGAGCGCGGGCGGGTTAGCCAATCCGAACGATTTCGGCCCATTCGGTGAATACTCGGAGGGTGTCTTTCCGAGCGACGGAGCCGTCGCGCTGGTATTGAAGCGTACACCGGACGCCGAGCGTGACGGTGATCGAATGTACGCGATCGTGCGAGCGATCGGGACTGCCGGAGGCGACCCAAACTCTCTCGATTTTGGCTCGCCCGCGTCCGATTCTCCCTCTGCCGGCTCTTCAATTGAGGAAGCGATTCGCAGAAGCTGTGATGACGCCGACGTGGCGGCGCGCGATCTCCCATACGTGACGGTGCACCGCAGCGGGATCGGAGGGCGGGACCGAGCCGAAATGACCACGCTTTCCAAGGTTTTTGGGCCGGATACCGTGCTTGGTTGCGCCAAAGTGCATGTTGGGCACACGGGTGCCGCGGCAGGCCTTGTATCGGTACTTGACGCAACCCTTTCGCTGTACCGGCAGGTTCTGCCTGCGGCCCCGGGGAGCCGCAGTTGTGGGCTCACTTCGCTGTGTGAGCCCACACCCTGGGTCCGGGATCGTGTCGACGGTCCGCGGCGGACGGGCCTCCTCGTGGTCTCACGTGGCGCCTCGTGCTGCCACGTGATCCTCGAGGAGGCGGGGACCACCCCATCGCCGCAGGCGACCTTGGGAGGCGATCCGTCACTTAGTGAAGGACTCTTCGTCGTCGAAGGCGACGACAGCTCAGAAATCGTGGCGGACCTTCGGATCCTCGCGGAAGCGGCGACCGCCATTGTCGGGCCACATCATGCGGACGCAGGGAGGCCGCCAGAAACCGACACAACCGAACTGCCGCCGATCGGAAGCGACGAACCAGCGCTTATCCACAGGCTCGCAAGAGACTGGTGGGAAGGCCATCCTAACCGCCCCGACGCCCGGCTGGCCGTCACTCTGATCGCTAGAGATTCCGGCGAATTGAGGAGTCTCGTCCAATCTGCCGCGGACCAACTCGAGCAGGGGGACGACCCAGCAGAGCGAAGCGCGGACCGCTTGTTCTTCTCACGCGACCCCCTTGGGCCCAAGGGAGAATTGGCTTTCGTCTACCCCGGCTCGGGAAACCAATACGCCGGTATGGGACGGAACCTCTGCCTCCAATGGCCTGAAATCCTGCGTGCTCAAGACCGAAGCAATGAACGGCTAAAATCGCAACTCAAGACTGCCGAAATCTGGGGGAGCGGTTCGGACATCGGAGACGCCAAAACGGTCATACTCTCGCAGGTCACCCTCGGCACGATCGCGACGGACCTGATCACCGGGTTCGGCGTCCGTCCCCAGGCAGTCGTGGGCTACTCTCTCGGTGAGACGACTGGACTGTTCTCTCTGGGTGCCTGGCACGAGCGAGACAATATGCTCCGGAGAGTGATGGAAAGTGAGTTGTTCGACAGCGATTTGACCGGTCGCTGTAATGCCGCGCGGAAGACCTGGGAGGTTGAGGATGACACAAAGGTGGAATGGAGCGTGGGCATGGTCGAGATGCCGGCCGCACGGGTGCGTGAAGTAATGGAGGAGCTCGACCGAGTATATCTGCTCATCGTCAACACTCCGGACGAGTGCGTGATCGGAGGCGACCGATCAGTGGTTCAGACGGCCGTTGAGATGCTCGGATGTTCCTTCCACTCCCTGGAAGGCGTCACCACAGTCCATTGCGAGGTCGCGGCAGCGGTAGCGGAGGAGTATCGCAACCTACATGTGTTGGACACCCGCCCGCCGGAGGATATTCGCTTCTACAGTGGAGCATGGGGCAAGGCGTACGAAGTGGATCAGGACCGGGCGGCCGACTCCCTGCTGGCCCAGGCGATCCACGGCGTGGACTTTCCGAAGACCGTTCGACAGGCCCATGACGATGGCGTGAGAATCTTCTTGGAGATGGGTCCGGGCGGATCATGCACCCGGATGATCCAAAAAATCCTCGACGGCCTCCCGTTCCGGGCACGCTCGCTCTTCTCGTCCACCCAGGATGAGGCGTCCGCGGTACTCCGTGCACTCGGAATGCTCATTTCAGAACGCATCTCCGTCGATCTGACGCAGCTCTACTCCCAGCCCAAGCTCAGCGACGACGAGTCAGGCCCGGTCACCCGGATTTCAGTCGGGCAGGCAGGCTTCGGACGTTTTCCGTTGGTGCCACAGTCCGAGGCATCCCTCGGGGCAGCGGATGACAGTCATCGCCCGTTAACGGCTTCACCTCAGGCTCCTCTGCCGTGGGGCTCCGATGTCACCCCAAACATCGTCCCGGAAGGCGTCTCGGCTGAACTGATTGAGGCCGTCAAAGCCGCCGATACCACGATCCAAGCCCACGAGGCCTTCCTCCGAGCCTCCCAACTGACACGGGAGCTCGCTCATGCCGAATATGCCAGGCAGCAAGAGCTAGTCCGGGCCCTCACCGAGCATGGCACAGCCGCCACCGTCGATGGACCTCCCATCCCAGCGGACCTCGCGGTCGGCGTCAAGACGACCACCCCTGCCGGTACGCTCACGATGGATCGGAACCAGCTCATGGAGTTCGCGATCGGATCGATCAGCCGAGCCCTGGGGGAGCGCTTCGCTTACGTGGACGCACACCCGACGCGAGTTCGTCTTCCTGGCGAGCCACTCATGCTCGTCGACCGTGTCACGAAGATCGACGCCCAACCCCAAGCCATGACGTCCGGGCGGATCGTTACCGAGCATGACGTACTCACGGACGGGTGGTACCTCGACGGCGGTCGGCTGCCGACGTGCATCGCCGTGGAGGCGGGCCAAGCCGACCTGCTTCTGTCGGGTTTCCTCGGGATCGACTCGAAGACACAGGGCCTGGCCGTTTACCGTCTGCTCGACGCCGTGGTCACCTTCTACTCCGAGCTCCCAACTCCCGAACAAGTCGTCCAATACGACATCCGCATTCTGGGATTCTTCCGGCAAGGAAACACTTGGCTCTTCCGCTTCCAATTCGACTCCACCGTGGACGGCCGGCCCCTCCTGACCATGCGTGAGGGGACGGCGGGCTTCTTCACCCAATCCGAGCTCGACGCCGGCAAGGGGATCGTCCGAAGCGACATCGATCAGCAGGAACAAACCGGAATCCGGCCCGCCGACTGGAGGGATCTGGTACCGATGAGGAAAGACGCCCTCGGCGAAGACCGGCTGGAAGCCCTTCGGGCGGGAGATTTGGTCGGCGCCTTCGGTGAGGATTTCAGGGAATTACGCATCACACGGCCGCTTACAATCCCGGGAGGACGCATGCGGCTGATCCACCGCATCACAGAAGTCGATCCCGAGGGCGGACGGTACGGGATCGGCAGCATCGTCGCGGAGGCCGACATCCATCCGGACGACTGGTTCCTGACGTGCCACTTCTCCGACGACCAAGTGATGCCGGGCACCCTGATGTACGAGTGCTGCCTGCACACGCTCCGAGTTTTTCTCTTGCGCATGGGCTGGATCGCGGACGCCGACGGTGCGGCGTGGCAGCCCGTGGTAGACGTCAAGAGCAAGCTTCGATGCCGGGGGCAGGTGCTTGCCTCCACGAAGAAGGTCACTTATGAGATCCACCTGCGTGAACTGGGCTATCAGCCAGAGCCCTACGCCATCGCCGATGCGCTTATGTACGCCGATAGAAAGTCGATCGTGGAGATTCGCGACATGTCCGTCCGTCTGACGGGTACCGACCAGAAGAAACTAGACGAGATGTGGCTGCACCGAAGCCCAGGTCGGGAGGCGACCCCTAACTCTTACGACAAGAACAGCGTCCTCGCATTCAGCAGCGGCAAGCCGTCCGAAGCGTTCGGGGCACCTTACGGTATCTTCGACGAGGGGGAGCGTCATATCGCGCGACTGCCCCGCCCGCCCTACCAATTCCTCGATCGGATCTCAGCAGTGGGAGGAGAACCGTTCGTGATGCAGGCCGGCGCGACGGTCACCACCCACTTCGACGTTCATCCAAATCACTGGTACTTCGGAAGCAATCGCCAACGCGAAATACCGTTTGCTGTCCTCCTTGAAGTGGGACTCCAACCGTGCGGATGGCTGGCCGCCTATGTGGGATCGGCCTTGACCTCTGAGGACAATCTGCGATTCCGCAATCTCGGGGGAGAGGCGACTCAGTTAGTCCGCCTCACCGCCTCAGAGGACGTGATCACGACACGGGTCGAACTGACCAGCGTGTCGGCGTCGGGTGGGATGATCATTCAGCACTACACCTTGGCGCTGGACAGCGAACGCCTCGGGCCCCTCTACGGGGGCACGACCTACTTCGGCTTCTTCTCCGAACAGGCGCTTGCGGACCAAGTCGGAATCCTAGACGCACCAATCCACGAGCCCACGGCGACGGAGCGGGCGAGAGGTCGGAGCCTAGTGGTGCCAAGCACGTCGCCCTTCCCTGAGCAGCGCTTCCGCATGGTCGATCAGATCGACCTCCTCGTACCCGACGGCGGCGCCGACGGGCTTGGATGGGTCCACGGCTCAATCAAGGTCGATCCGAACGCCTGGTTCTTCGAGGCGCACTTCTACCAAGACCCGGTCTGGCCCGGCTCACTCGGACTCGAGGCACTCATTCAGTTGCTCAAGGTTTACGCCGTCGATCGCTGGAGACTGGGTGAGGGTACGGAATTCACCACGATGGCGAGTGGGCAGACGCTCAGCGGGCGGGCAAGCGGTGAGGTCCCGCACCGCTGGACTTACCGCGGCCAGATTGTTCCGGGTTGCGAGCGGGTAGAGGTTTTCGCCAGCATCACTCATGTTGACGACGCATACAGGCACGTGCGGGCCGACGGATTCCTTGTGGTGGACGGCCGGGTCATCTACGCGATGAACAACTTTACCTTGGATGTGATCGATTGAGGTATACCCGTGTCGTCATCGAGGGCATCGGATACGAACTCGCCCCATATGTGGTCACGTCCGATGAATTGGAGGCCCGGCTCGCTCCGGTCTATCAAGAGCTTCACGTCCAACCGGGTCAACTCTTTCAAATGACCGGCATTCAGGAGCGTCGGTATTGGGAGCAGGGTTATACAGTATCCCAGGGAGCTATCGCGGCGGCCAAGAACGCGCTCTGTGACGTGCCCGTGCCGGCGCATAGCATCGACATGTTGATCTACGCGGGTGTATGCCGCGAGCACTTCGAGCCGGCGACGGCGTGTCACGTGGCGGCCGGTCTGCAACAAATTGGTCATGCCATCGACCCGTCGGCACATGTCTACGACGTCAGCAACGCCTGCCTAGGTGTGCTAAACGGGGTGCTCGACATCGCCAACCGAATCGAATTAGGGCAGATCCGAGCGGGCATGGTGGTCAGTTGTGAGAAGGCACGAGACATCGTCGATGCCACAATCAGGCGGTTGACAAATAACCCGGTGATGGAAGAGTTCAAGACCGCCATCGCCACGCTCACTGGAGGGTCTGCAGCCGTGGCCGTGATTCTGAGTGACGGGTCCTTCGGGGAGTCTGACCGAAGGCGTCTCCGTGGAGCTGTGGTCGAGAACGCACCGGAGCATCACATGCTGTGCCGGTGGGGCCTGGAAGCTCATCCCGCCGAGCAAGTGAACGGAGCCGAAGCGAACCTGAGAGAGTTCGCTAGCACCGACGCCGCTGCCGTCCTCGAGCACGGCGTAGCGCTGGGTTCAATTACGTGGGACAAGTTCCTCACGGAGATGGAGTGGTCGGCGGGCACCGTGGATCGGACCGTATGCCACCAAGTCGGCTCAGCCCATCGGGACGTCATGCTGCGGACCATGGGCCTGTCACCTGATCGGGACTTCGTGACGTACGAGTACCTCGGAAATACCGGGACGGCGGCGCTCCCCGTTGCCGCCGCATTGGCGCACGAACGTGGATTCCTGGCGCCCGGCCACCGGGTGGGACTTCTCGGCATCGGCAGTGGTCTCAACTGCATGATGCTCGGAGTGGACTGGTGAGCGAGCTCTACCCGTTTGCACCCAACTACCTCAAGCTCGGTGGCCGATCCCTAGGCAGCGACAGTGCCCGAAAGGGCCGTGGCTCCGCCAACGGAGACGCGTCTGAGGCTGCCGGTCACCGCATGCACTATGTGGACGAAGGCCAGGGAGACCCAGTCCTCATGGTACACGGCAACCCGACCTGGTCCTTCTACTATCGGGACCTCATCAGCGAGCTGAGTTCGAGCCACCGCGTGATAGCTCCCGATCACATCGGGTGTGGACGGTCCGACAAGCCGAACAACCGTCAATACGACTACACCCTATCGACCCGTGTGGCGGACCTTGGGACGCTCGTCGAGTCACTCGACCTTCGTGACATCATGCTGGTCGTGCACGACTGGGGCGGGATGATCGGGATGGCCTGGGCCACCCAGCACCCGGACCGAATCGCGAGGCTGGTGATCTTGAACACGGCCGCATTCCCTCTGCCTGCTGATAAACCCCTCCCCACGTCGCTCACGCTGGCCCGTACTCCCGGTGTCGGTGCCTTACTCGTTCGGGGAGCCAACGCCTTCTCACGGGGCGCCGTACGGTACTGTGTGACGCGCCAGCCTCTGTCCGCAGCTGTGGCCGCCGGTTACCTCGAGCCGTATGACAGCTGGGCCCACCGCATCGCGGTGCATCGATTCTTGCAGGACATTCCCCTGAAGGAAAGTGATCGCGCCTACCCGATCATGAAGGAAACCGGCGAGAACCTGAAACGGCTTGCCAAAAAACCGATGTTGATCTGCTGGGGTCTCAAGGACTTCGTCTTCGGTCCGGAATTCCTGGACGAATGGGTTCGCCGATTCCCGAGTGCCCAAGTGCACCGCTTTGAGGACTCTGGCCACTACATCCTCGAAGACGCGGGGGAGAAGATTATTCCACTCGTACGCGAATTCACAATCCAGCAGATGGACAATTCGGCGTGAACGGAGGTGTGGACAGTTCACCGCCCGAGGGATCAGACACGGTGACAGAACACCCTCCCGACCATATCAATGTCGCCGCATTCCTGGCCGATCTGGCTCGGAGCCAACCGAGCGCTCTGGCGGTCGCGGTATCCCAGGGACGGAAGCCCGACGGGACGGCCCACTATGCCGAACTGACCGCCCTCGAGCTGCATCGGCGCTCTGACCGGATCGCCCACGGGCTTGTCGAGGTCGGAATCGGTCCCGGTGTTCGAACCGTACTCATGGTGGAGCCCGGTCTCGACTTCTTCGCCACGACCTTTGCAATGCTCAAGGTCGGGGCGATTCCAGTGATGGTGGATCCGGGCATGGGGATCAAGAATCTGGCCGAATGTCTCAGAGAAGCGGAGCCCGAGGCCTTTATCGGCGTTCCCAAGGCACAGGCAGCGAGAGTCATTTTGGGGTGGGGGAAGCAAACTATAAAAACCAATGTGACCGTGGGGCGCAGGTTCTTCTGGGGGGGACACACACTAGGAAAGTTACAGGCACAAGCGCCGGACGACCCTTTCCCGATCCTACAACCGGACCCGGAACAAACGGCTGCGATCCTCTTCACGAGCGGGAGCACAGGTGTGCCCAAGGGGGTTACCACCCCCTTCCGGGTCTTCACGGCACAAGTGAAGGCGCTGCGAAAGGCATACGGTATCCAGCCGGGGGAGCGCGACCTGGCGACCTTCCCGCTTTTCGCACTGTTCGGTCCGGCCCTCGGCATGACCTCGGTGGTTCCCGATATGGACGCGAGCCGTCCAGCGGACGCCGATCCCCAGCGCCTCGTCGAGGCGTTCAAGGACTATGACTGCACCAATTTGTTCGCCTCCCCGGCCCTCATCGACAAGTTGGGGCGCTACTGTGTCGATCAGAACCTTGTACTAACGTCGCTTCGCCGAGCCATCTCGGCCGGGGCGCCGGCGTCGAGCCCGGTGCTCGAGCAATTCCAACGATGCCTACCAGACGGAACCGAAGTCCTGACTTCCTACGGCGCGACCGAGTCACTTCCCGTCACCATACTCGGAAGCCGTGAGATCCTGCGGGAGACACGACGGATCACGGACCAGGGTGGGGGCGTGTGCGTGGGGCGGTCGGCCCCTGGGATGCACATTCGCGTCGTGCCGATCCATGAAGAGCCGATCGAGTCGTGGTCCGAGGATCTCACGCTCCCCCAGGGAGAGATCGGCGAGATCGTAGTGCGTGGGGCGGTCGTGACGCCGTCCTACTATAACCGACCTCAAGCTACGAAGCTCGCCAAGATTCCTACGGAAAACGGCGACGTCTGGCACCGGATGGGTGATGTTGGCTACTTCGACGCACAGGGCCGACTCTGGATGTGCGGGCGGAAGAGCCACCGCATCGAGACTGAAACGGGGACCCTCTATACGATTCCCTGTGAGGCTGTCTTTGACACGCATCCAGCCGTTCGGCGAAGCGCCCTGGTGTCCGTCGACGGAGCCGGTGCTAGAGACGACACGGGAGAGGGCGAGAACCCTCCGCCGGGCCACCCTACACCGGTGCTCTGCGTAGAGCGCTTGAAGGGATCCTCGATCGAAGACCAGCGACTCACGGAAGAGTTGCTGGAAATTGCCCGGAGCTATGAACACACCTCCGCCATCACAATGGTTCTTTACCACCCGTCTTTTCCCGTAGACATTCGCCACAACGCCAAGATCTTCCGCGAGAAGCTGGCGATCTGGGCCGGGAAGAGGTTGGGGTCTCAACAGAGCTCCGACTCGTGAAGGCCCTTGTGACTGGAGCGGGCGGCTTCCTGGGCGGAGCCATAGCCCGGGCTCTCCGGGATCGAGGAGACGAGGTTAGGGGCTTCTCACGGGGAGAGCACCCCGGTTTAGAAGCTCTCGGCATTGAGCAGCACCGGGGTGATATCTTGGATCGGTCGGCCGTCAGGGATACTGCACAGGGTGTTGACGCCGTGTTTCACGTGGCAGCCAAGGTGGCGGCTGGTGGCCGCCTCGCAGATTTTCGTGCCACTAATGTTATCGGGACAGAAAACGTGATCGCGGCCTGCCAGGAGTGCAACGTACCGGTGCTGGTTTACACTTCGACGCCAAGCGTGGTGTTCGGAACAACTGACCTAGAGGGCGCCGACGAATCTTTGGGCTATCCAAACCACTATGATTCGCACTACGGACGGACAAAGGCCGAAGCAGAGCAGCAGGTTCTAGCGGCTGCTTCGGATGAACTTCGAACCGTAGCACTCCGACCCCATCTGGTCTGGGGTCCTGGGGATACGTCGCTTATCCCCAGGGTGATAGAACGTGGAAGGAGTGGCATTCTTCGCCGTATTGATGGACCGGTTAAGCTCACGGACATCACGTTTATCGACGACACTGTGCGTGCGCATCTGCTGGCCGCCGACAAACTTCTTGCCGGCGGAGATCACACTTCCCGTATCAACGGTAGGGCGTACTTCCTGAGCTCCGGTGAGCCCGTAGAGATCTGGGAATTCGTGGACCGATTGCTTCGAGCAGCAGGTGTTCCCCCCATTCAAAAACACGTGTCGCGGCCGGTCGCCCTGCTGGCCGGATGGGTTCTAGAGAGCACCCATGCCCTTTTCCGTGGAAAAGGGGACCCTCGCATGAGCCGTTGGATCGTACGTGAACTCACAACATCCCGTTGGTTCGATATAAGTGCCGCCCGCCGCGACCTCGGGTATGAGCCACTAGTGTCGTTGGAGGAAGGGATGCGCCGTGTCGAGTCCTGGTTGGAGGACGAGGAAGTTGTCTGACCGTTGGCATGCTGCGTTGGATTGGAGGCCAGGACCTGACGATGTCATCGATATCTGGCGCCTCAACCTTACTTTTCACGAAGAGGATTGGTCGTTACTCAGCGCTGATGAGACAGAGAATGCTAAGCGTCTCATCATCGAGAAAAAGCGTCACCAAAAAGTTTCTGCCCGCGCACACTTACGCCGCATTCTTGCTCGTTACGTAGACGCGGATTCGAAGCGGCTGATTTTTGAGTACGGGATTCACGGGAAGCCGCGGCTGGCTGACTACGAGGAACCTCACTTTAACCTCTCACATTCCCACGGGATCGGACTCGTCGCAGTGACTCAGGGCGTGCGCATCGGTGTTGATGTCGAATACCGGCAAGAAGATCGGATCTTTACGGAAATCGCCAACCGCTTCTTTTCTGAAACCGAAAATAGCGGCTTCAACCAGCTTCCGCCCGACGAGCGTACGACGGCCTTCTATCAAACCTGGGTCAGGAAGGAAGCCTACCTGAAAGCGTGGGGTACGGGCCTGAGCTTCTCCTCAAATCGCTTTACACTCGACAACGTGGGAAACCCCGCCGAGTGCCTCGTAAGCACGGAGATGCCCGGTGACAATCCAGCAGACTGGCACTTTGAGGATATCGATCTTGTAGCCGATTATGTCAGTGCGATCTGCTTTGAGGGTGTGGGACGCCCCCTTCGCTACTGGAAGACATAGAGACTTCCTGCCCACCTGATTCGCGCGGAGATCCAGCCGCGAGGGGTCCTTTACGTACAAAGCGCACATACTCAATTGTGCCTCCATAGATCGTCCGCTCTGGGTCTTGTTTGGGCTACATAGTTCGCCCACATCGCACCCGCCGTAAAGATCACGTGTAACCGAACATCGATCACTCATCCTGATGATGTTGCCGGACGGGACACCATCCCCTAGGGTGGACGTGATGTAAATCGCTCAGCAGATCTCGGAGAATCCAATGTCCTCAATCCATACTCGCTCGCCGTTTCTTCTCCGCATTGCCCTCTTTGCCGTTGCAATTCTGTTGCTGGGATGCGCAGACAGCGACCCGGCCGATCTCGTGCTTAGGAACGGCAACGTTGTGACGGTAGACGATGAAAATCCCTCCGCTCAGGCAATCGCTGTCAGAGACGGCCTAATCGTGGCCGTGGGTAGCAATGCGGCGATTGAAGCGTACGTCGGAGCAGCAACTCAGGTGATCGACCTCGAGGGGAAAACAGCTATCCCCGGCTTTATCGAGGGACACGGCCACTTCACTGGTGTCGGAATGAGCACCCTCCAGTTGAATCTCATGGACGTCGCAAGTTGGGATGAAATCATCGTGATGGTCGAAAATGCAGTGGCTGAAGCGGAGCCGGGACAACTCATCCAAGGCCGCGGCTGGCACCAAGAAAAGTGGGACCGAACACCGGAACCCAACGTGGACGGATTGCCATTCCACCAGGCTCTGAGTGCGGTGTCGCCGGACAACCCCGTGGTCCTCCGACATGCGAGTGGCCATGCGACCTACGCCAACGGCAAAGCTATGGAAATGGCCGGGATCGATCGGAATACCGAAGATCCAGTGGGTGGAGAGATCATACGTGACGCTGATCATAACCCTATCGGGGCATTCCGTGAGACCGCATCTCGACTCCTGAACCCAGCTCAGAGTGGTGCGGCACCCCCAAACCCCAGGAACGTAGTAGAGCTCGCCCAGGACGAGGCCATACGGAAGGGCATCACAAGCTTTCAAGACGCAGGATCCAACTTCGAGACGATCGACACCTTCAAAGAGATGGCGGAGGACGGCAGTCTCAAGATTCGGCTCTGGGTGATGATCCGTGCGTCTGTCGCAGAGCTGACTGAAAAGCTCGCGGACTACCGCATGATCGGGATCGGAGATGAGCGGCTCACAGTACGTGCGATTAAGATGACCATCGACGGTGCCCTCGGATCACACGGTGCGTGGCTTCTGGAGCCGTATACCGACCTACCAGAAAGCTCCGGGCTCAACACCTCAGACCTTGAGGACGTCGCAGCAACCGCCGAGCTTGCGATCGCCCATGAGTACCAGTTCGCCGTGCACGCCATTGGAGACCGAGGTAACCGCGAAACGCTCGACATGTTTCAGTGGGCCTTTGAAAATAATCCTGACAAGAGCGATCTGAGGTGGCGTGTGGAGCATGCTCAACATTTGGATCCCGAAGACATTCCGCGCTTCGGAAACCTGCAAGTGATCGCATCCATGCAGGGCGTTCACGCCACTTCAGACGGCCCATGGATCACAGACAGGCTCGGTCCAGAGAGAGTTGAGTGGGGCGCGTATGTTTGGCAGGACCTCATGGAGGCAGGAGCCATCATCGCCAATGGAACCGATGCGCCCGTAGAAGACGTTGATCCCATCGCAAGTTACTATTCGACCGTATCCAGACGGATGAATAACGGTCAGGTCCTAAACGCCGAGCAGCGAATGAATCGCATGGAGGCCCTCAAGTCCTACACGATCAACAACGCTTTCGCTGGCTTCCAAGAGGACATCAAGGGTACACTGACCGTCGGGAAGCTCGGCGACATTACGGTGCTCGACCAGGACATTCTGATCGTGGATGAGGAGGACATCCCTAACACGGAGATCGTTTATACGATCATCGGTGGCGAAGTGATGTACTCACGGGAGACGCACTGACCTCTGTTCGTCGAGAAAATGGGAACGACGGATAGAATTGTTTACAGGAATAGGCAAAGAACCCTTTACCGCTGCAGCAAAAAGAGCAGTCGCTCGGTAGAGTTCTGGAGCCCATCAAGAAAGGTTGTGCGGGTAATTACCGTGCCCTAAGTGGCTGCATCGACTATCCAAGTTCTGCGGCGTTTGACGTCAAATCACCCGCCCACCCATTATTCTCAAAGTTCTCTCGTCTAACGACGTACCGATATGGAGGTATCCGCGATGCTTGATCTGGACGTGACAAGACGAAGGTTCATGGCGCACTTCGCGGGTGTCGGGTTTGGCGCAACCCTGCTTCCCGGAGCACTCTGGGCCAAGATGCAGGAGGCAAACGCCAAAGAAATCACCTCGGACATGATGAGCGACGCGTTGGCACTCGCAGGATTGGAGTTCGATGAGGATGAACGCGATCGTATGCTCGAGGCCGTGAACGAACGACTAAGCGACTACGAGGAGCTCCATGAACTGAAGATCCCTAACGACATTTCACCACCGTTCCACTTCAACCCGCTCGTGCCAGGCATGGAGGTCAACCGGGCGCAGGAACCCTTCCGTATGAGTTCCATCCCCACCCCTAACCGTCCGTCAAACCTCGAGGACGTCGCCTTTTGGTCCGTCCGCCAACTTTCCGAGTTAGTTCGCAGCAGGCAAGTCAAATCAGTCGAACTGACTGAAATGTACCTCGCTCGGCTCCGGCGCTACAATCCACTGCTGAACTGTGTCGTGACGTTCACTGACGACCTGGCAATGGCACAGGCACAGCAGGCTGACAGGGAGATCGCTATGGGCCGCTATCGAGGGCCGTTACATGGGATTCCGTGGGGAGCGAAGGACATCATTGCGGCCCGGGGGTATAAGACGACCTGGGGATCGCCAGCATACCAGGATCAGGTCATTGACATGGACGCCAGCGTCATTGAGATGCTCCGTGACGCCGGTGCCGTCCTCGTGGCTAAGCTTTCCACAGGTGAGCTTGCAGGTGGGGATCAATGGTTTGGGGGCCAAACGATGAACCCCTGGGACCCGACGACCGGATCGGGCGGTTCTTCCGCTGGACCCGGATCCGCAACTGCAGCGGGGTTGGTGGGCTTCTCAATCGGGACCGAGACAAGCGGGTCAATCCTGGGACCGTCATCGCGATGCGGAGTGACAGGGCTGCGTCCCACCCTCGGACGAATCAGCCGCTACGGTGTGATGGCTTTGTCGTGGACGCAGGATCGGTTGGGTCCGATGTGCCGGTACGCAGAGGATTGTGCTCTGGTGATGCGTGCCATCTCGCGTCCAGACGGACGCGACCTCAGCGTTCAAGACATCCCTTTCAACTGGAATGCAACGCTTGACGTCAGTCGTATGCGGGCAGGCTATGTGGAGGAGGCTTTTGAGGAGGTCGACGATCCTGTGTTACGTGACCTCAACCAGGAAACCCTAGAGGACCTCAGGTCTCTCGGTGTGACGGTGACACCCATCGAGATACCGGAGTGGTCGATTACCGTCACCGCCCACAACGTCGAGATGGCAGTATTCTTCGACGAGCTACTGCGCTCAGGCCGGGCAGATTTGCTCGGGCGGCAAACCCGTGCCGATAGCCTCCGCTCAGCTCGCCTGATCCCCGCAGTTGAGTATCTGCAATCTCAACGTGCACGGTCTATGATGATGGCTCGCCTAGCTGAAGCCACGGCGGGCGTGGATGTTTATCTCGTCCCGCGCGGCACACGTCGCCCACCCGCTGGAGGAGAAGGTGCCGCCCCCCCTTCCGAGCCTCCCCCATACAGCGCGAGTCGGAACGCCAGTAACATGACCAACTACGCCTGCCACCCAGCGGTGGCCGTACCGACCGGACTCAACGAGGCTGGCACGCCCGCGAGCATGACCTTCTACGCACAGCCCTTCAGGGAATCAGAGCTATTGGCGATCGCGAAGGCATATCAGGATGCGAGCGGACACCACCTGATGCATCCAGATCTCGACAACGTCGTGGACGGAGTTGGAAGATGATCCATCACCACCGTCAACCGCCAAACAAACCTCCCTTCGTGCTGCGATCTAACAGGGGCTGCGCGATGCTTCTGATCGTCTGGATCTCGTTCTCTGCGGCCGCGTGTGGGCCCGGCGGATCCGAATTCGGACTGACGCCGGATCGTATTCTCCACAACGGTCAGATCATCACAGTGGATGACAATTCACGGGTGGCCCAGGCCCTGGCATACAAAGATGGGCCCGCGGGGTCAGAGATCCTGGCGGTCGGAACCGACAACGATATCATGGCGCTAAGAGGGCCACAGACCCGTGTAACCGACCTCGGCGGACGTGTAGTAATCCCAGGTCTGATCGACGCTCACCTCCATTTCTCCTTACTCGGTATCGAGGCCGAGTTCGAGACCGACCTCCGATATGCGATGAGCACTCAGGAAGTGGTCAATCTGGTCGCAGTGCTCGCCGAGCGCCTCTCCCCGGGGCCGGGCGTTTGGATCACGAGCAAGGGATGGGACGAGCACAAGTACGAGGCGCCGTTCACCCGCTGGCAGCTTGACCCATTCACGGCAGCGAACCCGACCCGGCTGGATCGTGTTTACCGTGGAGTGGCGATCAATACAGCCGCACTCGAACTCATGGGGATCAGGGACTCGGACTCTTCCACGTGGCCCGACTGGTGGCTTGAGGACCCGGATTGGTTCGGCCACGAGGACCGCATATTCCGTGAATCAAGGACCCTGGCCGTGGACGGACAAGAGAGGGAAGTCACGATTCCCACGGGTATGTTCTTGGGGAACGCCGGTCAGCTTGTCACGGTGCGTCCTCCACCGCGCGACTTCGAAGCCCAAGTACGGGCCGTGGACTACGGGAGCCGGGAGATGACAAGCCTCGGGGTGACAGGGATCATCGAACCAGCTGGGGGCGGTCGGGTCATGCGAGCGTATCAGGAAGCATACCGTCGCGGCCTGCTCCACTTCCGAATCTTGCAGGTGTACGAGGGAATGTGGAATACCCAGACGCCTGAAGAGATTGACGCTCACTTCGCCTCTCTTCCCTTCAACAATCTGGGAGACAGGTTTCTTCGTTGGCGAGGCACCAAGTGGCAAATCGATGGAGGAGCCGGTACCCGAAGCTCCTGGGTGACGGACCCGTTCGTCGACTGGGAGGAGATCGAAGGTGAGCCAAACCACGGCTACAACTGGGTCAACTACGCGACGCGTGAAGCCCAGTTGCGCCCCACAGTAGACCGGGGTTGGGAGCCCCATATCCATTCGACCGGTGACCTGGGCATGAAGCAAACCGTGGATATTTATGCCAAGTTGATGGACTCAATCCGTGTGGAGGACCCGAACGCCGATCTCCGCTGGAGTGTCATCCATGCCTACCTCCCGATGGAGGAGGAGACGAACCTGCTGGAAAAGATGTCGGAGTACGGAATCATCGCCGCGGTGAACCCCTCTTTTATCTACCACCAGGGACGCTCGTTTTCCAAGAATCTGGGTGCGGACCGGATGGCACGCTTGAAGCCGATACGGAGTTACCTGGACGCGGGTGTGAAAGTAGCCATCGGCTCCGACTACGGTACCTCCCCCTATAGCCCGTGGATCGGTTTGTACGCCATGCTTACTCGCACCGATCTGTGGGGTGACCAGCACGGAACCGATGAGTTAATCAGTCTCGAAGAAGCACTCCGCCTTATGACAATCAACAATGCCTACCTCACCTACTCGGATGATTGGAACGGTAGCCTGGAGCCGGGGAAGGTCGCCGATCTTGTCGTCTTGGATATTGAAGATTTTTGGGAGCTTGAACGGGATCCAGAACAGATCCTTGGGATGGCAGACCAGATCCTACTCACACTAGTGGACGGAAAGCCGGCCTTCCAAAGGGAGGGTTTCGCTTTTTGATAATATCACACCAAAACCGACAAGATATCTGCGACAGACTCTTTTGAGCTCGACCCTAAAAGACAGACACGTTCGGATAGATCCGACCTAACGACGAATAAGTGTGGCGTCTCGAATGGTTTGTCGGACCCCAGCTGTCTTCCCCGCGGCTTCCACGGCGCGCCATAATCGTTCGACCGTAACCCGGTCTACCAAGCCGCGAGGAGTGGAGGAGTTGGACGTCCAGAGCCCCTCCGCAATACGGAACGACTGAACAGCCTCCACCACATCTTCGCTATAAACCTGTGAGGCTTGGTCCCGCGGAATCTCGGTGACTTCTGGCCGATAGTACCCAACGGCGTGAAGCAAAACGCGCAGCTGCCAAACATCGTTCCCGGTAAACCGCCGAAGCTCACGGTAGCCGAGCGTTTGCGATATCGACTCCCAGATTCGCCGTAACTCCAACACCGGTGTGGGGTGCTCACATACATTGATGTTGACAGTGAGATGATCCGGCCTGCGTGAATTCCCCGGTCGCGGGTCTGCCACGATGACAGCAGCCGACTGCAGACGTCCGTCTCGTCTATCACCTCCCACGGCTTGCCCGGCATTCAGGGCCGCGATTAATCGGTCGGAGAGATGTCGGCCACTCCTTTCGGTGCTCTGGAAGCTGCGCGCAACGGCCTCCAACACTTCTGGGCCAACCAGGGTGTTTCCCTGCGTCACGTAGTTGGGCCCCTCCCTTTGTCCAGCCCACGCACTTGTCCCTGATCCGGTGTGCTGCGCACGGGTGCCATCAAGAGAAATGACGCCGACCTGTCTTCTTTGGGAGAGCGAGTCAGCCCCCACCGCCTGAGTCAAAGCGTCCTCAGCTGAGAGTCCGTTCTCAATGAGATCCAAAAGTTCGTTGCCATACTCCACTCTCGTACTAGCCTGGGTGGCGACCGCTCCCACATCAGCCCGAACCCACGGCACTCCGTTTCCCACACACGCCACTCGAGTTGTGACGGCCACACCCGACTCCCTTGTTTCCGGATCGATTCCAGCGATTGAAAAAGTGGAAAAGTGGAGATCAGCCCCCCAAGAAACAGGCTCCTGAGCGGAGATGTCATGAGCAATGAGGCTAAACAGAGTCAACAAAGCGTTTCGCTTGAACATGGTGGTCTCTCTTCGTAACTAGAACATGGTGACTCCCTGGCACAGAGCGTCACCGATCGAACTTGACAATCTTGTGGTTTTCGACCGTGATGAGAAAGGGTGGTCTTGCTGATCAGCAACCGCGCAACACCTGCCGTATAACCGTGTAACCGTGTTTGGCGCCATCCGCTGTCGTGAGTAACACATGGAAAACACCCGGACCATGCAAGATTCCAAATTTTTCACCAAGGCGGGACAGCCACAGAGGGCAATCTTGCTCAAGAGGTTAATGTCAGCGACCGTTGAGGACCTTTTCTCTGTGGCGGAACACAGTATGAAGCATGGAAACAAGAACGTGATTTTCTGTGATCGGGTAATCTGGACCTTTAACGGTTCAAAAGCTTACGACGCGTGAACCCTTCTCCGCACCCCATGGCGTCCTCCCTGCCACTTCACGTGGACCGATGGGGTAACGGTGACCACTCCATCGTCCTTCTGCACGGTTTCGGTGCAAATTCATTCGAATGGAGAGGCTGGGTTACATCACTCGCCCAAGATCACAAGGTGTGGGCTGTAGATCTGAAGGGACACGGATCAGCGCCGGCTCCTCAGGACGGGCATTACTCTCCCCACGACCACGCTGAACTAGTCCACCGTTTTATTGTCCAAGAAGACGTACGCCAGCTCACCCTGATCGGACACTCCATGGGTGGTGGCGTCGCGTTACTCGTAGCCCTTCGTCTCCTCAGTGAGGAGCGGCTGGAACGTCTCGTGCTTGTAGCTGGCGCCGCTTATCCTCAACCCCTTCCGCCCTTCGTCAAACTCGCTCGCATGGGACGTCTGACCAAGTGGATCTTGGCCATTACCCCAAAGCGATGGCTCATCAGACAGATAATCCGCTCCATCACTTATGACCCGGCGAAGGTAAGAGCTGCGCAAGTGGAGGCATACGCTAAACCACTTAGAAGCGCCGCCCACCGTCTTGCGATCATCCGTACGGCTTTACAGATCATTCCAGGGGATTTAGCAGATATCACTGCGCGGTACCCCGATATCAATGTACCCACCCTACTCCTGTGGGGACGGCACGACCTCGTAGTTCCACTCTCCGTGGGCGAGAAACTTCTTTCTGCGCTTCCGAAAGCTCAACTCGTGATCTTGGAGGAGTGCGGTCACTTGCCGCCTGAGGAGCTGCCTCAGGAGTCCCTAGAGATCATCCTGAACTTCATCTCAGAGGGGGACACATCTTCCTTTTAGAGAGAGAGTCCTCGCGATTGAAGGAAACAAACGTCGGAATCCAAGAGGAATCGGCAAGTGAACACACCGTTTTAGCTAACGAACCGAAAGTTACTAACCGCTCACTATCCCATTTTCCCAAACATGAGAACGAGCATCATATCTCACCTGTCCGCCAAACGGGCTTAGGAATTTTCCTTCACGGAGAACGCTTGTTTACTACACGCCGCAATGGTTCACTAAGGTTTCCTTCCCTCACCGTAGCACTTTACCTCTCCTTCACCGCATGTGGTGGGAGTGATGACTCTCAAGCCGGATCCCAGCTTTTTCCAAGAACAGAAGTTTCAATGGAAACTGACCGTCCCCCCGACACAGTCGAAATAATTCTCGACGAGTACTGGATCGGGATGCCCTCGGTTCTTCCCTCGGGAAGAACTGTTCTGAGGTTAGAGAACCACGGTTTCGAAGAGCACAATCTACTCTTCGTGATGAAGCAAGCCGATTCAGTTGTTTGGGAAACAGAGGGCAGGCTGAGCCCGTTCGAGTCCCGAATCGTGACATCGTATTTCGAACCCGGAATCTACAGTGCTGTGTGCGATTTCTCCGGGCACGAAGGCCGGGGCATGTTCCTAGACTTCACAGTCCAGGCCGGGCCTGTAGGTGGGGGGTCTGGCAGGTAATGTCCGCACCGCTACAATCCACATCCAAGTCTTTCGACCGCTCCATCGTAGAAGGTCCGATCCCCAGCGCCGTTTGGAAACTCGCCTGGCCGACTATGCTCCAAAATGTAATCGGAGGTTTGCAGGGCATCGTTGACCACGCGATGGTAGGGCATTTCGTCGGCTATACGGGAAACGCAGCCATCGGGGTAGCATGGCAAATCTTTCTCGTTGTCATGGTGTTCATCAGCTCCATCTTCACCGGCATGAGCGTGCTTGTCGCACGCTTCGTAGGGGCTCAAGATCCCGAGAAGGTGAATCGAACCGTATATCAGGCTTTCCTGACCGCGGGGGTCATGTCCGTAGGGATTCTCGCGCCGATCGGCTACTTCCTCGCGCCATCTCTGCTCAGCCTTGTGAATGCCGCGCCCGAGGTACAGACCGAGGCCCTTCCCTACCTACGGATCATGTTTCTGTTCAGCTTCGGCATGATGGTCTTTTTCATGGTTGGAGGGGCACTTCGGTCGGCAGGAGACGCTCAAACTCCACTCCGCCTCGGAATCCTGCTCACAACCTTAAACATCCTCCTCAACGTGATTCTCATCCCAGGCTTCGGACCGATTCCGGCATTCGGAACGACCGGAGCCGCTCTCGGCACAGTTATCGCCGGAGCCACGATCACAATCATTACTGTCACCCTGCTTTTCTCGGGTCGGTGGGTCGTGGGATTTCACCGGGGGATGAACTGGAGACCAGACCTTTCCATCATCCGGGAATTGTTCCGTTTCGGGCTTCCCACTGGACTCCAAGGCGTCGCCATGAACGTCGGAGGCGTTATGCTACTCGCCTTCATCGGCTCGCTGCAACAGAGCGGACAAGCCCAGGCCGCTTACGTGATCAGTTACACTCAGCTTTTTTCACTGATCACTTGGGCGTCAGCAGGCCTCATGGGTGCCACTGCTGCGGTCGCTGGCCAAAACCTGGGTGCCAACCAACCCGAACGAACCGTCCACGCGGTCAAAGTAGCATCGATGATCGGATTAGGTTTAGCCACGATCGTCGGCACAATCTTTCTTTCTTTTCCGCGGGTGCTTCTGGGGTTCTTTGGAGTTAACGACCCCTTAGTCGTAGAGATGGGAGTCCAACTCCTCGCCTTCCTAAGCATATCGGGCATGTTTATCACCGTCGCGCTCGCATATACCGGGGGGCTTCAGGGAACCGGTGACACGCGTAGTCCCTTCTACATTTCGCTCGTATCCCAAATCGTGGTACCCCTGGGTCTGTGCGCTATTCTTCAAGCAACGACAGGCTTAGAAGCACATGACATCTGGCTGGCGATTGTGCTCGGTCACATGACCCGTTGCGGGCTCAGCGTAATCCGATTCCGCCAAGGAAAATGGCGGGACATACGAGTTTACGGCTAACAAACTTCGCCCTACCACTACCCCATCCTTGGTAGCTTTACGGCCAACCGTTAATTAGGTCGACGGCAATCCTACCGAGCGTGGCTTCAAGCTCGAAGAAATCTCCCCGATTCTGATTGGTGAAGACAGCGACTACTATCGGGCCACCCTCATAGTAGAGGATTCCCACGTCGTTACCAGCATGGGGCGGCCAATCCCCGGTCTTGTGAGCGATGGATCCCCTACCCCGCAATCGCTGCGGAAGCCTCGAACTGTAGAGTTGTCTTCGGAGGATGCTGATCATCTCGTCGCTGGACTGCCGTGATGCGAGTTCGCCCTCCTCGATCGCTTCTAGCATGAGAGCAATCTCCCGGGCCGTAATCCTCCCCAACCACTGTGTGGAATCACCTTCGAAGTCGAAGGTGCGAGCTGTAGCTTCGGAATCGGATGGGAAACCTCTCTCAAAAACTTCACGGTCAGTGAGCGAGGCGTTGGCAGGGTCGGAAAGCTCCCACAGGGCCCGGAAGAGCTCTCCGGTGGTTACACGAAGTCTCGTTTGCTCATAACCCAGCTCCGCCAGCATCGTATTGACTCGGTCCAGTCCCAAGCGCCCGATAGCCACATCTGTGGCTGTGTTATCACTGGTGATGATCATCTGGGTGAGGATGTCGCGATAGGTCAGCTCGACACCTGGAGCAAATGTTTGAAGGAGACCACTTCCTCCGCGCATGTCTTCCGGTCGGAGCAAATGCCGTTCACTGAGGTCCAAGCTGCCGGCCTCAACGTCACGATACGCCAGCACAAGGATGGGGATCTTGATCACGCTCAGAGAATTCATGGGCTCGTCGGCACGAATAGCGATCTCGCGCCCGGAGGGAAGGTGTTTAGCATAGAACGACGTTTTGGCATCGAGGGCGTTGAGGCGCGCCTCGATACGGGCGTGCAAATCGTTGATCCCCTCGACGGCATCACCCGTAGGCGAGCAACCCCATGTCATCACTGAAACTCCGAGTAGGAGAAGTTTCATCAAATCCTTCATCGCGCTGGATATCTCCTAGTCTTAAAGAGGACGTTATCGAAGGGAGGGTGTGCTGACGGGGGATCTTCGGATTCGAGTAGCTTGCTCGAAAGCATACGCCAGACTGATAAGTGTGGGCTCACTCCACTCGGGTCCCAAGAGCTCTATACCAATGGGAACCCCTATCGGCGCAGAGGCCATGGGTGCCGAAAACCCACCGGGAACCGTGATTGCCGGAAAACCCGTACTGTTGGACAAAACACCGTTGCGCTCGACCTGCTCCTCACCGATTGGCACAACCAGACGACGCTGATGCGGGTAGAGAATGGCATCCAACTCGTTCTCCGCCATCACGGTCATGACGGCGGTTCGCAAGTCATCCCTGCGAAGAATCCGAATCCGGTATTCGGGGTCCTTGAGACCGTCATCCCTCCTCTGGTCTGCTTCCAGACTGGGACGAATCGAGGGATGAAACTCACCGCGAACGATAAACTCCTGCAGGGTAGTTACAGGAGCTGAGGAGCCAAGGTCCTCAAGATAACGATTGAAAGCGGATTTGCCCTCGAACTCCGAAAGAGCGATGTCACGGGTCAGCTCCACGAGTTTCGGAATCCGGATCGGTACAACCGTCGCACCCATTCCAGTCATCGTCTCGGCAACGATTTCCATGACTGAATTCACTTCCCGATGCACAGCCTGCTCGCCAAGAAAATCTAGCAGGAGGCCGACACGCGCTCCCCTCAAGCCGTCGTGATCCAAGAACGCAGTATAGCTACTCGGGATCTTGTCGACACTGAAGGCCGTGATCGGATCGGCCGGATCGTACCCTACGATCACGTCCAACATCCGAGCCGCGTCCTCTACGGTGCGGGTGATCGGACCAGCTTCGTCCTGAGTGAAGCTGCGCGGAATGATGCCACTGCGACTCAACAGTCCACGAGTCGGACGAATACCCACCAAGCTTTGAGCGGACGCAGGTGATCTCGTCGACTGTCCCGTGTCACTACCGGTACCGAGAACCCCAAAGCTGGCCGCGATCGCAGCACCCGTGCCTCCACTGGAGCCCCCGGGAGTGCGCGTAAGGTCGTAGGGGTTTCTGGTCTGCCCACCGAGAGAGCTTACGGTCGTTCCACCTCGTGCGAGCTCGGTCAAGTTGGCTTTGGCGATGATCACCGCACCCGCCTGCTTCAGTCGTTCGACAATGAAGGCATCCTTCCGTGGAACGGAGCGGGCGAGCGTGGTCGAGCCTCCAGTCGTCGGTAAGTCAGACGTATTGTAATTGTCCTTCAGGATGACCGGCACGCAGTGCAGGGGTCGGCCGCCAAGACCACTCAAGGCGTACGCCTGGTCCAATTCCTCCGCAATCTCATGGGCTCTCGGATTCACTGTCAGGATCGCGTTCAGTTTCGGGCCTCGATCGTCATAGGCTTCGATCCGACGCAGATAGGCCTTGGTCAGTTCCGCACAGTCGATCATGCCCGTGGCGAGCTCGGTGTGAATACCACTGACACTCGCTTCTTGGACGACGAACGAGGACGGTGGCGTGGAAACGACAGGCTTTAAAGGTTCCTGGGCGGAAAGAGTGCCCGAGAGGACGAGAACCGCCGCGAGTGGTGAACGGATCACCGCACCATCTCCCTTCTTACCTCACCCTAGTCAACATTTCACTGAGCCTCCGAAGCTTTCGGCGAGCTTCCTTATCGTACGCCTGATCGTTGGCACGTGCAGGGTGAAGACCATTGAAGAACTGTCCGCTTTCGATATCACTGGACGTAACCAACTGCATGACCGCATCCGCGCCTTCGGCCACCGTGGCCCTAGGTCGAACCCCAGCCCTACGCACCATCTCGGTGTCCATGTACGTCGCAGGATGCAACGAGCTTACGATGACACCCGACCCCGTGAGTTCATCGGAAAGGTCGAAGGTGAACATGATTTGCGCGAGCTTACTCTGTGCGTAGGCGCGTCCACCACTGAAGTCTTGTTCGATCATCACATCTTCAAAATTGATCGGGGTCTGGGCTAGGGACGAGACGTTGACGATGCGGGAGGGTGCGCTTTCAAGGAGGCGAGACAGAAGCAGCCGCGTAAGCATGAATCCCGACAGATAGTTGACCTGGAAGCGGAACTCGTGACCATCGTCAGAAAGTAGCCGTTCATTAGGTGCAGAGCCGACTCCGGCATTGTTTACGAGGATGTCGAGTCGGCCGTAGTCTCGCAAAATCGCTTCTGCAAACTCTCTCACCTGAGCAAAAGATGCGAGATCCGCTGCGTAGAACCGCGCGCTGCCCTTACCTTCACGCTCGATCTCCTGGACGAGCTCCATCCCCCGTTGGCGATTGCGTCCATGGACGATGACGTGCGCACCTCCGGAAGCGATTCTACGAGCAACCTCGCGACCAAGGCCTCCAGTCGAGCCGGTGACGAGAGCGATCCGTTGATCCGGGAGTGACGGGACAAATACCTGCGCGTCCCCCGGCGACTTCGTCACGAGCGTTGCCCCCACCACACCCGCCAAAACGAACCCGCGTCGGAAAGTACGACGAGTGTTCGCCGGCTTTTTCACTGAAGGATTTTGACATCGATCCATGACTTGTCGACTCCGGTTTGTGTCCGACGAGGACGCCGTTCAGTTTGCCAGCGACGGCCAGTAATACCCCTGATACTAGGTCAAGAACAGCCTGTTTGCACAGGGAAGAACAGACGAGCTTCTCGCCCCAATTCAACGCTCGAGCGCAAACACCCACACAACTCCACCCTCCGGAACGAACGTGCTCGTACCACGTTGCCCATCAATCCGCCGGCCCATGGACGCTGCATCCACACCCCAGCCCGATTGGACTGCGACGTACTGGACTCCATCCACCGCGTAAGTAGACGGCACGCCTATGACCCCGGAGTTCGTGCGTTGTTGCCACAGCACCTCACCCGTGCGTGCGTTGAAAGCGCGAAAGTACCGGTCATTCGTGCCACCCATGAAGACAAGTCCACCGCCAGTGGTAAGTACCGGCCCCCAGTTCTGAGAATCGAACTCGGTAGCCCATACCTGTTCGCCCGCATTCAAGTCCCAGGCCTGAAGTTCACCGATGTGGTCGGCCCCGGCTCGCAAGGTCATTTCTGTATCAGCACCGATGAAAGCTCGGCCGGGCCGATATTCAACTTCCTCGCCCTCGCTTGTCGCGCAGAGATTTTCGTTGGCCGGGATGTATAGGAGCTTAGTCGTGGGGTTGTAGGCAGCCGGCGGCCAGTCCTTGCCTCCCCACCACGACGGGCAGAAATCAGCCAATTTTCCAGTCCCCGGCTTTCGGTCCTCGTCGTATGTGGGTCGTCCTGTCTGCCGGTCGATACTGGTGAAGACGTTCTGTTGAACAAAAGGTTGGGCCTCAACAAAATTGATCGCGTCTGGCCCTCGCTCCAGGATCCACAAATATCCATTCCGGCCCGGATGAACGAGTCCGGCAATGGAGCGTCCCTCTCGCTCCACGTCGACAAGAAGTGGCGTGGATACCTCATCCCAATCCCACGACCCATTCCAATGATACTGGTGGTGAGCCACGAGTTCACCGGTATCAACATCGAGGGCAATCACGGAATTGGTGTAAAGATTGTCCCCCGGGCGCTGGTCGCCAATCCACGGACCCGGGTTTCCCGTGCCCCAATAAGTGAGACCCAGATCAGCATCGTAGTGGCCGGTGAGCCACACCGCAGCACCTCCCGTACGCCACGAATCACCTGGCCAGGTGTCGTTTCCTGGCTCCCCCGGTCCCGGGATCGTATGGGTTCTCCAGACTTCCTCACCCGTCTCGGTATCGAGTGCCACAACAAAGCCGCGAATCCCCAGCTCCCCGCCGGAGACTCCGACCATGACTTTCCCCCGTGCAGCCAGCGGCGCCAGCGTCATATAGTATCCAGCAGCGTTATCTGCTACCGACGTATCCCACACGAATTCTCCGGAGCGGGCGTCTAGTGCCACCACCCGGGCATCCAGTGTCGCCGTGTACACCTTGTCCCCGAACAATGCCACACCACGGTTGGTGTCGTGAAAGGCGACCCGATCCAAGGGCAGCTCGTGCCGGTAACGCCACAGTAGGTCGCCGGTCCGAACGTCCAAGGCGAGCACCTGATTGCCCGGAGTCGTGACGAACATGATCCCGTCGTTGACGATAGGTGGGGATTCGTGGCCTCCTCCGGCGCCTGTAGAAAAGGTCCACACAGGAACCAGGTCCTGCACGTTAGACACATCGATTTGATCGAGCGGGCTGTATCCCCACCCGTTGTAAGTCCCGCGATATGAAAGCCAGTTCTCAGGTTCAGGACTCAAGAGTCTCTCGTCCGTAACCGGACGGTACAATTGTCCGGACAAGGCTGCTGGCCTCAATGTGAATCCTACAGTCAATGCAATTAGACCGGAGGCAGCAAGACCTGCGAATCGATTCATATATCGCTCCTCTCAGTTATCTTAGGCACCCTGCGATTCAAGGAGTCTGGGCCCCCAGAAGTCCAATGAAGCCCCCAGCTACTAACAGCACGTCGTCCACCGCTTCCAGCGGGAGTGAAGCCAACCGCCTGGGCGCTGGACCCTCCATCACTCGGCCGTTGTTACTGGGATCAAACTCCGATTCGTGGCAGGGACATCGAAGCCGCCTCGTATTCTCTTCCCAGTCACTGACTTCACAACCCGTATGTGTGCAAATGGCCGAGTAAGCAACAATCCCGAGAGCCGAGCGCTCCGCTGTCTCCTCACTCAAGTCAGTGGGCTCAAGCCGGACGAGAATCACCTCGTTGAGCCGTGATTCGTTAGCCACATGCCCGGATTCCGCGTCCATGGGGAACGCGAAGATCGGCGAGCCCCGAGGGTCGACATCGTCTGGCTTGATAACCTGCCCCTCTCTATCTCCGAAGGCGAAGACGAGCAGATCCCCGTTGACCGGGTGTTCGTGTCCTTTGATCACCTCCAGGTCCAGTGGCAATGCTGAATCAATCGGAGTTTCTTTGGCCCGGTCAGCTGTTTGAACAGTAGTGAGGGCACGGGCACAGCCGCAGAGACTCGTCGTAAGTCCGAGACCAACGAAGACCTTCAGTGCTTCACGCCGAGGAAGGGGTGACGAGTCGGGATCGCGTTTACTGGTCACCAGAACTCCTTCCTCCCCGCCCAGATACTTGTGGGATTTTCGGACACAGGAAACGTAGGGTGCGGGCCTGGCAACCGCTACCGGAATACATGGCCATGCCAATCACGCATTCAATAGCCGATCGAGATCATGCCGCCACGGTGTGGCCAGCAGCTTGCCGTTGACCGGCCTGACCCCACCTTTCATTTTACCCGAAGCCGCAAGAATACCTTCCGAAAACCATTGGTGATGAAGCCCAACTCAATGCGGATGCGATACTTCCTGGCGTGGGTCGCTCTGTCGGTCTGTGCGTGCGATCCAGAACCTTACGATCTGGTCCTGGTTGGCGGTACAGTCATTGACGGCACCGGATCGGATGGATATAGAGCTGACGTGGCCATCCGTGGGGACCGCATCGTGGTTATCTCACCGGGTGATGTTGAGCATGACGGAGTAGAACGTGTGATCGACGTGACCAGCAAGATTGTGGCGCCGGGCTTCATCGACATCCATTCACACCTCGATCCGTTGCTGCGTCTTCCTGAAGGTGAAAGCAAAGCACGACAGGGGGTAACGACTGTCTTCGGTGGTCCCGATGGTGGATCGCCTTGGCCGATGGGAGCTTATCTGGATTCCGCAGCCGCAATCGGCATCGGAATCAATGTGGCTATGCTTGTGGGACATAACACCATTCGACGGCAAGTTTTGGGAATGGAGGACCGACCCCCGACTTCGAATGAATTGCTTGAAATGCGAGAGATGGTGCAACAGGCGATGGCCGAGGGGGCTTGGGGGTTATCGACGGGCCTAAGATATCTACCCGGTGCCTTCTCCGACGTCGATGAAGTAGTGGCATTGGCCGAGGTCGCTGGTGCGGCAGGTGGGGTATACACATCCCATCTGCGTGAGGAAGGACTCGAGTTGATAGCCGCTGTCTCCGAAGCCATCGACATTGGGCTCCGAGCAGAACTGCCGATCGTCCTCACCCACCACAAGGTTGTCGGTCAACCAATGTGGGGTTCCTCGGAGCGGACCCTCAACATGGTGGATTCTGCAAACGCCGCGGGTCGAAAAATCCGAATCGACCAGTATCCCTACACCGCGAGTTATACGGGGATCGGGATCCTAGTGCCACCTTGGGCGATGGCCGGCGGCGACCAGGCGTTCTTCGAACGGCTCGAGAACCCTGTGCTTCGTGACAGCATCCTGGACGGGATCGTGTTCAACCTCATCAACGATCGCGGTGGTAACGATCTTTCACGCGTACAATTCGCGCTCGTGTCTTGGATGCCAGAGTTGGAGGGCCAAACGCTCGGGGATTGGGCCGAGATGCGTGGACTGCCCCTCACTATGGAGACTGGCGCAGAGCTTGTGATCGATGCCATACGTCGAGGTGGCGCCAGCGCAATTTACCACGTTCTGAATGAGGCCGATGTAGAAGCGATCATGCGACATCCCATGACTGCGATTGCGTCCGATGGTCGACTCGTACAACTTGGTGAGGGGCACCCACATCCCCGGTGGTACGGGACATTTCCTCGAGTTCTCGGCGAATACGTGCGAGAGAAAGGTGTGCTCACCCTCGAAAACGCCGTGCACAAGATGACTTCGCTCCCGGCTGATCACATGGGAATGTCAGAGCGAGGTGTTCTCTCAGAAGGCATGATCGCCGACATCGTGGTTTTCGACCCGGAAACAGTGGCCGACCGCTCGAGCTTCCTGGATCCACACCAATATCCCTCAGGAATAGACTTCGTGATCATCAATGGAATCTTGGCTGTGGACAACGGAGTCTTTAAGGACACCAGGGCGGGGAGAGTCCTTCGTCGTTAAAGCTTCCTCCGCCAGAGTTGATTGCAATTCCTCAGCGCCTCACCCTGGCGATGTCCCGCACCAAAGCGTGGACCTCTTCAGTCTTTCCAGCCCGCTCGACAGCCGCCCACAGATGCTCTACGGTCTCATCGTCGACCAGC
>JAYZFL010000043.1:0-7721 GCA_036336795.1 Gemmatimonadota bacterium
CAGACCTGTGTGGTTAACTACTGGTTAACTTTTTCGTCTTAACCCCCTTGAACCAGAAAGCCCCACAAGCTGTAAGTGCTTGCGGGGCTTACCTTTCTTCAGTCGGGGCGCCCGGATTCGAACCGGGGACCTCCTGCTCCCAAAGCAGGCGCGCTACCGAACTGCGCCACGCCCCGTAACCTATTGTTATGAATTGTTTTAAGCCGATATATCCTTGTGGCATAAAACCGAAACTGTGCCCAATCTAACCTACCGTGTCGGTCCAAACATAGGGGTCGCAGCAGGTTAAATGATCACCCCACGCCTAGAGAGTTGGCTCCTCGTGGTGGACGGTCTTGGCCTTGAGAGAAGTAGGTGCCCACTGCCCGAAGCTAACCCTATCCTCTCACTACCGAATCCGACCGACTGACTCTAAACGCCCGCCGCCTCGAGAGCCGCTAGCACCCGCTCGTCTCGGAACGGCACTTGGCGAAGACGAACTCCCGTTGCGTCATAGATGGCGTTGGCGACAGCCGCGATCAATGGTTTGCATACCGCCTCACCGGCTCCGTAGTGGGGAAGGTCCGACCGGTCCGGATCAGGATCTCCGTTGACCATCACCACGTCAATTTTTTCCGGCGTGTCTGCGTGCCTGAGGCTAGGGTGAGACACCCAGTCGACACTGGTGACTTTTTCGGTGTCGAACTGCACTTCCTCGTGGAGGGCACGGCTCAACGAGTGCATCATTCCACCCTCAATAGTTCGCCGTAGCCCTTCAGGGTTGATGACTAACCCACAATCGTGCGCACATACGAGCCGCTTCACCCAGACGTGCCCCGTCCCACGATTGACTTCGACCTCCGCGATCTCAGCTACGACCGTCTGGCTGCGGAAAGAATACCCAATCCCCCGCCCCGTCAAAATGGGGCCAGCAGCCAGGGGCTTCGGCGACGGCCGCCTATCCCAGCCATAGGTATCCGCAGCCGCACGGACAGTGGCAATCGAGCGAGCTCGTTTGAATCCACTGTCATCGTCAGTGCCTCTGTTGAGCAGCTTCATCCGGAACTCGACTGGGTCGGTTTTAGCCGCTGCCGCCAATTCGTCAATGAACGATTCGAAAGCGAAAGTCACCTGCGGTCCGTTGGGATCCCTGAGGTTTCCGGTTCGAAGCGGCGTCTCCCAAATCAGGGGGAGCCGAACAACTTGGGTCGTCATCCGACGGTTGGGGACAGCATACATATCAGACGGGGTTGCGCCACGGCCCCGGTTCGGCGTCGGAAGCCGCGTGCCGATAAGTTGTGAGATCAAGACCGTCTCGACCTCGTTGTATCCCACGTGGTTGTAGTCAGCGCTTTGCGCGTCATACTCAAGCGCGATCAGCTCGCCCCGGGCATCCAATCCTCCACGTAATCTGAACGTGAACGCTGGCCCCTTGGTGTCCCAGGCCGATTCTTCCTCTCTCATCCACTGCATGCGTACCGGACGGCCGAGCTCTTTCGCCAAGAACGCGGCCTCAAAGCCCGCATCGTCGGCGGCCGTACGGCCGTACGCCTGAGAGCCTTCCATCCAGACGACGCGTACATGGTCTCTGGGCATCCCGAGAAACTCAGCAATCCCGTTCCGCATGCCGTAGGACTTCATGTCGTTGGAGTAGATCGTCATCTGATCGTCGGACGGATCCGCCAAGGCATGCGCCGGGCCGAGGGCGGTGTGTCCCTGGAACGGGAAGTCGTATTCAGCTTCAATCACTTGAGCCGCACTAGCTAGCGCTTCTTCAGGATTTCCCACGACGCGCGGATCCGCACTTGAGGTGGGTGTTATGCTACGCATGTACGCGTACAACTCATCGGACGTTGGGAACGGTGCAGCGTTTGGTTCATTCCAATCCACGCGGAGTCGCCGGGCAGCGTCGATCGCCTGCTCTTCCCGCTCACAAACCACCGCCAGGTAGTTCCCCTTGCTGACCACTTGGATGAAGCCCGGCAGGTCGCGGATGGACGATTCGTCGAAGCTCCGGAGTGTGGCGCCGACAACCGGCGGCTTGACGTTGCGGGCATGAACCATCCCAGGGAGTTTGACATCCACCGCCCAAGTCAACGATCCGTCTACCTTCGGGGGAATGTCGTAGCGCTGTGGCGACTGGCCAACAATCCGCAGATCCTCCACAGGTTTGACATCCGCCACCCCTGAGACCGCATTAATATCGTCTCCCCTCAGTGTGACATTGAACCGCTGGTCACCGATCAACTCTGCGTAGGTGACCGTCCTGGAGAGATCCGACTTGAGGGCAATCACCGCAGCGCTGACGTCAAGTTGTTCCACGGGCACACCAAATTTCTCGGAGGCCATCTCCAGCAGGACCCGGCGGGCCTCAGCGGCCACGCGTCGCATCGGCCAGCCGTCTCTCTGTATCGCATCAGATCCACCCGACCCACCCTGGTCAGGTGTCACATCCGTACTGCCCATGACGAGATTGGTGTCGGCGTAGGCGATATCAAGTTCGTCGGACATCATCTGCCGAAATGCCGTTCCCGTGCCTTGGCCACAGTCCGTCTTTCCGACATAGAAGGTCGCGGTGTTATCTGCATGAATCGCAACCCACGAATCGAGCTGCTTGAAGTCTGGATCAGGATAAGGGCCTATACTCTGGCCCGCGGTTGCTACTTCACCGCCGACAGTTACCGCAACTGGGTCGGCACCCGTGACTCCTGCCATACTAAAACTCACGACGAGAGCACCCGAAGTCTGCAGGAATTCCCTTCGGGAGGTCGCAGCGTGCTGGTTCTCCAACACATTCTCAATGGCCTTGGGTACCTTGGTAAAGGTAGTCATCCGGCCACCTCCTCGGCGGGGTTCGGTCCACTATCCTGTGTTCCCACTGCGACACGCTTAATCGCTGCCTGCACCCGGTAATAGGTCATGCATCGACAGAGGGCCGGAGCCATGCCGTCGCGAATCTCCGCATCCGTCGGGTTCGGATTCCGGTCCAGCAGCGCCTTAGCGGTCATGATCTGTCCATTCTGACAGAAGCCGCACTGTGGGACCTGTTCATCGATCCACGCCTGTTGCACCGGATCAAGCTTCCCGTCCTTAGCAAGCCCTTCGAGCGTCGTTATCTCTCCGTTGACCCGAGACGCCATCGTGATACACGACCGAGTTGCCACTCCGTCGATGATCACTGTGCAAGCTCCGCACTGGCCCAACCCGCACCCGAACCTCGGGCCTCGCAAGGCAAGATCGTTTCGCAGGACGTACAGCAGCCGGGTCGACGGGTCAACGTCCACCGTGTGCTCTGTGCCGTTCACATGCAATGTGATAGCACTCATCGCCAGTTGCTCCTCAGCCGAGAATTCGATATTGCCTGCCAAACCACCACGCTCAACTCCACGAGGGTTCCGAAGCTTGAGGGCGGAGGGACATAGTAACGCTTGAAGCGAGGACCGGCCAAAGGGGCAGGGTGTCGGTGTCCAAACACATTACGACTACCAACAGGATCCATGCGAATGTTCGATCCGGAAGTTTCAGAACAACCCTATCCGAGGTCTAGGACAATCCATCACCCTACTAATCGACCGCCTTTACCGACGAGGAACAATCATCACACCGACAAAGTCCCCGCAAATACTCATAGGAATAAAGGCCCGTGTCGTGATTATCGCTCCATAGGAACTGAAGAGCGTAGCGTCCCACATAGTCGATCTTCTTAGGGTAGATGCCCGTCGGGACCATCGTCTCCGTTAGGGTTCTCTTCCCGGACAACTCGTCCACACAACCGGCACACGGACACGACATACGAAGGTCCCAGGGTTCATAGGTCGACTCATGATCATCTTCCCAAAGTATTCGAAGGGCAGACCCCTCTTTGGTTGGGCCGATCTCTCGGGCCGTGAACTCGGACCTAGGCATCAAGCCTGCTCCTAAGCGGACGATCGCTCGTGGTACGGTCACTCATAGCGATCACGACGACTCAGCAGCCATAAGACACTCTACCAATGCTCGAAAAGCATGACCTCTATGGCTCCTGGCGTTTTTCTCCGACGGTGACATTTCGGCAAAGGTTCTCCCCCATTCCTTGTCAAGAAAGAGAGGATCGTAGCCGAACCCTCCAGAACCTCGTGACGCATCCAAGATCAAACCCGGAGCCACGCCGCGCACAACAGTGGGTTGCTCCCCAGTCGTTTCAGGCTTCCCCCTCTCCAAGGCGGCCACACAAACGTAGCGGCCAGTTCGTTCCTCAAGAGGTGTGTCTCCCAGCAACGCCAAGAGATGTGCATTATTGGCCTGGTCCAGCTCAATCCCCTCCCGGCCATACTCCGGCGCGAAACGTTTCGAGCGGACTCCGGGAGCTCCATCGAGCAGGTCAACTTCGAGACCGGAATCGTCAGCTACGGTCGGCAAGCCTGTGACACGTCGGAAGTAGGATGCTTTCGATATCGCGTTTTCCTCGAACGTGTCAAACGGCTCAAGCTCTTCCTCGGACGGATCGTAGGGTATGCACACTTCCTCTAAATCAAGGACCCTGATGTTCGGAACCGCCTCAAGAATCCTTCTGATCTCACTGATCTTGTGTGTGCTACGGCTCGCCACAAGAAGTTCCATTCTAAGGGATACCCAGTGCAGTTTTCTGGCCCACAACAAGGCGCCGTATCCCTTCCACTGCGAGGTCGAGAAGCTCGTTAAGCTCACCACGTCCGAATGGAGCACCCTCGGCGGTACCTTGTACCTCGACGAAATGCCCGCTCTCAGTCGCTACAACGTTCAGGTCCACCTGAGCGGTTGAGTCTTCCGGGTAATCGAGATCTAATAAAAGCTCGCCGTCGACGATCCCGACGCTCACCGCAGAGACCATTTCTCGCATCGGATTCCGCTCCATAAGGCCCGCCTTCACTGAGCCTTCGAAGGCACGCCAAAGCGCAGCCGATGCTCCCGTGATAGATGCCGTGCGGGTTCCACCATCTGCTTGGATGACGTCACAATCGACAATCACCGTTCTTGCTCCCAAGGCATCCAAATCAACCACGGATCGAAGAGACCTGCCGATAAGGCGTTGGATCTCTTGGGTGCGTCCCCCTACCCTGCCTTTCTCACGACCTGACCGTGTGTGTGTAGACCGGGGGAGCATCCCATACTCGGCCGTCACCCAGCCAGAGCCACTTCGCTCACGCCACTTCGGTATCCCTTCTTCAACAGTGGCCGCACAAAGAACTCGAGTTTGACCCGTAGTGATAAGACATGATCCCTCGGCGTAGGGAACAGCGTCCATTGACAATTCCAACCCTCGAAGCTCGCCGGCCTCGCGTCCGTCAAGGCGACTCATCACACTCTCCCACTCATGTGGTCTTACCTCCCACCCTCGTTCGCATTCATTCTTTCTAAGATCCGCTCAGCACCCCGACTCCGAAGTAGGTCGGCCAAACGCCGGCCCAGTTGCTCGGGGTCCGTGAATTCTCCCGTCAGGTCTCCCCGCACCACTCGGCTACCATCCGGACTCGCTACTAGCCCCCGCAACCGCAGTTTTGTACCGTACGGCACACCGAGTGCGCCGATTGGTACCTGGCAACCACCCCCCAAAACCTCCAGAAACACTCTCTCGGCCGTCACCGCAACCGCAGACGGTGGGTCATTGAGTGCCCCGACGATCTCAAGGGTTTCGGTGTCTTCGCAGTTCGCTGTGATCCCCAAGGCCCCTTGTCCGGGAGCTGGAAGCCATGACGCCTGGTCAAGCCACTCTCCCGCACGATTTTCAAGGCCCAGGCGAATCAGACCGGCCCCGGCAAGGATAATCGCATCGAACTGCCCATCGTCAACCTTTTGTAACCGAGTATCGACATTGCCGCGGATCATTCGTGGTGACAACTCACAGTGGAAGGCCTGCAAGAACGCTGCTCGGCGTAACGAACTGGTACCGACCGTGGCCCCCTTGTCGAGCATGGCCAAGGTCGTCCTTTGTCCTTCAGGACCCGCGACCACATCTCGAGGGTCTACCCGGGTGGGCACCGCCGCGAGACAAAGTCTATCAGGAAGTGCCGTAGGAAGGTCCTTAAGGGAGTGGACCGCCAGGTGGACTCTCCCACTCAGCAGTGCTTTATCTAGCTCGCGGGTAAAGAGTCCTTGCCCGCTAAGCTCATGAATCGGTCTTTCGAGTTGGTCGTCCCCCACCGTGCGGATGATTTCCAACTCCACCGTTGTTTGCCCATTCGCCTCTAGCGCCGACTTCACTCGCTTGCTCTGGGCCAGCGCGAGGAGGGAACCCCGAGTTCCCAGCCTCAAAACAGACATCGAACCTTCCAGTACGTGGTCAAAAGTATGATGAGCAATCTGATTCCCAATCAGAAATAGAACACTAGATACGTAGTTAATAATACTGCAATCCAGGGAATCTTACTTCTCATTGGTCGGGGACATCGTTCAACCCGTGGTCTCCGATGGACGCTCTACCATGTGCCCGGCACATCTCCTGAATTAACTAGAGAGCCAACTTGACGCACATGTGTTTCCGCCGATATATACCTGTCTCAACGGATGAGGTGTAACATTTTTCTGGGTCTACACTTTACATCTGAAGGCGGATAGCCAAGTGCGGGGGTGATCAAGCTGAAGATCCCGACCTGTGCGGGCAGCTAACGGCTTGCACGCCTATTGACTAAACCTCTGGAGGTCACAGGGATGGAGCAGCTAGTCTTAACGGAAGGGATGATCGCCTCCGGTATCGTTCTCGCGATGACGTTCATCCTCATCTTTACTGAGCAACTGCACGGATTGGAGCGGTCAAAAATCGCTGCAGCGGGCGCTCTTGGGATGGTGATCGCAGGGCAGATTTACGGCTTTTACTCACCGATCGGAGCAATCGAAGCGGTCGACTGGAACGTAATCTTTCTTCTCGCGGCAATGATGACGGTCGTATCGATCATGATTCCGACCGGAGGCTTCGGTTGGTTAGCCTACAAACTCGCAGCGGCAAGCAAAGGACGATTGTTCCTGATGCTGGCGCTACTCGGCACCGCCGTGACAGTGCTTTCCCTACTGCTCGACAACGTCACGACTGTCGTGATCTTCGGGCCGCTGATCATCCTGATCGCGCAAGCACAGAAGGTCAATCCGATCCCTTACCTTTTAGCGGCCGCACTGCTTTCCGATACGGGTGGCATCGGCACCCTCGTGGGCGATCCGCCGAACCTCATGATCGGCTCCGCAGCGGACATTTCATTCAACGACTTCGTTATCCGCATGGGGCCACCAGTAGCGGTGGTTTGGCTTGTGGTCCTCTTCTACCTGAAGTTTGCTTTCAAGAAACAGTTGGCTGTAAAACCAGCCGGTGACTTCCGTCAAGAAGGGGAAATCAAAAACAAGAAGCTCTGGAGAAACTCTCTGGTCATCCTGTTTGCGATGACTATACTTTTCATCTTTCACCATGCCCTCCACTGGGAGCCGTGGTTTGTTGCAGCGCTTGGGATGACTGCCCTAGTTCTCTCGTCCCGGGGTCTGCTGATGGATGACGCAGTGGAACATGTCGAGATTCCACTGCTCATCTTTTTCATCGGCCTTTTCATGGTGGTCGGCGGCGTGGAGCACAGTGGGTTCCTTATTTATCTAGGTCAGTACATCCAGCCTTTCGTAGAGGCAGATCTGCGAACATCGGTGCTTGTGTTGATGTGGGTTGCCGCGTTCCTATCAGCTGCTATCGATAACATCCCGTTCACCGCCGCGATGATCCCGATCATCCTTGGTATGGAGACGCAAGG
>JAYZFL010000044.1:0-104945 GCA_036336795.1 Gemmatimonadota bacterium
TCGGCGATCATGAAGGCTCCTTCACCACTCTCTCGTGTTCAACGGGAAATGATTGCGGTAGTCGTCTCCGCAGAACTTGGTTGCCGCTACTGAACACAGGCACATGCGCATGACCTCCGGGAAGAGGTCGAGGAACTGTTCAACAACACGGACGATGCGGACACCTTTGTTCACCAAGTTGTAAGGGATTGGAGAAAGGCGGCTCTTTCGGAGGCTGACAAGAAGCTCCTTGAGCATTCTGTGACCTTAACGAGAGAGCAGGGGCGTGTCACGGCAGCTGACGTGAATAACCTTCGATCTCACGGATTCGACGATATAGCGATTCACGACGCCACCCAGGTCGTAGCCTATTTCAACTATGTTACCCGAATCGCGGACGGCTTGGGAATCGATTCTGAAGATTTCATCCGCCCTTGGGGTGAATTTAGCTAACCTACGAGCAACAGTCGCCAACATTGCGATACTTGACTAACGTCAATGAAGTGACGGCGACAATTCATTCGGAGGGTGATTGAGCGCTTTTGCTCAGGGGGCCACAGCAACACGTCTTGAGCAGCTAAATTTTCGTGTTGTACGCTGCAGGCGTTGCCCGCGGCTCCTCGATTGGTGTGCTCGGGTCGCCACCGAAAAGAGGGCTGCCTACAGCCATGAGCCCTATTGGGGTCGACCGGTTTCATCCTTTGGAGATCCGGAGGCTTCGATACTCATCGTCGGCCTTGCTCCCGGAGCGCACGGTGCCAACCGAACAGGTCGTATGTTTACCGGGGATCGCTCCGGAGATTGGTTGTTCAGAGCCCTCCATCGAGCCGGTCTTGCGAGCCAAGCTGATAGTCGCAGGGTTAATGACGGCTTGAGCCTTAAGGGGGTGTATATTACGGCGGCCGTTCGCTGTGCTCCGCCGAAGAATCGCCCAACTCCGACCGAACGAGATCGGTGCCGACCGTTCCTTGAAGAGGAGCTCGATATCTTAGTTAATACCCGAGTGATTGTGGCTCTTGGAGGATTGGTGTTCAGTCAACTCTTGAAGATCTTCAGGGGGCGTGGGGAGGTGATCCCTCTGCCTTCGCCCAAGTTTTCGCACGGAGTCGAAGTCCAGCTTGAGCGAGCCATTATCTTGGGCTCCTATCACCCGAGCCAACAAAACACGTTCACCGGAAAGCTCACTGAGCCGATGTTCGATGCCATTTGGGAACGTGCTCGGCACCTGACCGTTAGGTTGGAATAACTCTACTGTAGGTCAAAGGGAGACATGATGTCCCAGGATATGAACAGGCGGAAGTTCGTCCGGGCCGCGACGCTCGGGATTGCAGCAGGAGCCTCCGGGCCCGTAGCCATACGCGAAGCCGGTGCGGCCACCTTTTCAGAGGGGGCTCCCTGGGTCTACACACCTCAGCTAGTTCGTCCGGTAGTCATCTCTGACCTGAGCGGCATACGTTATCGAAACGGGGGCCCGCAGAGCGCTGTCGAACGAGCCTTCGAGGGAATCACTTCCGGAGAGGATGTACTTGATGCACTCATCGCTGGCGTGAACATCCCGGAGTTGGATCCTGAGGAATCTGGTATAGGGTTTGGTGGCCTACCTAATTCTGACGGTATCGTTCAGTTGGACTCTTGTTGTATGCACGGACCGAAGAAGTGGGCCGGCGGGGTCGCTTCGCTTGAGGGAGTTCGCACGCCGTCCCTCGTGGCCAAGGCAGTGATGGAGTTCACGGATCACCATCTTTTGGCGGGGGCCGGTGCTCAGCAGTTTGCACGACAACTCGGTTTTCTGATCGAGGACGACCTGAATACTGAAAAGTCCCGCTCGCTCTGGCTCGACTGGAAACGCCGTATCGATCCGTCCCACTTTCTCGATCCAAGACTCCGCGGATCGAGGAATGGAAAGCCCGGGGCCGGTGATCCATTGCCTGAAGAGTTGGCCGCTAAGAGGACCGCTTTCTATGACGCGGGATTGGAGATGGTGCGCGAGGGACTGATCGAGGAGCACAGCTTCTGGGGAACGGTCAATTGCGACGGCATCTCTCCTCAGGGAGACATCTGCGGCGTGACGACGACGTCCGGACTATCATGGAAGATTCCCGGACGAGT
The DNA here is from genome assembly GCA_036336795.1 of Gemmatimonadota bacterium. Classification (GTDB taxonomy): domain Bacteria; phylum Gemmatimonadota; class Gemmatimonadetes; order Longimicrobiales; family Gaopeijiaceae; genus UBA822. Next base: position 2,089 of record JAYZFL010000044.1, read on the forward strand.
TGGCGATTCACCCATCCTCGGTGCTGGCCTCTACGTGGATGGTGAAGTGGGTGCGGCAGGTTCCACCGGGCGAGGGGAGGCTAATCTCTTCAACCTCTCCTCCTTCTTGATCGTTGAAAGCATGAGACAGGGATTGAGTCCGAAGGACGCGGGGATGGTTGCATTGCGCAGGATACAGGAGAATACGGTCGAAGAGAGACTCCTGAATAGTCAGGGGCTTCCAGCCTTTGACGTGCGCTTCTTCATCTTGAACAAAAGAGGAGACCATGCCGGTGTAGCCATGTATGGTGCTCGAGAGAGCAATATCATGGCCGTGTGCACGGAAAATGGGGCGGAGGAAGTGCAAATGGATGGGCTATTAGAGGGATCTCCGAGCGACTGATGGATTTTTCTAGACTTCGTCGATGGTGCGGATCAGATCTCCACGTCCTCTGCTATCCGAATTAGTGACGCGTTCGCATCATAGGGGCTAGGGGGTGGGTTCCGGTGGCGTTTTAGACTGTATACAATGACATCCAAGAGCTTCCGAGCAGTGGAGCCGACCATCCCATCTCTTGATCGAGTGGAGTACTTGATGCTGTGTAAAACTTCCGAAATCTTCAGGGGCCTCTTGGCCGTATCCTCTCTATCTGTCTACTGGGGGGCCGTCCCGCTCGTTTCCCAACAGATGACCGTGGAGGAATATGAGCCACGGAGTACGCTTGTCGTTCCCGAAAACGTTCTGACTCGAGCTCGCTTTCCGTTTGTGGACATCCATGGACACCAGATGGCGATGGCGATGTCGTCGGAGGATGTGGAGCGACTCGTGGGAGAGATGGACGACCTTAATATGGCCGTAATGGTCAATCTCTCTGGAGGGAGTGGGGAAAGGCTTGTAAATGGCCTGGAGAATATGGCGCGAAACCACGAGGGGCGGTTCATCTTCTTTGCCAACGTCAACTTCCAGGGTGTTGGAGAGGTGGGTTGGGGGGAGGAGGCTGCAGCGCAACTGGAACAGGATGTTCAAAATGGCGCAGCGGGACTAAAGATCTTCAAAAATCTCGGGCTTAGCGCTCGTGACACGGATGGCAACAGGATTTCCGTGGACGACCCGCGTCTGGATCCCATCTGGGCCAAGGCTGGAGAGTTGAGTATTCCGGTGCTGATCCATTCAGCAGATCCGGCGGAATTTTGGCGACCATACGATCGGTTCAACGAACGTTGGCTTGAGTTAACCCTTCGACCGCAGCGGATTCAGCCCCCTGGCAAGAGCGCACCCTTCGAGCAGATCATCGGGGAGCAGCACAATCTCTTCCGTAGCCACCCGAACACGAACTTCATAGCTGCGCATTTGGGTTGGTTAGGCCACGATCTGCAGAGGCTCGGAGCGCTTCTTGATGAGATGCCAAACGTGAATGTCGGGCTTGGAGCGGTGATCTATGAGTTGGGAAGGCAACCCCGCTTCGCCAGAGAGTGGCTTACTCAGTATCAGGATCGTGTGCTGATGGGTAAAGACGCCTACGATCAGGAGGAGTTCCACACGTATTTCCGCGTCTTCGAAACAGCTGATGATTACTTTAAATACTACCGGCGGTACCACGCTTTTTGGCCAATGTATGGCCTTAATCTCCAGGGCGACGTCCTCAGAAAAATCTACTATCAGAATGCTCTGAGACTTGTTCCTAAGATCGATCGGTCGCTCTTTCCGAGCTGAGCATTGGGTCTGTATCGGACTAACCGAAGATGAGGCGAGCCCGTATTCCTACGACGATCGTGGCACAGTTCCACTATCGACATGAGGCGGAACTCGCACGCGGATATCTGCAGGACGCGGGAGTGCGTTCGACCCTATTAATCGACGATGCGGGTGGAATGGACGTCGGAATGGCTTTCGTGAATCCCGCTCGATTGGTCGTTCGGATGCGGGACGAATCGCTAGCCCGACATCTACTGACTGACGTCGGAATGTCCAAGAATATCACGAATCAGAAGTGAGGCTGACGTTAGTTCTCGGCTCCATACTCGTGATTGGGTGCTCTTACGAAACCGGTTCGGACCCGAGTCTTGGAACTAACGGTCGGTGGCACCAAGAGAGAAGAAACAGAGCTCTTCTATGTTCTTGTCAGCCCTCCAACGCTGTGACATCGCTCAGGAGTGTAAAGCCCATCTCCTCGTCCGCCATCATCTGAACGTAATCGATCCAAATCCGGGTCGGATACCCCCGTCCGGGGTCGAACTCTACTTGTACCTCGTGCGCGTCTCGGTCGTACGCATCCTGCACGAGATCGAAAAGGCCATCGATTGTCCTGAAAGTCTCGGGGTCACGCGCTACCTCCGATGCGAGTTCGGTGACACCGGTTATGACTCCATCCTTAACGGTTACCCGAACATCGCCCCGAAACTGGCAGTAGCAGACTCTGCTAACATCAAACGTGTAGTCTGTTAGGCGTTGGGTTTCCCAGAGTGTTCGGTAGTCAGCCAGGTCGTTTTCAGGCGTAGTCGGGCTCGCACATGCTCCGAGCAGTAGCAGAGTCGTTAGTCGGATTCGCATCACACTCAAATCACAAATCATTGGCATTATTCAAAGCTGTCCAGCTTAGGGGGATTAGCTGGCAGGACTACAGTCAAAAAACTCCCTGCCACCCTCACTCTGCGGCTAATGGTGGTAGACGGCGCTGAAGCGCTCCCGTTGCTCCGCGCTGCCCATGGTGACGAGCGTCGAGCCCTTAACTAGCGTTTGGTCGAGCGACAGATTTGTGACCACCTTCCCGTCCTTCTGGACGCCGATCACGTTCAGGCCGGTGCGCGCGCCGATCCCTGCGTCGGTGAGCGTCTTGTCGGCGAGCGACTCCGGGAGCGGCACGTAGAAGAGATCAACGCCCTCGCCCAGCACGATGAGCTCCCGTCCCTGCACGATCGAGGACACCGTCTGCACCCCTACGGACGCGTAGCTCAAGACGAAGTCGGCGCCTGCGCGCTGGATGGCCTCGACGTTCCGCTCGTGCGTGACCCGCGTGAGGATACGCGCGTTGGGATTGAGCCGCCGGCAGTACACCGTCAGGTAGACGTTCATCGCATCGTCGTGCGTCGTGAGCAGGATGCACGGCGTCTCGGCGATCCCCGCTTCGTCAAGTACGTGCCGGTCGGCGGCGTCGCCCAGAAACGACCGGTCGGAAATGCTCGCGATTTGCGGCTCCAGTTCCGGGTTGCGTTCCACCATATGCACGGGGATTCCCCGCCGCTTGAGGGCCACAGCGGCGGCCCGCCCCACCTTGCCGCCGCCGACGATGAGCACCGGATTCGGATTGGGGTCGTAAATCACGAGCACTTCGTCCAGCTCCGAGATCTGCTCAGGTGTACCGATCACGACCGGTACGCTGAGCGGCGAGAGTTCGAGATCCGGCCGAGAGGGTAGGAACCGCCCTCGCTCCCACACGCCGACGATCGTGACCCCGGTAAACTCACGCAACTGTGTGTCACGGATGGTCCGGTCCTGGAACGGCGTGTTGTGCACCGGGAACTCGGCTAGCAGCAGGTGATGGAACTTGCCGATCACGTTGGCGCGCGACGTCCCCGCGCTCACCCGGTTAGCGAGGTGCTCGCCGAGTTGGTGGATGAGCGGCAGCACGTGCGTGGCGCCACTGAGTTCCAGCACGTCGATCGAGTCTTCCGCTTCGACTAGCGCGACAACAGGCACCGAATCGGACAGCTCGCGCACGGTGAGGACAATGTTGGAATTGACCGTGTCCGATGCGTTGGCTAGGAGGAGGCGAGCCCGTGCCACTTCAGCGGCTCGATAGGTCTCGACGGAGTCGATCTCGCCTGTGAAGACCGGCACGCCGACATCCTGCATGTGCATCGCAAGGTCGGCGTCAGGCTCGATCACATAGACTGGCACATCCGCCAGTTGAAGGTGGCGGATGAGCCCCGGCGCAATAGCATCGTTGGCGCAAATCAGCACGTGACCCGCGAGACCTTCCGGCACCAACTGGAGCGAGCGGATGCGGCTGCGGCTCCGCTGCTCGAGCCACGGGGCGTACACAACTCGAATGAAGAGAAACGGGAGGATGATGAGGAGCAGCACCATGCCGGTCAGCAGCACGAGGGTGCTGAACGCGCGGCCCAGGTCGCTCTCGAACGTGATATCACCGAAGCCGAGCGTGCTCATCACGGTGAGCGCCCAATAGACTCCCGTGAACCACGAGTGGTCCTGACCCTCCCCCGCCATGATCACTTGGAACAGCCAGCCGTAGAGCAAAACGACCGCGACTAGGAGGGCCACGTATTTTGCCAACGGCGCAAGCTGCCAGCGCAGTTTAGTCTCCCCCGCGAGCAGCGTGGCCAGATGGGAGCCGGTGGTCTTCATACAGATATGTTAGAACGTGGACAGCCCGAGGGCGAGAATCGCCAATGCTTCTCCTACAGCACGGGAGCGGTAACATTGTGGGTAATGTTCACAAATTGTGGGCGTACAGATAGTCCGTAAGTAATTGTAATACAATCACTTAGCACTGCGCACGCAGGACTAGGGCGTCAAGGAACTCGAGTACCTGCCCACGAACTGTAGGAAGGTGGAGATCTGCACGATGTCTTCTCCGATAAAGCGAACCGTGTGAGCGTCGATCCTTTCAACTTCAGAGAGATAGCTCAGTACTTCGGCGGGCATATAGCTCTTGAAGGTTAGGTCGAGTTGCACCGGCGTATCGAGTTGGTACGGTTGAAATTCGCTGAGTCGCTCGAGAGCCCGGGTAACTTTCTCCCCAATGAGCTCGTAAGAGGCTGCTGGCATCATGGTCTTGGCTGAGTGGAATCCGTAGCTCCATTTGACGGTGGCCCCCTCCAACGGTCCCAAGAGCCCCTGAGCTTCTTCAACGATGGCGTCGTCACCAGAAATCATTACAACGGGCACGCCGAAATGGCCGGCGATCGCTGCATTAATTCCGGCTTCGGGCATGGGTATGTCGTTGAGTAACACGGCCGCGTAGTTGGCGCTCGACATTGTGTGAGCGCGAACGCCCCTCGGATTCGTCGTGCTGGAGTGATATCCAATGAAGATGGCGGCGTCGAACGTCCCGTCGATGCCCTGCATCATACCAAGAGGCCGGGGCCAGGAACGCACCAACATGATGTCGTCTGGCAGTTCCTCGATGAGGAGGTTTTCTCCATTACCATGAGAGTCACTGACGACGAACTCGGTAGCGCCTGCGGAACGAGCTGCGTCGATGGCTGCGTTCACTTCGGCGGTCATGAACTGCCGAAAACGGGAATATTCAAAGCCGCCGGGACCGAGCTGATCACTCGTCACAGCCCCGACAACGCCCTCCATGTCAGCTGAGATGTAGACCTTTAATCCGCTCTGAGCTTTAACCTGGAGGGGCACGAGCGTGATTGCGATCAAGGCGAAAGTGGTAACCAAGCTACAGGCATATTCCATCCGATTGTTCTTTATCATTGGGTCCTCACTTGATGGACATCCTTCTGACGGGCTATTCCACACGTCTCCGGCCTTCTCAATGGACAGGAGATTACCTGACAATGACGCTGGTGTCGATGGGCCCTGAACGGCTTAGGGAGAACTCCTAAGCTCTTACTCTGTAGAGTCTGTATCTGACGGCGAGCGTAACCTATTGGCGAACCTATCTAGGATTGAGGCCACGGGCTCGATACTCCTTATGCCTGCTACGCTTCGGCCGGCTTGCCAGTAATCTCCGGTCGCACCTGCGGAGCGTAGTGATCGTTTCAGCTGCCGGAGAGAACGCAGTGCATAAATCATCCGCATCCAGTGCTTTGTGCGGCGGCCACGTAGCATCCAACGGGCCACGGGGCCGGCACGGAGACCCAAACTCCGGATGAAAGGTGTATCGATCACAGCCACCGGGATCCCGGTCAACCGCTCACTATGGACAATGTTCTTCTCGTGTGCATCTACGATGGCTTGTTTGTACTCTGGGCTCGCGGTGCACTCGTCGGTGGCGATGAAGCGGGTTCCCATTTGGACTCCAGCATATCCCATCCGCAGGGAGTCAGCGAACTCATGCTCCGTGCCAATCCCTCCGGCGCATACGACCGGTAATCCGAGGTCGCAGACGTCGTCCAGAAGGGCTCGTGCGTCCAGGTGTCCGGAATGTCCTCCTGCACGGGTGTTAACCGCAATGAGTCCGTGAACCCCTGAGTCGATTCCCTTTTGGGCCCACTTTCGTTCGGTCACGTCGTGATAGACCCGTCCTTGGACGGTTTCTACCTTCCGAACGACCCAGTCGGGTTTCCCAAGCGACGTCACGAAAAATCGGACGCCTTCTTCAAGGGCGATATCGATCCACTGTTCCATTTGCCGTTGGTACGTCTTCGAAGACTGTTCGATTAGGGCGTTCATGCCGATGGGTCGGTCTGTCAGGGAACGAATCTTCTTAATACCGGAACGGAATTCATAGCCGTGTACATAAGTGAGTGAGATAGGTTGGAGCACACCTAACCCTCCGGCCTCGGAAGCCGCGGCGACTAACTCGGGGTTGGAGCAGGGATACATCGGCCCGCAGATGATGGGAACATTGATCCCAGCATCCTCCATCAGAGCGGTTTTCAAAGGAGTGCCTCGCTTTTTTCCCTCGGAGAGAGCCTCCATGATGTAGTAACTCGGGCCACGACGTCGCCTTCCTCATCTCGGATCTCAGCCGTGACCGGGTAGTCTGCGGGTTCAGAGATCACAGGGCGTTCGCAGGTACACTCGGCCACCAAACGTCCCCGCGCTTTCTTTAGATACTCGGCCGAGAGTCCTATGACGATTCCTCTCACGTCCGGTGGAAGTGTTGTGAGCACGGCCATTCCGCTAACCAACTCCCCGAGATTAACCAACGCCACGGCGTGAATGGACGCGAGGTGGTTGCGGACGGCTCGGCGGTCACGGAGGGAGAGGCGTGCGTAACCAGGCTCCAGCGCTTCGACACGTGAACCGATGGTCGCACTGTAGGGGACGATTAGACCCAGGATTCGGCCAAAAATCCATTCGCCACCAGGCAGTTGGGAAAGTCGGTTCCACAATCGATTTAGGCGGATACCCGGCGATTCCATGGGTCGAGTCATACACGGTGCTCCCGGTTCTCGACGGTCCATTACTCCAGCTATGAGTCGATTAAGGGAAGATAGGCTCAACGTCGTGTGCCGTCAGGGTCTCAAGCTTCCAGGGAGGTATAGCGAATACAAGTAGTAAGTATCCGGGACATGTGAATAGTTGGCGATTGAGTGAGTGCAATCACTGTTGTGGTGGTGTGCGGATCTTAGCGAATCCGAGTTTTTGCATCGATTCTTCCGTCGAAATGGTGTTATCCTTCGAGCCGTGCTTTCTCCCTAGGGTTCGATCCTGCCTCTCGTTCGTTCATTTTTCCCCGAGTCCCACGGTCATGCACATCCTCCGCCAGATGGTTCCTTCGAGGGATCATCTTACAACGTTGCTTCGCCTGGCTATACCTGTGGCCACTATACAGGTGGGCGTCATCTTCATGGGCGTCGTGGATGCAGTCATGGTAGGACATGTTTCAGCAACGGATCTGGCGGCGGTAGCTCTGGGAAATCTCTACTTCGTCATGGCGGTGAGCTTTGGACTAGGAACCTTGTTCGCCTTGGATCCGTTGGTATCGCAAGCATTTGGGGGAGGAGACCGAGCGGCCATTTCAAGGGAACTCCAGCGAGGTCTTATTCTCGCGATGGGGCTAGCAATGATCAGTTCTCTTCTCCTAGTACCCGGACGGCCGTTCCTCACTGCCTTGAGACAGCCTCCTGATGTCATTCCCTTGGCGGCTGACTATGCCCTAGTGTCGATCCCGGGCCTATTACCCTTTCTCGTTTTTGTCGCTCTCCGTCAGAGCCTTCAATCTATGGGTAAGGTGGCACCGATCGTTGTGGCTATCCTCGTTGCCAATTTGGCAAACGTCTTCTTCAACTGGATCTTGATCTTCGGGAATCTAGGTGCTCCGGCCATGGGGGCGGTCGGATCGGGTTGGGCCACCACACTGAGCAGATGGCTCATGGTGCTGGCTCTTCTCGGCAGGTCCTGGTCGTTGCTGGGACCATACTTGAGGCCACTACACCGTAGTGCGATCCAAATTGGCCCGCTATGGAAGACGTTCAAACTGGGTGCCCCGATTGGTATTCAATTCATCCTAGAATTCGGCATCTTTGGAGTCATCGGAGTTCTGATGGGCTCGCTCGGGACTGTTTCCATGGCAAGCCACCAAGTAGCCATCAATCTAGCCAGCCTCACTTTCATGATGGCGATCGGAGTTACACAGGCGACGACGATACTCGTGGGGCAAGCCGTTGGTGCTGGCGACCCCGCACGGGCTAGGAAATCTGCCGGTGCTGGCCTTCTCATAGTGAGTGTTCTGATGACGCTGACAGGAGCGACATTCCTTTCTGTCCCGTCTGTTTTGGCCCGCATCTACACAACTGATACGGCGGTCGTGGCGCTCGCCGCAACGTTAATTCCCGTGGCCGGGATCTTTCAGATTTTTGACGGACTCCAGGCTGTCGCTTCGGGTGTGCTTCGTGGGGTAGGGGATACGCTGGCTCCCATGGTGGTCAACCTGATTGGATTCTGGTTGATCGGATTGCCGGTCAGCCTCTACCTAGGGTTTCCAGGTGGGTTAGGCCCTCTAGGCCTCTGGTGGGGGATGGCGGTAGGTCTAGCTGCTGTGGCAACGGCTCTCCTCCTCCGGGTGCGCGTGCGCCTCTCAAGGAATTTGACGCGCTTGACTCTATGAGAAGAATGCCGAAACGCTTTCGCTGGCATGGATGGAGAGTGAGGTACGGAGCGTGTCGGTGGATCACCCTTCGCTCACCGAACCGCTGCTTCGTTTCCCGAGAATGACGATATTCCTTGCGGTTCTTTGGTTGAAATTGCGCAAGCGCCACGTGTACGATCCCCACCTCCCTCTCTGGTCACGTTCCCGAGGCAGCAAAATTGCTTGTGCGGACTAGTTGCCGGACCATCAGGGTAGCCTCACCTTTCACCGCCGCCCCAAGGCCCAGTTGGCCCTGGTCGAGCCCTACACCGATGGATGGAATGGCCTTAAGCCGAAAACGATTCTATGTCTTTCCACTTCGATCATTTACACATACCCGAGGTTATCCGTATCACTCCGACTCGCCACGGTGACCATCGGGGTTTTTTCTCGGAGACTTACCGCGCCTCCGCCTTTCAGGGAGCCGGCATCCACGATGTCTTCCTCCAGGACAACCATGCTTACTCGTCCAGAGGAGTCTTACGTGGTTTGCACTATCAAGTGTCACCCCGAGCCCAGGCGAAGCTGATTCGAGTGACCCGAGGAAAGGTCTTTGATGTGGCTGTGGACCTACGGGCGGGCTCGCCGACATTCGGATGTTGGGTAGGAGAGGTTCTCTCGGCTAAGAACAGTGTGATCCTGTATATTCCAGAGGGATTTGCGCACGGCTACCAGTGCCTCAGTGAGAAATCCGAGCTTGTGTATAAGGTGTCCAGCGAGTTTGACTCACGGCTTGACGGTGGGATTGTCTGGGATGACGATACCGTTGGGATTTCCTGGCCACTGGAAGGACCGATCCTTTCCGAGCGAGACCTCGCTCTTCCGTCGTTGGTTGAATCGACCAGTCCATTCAAATACTCCCCGTGAGGGAGAATTGACCGTGGACGAACAGCACATCCAAGTCACCAGGACGGCACGTTACTTTTCGCTGGGAGTTCCGGGTCCCCGTATCAGGCAAGTCTGGTTGGTCTGTCATGGTTATCGGCAGTTGGCCAGGAGCTTTCTAAGGCGATTCCGCCCGCTCGACGACGGAACACGGCTGATCATCGCTCCCGAGGGCCTGTCACGGTTCTACCTGGACGATGGGACCCGACAGCATGACCGTGACGACCCGATCGGTGCCACCTGGATGACAAGAGAAGATCGAGAGAACGAGATTCGTGATTATGTCGAGTTTCTCGACCGTGTTCTCAACGAGACCATGGAGAATACGGGGTATGAGTGTGATAAGTTGACCGTTCTGGGGTTTTCCCAAGGTGTCCATACCGTCTGCCGCTGGGTGGTGGCTGGTGACTTCCGGGTTGCTCGCACGGTTTGTTGGGGCGGTTATCCGCCTCCGGATCTTGATCCGGAGCGGGGCCCACTCCGGCTCTCCCGGACAGACCTTCTGCTCGTTCGCGGGCTGGATGATCCTTATGTGTCGGAGGAGTCGCACCGATTGCAGAAAAAGAGACTCGACGAGCTAGACATACCGTTCCGTACCTTAACTCACACAGGACGGCACGAGCTTGACGGTGATCTACTGATGAGGATTGCGGACTAGAGTTCTTAAAAGAGAGACCCCTCAAAAGTCACCGACGAATGTTATCTCGGGGATCAAGTGGTAGCCTTGCTGCCGCGCCACGTGCTCTTGGGCTGTGTCAATTAGTGTCCGTACGTCGGAGGCGGTGGCTCCACCGCAGTTTACGATTACGTTGGCGTGATGTTCGAAGATCTGAGCCCCTCCGTGAGAGAACCCCTTTAGACCACACTCATCGATGAGGCGTCCCGCACCGATTCCTTCAATTTTCTGGAAGATTGAGCCTGCACTAGGATACACGTTCAAGTCGGGATGGCGCTTCTTCCTCCACTCTAAATTTTCCGCCATGACTCGGTGTAGTTCATGTTTCGGTTCTGGGTGTAGTGCGAAATCTACCGAAAGGACTACGTCGTCCCGATCATGGAGGATGCTGTAATCGTAAGCGAAACCGAAGTATTCCCGATCGACCTTTTTCCTTTTGCCGGTCTCGGTAAGAATTTCAGCGGACTCTACGATTTCTTCAATAAATATAGTCCGTTCTCGTGCCGGTGCGGGGGAGAGAAAGTGCAGGTTCTGCCACATAGCGCCGCCCACTGTGCTTGGAATACCCACAAAGTGATGTAGTCCGCCGAGCCCCCGTGTGACAGTTTCCTGAATGAGATCCGGATAGGTCTCTACTCCTGCTCCGACCCGAACCCGGGCGTCCTGAAGAAAATCGATTTCGGTTACTTCACTCCGGATAACGAGGCCGCGAAAGCCACTGTCACTGACGAGAATATTGGCCCCTTTACCCAACAAGAAATGCGGGATACCTAGCTCTCGAACTGCGAGTACAGCGGTCGCCAGTTCATCCCGTGTGCGAGCACGAAAAAAGTGGTCAGCGGGTCCGCCGATACGGAAGGTAGTTAGCGGTGCTAAAGGGATGTCGAGCTCGAGGCGTCCTGGGCCGAGGCGCCTTTCGAGTTCGAGGAAGACTTGCTCAGTCTGCATATTTTCTTGATCACTCCGTCTCCAAGGGCGCTCAGATCTGCCGCGGCAAGATAGATAGCCCACCGACCTGCAGGAAGCACGCCAATGCCTGAACTACAGGCTCTGTCACGGCCAAGTTGAGTACCCCTGAGTTCCTCTTTTGGAGTCAGGCATTAGAAACTTGCCAGGTCTATCTGATTGTGAGACCGACCTCGTTTGTGATGGTGAAGTGATGCTCGATATGGACCCTCCCAGGGGAAGATCACTAGATTGACAGGAACACCCTGAGTCTGCGAGGTTACTGGGCTTTCAAACGGCCAAAACCCAAGGATTGACCACCCAAATGCTCAAAGCGGTAAGAGGTCGGATCGTTGTCGTCCTGGCGCTTGTCGCCGCGAGTCTCGGCTACCTTTACACAAACCAGATCAAGCTTGGATTGGATCTCCAGGGGGGGATGCACCTCGTTCTGGAGGTCGACGACCCTGATGGTACGATGACAGCGGATGCGCGGGCCGACGCCATCGACAGGGCTGAACGCATCCTCCGCACGCGAATCGATGAATTTGGGGTGGAGGAGCCGCTGATTCAAAAGGCAGGGACAGAACGTATTATTGTTGAATTGCCTGGGGTCAGTGATGAAAATCGTGCGAAAAATCTGATTCAGCAATCGGCATTTCTAGAGTTCAAGCTGGTTCTGCCGGTGACCGAACTTGAGTCGGCATTGGCCAGAATCGATAGACAAATCGTCGGAGCACTTGGGGAGGATGTGCTTCGGGAGATGGGACAGGATGCGGTGGGCCCTTCTCAGGATCTCCAAGATCTAATCTTCGGCGGTCAAGATGCCGATACACTTTCAGCTGACAGTTCTGGAGTACAAACGGTAGCCGAAGGGCAAGAAGATCAATCGGTCAATTTAAGGCCTTTTACCGCACTTCTGGCTTCGGGTGACTTCGAAGGGACATATCTAGTTGCGCTCGAAGATATGGAGACTGCAAATCAGTTTCTGGCCCTCCCGGAAGTTGAACGTGCCCTTCCTCGGGACGTGTCACTTCACTGGGACGCGGAGCCCATAGGAGTCGGACAGCGCACGTACATGCGGCTCTACGTCACCGAGGAAGACGCTTTTATCACTGGAGATATGCTGGAAGACGCTCTTGCCCAGCGTGACCCACAGTTCAATCAAGCTCAGGTAACTTTCCAGTTCAACCGAGCTGGTGGGCGGCGTTTTTCAAACTTTACGACTCAACATATCGGAGATTACATCGCTATCGTCTTAGATAATGAAGTGGTGAGCGCACCGGTAGTGAGAGATCGAATCGGAGCCAGTGGAGTGATTGAGATGGGGAACGCAGACATCTCCGAAGCTGCGGATCTGGCTCTGGTTCTACGAGCAGGCGCGTTGCCTGCCCGGTTGAGAATCTTAGAGGAACGCACTGTGGGACCGTCACTCGGGCAAGATTCGATTGATCGTGGTAGGATCGCAGGTATTATCTCAATGATTGGAGTGGTCGTTGTCATGATCGGCTACTACAGGATGGCGGGTGTCCTGGCAGTGCTAGCGCTCAGCGTATATGTGATGCTTGTGCTTGGAGGCCTTTCGGCCTTTGGGGCGACGCTTACGCTCCCTGGGATGGCTGGTCTGATTCTATCGGTTGGTATGGCCGTGGACGCTAACGTGCTCATCTTCGAAAGGATCCGTGAGGAATTGATTCTTGGGAGAGCCACCCGGACTGCCGTCGACGAGGGTTTTCATAATGCACTTTCTGCGATCGTAGATGCCAACCTCACGACACTCATCACCGCTCTCATTCTCTTCCAGTTTGGTACAGGGCCAGTTCGCGGTTTCGCGGTCACACTGTCCATTGGAATCGTGGCGTCCTTCTTCTCGGCTTTATACGTGACCAGAACCTTCTTCCTGATCTATGTGTCAGGGAAGAAGGCTTCAGACTCGATTAGCATTTGAGACAGAATCCATGAGACTCTTCTCCAATGCGAACTATCCGTTCATAGAAAGACGCCGTGTCGCGTATGTCTTCTCTGCTGTTCTGATCTTGGTGGGTGTGGTGGCTATGGTTCTTAATGTTCTCGCTATAGGGAGCTGGCAGAATTATGGCGTCGACTTCACCGGCGGATCTCTGATCCAAGTCCAATTCCGTGAAGCCACGACCGCTGCTCAGCTAAGGGCCGCTCTTGGCGGAGCTCAAGCTCCACCGATCACACGGTTCGGAGAAGAGAACGAATTCGTGATCCGGGCACCCCTCGCAGAAGAGGACGTTGACGTGGTGCGGGCACGGCTTGAGGAACAATTGACGGCAGCTTTCGGGAGTGATGTGTTCACCGTAGTGCGGACCGACACCGTAGGCCCTAAAATTGGTGGTGAGCTACAGCAAAAGGCGACCCTCGCCATCCTGTTTTCTTTTTTGCTGACCCTCGTCTATATCGCTATTCGATTTGAGCTCCGGTTTGGCCTCGCTTCGATCACCGCAACTGTGCATGACATCATGATCACTTTGGGTTTCTTGGCGGTGTTCAGAGTAGAGATCGCACTGCCAACTGTGGCTGCTATCCTCACGATTGTAGGGTATTCGCTAAACGATACGATTGTAGTTTTTGATCGGGTGCGGGAAAACTTGAATGCCAAGGGTGGACGTCGTGAAGACCCTATTGCTCTTGTAAATCGCTCGATCAACGAGACCTTGCCTCGGACCGTGCTGACATCTGGGACTACCCTTGCTGTTTTGTTTGCCCTTTTGTTTGTTGGTGGCGCCGTGATCCGGGACTTTACTTTGGTGTTGGTCTTAGGTGTTATGATCGGAACGTATTCTTCTATTTTCGTGGCCTCTCCGGCGCTCCTTGCAATTCAAAAGAAGCTCGGTGACGGGTCCAGCGACCGCGACCGAAAGAGACGCGGGGTCAGAGCAACCCCCTGAGTCGGTGTTCGACAGCCATTGCCACCTAACTGACAGCCGCTTTGAGGACGACCGTTTGTCAGTCCTTAATAGGGCGGCCGATGCGGGCGTGACCCATATGGTGACAATCGCATCCGATCTTGAGGATTCCAGGTCCGGAGTGGCCCTCGCGCGAGCAAATCCGGGCTTGTGGTCAACCGTTGGGGTCCATCCCCATGAGGTCTCTGGGACTCCGGATAGTGATCTTGAGGGGATCCGTGAGCTCGCAACGGACCAGCCCAAGGTTGTGGGCATTGGAGAGACGGGCCTGGATTTCTTTTACGAACACTCGCCGCGCTCCCTCCAGATAAAATGGTTTGAGCGACACCTCGCACTTGCTCACAATGTAAATTTACCAGTCGTAATTCACAGTCGCGAGGCGGAGGACGATACGATTGCTGTTATACGCAATGCTCCAAGTTCTCTCAGGCTCGTCCTGCACTGTTTTTCGGGAAGTTTAAAACTCTTGGAAGCTGGCCTCGCAGAGGGTTGCTACGTGTCTTTTTCAGGCCTTGTCACTTTTGTAAAATACGACGGTCTGGACGCGGTGCGAGCCGTCCCGGGTGACCGAATCTTGGTCGAAACAGACGCGCCGTACCTTACCCCGGTTCCCCATCGAGGCCAGCGGAATGAGCCGTCTTTCGTCAGGCATGTGATCGCGGGCGTGGCACGGATTCGAGATGAAAAAATTGGCGACGTTGCGGATTCCACAGCGACCAATGCCGCACGCTTTTACTCTATTCAGTCCTGAACGGCTAACGTGATCCTTTGTTCACATCCGTATATTGAATGCCGCCCTACATAGTAAGGCACAGGCCAGTTCGTCACTTGCGACTCGGGTTTTGGGATGTCACGCACGATCGAAATTCTTCCTGACCTCGTAGCCAATCAAATTGCGGCCGGTGAAGTTGTCGAGCGGCCAGCATCGGTCGTAAAAGAGTTGCTTGAAAACGCTCTTGATGCCCAGCCAACTCGGATTGAGATTACAATCCAAAGAGGGGGCAAACGACGCATTCTTGTCGTCGACGACGGTATAGGGATGGGACGTGAGGACGCCCTAATCTCACTTGATCGGCACGCGACGAGTAAGATTCGCGTTGCAGATGACCTCTCGTCGGTAGCGACATTTGGATTTAGGGGAGAGGCACTTCCCTCAATCTCCGCAGTTTCCCTTATGACGCTTGAGACGAGAGTGGAAACGGAGGAAGTCGGAACCCGTATACGTATCAAGTCCGGAACGATCATCGCGGTGGATACCGTTCCTAGGCAGTGCGGGACGACAGTGGAGATTGCGAACCTATTTTTTAACGCTCCGGCCAGGTCTAAATTCTTAAAGGTTACAGCGGCGGAAACCCGCGCCGTGAGTGAGGTTGTAAACGTCTTGGCCTTGGCCGAGCCTTCGGTTGGTTTTACGCTCACGGCCGACGAACGTGAACTGCTTGAGTTGCCACCCGTCGAGAATCTCAACGATCGGATCGCTGCAATTTGGGGTGAAGAGGATGCCGGAACGCTCGTTCCTCTGGCCTCGGAATCGGGTGCGATTCGGGTGCAGGGTCTTGTGCAAAGACCCGACGCTGCGTCAAGCGGCCCTCGCCGTGCCTATTCGTTCGTGAACGGACGTCCTTTCCGTAGCCGAAATCTTCGTTCGGCCGTAGATCGTGGATATCGTACCACCATCCCTGGGCACGCGCGCCCATGGTTTTTTCTCTTCCTAGAGGTGCCACCGAACACAGTGGACATGAATGTTCACCCGACTAAGGCTGAGGTGAGCTTTCGTAATGGTGGAGCTGTTGAGACATTAATAGAGGAGGCGGTTCGAGATTGTCTGGCGTCCGAGGCGAGTTCCGCTTCTCTAGATTCCGAGCCGTCGTCCGCTCCACGCTTTGTACGTGACTCGGTCCCGTCCATACCGAGGGAGGTCCCAGCCCAAGTCAGCCAGACGGCGCTCTTCCTTACGAGGGATGTTACGAAAGAAGGTGTTGCCGACGAGCCTAGGGTGAGCGGAGAGACTAAACCGACACCAGTCGTGGAAGAGCAACCCCGGCTATGGCAACTTCTCCATACCTATGTACTGGCAGAAACGCGCGAGGGCTTAATCGTCATCGATCAACATTCAGCCCACGAGCGGATTTTGTTTGAACGATTGATCACCGCGTTTGAAGTGGGTGGCCAGACCGGCCAACGGCTTCTCTTTCCCATCACCCTGCGACTGTCGAAGGCCGAAATCCTCGAAGCTGAGGCACTAAAGGGTATCCTCAACGCAGTGGGTTTCGAGATTGAGAGCTTTGGGGGCAACACGCTCATCGCGCACGCGGTTCCGGATCCACATCCCTATTTTGACCCTGAGCGCTGTATTCACGATATGATGGAGGAGTTGGTTCAAGGATCGGACCTCACCCGCTCTGCTAAGAATCAGCATGAGAGAATCGCAATGAGCTTTGCGTGCAAGGGATCCATAAAGGCTGGTCAAAGATTGAATGAGCAAGAGATGCAGGAGCTCTTCGATCAGCTCTTCGCCACAAAACTTCCGTATCACGACGTCCATGGCCGACCTACGATCGTCCGCCTGAGCAAAGGCGAACTGGAGAGAAAGTTCGGCAGGTGAGGGATTTCCTCGCTATAACGGGCCCCACGACTTCCGGGAAGACCAAGCTCTCAATGGCGGTGGCCGAGCTTCTTGACGCTGAGATCGTTTGTATGGATTCCAGGCAGATTTATCTTGGTATGGATATCGGTACGGACAAGACACCGAGTGCATTTTACGACCGAGTGCCTCACCATGGGCTGGATATGCGGACGCCCAATGAGGTTTATAGTGCGGGCCAGTTTGGTCGTGATGCACGCTGCTGGATCGCAGAGATTCAGGGGAGGTGTCGGGTTCCCATCCTAGTTGGCGGGACGGGTTTCTTCTTGAAGGCTCTTACACACCCTATGTTTCGACAGCCGAAGATGGATCGAGAACGCCTTCAAGGACTACGGATGTTTCTTGATTCTCGACCCTTGAAGGAACTGGAGCGCTGGGTCAGACGACTAGATCCGGCGCGCGCCGTACTCGCGCACCAAGGGGGTACGCAGCGTCTGAGTCGGACGATCGAACTGGCACTGCTCACTGGGCGCCCGCTGTCGTGGTGGCACGAAAACGGCGAACTGGATCAGGAACCTCTCAACGGAGTAGTTGTCGTCCTTGAGGTGGACCGGGCGGAGCTAGACGAGCGCATCAACACTCGAGTGACCAGGATGGTGGAGGCCGGATTGGTTGACGAGGTGAGAAGACTGCTCGAATTAGGATACCGACCGGAAGATCCCGGGATGAGCGGCACCGGTTATAGAGAAATTTGCGCCAATCTGAGGGGTGAGATGAGCCTCGAAGAAGCGTTGGATCGAATGAGATCTCAAACCAGAAAGTACGCGAGGAGACAACTCACATGGTTCCGGAACCAATTGCCTGAGGACGCTGTTTGGATGGATGCCTCTAGGCCTCTGAGAGTTCAGGCCGAAGAGGTCGTAGCGGCTTGGTCTCGGGGATAAGAAGGATTTTGTGAGAGGAGAGGGGCTGAGACTATGAAAATTGGGATTACATGTTATCCGACGTATGGGGGTTCAGGGGCGGTCGCGACCGCCCTCGGGATTCAACTCGCTGAACGGGGCCACGAAGTACATTTCGTTTCATACGATCAACCTTTCCGCCTCCAGCATTTGCACAAAGGAGTCTTCTTCCACGAAGTAGAGATGAAGCACTATCCGCTCTTCGAGCATCCGCCGTATACCCTCGCCTTGGCGGTGGCATTGTACGACACCTCTCGTACACACGACCTCGACCTGATCCATGTTCACTATGCTATTCCCCACGCTACGTCGGCATGGATTGCACAAGAGATGCTCGGAGAGGAAGGGCCTCCGGTGGTGACAACGCTTCACGGTACGGACATTAGCCTAGTGGGCTTGCACTCATCCTTCCAGCCGATAATTCGTTTTTCAATCCTGCGATCGAATGGGGTCACCGCGGTATCGAATTTCCTCAGAGAGGAGACGGTTCAGAAATTTGACGTTCCACCTGAACTAATTAAGGTGATTCCAAATTTCATCGACACCGATCTTTACCGTCCCGGCAAGGATCCTTCTCATCGCGCCTCTCTGGCGGAAGAGAGCGAAAAGATATTAATGCACGTCTCCAATTTCCGACCAGTGAAACGGGTTCAGGACGTAATCAAGGTCTTCGCACTCGTTTCGAAACACATTTCGGCCCGACTGCTAATGATTGGTGATGGTCCGGAGCGGCTCCGTGCCATGGAGGCAGCCCGGGCCCTCGGAGTTGAAAATCACGTCGTCTTCTTGGGGAAGCATGCCTCCGTGGAAGAACTCTTGCCCTATGCAGACCTGTTCCTGCTCACAAGTGAGTCAGAATCGTTCGGTCTGGCTACTCTCGAAGCTATGGCGTCCGGTGTTCCTGTGGTAACATCGAGGGGGGGTGGAGTGGCAGAGGTCGTGCCGCATGGTGAGGCTGGATACCTTTTCGATGTAGGAGCTGTCGAGGAGATGTCTGAGGGCGCACTGGATATCTTATGTGACTCAATTCGTTGGAAGAAATTCAGCGAGACCGGCCGTGCGGTCGCTGTTGAGCGTTTCTCGGCGGAGAAGGTCGTCTCCCTTTACGAATCATACTACCAATCGATTATAAGGCCTAACACGTGAATATCTGGGAGGCCCTCTTTCTTGGGTTTGTCCAGGGGGCGACTGAGTTCTTGCCTGTCTCAAGCTCGGGCCATCTGGTCGCGGGACAGGCTCTCCTAGGACTTGAAATTCCTGGAATACGGTTCGAGGTAGCAGTTCACCTGGCGACACTCATATCTGTTTTTGTCATTTACAGGGTGCGCCTCAGACATCTACTAGATGGCATTATTCGTCGGGACAGAGAGATTTGGCGGTACCTAGGGCTCTTGCTTCTGGCTACAGTTCCAGCTGGGCTCCTGGGTGTATTATTCGGAAACACAGTCAAATCACTTTTTGAGAATCCCTTTGTTCCGGCGACGGCTTTCTTGGTCACGGGGTTGATTCTATGGAGCACTCGGTGGATTCACCGGGAAGAGGTCCTGAAGAGACCTGACGTCCGTGGCGCGATTCTGATAGGCTTGGCTCAGGCGTTTGCTATGGTGCCCGGGATTTCTCGTTCCGGAACAACAGTGGCGATGGCCTTGTGGCTCGGAGTTGCGCCGAAGGAAGCAGCAGCTTTTTCCTTTCTCATGTCGATCCCGACGATCGGTGGCGCTGCACTTCTTCAGCTCTCTGATGTCAGTTCCGGCGACCTGTCTTTGTCAACGACTGCGCTTGTGGCGGGTTCGGTCGTGGCTGCTGTAACAGGAATGGGGGCAATTCGTGCGTTTGTGCTAGTTCTGGCACGCCAAACCTTCCACCACTTCGGCGTCTACTGTTGGGTACTCGGTGTTGTGTTTTTGGCCTATCTTCTTGTCTCGGTAAGTTAGTTGAAGGCGTTGGGACAGTTTGAGAGGCACTTTCTATAGTCACACCCATTCAGCCGTGTTGTAACATGGAGTTTCCTTTTATGCGCTATTGGGAGGGGGAGTCCACTGCAGTCTGGGAACGGAAATGGAACGTGCCGTATCTCGAAATACATGAAAGCCTGCCCTCCACGAATGATCGTGCGCGAGAATTGGCCCGTGAAAGGGCGATCCCGTTCTCCGTCGTGATCGCAGAGGCTCAAACGGCAGGAAAGGGTCGAGCTGGAAAGCGATGGGACTCGCCGGCAGGAATGGGACTCTGGTTATCGTTTCTTCTGACGTCTCGTTCGCAGCGTGAACCCGTCCTTGTCCCGATCCTAGCGGGTCTTGCTGTGGCACGTGCAATCGAGGCGCTATGCTCAGGGTCGGAGCCGAAAATCAAATGGCCCAACGACATTGAGCTAGATGGTCGCAAAGTAGCTGGAATTCTGTGTGAGGGTGAGGGCACCGGGACTCTGGTCGTTGGGATCGGTGTGAACGTGAGACAGGCGGAAGAGGATTTTGATCGCATATTGCAGGGGCGAGCGATTTCTCTAGAAGGTGCCGGATATTTCGTTGAGAGAGGAGAGTTCATCTGTGCACTTTTCTCGGAAGTGCATCGCTTCCTTGATCCACTGCCCAAGTTTCTCGACGAGAGTTTAAGGCGCGAGTTCGAATGCCGAGATACGTTGATCGGCCGGATGGTGAGTACGGATACTGGTTTGCAGGGGAGGGCGATGGGCATCTCTTCGGATGGGGCACTGATTTTGGAGGTGGATGGAATTCTGAGTGCAATCCGAGCGGGGAGCGTCCGCGTCAATTCGGCACAATCGAAGAAACAAACGTGATTCAGCTAGGAGACGGATGAAATGGATCTCGTCATCGACATTGGGAACAGTGAAACTGTACTTGGGCTCATAGAAAGAGAAGGTCTCGATATAGTCGCTCATTGGCGGCTCAGCACAACGGTCCCTCGTACCGTCGACGAATACCATTTGCTACTCCGTTCTTTACTTAATGATGGTGGCTTCTCTCCAGATCATATTGGTATGACTGCTGTTGGGTCCGTCGTTCCTGGTATGACGGGAATCATTACGGACATGCTTGAGCGCATGACGGGGGAGCCTCCGGTCGTGGTTACGGCTCGAAGCCCGCTTCCGATTCGTCTAGACGTCGAGGAGCCTCTCTCGGTGGGTGCTGATCGAATTGCGAACACGCTGGCGGCGAAGGAATTATACGGGAGGGACACACTCGCCGTGGATTTGGGTACGGCTACGACCTTTGACTGTATCACTGGAGACGGCGTGTTCATGGGTGGGGTAATCGCCCAAGGTGTGCAAGCGGGGCTCGATTGGCTTGGGAGGAAGACTGCGAAGCTCCCGAGAGTGGATTTGGGCCGACCTACTAGGGTGATCGGACGACGGACGGAAGATTGTATCCAGAGCGGGGTGTTTTTCTCGATGGTCGACATGGTGGATGGCATTGTCAGGCGTATTCTGAACGAGTGGCAGCGCGACGATGTTTATGTAGTAGCTACTGGTGGGCACGGGATGACTGTGGGATCCTACGCGGAGACTGTAGTCCACATCGAACCCTTCCTTACACTTTACGGTCTTGCCATTGCCGGACGGACAGTCCGGAATCTACAGGCTTCCCATGGGAAGTAAGTGTACGCTGACCGAGGCCCGTTGACACTTTATCTGCTTAGAATAGATTACCGTCTCGCTAGCACTCACCCAGGGTGAGTGCTAGAACACCTTTGAGCTTGAAGTAAATCTAAACAGTTAGCAGGAGGCATTCGGATGTCGACGAAGGCTGCGACTAAAATCAACCCGCTTTCAGACCGCGTGGTTATTGTGCCCCTAGAGGAGGAAGACCAGATGCGTGGGGGCCTCTACATTCCTGATACCGCAAAGGAAAAACCACAGTCGGGTGAGGTAGTGGCTGTGGGGGCAGGGAAGCTGTCCGATGAGGGCGTCCGGATCGAACCGGACGTTTCGGTAGGACAGACGGTGCTTTACGGCAAGTATAGTGGTACGGAGGTCACCGTAGAGGGCGAGGATTTCCTCATTCTTCGCGAGAGCGACATTTTGGCGGTGATTGGCTGAGCACCGCAATCGTAACGTTTCAATTAGACGAAAACTCAAGGATTACACATAGGAGTATAAGAGATGGCTGCCAAAGAGCTTGATTTTGACGTCGATGCACGCGCGCGCCTCAAGTCAGGGGTCGACAAGCTTGCAAGGGCGGTAAAGGTCACCCTTGGCCCCAAGGGCCGCAACGTCGTTCTGGACCGTAAGTTCGGTTCCCCCACGGTCACAAAAGACGGTGTGTCCGTTGCCAAGGAAGTGGAGCTTGAAGACGCCGTGGAGAACATGGGTGCCCAGATGGTTAAAGAGGTCGCCACGAAGACTTCTGATATCGCCGGTGATGGCACGACTACGGCCACGATTCTGGCGCAAGCGATCTTCGGAGAAGGCTTGAAGAATGTTACGGCCGGTACAAACCCAATGGGAATCCGGCGTGGCATCGATGCCGCCGTTGAGCAGGTCGTAGCTGTCTTACAAGGCCTGTCGACGGAGACCAAGGGTAAGGAAGAGATCTCTCAAGTCGGTGCGATTTCAGCCAACAACAACAGGGAGATTGGCGAACTAATTGCCGATGCGATGGAGAAGGTTGGTAAGGATGGAGTGATCACTGTCGAGGAGGCCAAAGGTCTCGAAACGACCCTCGAAACAGTTGAGGGAATGCAGTTCGATCGTGGCTATCTGTCACCCTACTTCGTCACCGATCCGGAACGCATGGAAGCGATCATCGATGAACCCATGATCCTTATCCATGACAAAAAGATCTCCTCCATGAAGGATCTTCTTCCGATCCTTGAGAAGGTTGCCCAGATGGGTAAGCCCCTCGTGATTATCGCCGAGGACATCGAGGGTGAAGCGCTTGCGACATTGGTCGTAAACAAGCTTCGTGGCACGCTTAAGGTCTGTGCTGTAAAAGCTCCGGGCTTTGGAGATCGGCGCAAGGCCATGCTCCAGGACGTTGCTGTCTTGACGGGCGGTCAAGTGATCTCCGAAGACGTTGGTTTCAAGTTGGAGAACACCGTGGTCAGTGACCTCGGATCGGCCAAGCGGATCGTAATCGATAAGGACGATACCACGATCGTGGACGGAGCTGGTGAGACGGAAAAAATCCAAGGTCGGATTGAGGAAATCAAAGGCGCCATCGACAAGTCGACGTCCGATTATGATAGCGAGAAGCTCCAGGAGCGGCTCGCGAAGCTGTCTGGTGGTGTCGCGGTTATCAATGTAGGAGCTGCGACTGAGACGGAGATGAAGGAGAAGAAGGCTCTTGTCGAAGATGCCCTGCACGCGACTCGTGCTGCTGTGGAAGAGGGTATCGTCCCCGGTGGCGGTGTGGCTCTTGTCCGGGCTCAGCAGCAACTCGAAGACTTCACTGTGGATGAGCACGATGAGCAGGTTGGTGTAGAAATTCTACGCAAGGCTCTGGAATCTCCCATTCGGCAGATTGTCGAAAATTCGGGTGCGGAAGGGTCCATTGTCGTTGCCAAGGTTCGCGACGGTGAAGGTGCCTTCGGCTATAACGCTCAGAGTGAAAAATACGAGGACTTGGTGAACTCGGGCGTGATTGACCCGACGAAGGTTGTTCGGACAGCACTTCAGAATGCGGCGTCAATCGCCGGGCTGCTACTTACAACTGAAGCCGTTGTGGTCGAGAAGCCTGAAGAGGCTTCTGCTGCCGCTCCGGCGATGCCTCCAGGTGGCGGTATGGATGGAATGTACTAGGTAGGCATATCCCTTGCTTTTATAGATGGGATACAGTCAATCCATCTCATGCCCCCGGTGTTGTTCTATCGCACCGGGGGCATGGTGTTTATTGGCGCCGTGTTGGAAGCCCTTTATCCCACGTCCTTGTACCGATAGTTTCTTCTCGTTCGAGCCTAGTCCCGTCCCACGGTAGGGGAGGGGAGTAGGAGATCTGTCTCCGGACGCCGAGGAAGGCCTACGATGTCCGCCCCCAGAATAAACTTGACACTTCCGGACGGGACGAGCCTCGAGCTGCCCACCGATTCTTCAGTAGCTGATGTTGCGGTGGCGATCGGACCTGGGTTGGCTAAGTCTGCAGTGGCGGGTCGGGTCGACGGCCAAATTGTCGACTTAGGATCGCAGCTCTCGCGTGACGCCACAGTGCGCATCTTGACTGAACGGGACGTCGAAGCGCTCCCCGTGCTCCGCCATTCGGCGGCACACGTGTTGGCCACGGCTGTACGAGAGTTGTATCCGGACGCTGGCATCGGATTCGGCCCCGCCATCGATAACGGATTCTACTACGACTTCGATGTCTCCGAGCCTTTCACGCCTTCCGATCTTGAGGTGCTCGAAATCAAGATGGCTGAGGTGGTGAAGGAAGATTACGCCTTCGAGCGGAGTGTCGTGACCTTGGATGAGGCACGTGATCTTTTTGCTGACGACCCGCTCAAACTGGAGCGCTTAGAGGAGTTTTCCGAGACCGAAGTCATCACAGTTTATCGCGACGGCCCTTTCCTTGATCTCTGCCGAGGCCCGCACGTGGTGTCGACAGGCCGCCTAAAGCACTTCAAGCTTCTTTCTGGCGCAGGAGCCTATTGGCGTGGAGACGAGAACCGTCAGATGCTCCAGCGAATCTATGGGACCGCATTCTTCAAAAAATCTGAACTCCAGGAACATCTGGAGCATCTGACGGAAGCCAAGAAGCGTGATCACCGTGTGCTGGGGCGTGAATTGGACCTTTTTTCAACCGACGCCCGAGTTGGTTCTGGCCTGATCCTCTGGCATCCGAAGGGCGCCATCGTGCGAAGTGAGATTGAGCGCTTCGAGCAAGACCTCATACAGCGGCATGGCTACGACCTAGTCTATACACCGCACGTAATGAGTGAGCGGATCTTCCAGATTTCGGGGCACCTCGAGAATTTCAAGGAAGGAATGTTCGGGTCTCTGGATGTAGAGGGTACTGCGTATCGCCCGAAACCAATGAACTGCCCTGGGCACATCGCTATCTACCAGTCTCAACAGCGTTCGTATAGGGATCTCCCGATCCGCATGGCGGAATTCGGAACGTGCTACAGATACGAGCGGAGCGGAGTGCTTCATGGGATGCTTCGGGTACGAGGCTTCACTCAGGATGATGCACATGTTTTTTGCAGACCCGATCAAGTCCGAGAAGAGGTCGGACGGCTTCTAGATCTAGTGGACGAAATCCTTACGGCGTTCGGTTATCCGTATACGATCGCGTTGGCGACGAAGCCTGAGGAGAAGGCGCTTGGATCGGATGAGCAATGGGACTCGGCCATCCAGACTCTTTCCGACACGTTGGAGGCTCGCGGCGTACCCTTCGAGTACGACGAGGGTGGTGGCGCTTTCTACGGACCCAAACTTGACTTCGAACTTATTGATGCTATTGGTCGGAAGTGGCAAGGTCCCACTGTTCAGCTTGACTTCAACCTTCCTGAGCGCTTCGAGTTAGAGTACGTGGGTGAGGACAATGACCGACATCGGCCCGTGATGCTCCACCGGGTGTTAGTGGGCTCGATGGAGAGGTTCGTGGGAGGCCTTATAGAGCACTATGCAGGCGCATTCCCCCTATGGCTAGCTCCGGAGCAGGTCCGTGTGCTCCCCATTTCGGAACTCTTCATCTCATCGGCAATGGAATTTGTGGGGCAACTGCAGGCGGCTGGGATTCGCGCGATGTTGATAGATCGAGAGACGCTCTCGTATAGGATCCGTGATGCCGAGGTGCATAAGATTCCATACATGGCAGTTATCGGTGAGCGTGAGGTGAAGTCCAATACGGTGGCGATTCGGAAAAGAGGTGCCGGAAAGAAACAAGAGGTTGTAGACCGAAGTGAGTTTCTTTTGACGGTAAAGAGTGAGATTGAGAGCCGGGCCTTGAGTTGATCACCTGCGGTTATCGACTGACCTTGACGGATCCTGAGATGCCACTGATCTTCCTACGACCCTTTAGCATGGGGTCGGACAATACGGAAGTGAGCTGTGACGCGTGGCTCCACCTTTCGGTTCCGCCAAGGTGTGGATACTGCCGGGTCGGTTTGGTCCCAAAATCTAGGGTGCGTCCCTCGCTTTGGTGACCCTTGCGGCCCGGAGGATCCGGGTTTTTTTGTTACTGATGCGGAGTCCGGCCTGACCCCGTTGTGCGAGTGTAAGAGGAGAGGACGATAAGCGAGCAAAAAGTCCGTGTAAACGATCAGATACGGATTAGCCCGGTTCGTCTAATTGACGAAGTGGGTGGCCAGGTCGGTATCGTTTCGATCGAAGAGGCACGTGACCTCGCACAAGATCGGGGTCTGGACCTTGTGGAAGTCGCTCCTGAAGCCCGCCCGCCCGTTGTCAAGCTGATGGATTACGGAAAGTACAAGTACGAGGCTCAACGTGCTGCTCGCGAAGCGAAGAAAAAACAGCATCACGTTCACGTAAAAGAAGTGAAGTTTCGACCGGGCATCGAGGAGCATGACTACGACTTCAAGACCCGCCATGCTCGCCGATTCTTAGAAGAGGGTAATAAGGTAAAATTGACGATGATGTTTCGGGGCAGGCAGGTGACCCATCCGGAGCTCGGTCGCGTCGTTCTCATGCGTGTTACAGAGGACCTTAAAGACGTAGGCGAGGTGGAGTCCAACCCGAGCTTCGAGGGCCGGACCATGTCGATGGTCTTAGCGCCGCTCAAGTAGCGACGGAATTGGGACGGAAAGCTTAGGGGCGAATGAAATGCCGAAGATGAAAACGAACCGGGGTGCGGCGAAGCGCTTGCGCCGGAGTGGGACCGGAAAAATCAAGAGGATGAGGGCAAACAAGAGTCACATTCTCACAAAGAAATCAAAGAAAAGGAAGAGGAGACTCCGTTCAGCGACTGTGGTGGCGGCAGCCGACGTAAAACGTATGAAGCGACTTCTTCCAGGGTCGTAGACGAAAGGAGAAACTCCGATGCCAAGAGCGACGTCTTCCCCCGCTCGGAACCGGCGGAAAAAGAAGGTTTTTAGAGTAGCGAAGGGTTATTTCGGTGGCCGGAAAAATCTATTTCGAACTGCTAAAGACGCGGTGGAAAAAGGCTGGCAACACGCCTATCGAGACCGTAAGAATAAGAAGAGAACCTTTCGGCGACTTTGGATTGCTAGAATCAATGCGGCAGCCCGTGAAAATGAGTTGTCCTATTCAAGATTCATGAACGGCCTCAAACAGGCTGGAGTAGAGTTGAATCGCAAGGCTCTAGCAGATCTGGCCGTACACAGTCCCGATGCGTTCAGTGCCTTGGCCGATCGGGCTAAGGAAGAGCTCGGTTCTCGATAGTTAGGCTTTATCCAGTTCGGATGCTTGGCCCGTCGCTGCCCTTTGACAGTGACCCGTCCGGGGGCCTCTGTGACAATCGAGTCACGGGGCCCCTCGTCGTTGGCGCCGCGGCTAAATGTCGTCGGCCTCCATCTTGGACGTCGCATTGGGGGTTAGTATATCCAATATGAATCGAGTGATGTCTTTGACTGAAACCCTCAAGGAACTTGAGGCCGAAGCTCTTTCGGAGATTCGAGCGGCTCCAGATGCCGATAGCTTGGAGGCGGTTCGAATTTCCTATCTCGGCCGTAAAGAAGGCCGCATCTCGCAGATTTTACGAAAGCTCGGTGAGATGGATGAAAGCGACAGGCGACCGGTAGGCGCTGAGGCAAACCGAGTGAAGGCTACGCTCCGATTGGCGCTACAGAGCCGTGCGGCTCGCTTTGATGTGGACCGACAAGGTGGCCTGTCTTCAGAGGATGATCTGACACTCCCGGGCCGCCAACGTTGGATCGGTGGCGCCCATCCTGTCAATCAAGTCGTGGACGAGATCTGGCAGATTTTTAGGTCCATGGGATTCGTCCGAGCCCGAGGGCCGGAGGCGGATTCGGAATGGTACAACTTCCTGGCGCTGAATACACCACTCGATCATCCAGCTGCGGACGAACAAGACACGCTCTACCTGAAGGATTCAGTGTTGCTTCGGAGCCACACATCTCCGGTTCAGGTTCGTACTATGGAAAAGTACGAGCCTCCTATCAGGATTTTGGCTCCGGGGATGGTTTATCGAAGGGACACGTACGACGCGACTCATACACCCGCGTTCGCTCAAATCGAAGGGCTGGTGATAGATGAAGGTGTCACTTTCGTCGACTTCAAAGCCACCCTCGCAGAGTTCGCTCGTAGATTTTGGGGTCCGGGGACGAAAGTACGCTTTCGCCCATCATTCTTTCCATTCACTGAACCGAGCGCCGAAGTGGACGTGAAACGGAGCCTGACACTGAAAGACGGCACAAGGGTTGAGTCTGATTGGATCGAAATTATGGGTGCGGGTATGGTTGATCCGAATGTCCTAGAAAATGTGGGGTATGATGTCGAGCGTTACACCGGTTTCGCTTTCGGCATGGGGCCTGCTCGGATCGCACTCCTTAAGTATGGAGTTCCTGATCTGCGCCTGTTTTTCCAAAACGACGTGCGTTTTCTGGCGCAGTTCGTACCTGGATCGAACCCATGAACATCTCCTATTCTTGGCTGATGTCGATGGTTCCGGGGCTTGAGTCCAGTTCAGAAGAGATTTCGGAGCACCTCGCCGCGCGCGGAGCTCCGGTGCAGGCCATGGAGTTCGTCGGAGCTGGTTTGGAGGACCTCATCGTGGTGCGGGTCGAGTCCGTTCGAAGGCATCCGAACGCGGATCGGCTGTCTCTGTGTGACGTAGACAGAGGTGGTGAAATCTTACAAGTAGTTTGTGGAGCACCGGTTATTGAGGAAGGGGGCTACTATCCCTTCGCTGGAGTAGGAGTGAGTCTTCCCGACGGAGTCAGGCTTAAGAAGGTAAAAATCCGAGGCGAGTATTCTAACGGGATGCTTTGTTCGGAACGAGAGATCGGGCTAGGCAGAGACCAGTCGGGAATCATGAGGCTACCCAACGATTTAACAGTAGGACAGCCCCTCGTTGAGGCTCTGGGCCTTAATGATATACGAATGGACGTCGAAGTGACCCCCAATCGAGGGGATTTGCTTTCACATCTGGGTCTTGCGAGGGAAGTCGCACCCGGTGGGGTGAACGAAGTGAAGCTGCCTCCCATCCCTGGAGCTCCCGTGCTGAACATCGACGTAAGCACGGGTGAGCGTGAGGTGGCTCACGGTGAGGTCTCGATCCGAATTGACGAGCCCGATCTATGCCAGCGTTTCCTGGGCGTCATCATTCGAGGGGTGACTGTCGGGCCGTCCCCGGAATGGCTGGCAGCTCACCTAAGATCAGTAGGGCAGCAGCCGATCAATAATGTTGTGGACGCCACGAACTATGTCATGCTCGAGATGGGTAATCCAATGCATGCGTATGATCTGGAGAAGCTTGAGGGATCCAGACTTATCGTCCGCAGGGCTCGAAATGGGGAGACTATGCAGGCTCTCGATGGACTGGATCATGAGTTCGATTCTGAGATGCTAATGATCTGTGACGCCTCGGTACCCCATGACATAGGAGGCATCATGGGAGGCAGACATTCGTCAGTCACAGAGGGTACCGTCAATATACTTTTGGAATGCGCACTTTTCGAGCCAAAATCGATCCGGAATACACGTCGGGCACTGGGGATTTCCACGGACGCGAGCTATCGCTTCGAAAGGGGCGTCGATCCGGAGGGGCATTTCCCAGCTGTAAAGCGAGCGTTGGAAGTCATCTTGGCTGCGGCCGGAGGAGAGATCGACGGCCCTATCCTGGAAGTGTTACCGAGGCCGTGGGAAGCGGTCTCGATTACTTTACGGCCATCTCGGGTGGCACAGGTTTTAGGCGTTTGGTTTGAACGTGAAGAGATCGAAGATCTCCTCAGACCCCTAGGGTTCACCCTCACTGATGGGGAAGGGAAAGAGATCCAGGTGATGGTGCCAGGATACCGCAGCTACGATGTTACGAGGGAGATTGATCTGATCGAAGAAATCGCGCGCATGTATGGCTATGATCGTTTTCCCGATACTCCGGGACCTGCGCGCGCGACAACTGTTCCGGATCATCCTGTCTTTCGGTTGGAGGATCAACTTCGCATTGTGCTAGCAGAGGAGGGCCTCCTCGAAGCCACTAATCCTGCCTTCGCATCAGAATATGAAGGAAACGTAGAGATAGAAAACCCTATATCATTGGAAGAGAGCTATTTACGATCATCGCTTCTCCCTGGATTACTTCGCAATGTAGAGTACAACTTTGCCCGAGGATCCAGAGACATCCGTTTATTTGAGATTGGTACAGTATTTGACCGAACCGACGCGGGGGAACCCCCACAGGAGACGCTCCACGTCGCTGTGGCGCTGACAGGCCGACAACGCCCAACCCACTGGTCGGAGGATGATAATCTGGTGGACTTATGGGATCTCAAGGGAATCCTGGACGCCACCGTTGCGGGATCGGGTTGGGGCGAAACATCGGTGGAGATTGAACCTAAGAATGGGAACTTCTTCGAGGACTCAATGAACCTCTCAGTTGTGAGTGAGGATGGACTGGTGATTGGATCAGCCGGGAAAGTCGCAGGTCACCGGGTCGATGCTCCGGCATGGGCCGGAGAGGTTTGGGGAATGGAACTACAGCTACCGCAGCACCCAAAGACTGAGAGGACCCCGACTTTCCGGCCTCTCCCTCAATTTCCCGGAGTCGATAGAGACCTTGCGTTGATCGTTCCTCAAGATATGGCGGCAGTGGTTGTCATTAAAGAGATCCGGAGGGTAGGCGGTGATCTCTTGGACGATGTTACTATCTTCGATCTCTACCGTGGTGAAGGGGTAGGAAATGGTGATCGCTCACTGGCCTTTCACCTACGGTTTCAAGCTTGGGATCGTACTTTGACTGACAAAGAAATCGACCGTGTTGTGGGTAAAATCGTGAGGACTTTGCAGGAGGAGTTGGGTGTCCAGCAGCGAGTCTGATCGAGAAGCAGTCTCACCGGACGTAGCCATTGCTCGCCTGGAGGAAGCCATAACATCCATACTCCAAGAGATGCAGTCATTACACGATGAGTCCTCCCGGATGGATGCTCAAGGGCAGGAACTTGAAGGGCTGTTCCGCGGGGTCGCGTTAGGCAAGGGGGGGCCTCGGGAAATGATGGACAGGCTCCGCATATTGGAAGAGGAGAATCAAGATTTGCGCGCACGTTTGGATATGGGAAAAGAAGGAATTGGAAAGCTTCTGACACGGATCAGGTTCTTGGAGGAGCAGAGGTGAAGGAGGGAAAGAAACAGTCAGTCACCGTCAGAATCGCCGGTGAGGAACATGCCATCCGCTCCAATGCCGAACCAGACTATACGAAGCTGTGCGCTGAATATGTCGACCGCCGAATCCACGAGATCAAGAAGCAGGTCGGCGCGCTCGAAAGCCACAAGACGACAATCTTGGCTGCGCTTTCGATTACCGATGAGCTCTTCCAAGCTCAAGATGGCAGTGAGAAAACTGAGGAACGAATTGCCGAGCGCATTTCCGAATTGGCAACTCGGCTGGAAGAAAGGGTTAATAGCGGGGATGAGTAAGGACGAGCCGACAAGCTGATTCTGTGGCTAGACTGCTACGAGTCCTTGCATCTACCAGAACCCAAATCCTATTCTTTTTAGTATCTAGATAATGCTCACCACTCGGATGCTTTGCTTGTATGTATCCGATCGGAGTCGAATAAATGGACCCGCTGATTATTGGACCAGCGGCTGCCGCGGCTTTCCTTCTAGGCGTTACGGGTTATTTCGTGAGAGGCCTAGTCGAGAGAAAGCGTCAAGAAAGGGCTCAGGCGGACGCTAAAGATGAAGCCTCGATAATCCTGGCTCGCGCGCGGGAAGAAGCTGACAGGACCCTTAAATCTAAGCTTCTCGAAGGGAAAGAAGAACTCTTTCTTCTGCGTAAATCCTGGGAAAAGGAAGAACTTCGACATAGAGAGGATGCGGAGCGAGCGGAGCGACGTCTTGGAGAACGATCTGAGGCACTAGATCGCCGGGGTGAGCGTCTCCTTGAACGGGAGTCGGTACAGGACCGCCGGGGCCGGAAGTCTGAAGAACGTGAAGCGCAACTCGACGTGACTGCTCGGGAACTTGATCGCGCTTCAGTGAACGTACGCCAAAAGCTTGAATCCGTTGCGGGCCTATCGGTCGCCGAGGCAAAGCGACAACTCGTTCAGGACCTTAAGGACGAGGCTAAGGCCGAAGCTGCTAACACGGTACGGGAGATCAAGGAGCAGGCTCAGCGCACGGCCGACCGTGAAGCGGCAAAGATCCTAGGTTCTGCCATCCAACGAATGGCGGTTGAACAGACGGCTGAAATGACAGTGTCCGTTGTCCAACTCCCTTCGGACGAGATGAAGGGTAGGATCATCGGCCGGGAGGGAAGAAATATCCGTGCTTTTGAGCAAGCGACGGGCATTGACGTAATCATCGATGATACTCCGGAAGCTGTTGTTCTTTCAGGTTTTGATCCCGTACGGCGTGAGATTGCTCGTGTCTCACTTGAGCGGCTTATTGAGGATGGGCGAATCCACCCTGGCCGTATAGAGGAAACCGTGAGCAAGAGCCAGAAGGAAATCGAGCAATCGATGATCGAAGCGGCGGAGGAAGTTCTCTACGGCCTCGGCATCCACAACGTTCATCAGGAAATCGTCCGGGTTCTTGGAAGGCTAAGATTCAGAACTTCGTATGGGCAGAATCAACTTCAGCACTCCACGGAAGTTGCTCAGCTGGCAGGAAATATGGCCGCGGATATGAGACTCGACGTACAGGCGGCGAAGCGAGCTGGAATACTCCATGATGTAGGGAAAGGTTTGACTCACGAACAGGAAGGAACTCACGTCGAACTCGGATACCGGCTCTGCAAGAAGCACAAAGAATCGGACATCGTTCTGAACGCCATCAAGGCACACCATGATGAGGAACCTCACTACTTTCCTGAAACCTTCTTGGTCACTGCTGGCGATGCTATCTCGGGCTCTAGGCCGGGGGCTAGGAGGGAGATGTTTGATGGTTACGTGAAACGACTCGAAAAACTTGAAGAACTCGCGATGGATCACCCTGGTGTGGAGCGTTGCTTTGCGGTCCAGGCGGGGCGGGAAATCCGAGTCATGGTGGAGCCGGAAAGGGTCACGGATGACGAGATGGATAAGATTTCAGAGGTGGTTGCTCGGCGAATAGAGGGTGAGCTTCAATACCCTGGCCAGATCAAAGTCGTCGTAATTCGCGAAACTCGAGCTATCGACTTCGCGCGTTAGCGACGTCGTCTACAAAAGGAGACGGAATGTCCGCCACGGTCATTTCAGGTGAGGAAATATCGAATTCCATTCGGGAAGGGCTGAGGGAGCGGGTAGAGCAGTTGAGGAGTACCGGTCTCACGCCGGGGCTAGCTACGGTCCTCGTTGGTGATGACCCAGCTAGCCAATCTTATGTCGGTATGAAGAATAATGCCGCTACTGAGGTTGGGATCTATTCTCAGCAGACGACATTATCGAGAGATACGTCCGAGGATGAACTCCTAGGTATTGTGGCAGGACTCAATGCCGATCGGGACATCCACGGAATCCTCGTCCAGCTTCCATTACCGGAGCAGATTGAGGAATCAAACGTTCTTATGTCTGTTGATCCCTCCAAGGATGTGGACGGCTTTCATCCTGTCAATGTCGGTCGGCTTGCTACGGGGGATTTGGATGTGATAGCGCCGTGTACACCGCGGGGGGTCATAGAAATGTTGTTACGGAGTGGGCATGATCCTGCGGGAAAACATGTCGTGGTCGTTGGACGATCTAACATCGTAGGACGCCCCATGGCTGCGCTTCTACTCCGCAAGGCTCCTGGAGGCAACGCTACCGTGACCGTGGCACACAGTCGAACCTCCGATCTTGGTGCCATAACACGGATGGCGGATATCCTCGTGGTGGCCGTTGGCCAACCCAGTTTGATCCGCGGGGATATGGTGAAGTCCGGGGGGGTCGTGATCGACGTGGGCATGAATAGGGTCCCAGACAACACCCGAGAGCGGGGTTACCGCATTACCGGTGACGTGGTATTCGACGAGGCGAAAGAAGTCGCGGCGGCTATTAGCCCTGTTCCTTTGGGGGTTGGGCCGATGACGATCGCCATGCTTCTTTCCAACACCGTCGACGTCGCGGTCAGATCCACTAGTAGCAAGGGCTCGATCTCGTCTTCATGACTGAACCCAGAGTGTGGAGTGTATCCCAGGTCAACCGGGCGGTACGGATCCTTCTTGAGGACACGATGGAGAGTCTTTGGGTGTCGGGAGAGATCTCTAGCTGGACTCGTGCCCGCTCTGGACACTGCTACTTTACACTTAAAGACGAGGGCGCCCAACTCCGGTGTGCCATGTTCAGGACGGAAGCTGCGACCCTACCCATAGATCCAGAGCAGGGGATGATTGTTCGAGCATTTGGTGCACTCACCTTGTACGCAGCTAGGGGTGAATACCAGCTCGTGGTGCGCCGTATCGAAGCTGAGAGCGCAGAAGGTCTATGGCGTCGTGCTTTTGATCGAATTCGGGCCTCTCTCGAGGCAGAGGGCCTTTTTGAACAGGAGCGCAAACGGCCGTTGCCGCGATTTCCAAAGACCGTGGGGGTGGTCACGTCTCTGTCGGGAGCGGCCCTACATGACGTGCTGACAGTCATTCGACGGAGAGCTCCTTGGACGCGAGTGATTGTTCGCGGTACTCGCGTACAAGGGGAAGGCGCAAGTTCTGAGATCGCGAGCGCAGTCGAGGTATTGGGATCAACGGATCCGATCGACGTCTTGATCGTCACGCGAGGTGGCGGATCAGTCGAAGACCTTTGGGCCTTCAACGAAGAAGTGGTTGCCAGAGCCATTGCTCAGTGCCCTATACCAGTCATCTCTGCGGTGGGACACGAGGTGGATGTGACCATCGCCGATTTGGTTGCTGATGTCCGTGCCCCCACTCCATCGGCTGGTGCTGAAGCCGCCGTACAGGATAAAGAGGTGGTGCAGGAAATGTTGGAGATATCGCGGTTGCGAGTGAGGAGCTTGCTTGCAGCAGTTCTTAGCAGACGGCACGAAGCCCTTGAAGTAGGCACACGTGGGTTACACCGTGCTGCACCCGATCTCATTCGGCCTCAGCGCCAAACCCTCGATCGAGCTACGGACCGATTGGAATCCGTAACCCGACGGTTGATTTCTCACCAAAGGGTGCGGCTTTCAGAGGTGGCGAGTAAGGTACAAGTTCTTTCTCCGCTCTCAACCCTCGGTCGGGGGTATGCTCTACCACAGGATGCGTCTGGAAAGATCGTGCGAACAGTAGCCGAATTGTCCCCGGGCACCCGGTTCTTGCTACGAGTCTCCGATGGGGCCGTACCCTGTGAATCATCAGACGGGTGAAACGCTTTTAATGTGGATTGCCTTACTTTTTCAGCAGGTCTCTAGAGTAGGTATGGGGTCATGACGTCAAGAAAAGAGATCCGTAAGTCGGTAAGTGAAGATGCCCAATCCCTGGAGACTCGTCTTCAGCGACTCGAGGAGATCGTAAGGTCTCTTGAGGCTTCGGACTTCGACTTGGAAAAGGCTCTGGCTCTCTTTGAGGAAGGCGTCGGGCATGCTCGGAGCGCCGAGGAGATCCTCCGCGAGGCCGAACTGCGCGTGGAAGAGCTGGTCGGAACGCCAGAGAACTCCACGGTCGTGCCGTTGGAGGAAAATTTGGAGTGATCGCTGATCGATCGATATTTGATCTTGACCGATTTCTTGTCCAGGAACGAGAGGAAGTGGAGCACGCGATCGTGAGGGCGTGTGATCAACTCGCCTCCCTGCTCTCGGACGAGCTGCTTGGTCCGGTATGCTATGGTGTGCGTACACCAGGGAAGAGATTGCGCCCGATCCTTTGCGCCATGGCCTACCGTGCTTGCGGCGGAGTTATGAAGCCCGAGGTGTACGACCTCGGATCGTCACTGGAATTAATACACGCTTATGCTCTCATGCATGACGATCTTCCGGGTATGGACGACGCGTCCTTACGAAGAGGCGAGCCCACGACTCACACTCTTTTCGGAGAAAAAGCGACTATCCGAGCCGGACTTGCACTCATCCCGGCGGCTTCTCTGTTGGCGCACCGCGCAGCTGGGGCCTTGGGGTGTGACGATCAGGCACGGCGCTCGGTGCTTCGAGAACTGAATCGTGCAGCCGGAGCGGGTGGGATGGTGGGAGGACAGGTCCTTGATTTGTTGGGGGAACGGCGGAAACTGAAGATCGATGAACTCGACAGGTTACATCGGATGAAGACGGGTGCGCTCGTCACCGCTTCTGTTGTGATCGGAGGGATTGCCGCTGGAGCATCGAGTGGAGCGTTGGATGGGTTGGAGAAATTTGGACGTGGCATCGGACTTGCCTATCAAGTAACGGACGACCTCCTGGATGCGACGGCCTCAGCAGGAGAATTGGGAAAAAATCCTAGCGATGGTCGACTTGGCAAGAGTACTTACGTGACTCTATATGGTCCGGAAGAGACGGCCCGACGTGCCAAGGGGTTAGTGGACGAAGCTTTGCAGGTGCTTCGCTGGGCGAAGATCGATGGACCGGAGTTGAATGCTCTTGCCCAGCACGTGATCAGGAGAGATAGATAGTAACACTTACGAGTACTCGCAGGACGGCTTCACAGCTATTTTAAGGCTTGGGCAGATCTAAGCCTGCCGAGGACCTAATTAGGAGTGCATTCGTGGCGCTGTTGGATCGAATTCAAGAGCCCGAAGATGTTCGGTGCCTTTCGAGAGAAGAGTTACACCAACTCGTAAGGGAGGTCCGAGCTCGGCACGTCGATGTGATTTCAAAAATCGGCGGCCATTTCGGGGGGAGCTTGGGTGTTGCCGAGCTTACGGTGGCTCTCCACTACGCCTTCGACACGCCCCGTGACAAGCTGGTCTGGGACACCGGTCACCAGGGTTATATCCACAAGATTCTCACAGGCAGGAATCATCGGTTGCCGACTATACGTCAAAAGAATGGTCTTGCTCCATTTCTCCGTCGCGAAGAATCCGAGTACGATCACTTCGGTGCAGGTCATGCGGCGACATCGATCTCCGCTGCCTTGGGCACAGCCATCGCACGGGACATGAACGGTGACGACTTCAAAGTCATCGCCATCATCGGAGATGGAGCGATGGGCTCCGGCCTTGCTTTTGAAGCACTCAACAATGCCGGGCATACTGATAGAAATCTGATCGTAGTACTGAACGACAACGATCACTCGATTGCCCCAAACGTCGGAGCCCTGAACAAATACCTGACCGGTGTGATCACTCATCCGGTCTACAACCGCATTCGAGAGGAGGTAAAAGAGCTTCTCTCGAAAGGTCCGGGCGGTCCGGACGGAATCGTAAGACGGGTCGCTAGCCGTACCGAGGAGAGTGTAAAGGGACTCTTTGTTCCGGGAATGCTCTTTGAGGAGTTGGGCTTCCGCTATATTGGTCCTGTTGATGGCCACGATCTAGATTCCCTTGTGGACACACTAGGGAACGTTCGGTGTCTTGATGGTCCCGTTCTCCTACACGTCGTTACTCAGAAGGGGAAGGGCTTTCCTCTTGCGGAAGAGAATGCATATAAGTGGCATGCCGCTTCACCGTTTGACAAAATTAGTGGAGAGGCAAAAAAGAAGTCCGGTGGGTTGCCACGCTATCAAAAAATCTTCGGCCGTGGACTCGTACAACTTGGCGAGCTTGACGAACGTATCGTGGCGATCACGGCCGGCATGCCCGATGGTACGAGTACAGACCTATTTGATCGGGCGTTCCCGGATCGATACTTCGATGTCGGCATCGCCGAGGGTCATGCGGTGACGGCTGCCGCAGGTATGGCAACCCAGAAGGGAATTCGACCGGTTGTGTGCATCTACTCCACTTTCTTACAGAGGGCTTTTGATAGCATCATTCACGACGTTGCGCTTCAGGATCTACCCGTTGTCTTCTGTATGGATCGGGCGGGACTCGCGGGACCGGACGGCCCAACGCATCATGGGACTTTTGACATTCCATATATGTTGCTTGTGCCTGGTATGACGGTCACGGCACCCAAGGATGGGAGGGAGATGATGGCTTTGGTGCGTTTGGGAATTCAGCATGAAGAGGGTCCCTTCTCGATCCGTTGGCCAAGAGACGAGGTACCCCAGGAGGTTCCGCATGTGAGCGAAATTCCAGAGATCAAATACGGAACCTGGGAGATTGTCCGTGGGGGTTCGGATGTCGCTTTGCTTGCGACGGGAACTATGGTTCTCTCCGCATGCGAAGCTGCCGAAAGGCTCGCAGCTCGAGGGATTCAGGCCGAGGTCGTGAATTGCCGGTTTCTCAAGCCCTACGACCAAGCTTTACTGCGGGAAGTCACGGCGAGGCACACAAGGATTATTACGATCGAAGAGGGAGCCGTCGTCAACGGTTTCGGAGCATTCTTGTCTAGAGAGATCGCAGCACTGCACTTGGGGGAGGGGACCCAGGTGACCTGTCTTGGTCTTCCGGATCGATTCATCGGGCACGGAACTCGACAGACGCTCCTCCATGACGTTGGACTCGATGTGGAAAGTATTGCCACGGAGGTTCGACGTGTGCTCGGTGACGCGGTTTCAGCTGCCGTGGAGTTCGCATGAAGGAAGAACTGTCATCGACTGAGGATCGTAAAGAAATCCAAAGCATCGGTGTGGTTGCACCTTCACGACATCCCAAATTATCGGATTGCCTCCGCCGGCTTATGGGTTTTGCACTCACAAAGGGGATCGATCTTAGGTTTGAGCAGCACTTGCTTTCAAATGCTGTAGAAGATGAGATCCTTCTGGAGCTTGATACGGAACCGGTTGATCTTCTGATAGCACTCGGAGGGGACGGGACCTTATTGAGAGCTGGGCGCTTAGCCGCTGAGCGAGGTGTTCCGGTGCTCGGGATTAACATCGGGCATCTCGGATTCCTTACCGCTCTTCGACATCAGGAGATGGAAGATCGGTTGGCTCTTGTTCTAGACGGAAGTTACGTGCTTGATCGGCGATTCATGTTGGAGGCCCACATAGTTGGGCCGGATGGCGCTCACGGAGACAGGCTCCTGGCTTGGAATGATTTTGTCATTCACAAGCGGGGTGTTGCGAGAGTGACACGGCTTGATCTACGTGTTCGGGAGGGAACCGATTGGCAGGAGGTGGGGAGTTTTTCTGGAGATGGACTGATTGTCTCAACTCCCACGGGATCGACAGGCTATTCCCTTTCTGCTGGCGGACCCATTGTCGTGTCGTCGGTCGACTGTGTAGTTGTTACGCCGATTTGTCCACATACCCTTGCGGTGCGTCCGCTCGTGATCCCCGGGAATCAGCTGTTGTCCGTGAGCCCCCTTGAACGGACTGAAGATCTCGTGCTTACGGCGGACGGACAGATTGCTCACGAGTTTGAAACAGGAGGGCATGTCCGTATTACACGCTCCAACGTCGAAATTCCACTCATTCGGTTTGCTGATCAGAATTTTTTCGGGACACTTCAGCAGAAGCTCAATTGGGCGGCCCGCCCCTCGCGCTGATCACCTCTCTAGAGATGCTGTCTCTGTCACAGAGCCACTAAGAAACTAGCTAACCTTCGTAAAGAGGTCCGGGTTAGTTCCAGAGCCTACCAAAAAGACGCAGTCCGAATTCAAAGTGGGACATCTTAGGGGTGCGCCCTCCGTTGCCCGAGACCGTATGCCGGTACGTGATTCGAGCTTCCAAGAGATGGCCGTGTTCAGCTCTCAGAGTCGAAAAGACGATTCCTCCACCAGTTTCCAAGGTTGCCTGCTTAGTCTCAAGCTCGAGGATGTCAGGATCCACGTTTGTCGAGTTGCTGGCCGGACCAGGCTCATACACATCTGATGCCTTTGAGTAACGCCGGATATCAAAGGCGACAGCCAACTCATTACTGATGTGAAGCAGAGGAACCGCCCGAATTTGCCAGTATTTTCCTGGAGTCCAACTAACGGTCTGCCGGTTCGATTCACCCGGGAAAGCTCGGTCCGGTCCTGCGACCCGCCGAACGACGAGCGTCGAACTCTGGATGCCGTAACGCGCGTCTCCGTGTATGCTCCAACGGCTCGCTGCGACATTTCCGAAGATGTTCACCTCGACGTCGGTCTGGCCGTCTCCGCTCCCAGTGTCGAAGAAATTATCGGGGTGATCCGTCTCGCCTGTGCCCAATCGGACAAGGGCACCGGCGCCGAGAAGATACGAGATTTTTTGGGCGGTTTCGGCACCGTGTCTGTTCAGTCCTGATCCCAACAACCGCGCATTTGCGTAGAGTTCCACGTCTCCCAAACTCCAAGGGCTCCACCAAGACTCGATCGGAAATCCCCCGATTCCATAACTAGGAGTTGTGACGAGGCTCTTATAATCATTCTGAGAGAGCGCTGTCGTTGCAAGCGGTATGTCCTTAGGGAACGAGGCGACTCCCGCGGACTGGTAAGCGGCGAGAAGCATCAAGAGGCGTGACTGAAGGGCGCCACCGGTTACTGATCCGTCGAGCGGAAACACACCGTGAGAAGAGTATGCCTCTCGAATCGCTTGATGGAATTCTCGACTCTCTGCGAGAAGATTGGATGTGGTGGTACATTCGGTACTCGAGGGACCCGCCGAGCACCATGATTGTACACGGGCGGTGAGATCCGATTCGGCAGTGAGAAGATCACTCAAGAAATTGCCGGCTTGTCCGGTGGGAGTTAGGCCTACCGTAGCTCCGTCCTCCCGGTAGGACATCGCCAACTCCGTACTCCGTCGTGAGAGAGGCACCATGGCTCCGATTGTAAGCCAATCCAAGATTCCGACGTCTGCACGGATAGGCATCCATAATGTGTTCTGACTTATGACCATTTGTCCCATGCCCAGCACGACTGGATCAACGGAGCCAGCAGTTGCGGTTTTCAGATTTTCTTCGAGCGCCTCCAGTGTCGGAAAAATGCGGGAACCTATGGCATCGTCAGAAAAGTCGAGCCCGAGAGGCTCCTCTTCTCGGATGAGCACTCCTCCCTCAAGGCGCTCTCCGAAGCGGCTGTCCGCGACCTGAAGAAGAGTATGTATCCCCAGTCTAAAACGGCCAACCGGAACGAGTGGATTCAGTATTCCTTGGGCTTTGATGCCAGAGGGCGTCCCTAGGGTGACCAAACAGATCGCGGTCATTCTGGTCAAAATGTTTAGAATTATACGGAGAACCTGTCTGCTCCTAGGAGCAGACAGCGGGCCGTACTTAACGGTATCCTTCATTTCGTGTTCGACACTCCGTTGTCGCACGAGATTCACACTGTCCTCAGTTCTTGCCCGTGAAGCGTAGCGCGGGAAGATAATGGCGAATTGGTTCTGTGGGAACTTGACATTCTTTGGGCCCATTCTAGCTTCTAGCCCACAAACAAAGGGTGTTTTGGTATATTTCTTGTGGGTTTGGGTGAGGATCTAGAGCACGTTGTTTCTTGCGGGAATAGCTCAGTTGGTAGAGCACCACCTTGCCAAGGTGGGGGTCGCCGGTTCGAGTCCGGTTTCCCGCTCTGGAAGAGGGGTGGCCCGTCGTTTCCGGACGTGCAACCCCTCTTTGTTTTCGGCGCCGTAGCCAAGCGGTAAGGCAGAGGCCTGCAAAGCCTTTATTCCCCGGTTCGAATCCGGGCGGCGCCTCTTGCGGCAAGAGACGTACAGGGCGTTACAAACATAGGAGATGTCACATGAAATTATTCAATCGACGCGCGATCTTACCTGTTTCCATGATGTTGGCCGCTTGCGGCCCGATGGAGCAGGCGGGGGAGGAAGGGCAGATGGAAGAGGTGGCTTCGCCAGAAATTACTGCTGAGTCATCCGCAGAAGACAAAGTTGCGAGTGCATTGAGCGCTGCCCCCGATATTGTTTCTTCTGGCGCGATGGTAATGGACTGGCCTGCGGCGGAGGGCGAGGCTCCACAAATGCTCAAAGAGGGCGATAACGGTTGGACTTGTTTCCCGGATAGATTCTCTACTCCTGGCTTGGATCCGATGTGCTTTGACGTTCCTGCAATGGCCTGGGCTGGTAACTGGATGATGGGGATGGAGCCCGAGCTTGAGACAATGGGCTTGTCTTACATGCTCATGGGGTCCTACGACAACAGCAACACGGATCCTTTTGCCGGGGCGCCCGAGAATCCTGCGGATGGCGTGGTCACAGGCCCTCACGTAATGATCTTCCCGGTCGATCCGACAACGTTGGAAGGTATGAGCACCGATTACACGACTGGTGAGCCTTATGTCATGTTTCAGGACACGCCTTGGGCACACCTTATGATGCCTACCACAAACTAATGAGGTCGATGAGCGCTTTTTTGGGCGCAATCTGTCTCAACTAGGAATATGCGGTCCCCTGTGAACAATCCACAGGAGACCGCCTCATCTAGTAGGGTTCTGAGGGTGTTGGAGGCAGAATCGAGATAAGGCCCGACGCTATCCTGACTGGAACCCGCTCTGGGCCCATGTGAGATCAGGTGTCCGTCTACGCGAGACCGCATGCATCACGTGTGAGCGTGTGGGCGAGCTCTTGATATATAGGCAGAATAATCATGCCCCATTTTCAGAGTGCGCTACGTCTGCGGCCCAACTTTTCATTAATGCCTGATCTTCTATGAGTTCGGGCGTAAAAGACTCACAGTCGGGCGAACTTACATTCGTAAGAGGGCTCGGTCTCTTCGACGCGACGATGCTTGGTATCGGCGCCATGATCGGGGCTGGGATATTCGTACTCACTGGAATCGCAGCTGGAGAAGCTGGGCCGGCTTCGATCCTGGCCTTTGCGCTCAACGGTGTGGTAACGCTCCTAACGGCTTTCGCATACGCCGAGCTAGCCACCGCCATCCCTGAGGCAGGAGGCGGGTACGCGTATGTGAGGCGGGCATTCCCTGGGGCGGTTGGCTTTACGGCGGGATGGATGCTCTGGTTTGCCTACACCGTGGCTTGCAGTCTCTATGCTTTGGGCTTTGCCGGCTACTTTTGGGAATTCTTTCTAAAGTACCTGCCGACCTTCACAGTTAGTGCGTTTAGTGTCGTAGGTGAGCACGGGGCGATCCTATTCATAACACTGGCTGTTGGGGTGCTCTTCGTCCGACTGAACGCTCGTGGGGCGGGAGTGACAGGAAAAGCTGAAAATTTTCTTACTCTCACCAAGCTTGGCGTGCTCGGTATCTTTATCGTCTTCGGACTTCGCCGGGTCTTCGATGCACCCGATCAGGCGGTGGAGAGCTTCTCGACGTTCTTCCCTCAAGGAGGGGGAGGGGTGATCGTCGCAATGGGCCTCACCTTTATCGCCTTCGAGGGATATGACCTGATCGCCACGGTGGCAGAAGAGATTCGGGAACCGGAGAAGAATATTCCCCGAGCCACTTTTATCTCGTTAGGGATCACGATGATCATGTATCTCCTGATCCTCTTCGTATCGCTGGCTGCTGTGGCACCCCCAGATGGCCAACCCTCATGGCAGTTCCTAGGTGCTTTCGGAGAAACCGCGATTGTTCGTGCCGCAGAGGGTTTCATGCCGGCATTTGGTGTAGCCGTAATCGTCTTCGGTGGGTTGCTCTCGACCATGTCGGCCTTGAACGCGACGGTCATGGCTTCTTCACGTGTTGCTTTTTCCATGGGGAGGGATCGGTTGTTGCCATTGAGCATGGCCAAGATCCATCCGGAGCGCCGT
The DNA here is from genome assembly GCA_036336795.1 of Gemmatimonadota bacterium. Taxonomy (GTDB): domain Bacteria; phylum Gemmatimonadota; class Gemmatimonadetes; order Longimicrobiales; family Gaopeijiaceae; genus UBA822. The sequence continues at coordinate 45,485 of JAYZFL010000044.1, forward strand.
ACACCACACATTGCGATCATGGTAACGGGTGTGGTCCTGTTGGCCATGGCCCTCACCTTGCCGATCGAAGCTGTGGGCTCCGCCGCGAGCCTCATCTTTCTTCTGACGTTCGCGATGGTGAACCTCTCTGTGATCACGCTCCGAAGAAAGGCGCCGCATCTTCAGCGGCACTACAAGGTGCCGTTCTACCCTGTCATACCGATCCTGGGAATCGTCCTCAACGTTTTCCTAGCCATATACCAATTCACTTTTCAGCCGATCGCGTGGTACGTTACCGGCGGATGGATCCTGCTGGGACTTCTTCTATACTACGGTTACTTCGAGAAGCAAGCGGCTGGTGTCCAGCCGCAGATCTTGGAGCCCCTTCGCACGGATGAAGAACCCCTCCATGATGCAGTGGTTGTACCCCTACACAACCCGGATCATGTACCAATTCTATTGGATTACGCCTGGCCGATTGCGGAGGGACGTGGTCTCAGGTCCGTGGCCATGTCTGTTGTCCAGGTTTCCCAGCAACTCCCGATCCACGAGGGGCTTCGATTCTCGCATCACCGCGAGGCTCTCGTCCAGAAGGGGCGAGACCATGCGACCGTACAGGGCACGAGATTAGACACGGATTTGGTGGTTGCGCACCGCGCTCATGAGGGCATCCTCGCAGGGGCTCGCCGAAGTGGAGCGGACCTTTTAGTGATGGGCTGGAAGGGATATACGAACACCCGCGAACGAATCTTCGGGGAGGTGGCTGACCAGGTGATCCGAAATGCTCCATGCGATCTGGCACTTCTGAAAATTGAGAGCTTCGATACACCTAAGCGGTGTCTTTTTCCGACGGCCGGTGGTCCCAACGCGCTTCTGGCGGCGGAGATCCTCAATGCTCTCGCTCCAGCTTTCGGAATGACGGTCACGGCATGTCAGGTTGTAAATCGTGACGCTTCATCGGAGGCTCGAGCCGAAGCTCACCACTGGATCGACAAAACGCTTGGCCGCATGGACTCCGACGTACATGTTGAGCGTTTGTTGATCGAGAGTAAATCCATCGCCGGGGGAATCGCTCGCGCCAGCAAGGATTTCGACTTGGTTGTGCTCGGTGCAGCTCGAATGCCTGTCTTCCAACAGGTGCTTTTTGGAGAGATCCCTGAAAAGGTTGCCCGGTACTCACCGGCTTCCGTACTAGTTGTCAAGGAATACGAAGGTCCTATACGGTCCCTTTTCAAGCGAACTTTTGGATAGACGAGTCATCGCCACTCGCTTGGTCGAATCGTGATCTATACTCTCCTGGCTGACAGTCTTCTCTTCCTACACCTCGGGTTCATCCTCTTCGTGGGTTTTGGCGCTGTGATGGTATTCCACTGGCCTAGAATCGCGTGGATCCATATTCCGAGTGCTTTGTGGGGGGCCTGGATCGAGTTCAGTGGTTGGATCTGTCCCCTCACCCCGCTCGAGAACCGCCTTCGTCAGATGGGTGGCGCTGTCGGATACTCGGATGGCTTTATTGAGCATTACGTCTTGCCTCTGATCTATCCGTTGGGCCTCACGCGCGGGCTCCAAATAGGTTTGGGGGTTCTGGTGTTGGTTATCAACGTGACGGCGTATGGATTCATCGCCTGGCGTTGGTCGGGAATCATCAGGAGACCCTAAGCACATTCACGCCGAGCCAGGTCTCTACTTGGACCAATCTCACTCACCGTGATAAAGCCGACGGGCAGGTTGCATTGGGAACCGTAAAGCCGAAGTGTATAACCCATGAGATGGCTGAATAGAATAAAGAGCGGGCCATGGAATAGCGGTCTGTCGTGACGGAATCACGTGAGGGGAATTCGCCCGTGCTCAGAACGGAGCTCGCGCGTAAGGTTGTTCACATCGGCATGGGCGCGTTCGCTCTTCTGTTGCGATGGATGGTGCCTTGGCAGGCCATCCTTATGGCATTCTCCGGCTTGGTTCTAAACGTCTTCTTCCTCCACAGGATGACGGGTAACTGCCTTCTTCGTCTTGATGAACGCAAGAGAAGGTTCTCGTTGGGTATCGCCGCATACCCGGCGATATTACTCCTTGTGTTTGTAATCTTCCGGTCGCGCTTGGAGCTAGCGGCAGGCATCTGGGGACTCCTTGCGGTGGGTGACGGACTGGCTGCCGTGGTGGGACTGACCCTTGGGGGTCCCGTGCTCCGATGGAACCCCAAGAAGCGGTGGACCGGACTCATCGCGTTTGTCGTTTTCGGAACGATGGCCTCCGCTTTTCTGATAAGATGGACCCAACACGCTCTGATTTCCGAATCCGGCGGGCATTTAGCACCCGTCACTTGGGTAGGAGATTCTTTTCTTCCAGACGGAATCGTGGACCTATCGCTGTCCCTGAGTTTGCTGGCCGGTTGCGCTTTGGCGGCGCTCGCAGCGGCGCTTGCAGAGTCTCTTCGTACGAGCCTGGATGACAATCTTCTCGTACCGATAGTGGGAGGGGCTGTGCTCGCCGCCGCTACTGTAGTCGAGCCGTTCCGAATTGCGGAAAACATACCGCTGTTAACTGAAGGCGCACTCGTGGGTTTTGCTATCACTGTTCCGCTGGCGGTGCTCACCTACTGGATGCGTTGTGTCGACCGATCCGGAGCGATCGGTGGTACCATTCTGGGCATCGCCTTGTTTGCGTTCGAGGGAGGCAGAGGGCTCCTCATGCTCGCGGGGCTCGTCGCCCTTGGTAGTGCCGCCACTTGGTTGACGCACTTTCGGATTGACGCCCTCGGGATGGTCGTGAATAAAGGATCCATAAGAGGAGCCATCAACGCTTTCGCCAATGCGGGCGCTGGTGTGGTGTTCGCCTTCCTGTCTATTGCGACTGCACATGGAGAGATGTTCACCCTGGCGATGGTCGCGGCTTTTGCGACCGCAACTTTCGATACGACTGCTTCGGAGATCGGGGTATCGTTTGGACGGCGACATGTATTGGTAAGCACTTTCCGAACTGTGCCGAGAGGTACGGACGGTGCCATTTCCATGGAAGGGACTTTGGCCGGGGTGGCGGCCTCTCTCCTAATGGCCGGGGTGGCTTGGGGTGTCGGTCTAGTGTCGGGCATAGGAGTACCTGTCGTAGTGGTGGGATCCTTTCTCGGTTCCATGCTCGAGTCGTGCATCGGTGGTATCCTCGGGCCGGGTCGGGATCATCATCTGCTAAACTTGGCCAACACGATTGCCGGGGCGGCCGCCGCTTGTTGGATCTACATTTACTTGACGTAGCTGACGAATTGCTTGCTTCGCGGCGTGCCCTCTTGGATCTTGTTGGCCATTCAAATCAGACGGGTGGGGTGTCCACTGTGGTCCGAAACTTCGTAAAAGAATGGTGAGACCGTCCTGAGCTTTATCAGCCACTATTTACCCCGATCTGCCACGGGGCGGTTTGTTACAATCGCTTTCCTGGCTCTCATGGCCCTTGCGCAGCCACCCATCGTCTTCTGGGTTGATACACGTTTTGGGGACTTATGGCTCCTCGGCCTACCGTTTCTATACGTCTATCTGGGTGTTGTGTACTTCACCCTCATCGGTGTGCTGATCTGTGCTGCTTGGAGAAAGATCTAGCCCGTGGAAAGTTGGATGGTGGCCACGGGGCTGATCTTTCTCTACATCCTCGTCACCGTAATCCTTGGATTCTTAGCCAACAGGGTTATGGCCGTGGATCTGGAGGACTTCCTACTCTACGGACGCAGAGCTGGGTTCGTGGTTCTTTACCTGACGGTGGTTGCTACCTACCACTCAGCGTTCGCCTTTCTGGGATCCGGAGGCTTCTTCTACACCCACGGGATCGGATTCTGGGAAGCCGGAACGTGGACGGTTCTGTCGGGAGCCATCACCTATACGTTGGGAGTCCGGATTTGGGTACTCGGAAAGCGCTTCGGTTACATTACCCCGGCGGATCTTATGGCCGACTTCTATGAAAGCGAGGCGGTCCGAGTTGTTGTAGCCCTCGTCTCCGTCGTGTTCACAGTCCTCTATATCCAAGTACAGGCCCAAGGCCTCGGATATATCATCTCGGTGGCCTCCGGAGATAGGATCACTTTCGAGGCCGGAACTCTTATCCTCCTGGTGGTTGCGGGCGGATACCTAATGGCGGGTGGACTCCGGGCCGTATACTGGACGGATGTGATTCAGGGTATCTGGATGTACGTGGCGGTATGGGCTGGAGCTCTTGTACTTGCAGAGCGTTTGTTCGGAGGTCCGCTTGCTTTGTGGAAACGCGTTGCGGAGGAACGCCCAGATTTACTCTCCCTACCGGGACCACAGGGATTCTTCACCCCGGGAATGTGGATAGGTATGACTGTTGCACTCTCATTCGGGATCGTCCTTCAGCCGCATATGATGATCCGGTACTATACCGCAGTGTCCGGGCGTACCATAAAGTGGCTGGGTGCCACGACCCCGATCTTTCTGATGACGCTGTATATACCCGCGGCGCTCGTGGGACTGGGTGGAGCTATCGTCCTACCGAATTTAGAGATACCTGACCGCATTTTCCCTGAGTTGCTTGTTCGTTTTGCGCCAGCTTGGCTCACCGGGATGATTTTGGCCGGTGCGACTGCAGCAGCGATGTCGACGCTCGATTCCATCCTTCACGCGAACATGACCGTCCTTACCCGCGACGTCTACCAACGGTACATCGCACAGGATCGCGAAGCTGGTCATTACCTTTGGGTTGGGCGGGGAATTATCCTGGGTCTCCTAGTTGTGGGGTATCTCCTCTCCGTAAACACGTTTGGCTTCCTTGTAACGTTGGTTACCCTCTCGGGTGCCGGGGCGCTCCAACTTCTGCCGGGGATACTCGGTGTCTGCTATCCGACCCGTCGTCGACCCTTCACCCGGATTGGTGTCATCTCGGGAATCGGTGTAGGGTTGACCGTCCTTTATACGACGCTAGTTATCATGCCTCATCCACTGGGAATGCACGGTGCGATCTGGTCCCTGGCCGCCAATAGCGTGATATGTCTGATTGTGTCCCAGTTCACCCCCGGGCCGAGCTCGGAGACGATTGGACGGATCCACGGAGCCGTGGAAGATTACGTGTATGGTTCGGGAGAGGTCGGCCTACGAACTCCTAATCCCTAGCTACTTCTACTAGAGCTTCCTCTAAGAGTCTCCGAGTTAGATCTGGTGCGGCTGCTCCGTTGGTTTCAGTCATAACCTGACCCACGAAGAAACCCAGAAGACCTTTTTTCCCCTTACGATAGGCGTCCACTTTCTCTGGGTTGGCTTCTAAGATGCGGGCGACGATAGGCTTTAGGATCACAGCATCGCTCACCTGACCTAGGCTTCGCTCTTTCACCACGTCGGCCGGACTCCCACCCACCGATGCCAGTACTGACAGAACTTCCTTGGCCGCACGGCCAGAGATGGTTTGGTTCGACACAAGCTCCACGAGTTCCGCGAGCTCGCGACCTCCGAACGGTAATTCTGCAACTGAGCGCCCCTCCCGGACCCGTGGCACTTCATTGATTACCCATCGTGCTAGATCCGCGACCTCCGATGTGTATGCTTCCCCGGCTCGGTACAGCTTGAGAAGTTCGGAGTCTTGGGCGAGGATAGCCGAAGTACTTTTTGAGAGCGCGAATTTGGATCGGAGCTCGTCGTAGATTGCTGCGATGATTGGGTCTGTCGGGCGGGTCGGGACAGCCGGAGTTTCCGAAAGTGTACTGGGGGAGCCCTCCACACTGTGATTCAAGGACATGGCTTTAGCCAGTGATTCCGGGATGTCTGCCGCAGAAGCTCCTTTCTTCGCCCACCCGTCTCTGAGGGTGACGGTTCTGTTATACACGAGGTGTCCGGGACCCGAGTCTTTAGGATCGCTCACAAAGTAACCCGTACGCTCGAACTGATAGATGGTACCGGGAGCGTCCGATGCGATGCTCGATTCGACACGACTGTCTTGGAGAAATGACAAGGACTCGGGGTTCAGGCTTGACGTGAAGTCGTCACTCTCCTTGACATCTTCCGGGTTGCCTACCAGGAAGAGCCTGTCGTAGAGGCGTATCTCGGCTGACAGCGAATGGGGAGCTGAAACCCAATGGATAGTCCCCTTGACCGTTCGTCCATCGTGTGTAGCCCCTCCCCGGGTCTTCGGATCGTAGGTACAGTGTACCTCTGTGATCTCTCCCAAGTCGTCCTTAATTACGTCGATGCAGCGGACGATGTAACCGTAGCGGAGGCGCACTTCCTCACCGGGAACCAGCCGGCGGAATCCCTGGGGAGGAGTCTCTTCGAAGTCACTTCGCTCGATGAATAGTTCACGAGTAAAGGGAACCAATCGGGACCCTTCTTTTCCAATATCCTCGGGGAAGTAAGGAGCCTCTAGCTCTTCTACGAGATTCTCTGGAAAGTTTACGATCACCATCTTGAGGGGGCGAAGAACGGCCATGATCCGCGGAGCTCGGTGGTTCAAGCAGTCCCGTATGGCGTATTCCAGTTTTCCGATATCTACCCGGTTTTCGGTTTTGGCCACTCCGATCATTTCACAAAAAGCTCGCAGCGCTGCCGGAGGAACCCCTCGCCGCCTCATGCCCGCAATCGTCGGCATCCGAGGATCATCCCATCCGTCGACGTGCCCATCCTCGACGAGTTGAAGGAGTTTTCGTTTACTCAGAACGGTGTATTCGATGTTAAGTCGAGCGAATTCATACTGTCTGGGCTGTGGTGGAGGTAGATCGAGATTGTCGAGGATCCAATCGTAGATTTCCCGATTGTTCTCGAATTCCAGAGTACATAGCGAATGAGTGATTGCTTCAATGGAATCCGACAGGCAGTGAGTGAAGTCGTAGAGAGGGTAGATGCACCAATCTCCACCGGTGCGGTAGTGATCGGTGTGGCGAATCCGATAAAGGATAGGATCACGCATGAGCATGTTAGGGGACCCCATGTCGATCTTGGCACGGAGCACGTGGTCACCGTTAGCGAACTCACCGGCTCGCATACGCCCGAACAGGTCCAGGTTCTCCTGAGCGGACCGATCGCGGAAGGGACTTTCACGACCAGGCACGGTGATCGTACCCCTATATTCTCTGATTTCATCCTCCCCGAGGCTGTCCACGTAGGCCAGCCCGCTCTGAACGAGCTGGACTGCGTAGTCGTAAAGCTGCTCGAAATAGTCGGAGGCGAAGTAAAGGTGCTTACCCCAGTCAAATCCGAGCCAGCGGACGTCATCCTGGATCGATCTCACATAGAGCTCGTCTTCAGTCTCCGGGTTAGTATCGTCAAAGCGGAGGTGTGTTACTCCACCGTGCTCTGCCGCCACTCCGAAGTTGAGGCAAATCGACTTGGCGTGTCCGATGTGGAGAAAGCCGTTTGGCTCCGGAGGAAAGCGCGTGACGACACGCTTACCGTGCTTGCCCGACTCGACGTCGTCGGCGATGATAGCGCGAACGAAGTCCCGTCCGGGAGAGCCGCGATTACTTTCTTCTTTCATTCGAACGGGTGAGTACGGCCCGGAGAATCTTCTCGCATCGTGCGAAGAAAGATCCACCGAACTCGTCGATTGGGGCCAAGGAAGTGTAACCCAGACATCAGCGTATGGTCTACTGGTTGAAAAGTAGTTCTTAGGGATCATATGTGGCGGTCAATTATTCGATGACACTAAACCCTAATCTCGATAACTTTTCATTGCCCACTACTTTCGATTCGGACATCTTACGCATGGTACCGGACTCCAACAACGCCTGAGGCACCCAACGTTGGCATACATTCCCTACGTTCCATACGAACAAGCTGAAGATGTACTCGCAGAATCCTATGCTCGTTACGGTGGACCCGAGATGGCGGTCGATAACATCATCCGAGTTCATTCGCTGAACCCACTTTCTATGGGACATCATGTTCAACTGTATTCCCATCTCATGCGCGGACCGTCTGACCTGACACGAATCCAACGTGAGATGATCGCGCTCGCAGTGTCGGCAGCCAACGATTGCTACTACTGAATCAATCATCACGGAGCGGGACTCCGAACGCTCACCAGGGATCCGAACCTTTCTCGGTTACTCGCTCGTGATTACCGGAAAGCTGATTTGAACGTCGTAGATCGGGCTATGCTCGACTATTCTGTGAAGCTGAGCGCCACACCGTCAACTGTGACACTGGACGATGTGGAGGGACTGCGAAACGTAGGCTTTGGAGATGGAGCGATACTCGATATCTGCCAGGTAACAGCCTACTACAATTATGTGAACCGATTGGCCGATGGACTCGGAGTGGAACTCGAAGTGGGTTGGAAAAATGAGGATTTGACTAGCGGCCGTGGGGAGTTTCTACAGAAACGGAGTCATGGGCCATGATTGAGTTGACCCGGTCCGACCTCAACCTGAAGGATGTTGAGGAGATCGCAGTTGTTCGAACCGATGTCGAGCTTGTCAAATCGGCCTGGAAGGACGTTTGCTTGATCACAGGGGATTCCCCCGCACCGATGCCTTATCCGAATTATTTCGATGATTGAAGTCAATAGGACCGCTAACACCATTAATGCTCTGTTGAGGTGGGTATAACGTTGAGTGACGAGACGCTGACCAGATCTGTTCGAGCGCCCCGAGGCAGAGAACGAACCTGTAAGGGGTGGACTCAAGAGGCTGCTCTCCGGATGCTCATGAACAACCTCGATCCGGAGGTGGCAGAGCGACCGGACGATTTGGTGGTGTATGGCGGCACCGGTAAAGCTGCACGAAGCTGGGAGGCATTCGACTGCATCGTGCACTGTCTACACAGCCTGGAGAACGACGAAACACTCCTGATTCAGTCGGGACAGCCAGCCGGAATCTTTAGAACCCAACCCGATGCGCCACGTGTATTGATCGCGAATTCAAATTTGGTTGGCCGTTGGGCCGACTGGAACCATTTTCGTGAACTGGAGCAGAAAGGGCTCATGATGTACGGTCAGATGACGGCCGGTTCGTGGATCTACATTGGTACTCAGGGCATCCTGCAGGGCACGTACGAGACGTTTGGGGCCATGGCGCGCGAGCATTTCGGATCCAGCCTCAAGGGCCGGTGGGTCCTAACCGGTGGGATGGGAGGGATGGGTGGTGCTCAACCATTGGCTGCCACCATGAACGAGGGCTCCATCTTAGTTGTTGAGGTGGATCCGGCACGTATCCAACGGAGATTGGATACGGGGTACTGCGATCGAATGACTGGTGATCTCAACGAGGCGCTTGAATGGACGAGGGGGGCTGCTGAACGAGGCGAGGCGCTCAGTGTGGGTCTAGTGGGAAATTGTGCAGAGGTGATTCCTGAAATTGCCCGGAGAGGTATCGTTCCGGACCTTCTCACTGATCAAACCTCCGCTCACGATCCACTGAACGGGTACGTGCCCGCGGGATTGTCTTTGGAATCTGCAGCATCGCTCCGCGCCACCGACCCCGAGGGATACGTCCGACGAGCTATGGAATCTATGCGTGCTCACTGTGAAGCCATGGTCACTCTAATGAAGATGGGAGCGCACACGACGGACTATGGTAATAATCTTCGCACTCAGGCCCTGGATGCTGGATTCGAAGAAGCGTTCGCTTTTCCCGGGTTTGTCCCTGCCTACGTTCGGCCGCTCTTCTGCGAAGGGAAGGGTCCGTTTCGTTGGGTGGCACTTTCGGGTGACCCGGCAGACATTCACCGCACCGACGAGCTGATTTTGGATATGTTCCCAGACAACGAACATCTGGTGCGTTGGATAGGAATGGTGCGGGAAAAGGTGCGCTTTCAGGGACTTCCGGCCAGAATCTGCTGGCTGGGACAGGGAGAACGGTCCCGTTTCGGAGTGGCCATGAACGAGCTCGTAGCCAATGGCGAAATTTCGGCGCCCATTGTGATTGGTCGTGACCACTTGGACACCGGATCCGTGGCTTCTCCCTATCGTGAAACTGAAGCTATGCTGGACGGAAGTGATGCGGTTGCCGATTGGCCGATCCTGAATGCTCTTCTCAACACCGCGTCGGGAGCGAGTTGGGTATCATTCCACCACGGTGGTGGTGTCGGCATCGGAAACTCGCTCCATGCTGGCCAGGTTCTGGTGGCTGACGGCTCTGCCGAAATGTCTGATCGCATCCGTCGAGTGCTTACAAACGATCCCGGCATCGGTGTCGTACGCCACGCTGATGCTGGCTACCAGAAAGCGGTGGAGACCGCCGAGCGAGAAGGGCTTCGTATTCCAATGCGGGAAGTTTAGCAACTAATGGCTCAGCCCATCGTTGAATGTGTTCCCAACTTCTCTGAGGGACGGAATCCGGCAGTTTTAAAGGAGATCACCAACGCAATCGAAGTCGTGCCCGGTATCAGCCTTCTCGATGTCGACCCAGGGGTCAATACCAATAGAACTGTGGTCACGTTTATCGGTGCTCCCGAGGCGGTTGAAGAGGCCGCCTTTCAATGCGTGTCCAAGGCGTGCCAGCTCATCGACATGCGGGAGCACCAAGGCGAGCATCCAAGGATGGGAGCCACCGATGTGGTTCCCTTTGTGCCGGTATCCGATGTGACCATGGAAGATTGCGTCGCCCTGGCCCAGCGTGTCGGAAAGCGCATCGGGGAGGAGCTGGATATTCCGGTCTTCCTCTACGAGCACGCGGCCACTCACCCGGAGCGGCGAAACCTGGCACAGGTCCGATCCGGTGAATATGAAGGCATGGCCGAAAAGCTCAAGGATCCGGACTGGCATCCAGACTTCGGGCCTAAGACTCTGAACCCGACTGCAGGAGTCACCGGTGTAGGTGCCCGGGAGTTTCTCGTTGCCTACAACATCAACCTGAACTCTGCCGACCGACGTTATGCTAACGACATCGCTTATGCGCTTCGGGAGAGGGGGCGGTGGAAGCGGGTTGGTAACACTGATCCGTTCTACTACAAGGGCGAGGTCGTGCGTTTCCCGGAGGATGGTACTTATCCCTGCGGTCCCTGCGATTTCGTTGGCGGGAGCTTCGAAGACCTGGAAACCCACTACAGGGAAACGCACGCGGGGGATCTTCGGGCGCGTTACCGGGCTTTGGACATTGATCCCGAGGCCCCGGCGGGCCCGATTTTTGACGACGGTCTCTTTACGGATGTAAAGGCCATCGGCTGGGTGATCGACACGTACAAACGAGCTCAGATTAGTATCAACTTCACAAACTTCAAGGTGAGTCCTCCTCATGAGGTACTGGAAGCAGCTCGGGAAGAGGCGCGGAATAGGGGCATAGTCGTCACCGGATCTGAACTGGTGGGCCTCATCCCCTTCGAGGCTCTGCGGCAGGCAGGCGTTTTCTACCGTAAACGGGCCATGAAATCGACCGGAATTCCGATGCTTGATTTGCTGGAGACGGCCATCCAATCCCTAGGGTTGAGGGATGTCGTTCCATTTGACGTTAAGGAGAAAGTCCTTGCCCTGCCCACGGTGGAGGGGCCTTTGGTACTCCGGCCCACCTATGACTTCATCGACGAAGTTTCGAGAGAGACGCCAGCTCCCGGAGGAGGATCAGTAGCGGCCTTGACTGGGGCTCTCGGTGCGGCCTTAGCCTCTATGGTGGCGAATCTCTCGGTGGGAAAGGGTGAGTTTGACGATCGCTACGACGAGATCTGCTTGATTGCGGAAAGAGCTCAAGCCGTGAAGGACGTCCTCGTCAGAATGGTGGACGAGGATACCCAAGCCTTCGATTCCGTTCTCACGGGTATCCGTATGTCGTCAGACACGGAAGAGGAACGGGATCTCCGTTCTGCCGCTATTCAGGAAGGTTACAAGGAAGCCACCTTAGTGCCTCTTCAGACGGCGGAGGGATGCCTGGAAGCAATGAAGCTTTGCCAGGTGATGGTTGACATGGCAACGCCTGAGATGATTAGTGACGTGGGATCCGGGGTTCTCATCGCACATGCGGGGCTCAAGTCTGCTATCTATAACGTGCGTATTAACCTCCCGAATATCTCAGACAAAGCGTTTAACGCGAAGGTCCGAGGAAAACTGGATGGCCTTCTGCGGGAAGCTGACGAGGCGGCCCAGGCTGTGGGAGAGTTGGTGGAGGCGTCGTTAGAAGAGTGACCTGAGCCCCGGGAATGTCATTCGGTGGGTTTACAGGAATAATAACGGAGAGGATTCTCTTTGGCATTCGATAGCGTTTGGCTCAACAACCAGATCGCTACGATGTGTAGCGGCGCCACTGCATACGGTGAAGTTCCTGACGGTGCAGTAGCTGTGACTGACGGGAAAATTGAGTGGGTGGGGCCGAGGTCGGAGCTTCCGGAAGCTGGTATGTCGCCGGAGACAAAGATATATGATGCCGGCGGTGCCTGGCTGACTCCTGGGCTCATTGACTGTCATACACATCTCGTTTTCGGCGGTGACAGGGCTGACGAGTTCGAGGCTCGCCTAAGGGGTGCCACGTACGCTGATATTGCCCGTGCCGGTGGAGGCATCCGGTCCACCATGCGGGCGACTCGGGAGGCCACGTCGGAGGAATTGGAAGAAGGGGCTGTGGCGAGAGCACGAGAGCTACTCAGGCAGGGCGTTACCACACTTGAAATCAAGTCCGGCTACGGTATGGATGTCGCCACAGAACTACGGATGTTGCGAGTGGCACGAAGGATTGGTGAGAGGCTCCCGCTTACTGTCAGAACGACTCTTCTTGCTCTCCATGCCCTCCCTCCCGAGTTCCATGAGCGACGAGATGACTTTGTGACTCTCGTTATTGGAGAGCTGTTACCGGCGGCTGTAGAAGCGGGCTTGGTGGATATGGTCGACGCATTCTGCGAAGGGATTGCGTTCACCCCTGATGAATGCGCCTCGTTCTTTCAGAAGGCCGCTGATCTCGGACTTCCGGTCAGGCTCCATGCCGATCAACTTTCGGATACGGGCGGTGCCGGGTTGGCTGCGCGCTTCTCCGCTCTCTCTGCCGATCACCTTGAGTATGCGTCTGAGGATGGCGTTCGGGCGATGGCTGGATCTGAAAGCGTGGCCGTGTTGCTTCCCGGAGCCTTCTATTATTTAGGTGGGACTCGCAAGCCACCGGTGGACATGTTCAGAGACCACGGTGTGCCGATGGCCCTTGCGACTGACGCTAACCCCGGATCTTCTCCTATCCTGTCACTCCTCACCATACTCAACATGGGTTGCACTCTCTACGGACTGACTCCAGAGGAAGCCCTGGCGGGTGTGACGAGGAATGCTGCATTGGCTTTGGGACTCGGGGCACACCTAGGTACCGTGGAACCGGGGAAGCGTGCTGATTTAGCTATATGGGATGTAGCTCATCCGCGAGAGCTCGTATACTGGATAGGTGCTAACCCCTGCCGAACTGTCATTCGGGGCGGTGCTGTGCTACTAGATTGACCCTTAACGGGGTATTGAAGGAGTGGACGTTCCTCATCTATCTCAAACTCTACCCTTGCCTTAAAGAGAGAAACGCAAAACATTAGAAATCACCCAATCGGGTGTCTGGAACGCAGATCTTTGATTAATTAGCTCGAGTTCGGGCCGTTCCAATCTCGGACGCCGTCCCGGATGGTCGCGACCATCAGATGCGCCCACGTGTTCTTTGAAGAAAGCGCGTAGCGTGTGGAATGGCAGGCCCCAAGAACGCGAGGGGTCAATCTGTTCGTAAGCACATGTGAGGAAATCAGAAACAGTGGACGGGAGCACACCTAACGACAGGCTTCCTTTAGGGGAAGAAGAGAGCCGAGGCTCAGACGATCAAGAAGATCGAAGTGGTTCTCGGCACGTCCATGATCAGGGGGAAGTGCAGCATCGAGAGGACCGTAGTGAATCGCAGGGCAGGGATGACCGGGAGGACAGTTCTGGCCAGGCCACTGCCGACGGCCGGTCGCAAAGCCAGGGACGGAGGAATCGAAGACGGCGGACGGAAGGGCGTAACGATTCGGACCGGCCTCGTCGGCGAAACCAACGGGGACGCCGCCGGCAGCAGGATCGGGATCAGTCGGAACAGCCAGAGCGCCGGAGTGCACCGCTAGGTATCCTAGAGGTCCTCGGTAGCGGCTCCGGGTTCATTCGACGGGAAGAATCGGGCTACACTCCTTCGAAGGACGACATTTACGTCGGTGCCAAGGTCATTCACAAGTTCGGTCTGAGAACAGGTGATGAGCTTTGCGGTTCCGTGGGTCGGCGCCCCAGGAATGGTAAGAGCCCACCGCTTACGCACTTGGATCTAGTGAACACCAATCCGCCCGAAGAGGCTCGCCGTAGGCCAGACTTCGATAGGCTGAGCGCAGTTCACCCGGATGAGCAACTCGTCCTGGCGTGTGACCGTACGGTGGCTGGGGAGCCAGACTATACCAACCGGGTGATTGATCTCTTTTGCCCACTGGGAAAAGGCCAACGAGCTATGATCGTTGCGCCCTCCAAGGCAGGCAAGACGACAGTTCTCCAGTCGGTTGCCCAAGGCATTGTTGCCAACAATCCGGAATGTCGCCTGATGATCTTTCTCGTCGATGAGCGTCCCGAGGAGATCACTGATATGGAGATGTGCGGCTTCGGTGAAGTAATCGCCTCAAGCTTCGATCGGCCTGCCGAACGTCATTGCCAGATGGCGGAGATGACTCTCGAGCGAGCTCGGAGGTATGTTGAGGGCGGCCAAGAGGTTGTGATCATTCTGGACTCGATCACGCGGCTGGCTCGGGCGTACAACACGGTTGAGCAGGGTAGCGGCCGCACACTCTCTGGTGGTCTCGACGCAAATTCTTTAGAGAAGCCGAAACGATTCATTGGTAGCGCCAGGAAGATTGATCCGCGGCAAGGGGGGGGATCCCTGACTATCGTTGCCACAGCTCTTGTTGACACGGGGTCCCGCATGGATCAGGTCATTTTCGAAGAATTCAAGGGGACCGGAAACAGTGAACTTGTCTTGAGCCGTGAGGTAGCGGATAAGAGGATTTATCCTGCCATCGACCTCAACGGTTCCGCTACGCGTAAGGAAGAACTACTCCTTGATCGCGACACCTTGTCGGTCTCACGAGCGATGCGTCGCCAGTTGTCCGATGTGCCACCAACGGAGGCCATGAATGAGCTTTTGGGGGTGATGCGAAGGACGAAAACAAACGAGGGGCTGGTGGCTATGGCAAACCAAACAATCTAACCCGGATCCGAACCCCTTTCGTGTGCAGTTGAATCAGAGGACGTAGCGATCTCCTTCAGTCGAGTCAGACTTGCGGTCAGTTGTTCTCCCTGTGACTCCGCCATCCCTCGGGCCACGTAGCCCATGAGTGGGTTCCATCCGAAGTCCCCATCTTCTTGCCATGTGACAAGACTGCCGTCGGTTACAGTGACCAACTCGAGTTTACCGTTAATCTGGGTATTTCCTTCCATTTCGACGTGGTAGCGGATCAGGTGTGGGCGGCGGCTCTCCGTGATCGTGACGGAGCCGGATCCCATTTGTTCGTCATCCCAAGTTCGTCTGGCATTGATCCCGAACGCTGGGGCTGTCACTTCCGATTCTATATCGCCCCACGGGGTCCATTCCTCCCAACGTGACAGATCGTTGAGAAGAAGAAAGACAGCTTCTGGGACAACTGGTATCTCGACCGTGGATTCGGCGGACCAAGTATTGGGCAGCCAAAAGCCAATTAAGAGGAAACCGGTCAGGGAGGCACCGATCAGGCCGAAAACTCGGGCGAGGCGAACCATCATATTTACCACCTAGTGCTAGCTATGACTTTATTGAGGATGGGTTAATAAATAGGGTTAGTATAGGTGGGCAGTATCACGATCCGGGTCGTTGCTAACCTTGTCGGGAACCGCGGGGTGTTTCGGAAACTGCCACTTGCCGTGTTCCATGATGTGGCGGGTTGAAACTGCAGGTCTTGGCTCACAGCTTTACCTCAAGGGCAAGTTCGTAATGACATGAATCACAAGCGAGTGGATGAGGATGTCGGAGCCTCCCCACTTTCCGAAGTGTTATCCGGCTTCCACAATTAGGGCAGGATCCGTCCACGGCCAGGAGACTATGGTACTCGATCCAGCGTCTTCGGGCGGTCAAGGCCCCGATCCCCAGGGCCCCTAGAGGCCAAAGAGCATGTGGAGGGAAAAGGGCGACGAAGGGTGCGATCACCAGGCCCACAACGAAGGCGACCAAAGCGCGTCTAAGACGCCACACGCGACTTCGGGACTCGATCCGGACGGTGGCGGCCGCCGTATCGAAGCCGAAGAGGGTGATCCTGGCGGGAACCAAAGTCCCGAGCGAAGTGCCGTGCCGTCGCTCTTCGCCCATGCTCTATGTGTGTCGTTTTGAGAAGTTGCGCAATCGCTCTCCGGCTTCTTCCAGGGTCTCTGTCCGCTTGCAAAAGGCGAACCGGACGAGGGTTCGATACGGATCAGCATCGGCGTAAAAAGATGAGCCCGGGACCGGGGCAACACCGGCTTCCTTGGCCAACCTCCGAGCGAAGTCTGGGGCCGGATCGTCACTCAATTCCGAATAGTCAGCGAATATGTAGTAGGCGCCTTGGGGTTTTTCACACCTGAAGCCGGCATCCGTGATGGCGTCAAAGAAGACGTTTCGTCTCCCACGGTAGTCATCCACCATGCCGGAGTAGTAGTCGCTGTCGAATTCTTGGAGCCCCAAGGCGCAAGCTTCTTGTAGTGGTGCCGGAGCACCCACCGTCAGGAAGTCGTGTACTTTTCGGATCACTTCCGTCAGATCTGGAGGAGCGACGATTGTCCCGATTCTCCACCCGGTGATACTGAACGTTTTTGACAGGCCACTCACTGTAATGGTTCTGTCTCTCATGCCATCGAGTGTTGCCAATGGAATATGCTCACCTTCGTAACAAATGTGCTCGTAAATTTCGTCTGTGATGGCCAGTAGGTCGTGTTTTAGACAGAGTTCGGCAATCGCTTCAAGCTCCGCTCGATCCAACACTCGGCCTGTCGGATTATTGGGGGTGTTGACGACGATAGCTCGAGTTTTCTCAGTGACGACAGAGGCCAAGAGGTCCGTGTCGAGACGAAAATGAGGCGGCTCTAATGGAAGGAAGACCGGATGAGCTTCAGACAGCAGGATGTCTGGAGCGTAGTTCTCGTAAAATGGCTCGAAGATGATCACTTCGTCGCCTGGGTTTATCGTGGAAAGCATGACGGATGCGACTGCCTCTGTGGCTCCGCATGTGACAGTGATCTCTCTGTCGCCGTCCACCTCGAACCCATACCACCGTTTGTAATTCGTGGCGAGAGCATGCCTGAACCGTGGAGACCCCCATGTGACGGCGTATTGGTTTATGTCGCCTTGGATTGCTTCGCAAGCGGCATCTTTCAGGCGTTGAGGAGCCGGAAAATCAGGCATGCCTTGTGCGAGATTGATTGCATCGTACTCCCGTGCAACTTGAGTCATGACTCGAATGGAGGACTCGATGAGGCCGTGGGTTCTCGAAGCTATACGTGATGCGGTCATAAAGGTGGCCTGATCAAAATTTGAGATCGATGCTTAATGTTACAACAATCCTCCCACCATAAAAGTATGTCTAACTTCCCCAACGACTATTTGGCGACCGAACTCACACTCTCTCCGAGTGTCCGGTACGGTTGGGTTGACATGGGCTGCCCAAGTCGACGAAAGGTCGAGTCACGCTGCACTGCGGGCCACCTTAGCCGCGGGTTCTGGGATTTCAAGGCTCGACACAATTTCAAGTGATTCCTGGGAGCAGGAAAGCCGGATTGCCCGTAACGGTACCTGACGGCACATTGCGAACCGATTGTTTGACTGTCTGTGCTCGTCCTGTGGTTATGGCTGAGATAGAGTGATTGCTGAACGTCAATCGGCTTGCACGATTTTTAATCGTGCTTCCAACGTCGAAGACAAGGGAGACGAAAAGGGATGACCCGAAGATCACAAGCGGCTCCTTGCTTGTTTTTCTGCGTTTTCGTGATCGTCCGGTCTCTCGGGGGTCAGGTGCTCGACCAAAAATTCTCAGGAATGTGGGCTCGCAGCATTGGGCCTGCCGGAATGAGTGGTCGGATTACTGCAATCGATGCGGTCGTGGCTGATCCTGACATCATTTATGTTGGTGCTGCGACTGGCGGCTTATGGAAATCGATAAACGGTGGCCAAACCTGGTCGGCAGTCTTCGACGATCAGCCCGTTCTCAGCATAGGGGCCGTTGCGATCGATCAAAGCAACCCAAACGTCGTTTGGGTAGGAACCGGGGAAGGGAACCCCAGAAACAGTGCGGGCATTGGGGCGGGAATCTATAGGTCGATCGATGGTGGAGAGAACTGGGCCCTGCTCGGGCTTGAACACTCCGAGCGTATTCATCGCATCCTGCTACATCCGACCGACCCAGCTGTGGCCTACGTTGGAGCCATGGGTCCTGCGTGGAGTGACGGTGAGGAACGGGGAGTCTTCAAGACCACGGATGGGGGGATCACCTGGGAGCGGATCCTTTTTGTCGACGAACGTACGGGAGTCGGTGATATGGTCATGGATCCGACTGACCCCGAGAAGCTGTTTGTCGGTATGTGGTCGTTCCGAAGGTCTCCATGGTTCTTCGAGTCGGGTGGGCCGGGTAGCGGACTCTACGTCACTCTTGATGGGGGTGAGACGTGGAAGCGTATGGATGCTGGGGACGGATTTCCGGAAGGTGAATATGGTCGAATTGGACTCGCCGTATCTCCCAGCGCTCCGCACGTTGTCTATGCGTTGATCGAAGCAGCCGAGAGTGCTTTGCTCCGCTCGACTGATGGTGGATTGAGTTGGAGGACCATCAGGAGTGGCCCTGGAGTCAATCCTCGACCGTTCTACTATAGTGACATCTTTGTGGACCCAGAGGACGAACAGAGAGTCTTTCAACTTCACTCCCGGTTGGAAGTGAGTGAGGATGGGGGTGAGAGTTTCGAGACTGTCGGTTCGGGGGTCCATCCTGCCTATCAAGCTCTTTGGATCAGTCCTGACGATCCAACACTCCTCTATGCAGGGACTGACGGGGGATTCTATGTCTCACGGGATCGCGGGAAGCATTGGAGGATGATCGAGAATCTTCCAGTCGGGCAGTTCTACCGAATTTCAGTGGACGATGAGATTCCCTTCAGTGTTTACGGAGGCATGCAGGACAACGGGTCGTGGAAGGGGCCCTCGGATCGGTGGGAGAGCGGCGGAATTCGGAACTACCATTGGAGGGAAGTGGCATCTGGCACCGGGTTCGGTACGATTGTAGATGCGAGGGATCCGAACTACGGATATGCGATGTCGCAGGCGGGAAAACTCATTCGATTTGAGCTTTCCACTGGTGAGCGGAAGCAGATCCCCCCTTGGGCCCCCGAGGCCTCCCCACTACGCTTCAACTGGAACGCCCCACTTGCCACCGATCCGCATGATCCGGGGGTCATCTATTATGGAAGCCAATTCGTTCACAAGAGTGTGGATCGGGGTGATACGTGGCAGATCATAAGTGCCGATCTCACCACCAATGATCCTCAGAAGCAGAGTCAAGACCAAAGTGGAGGACTGACTCGTGAATCCACGGGTGCAGAAAACCACACCACCATCGTGACGGTCGCACCGAGTCCGCTTGAACGCGACGTGATATGGGCGGGAACGGACGACGGTAACGTTCAGTTGACACGGTCCGGGGGTGGCCAATGGGAAAACTTGACTGGTCGAATGGACGCCGTTCCAGCGGGCGCTTGGGTGGCTCATATCGAGCCCTCGAAATTTAATGCAGGTGCAGCGTTCGCCGTATTCGACGATCACCGACGAGGAAACCGGGAGGCCTACGTCTACCGTACCGACGACTACGGACGCAGGTGGAGGCGAATTGCCGACGAAGACGATATTGAAGGATTCGTACACATTGTTCGCCAGGATCCGATCGCTGAAGGTCTATTGTTCGCAGGTACTGAATTCGGCCTCTATATGTCTCTGAACGGCGGTGAAGATTGGGTGAAGTGGACTAACGGGATCCCAGCCGTTCCGGTTTATGATCTGCTTGTCCACCCCCGGGATCATGATTTAGTGGTGGCGACCCACGGGCGGGCCCTTTACGTAATTGACGATATTCGTCCTTTGAGGGAGCTTACTCTGAATCCATGGGCAGCCGAATCTGGCCTCTACCTATCGGAGCCTCCACCTGCGTATTTGCATCATATCGCCCAGGGTGACGGGTACCATTTTCCCGCCGACGCCATGTTCCACGGATCTACCAAAACGCCGGGAGCGTTGCTCTCATATTGGGTTTCTGCAGAACAGGAGGATTCCGTCACGATTCAGGTACTTGATTTTGATGACAAGGTGGTTCGTTCCTTTCAGGGATCTGCGCACCTAGGGCTGAATCGGGTTTCGTGGGATCTTCGAGAAGATCTTCCGGAGATTCTGCAAGAAGTTTCTCCTGAGGCCGGTGGGCTCGGACCGGGGTTGCCTCGAGGAGCCGAAGTGTTACCAGGGAGGTATACCGTTCGGCTCAGGGGTGGCGGCTACCTTAGTGATCGTACCCTAGAGGTTCATCCGGATCCGAGGGTCGAAATCCCGATGATCGATCGCATTGCCAAGTACATGGCGGTGAAGACGTCGCTGGATCTAGAAGCTCGCGTCGGCATGCTGGCGGCGGTGGTCCAAAGGGTCTTGGAGGGTGTGGACGGAGTTGAGGAATTGGTGGGCACCGATGAGAGCGTTAGTACGTCGGTGCTGATCGGGGAGGGACGAAATTTGAAGCGGCGACTTGAGGAACTTGCCGACTTCGAAGCTGTGGAGCAGTATCGGTCCGGGGTCCGGAGCCTTACGTCCTCCTACGATACGCCGACCGAGGGGCAGCGTCTCGATCTCATACGAATGGAAGAGGCCGTGGACCACCTCACACGAGTAATCGATGACTTTCTGGTATTGGACGTCATGCCTTACCGTGATCGTGTGGAAGCTGCAAACCTGGATGTGTTCGTATTCGTTGGGCCGATCATCTGACTAAGCCGCTGGCCGGGCCAATTTACTAGTCAATTCCTGCACGCTCGTGGAGTAGCTGAGGCCGCGGACGTGCTTTCCGTTTGCCACTAGAAGAGAGGTGCCCTGATGAAGTCACGACAACCAACCGACAAGCGATGCCTTGGATTGTCCTCATTAGTCGTGATGTGGTCTACAATCCTCATCTTACCATTCGGTGTGGCTGGTCAATACTCGACGGAGCAATTTTCACAGATTCGGGGTCGCTCCATTGGACCTGCGGGAATGAGTGGGCGGGTCGCCTCGGTGGATGTCATAACGTCTAGCCCCAACAGGATCTACGTGGGCGCAGCCACGGGCGGAGTCTGGCGATCCGTAGATGGAGGGATCTCATGGGAACCGATCTTCGATGACCAGCCACTCCTTGGCATTGGAGCGGTAGCTGTCTCACCAGTGAATCCAGACCTGGTGTGGGTGGGGACGGGCGAGGGAAACCCACGCAACAGTGCCGGTGTGGGCAACGGAGTCTTTAAATCTCTGGACGGCGGCGATACGTGGCTCCGGGTGGGACTGGAGGGCTCCGAACGAATCGACAAGATCATTCCACACCCCACCGATCCTGATGTTGCCTTCGTGGCGGCTATGGGCCCCGCGTGGAGTGACGGTGAGGTCCGAGGTGTGTTTCGAACGGAGGACGGTGGTGGCAATTGGGAGCGCATTCTCTACGAGAATCCACGGACGGGAGCAGCGGACCTGATCATGGATCCCGACAACCCTGACAAGCTCTTCGCTGCGATGTGGGAGTTTCGACGATGGCCTTGGTATTTCGAATCCGGGGGTCCAGGCAGTGGGCTACATGTGTCATACGACGGTGGAGACTCCTGGAGACGCTTGACTGCCGAGGACGGGGTGCCGGGTGGAGATCTCGGGCGCATTGGGCTAACTATCGCACCCTCTAACGCGAACGTTGTCTATGCTCTCGTAGAGGCGGAGACTAGCGAATTGATCCGCTCCGACGACGGTGGGCGAAGTTGGTCGACGATCAGCGACCGTCCTGGTGTCGCACCAAGGCCGTTCTACTACGCCGATCTACGAGTGGATCCCCAGAATGAGAATCGATTGTATTCCCTTCACGGGAGTATACAGGTCAGTGAGGATCAGGGACGAACGTTTCGGACCGTGGTAGAGAGTAACACGATCCATGGGGACGTTCAGGAACTCTGGATTAATCCTGACGATGGTCGCCACATGATTATGGGTAATGACGGAGGAATTGCGCTCACCTATGACCGGGGAGAGCACTGGAGGTTTGTCGAGAACCTGACTTTGGCGCAGTTCTACCATATCAGCTTGGATGATGCAGTTCCCTTCAACGTGTACGGTGGCCTTCAAGACAATGGGAGTTGGTTCGGTCCCAGCACCGTTTGGGAGAGTCGGGGGATCATGAATGCCCACTGGCGGCGTGTGGGAGGTGGTGACGGTTTTTCGGTCTTCAACGACCCTTCGGATCCCGATTATGGCTACTCGATGTCACAACAGGGAAATCTGCTTCGCTTTGAGAAGGAAACAGGCCGAAGGGTTGGAATCCAACCCGTACATCCCGATGGTTTGTACCTACGCTTCAACTGGAACGCGGGGCTCAACGTCGATCCGTTCGATCCGAATGTATTGTACTTGGGTAGCCAATTCGTGCATCGGACTAGAGATCAGGGCCGGAGCTGGGAGATCATTTCTCCGGATCTCACAACGAACGAACCTGAAAAACAGCTTCAAGACCAGAGTGGAGGCCTTACACTGGATGCCACTGGGGCCGAGAACCACACGACGATCCTGTCCATTTCCCCGAGCCCGCTCCAGAGGGGTTTGATCTGGGTTTCTACAGACGACGGAAATGTCCAGATTACGGAGGATGATGGAAGTACTTGGCGGAACGTCGGCGATCGAATACCCAATGTACCAAGGGGAACCTGGGCGCCGCATGTCGAACCCTCAGCCCATGATGTGCGGACTGCCTACGTCGTTCTGGAAGATCACCGGCGTGGAAACTGGCTGCCCTATGTTTACAAGACAGACGATCTCGGTGATAGCTGGAAAATATTGTCGGACAGAGGAATAGACGGATTTGTTCATGTAATACGTGAGGACACGGTCGAACCGAATCTCCTTTTCCTGGGGACGGAATTCGGGCTTCGGGTGAGTGTCGATGGTGGAAATTCCTGGATGCATTGGACTCACGGTGTACCCCCGGCCCCAGTTCGCGATTTGCGGATCCATCCCAGGGATCACGATTTGGTCTTGGGAACGCATGGCCGGGGAGCTTTCGTTATCGACGATATCCGACCTCTGCGTGAGTCGGCCCGTGATCCAGGGTTAGCGGACGAACCGTTGAGGGTTCTTCCCATGGCTCCAGCTCAGAAATATGAAACTGCAGAGGCCATAGGTTACCGTTCGGTAGGTCATGCGATGATGTTTGGGGAAAACCGCCCCTATGGAGCCCTGATCAACTATTGGGTGGGACGGGAGAGTGATGCGGACGCGCAGATCGAGATCCTCGATTCTAGAGGGGAGTCCGTTCATTCGTTTGCTGGCTCAACTGAGGTCGGTGTCAATCGAGTGATATGGGATTTACGTCGAGTTGTCGGAAGGGGAAGTGGCCCTGAGTTGGCTGGCATCGAGGTCCTCAGCGGGACGTACACGGTTCGAGTGTCGATCGGTGATTCCGAGTCGACCGGAACGGTGACCGTCCTTGAGGATCCCCGAGTGGACATCTCAGTTCAAAGCCGCCTCGCAAAATTCGATGCTCTGGAGCAGGCTCGTTCCATGATCGCAGATATGGACGAAGCTCAGCGAAGATTGGAAGGGATGATCGAAAGCACTGACGTTGTGTTGAGATCGCTTGAAGAACGACCTGGAAGCGAGGAGTTGGAGGAAGAGGGAGAAGCGCTGAAGGGGACTCTTCAAGGTCTCTTGGAAAGTCTCTTCACAGGCCCGCAGTGTCAGGGCATCTGCGGACGGAGTCGTCTCCCGGCCAATACTGTACGTCGGCCCAT
The DNA here is from genome assembly GCA_036336795.1 of Gemmatimonadota bacterium. GTDB lineage: Bacteria > Gemmatimonadota > Gemmatimonadetes > Longimicrobiales > Gaopeijiaceae > UBA822. Next base: position 69,377 of record JAYZFL010000044.1, read on the forward strand.
GAATTCTTTGGGGAACTCTCCTGCCGCGCCGACAGGGAACGAACAGGTGATGCTTCGCCAGGCGAATGAGGCTCTACGAATGATCGTCGATGAAGTGAATGCAGCCTTGCTCGGGGAGATATCGTCGTTCAGCCAGCGTCTCCAGGAAACCGGGTATTCGCCGTTCGCGGACCTGAGACTACTCAGAACTGGAGGGCCGAGCCGCTGACGATCCTTCGGGAAGCACTGCTCTGGAGCTCGGAGAACCCATTCTTGGCGGACCGGCTGCCACAGCTGAAGTTCGTTCAGCACGCTGTTCGGCGCTTCATGCCCGGTGAAAAGTCCGAGGACGCGATGCGGGAAGGAGCACGCCTGGAGGAATTCCACATCGGATCGGTGCTGAGTCTTCTCGGGGAGAAAGTGACAGAGTCGGTCGATGAGGTCGTCGAGCACTACAAGGGAGTTCTTGAGGAGATAGATCGACGCGATTTGGACATGGAGATCTCCGTGAAGCTCACGCAGCTCGGTGTCGATATCAACGAAGAAGTGGCGGTGTCGAATCTCGAGTCGATCGTCTCTAAAGCCGAAGAGCTAGGTCGCTTCGTGTGGATAGACATCGAGAACAGTGACTACGTTGACGTGACCCTTGATTTATACCGACAGGTGCGGGCACAGTATAGGGAAACGGGTATTTGTCTCCAGTCCTACCTCTATCGGACGGCGGAAGACCTGGGTTCCCTTCTTCCCCTAGATCCTGCGATCCGGCTCGTAAAAGGGGCTTATGCTGAGGGGCCAGACGTAGCGTTCCCGGATAAACGAGACGTGGATCTGAATTACCTTGCACTTGCCGAGCAGCTTCTAGATGAAGTGTCGGTGGGGCGCGCCCGGGCCGCATTTGCGACTCACGATACCCAGATCATAAGCAAGATCGAACAGGCTGCTTTTGCCCGTGGAATGTCCAGAGATCAAGTTGAGTTTCAAATGTTGTACGGTATAGAGACGGCCAATCAGAAACGGCTCGCTGAGAACGGGTACAGGATGAAAGTGCTAATCAGTTATGGATCAGCATGGTTTCCATGGTACATGAGGCGCTTGGCAGAGCGGCCTGCGAACCTCTGGTTCGTACTCAGAAAAGTGGTGTTCCGCTGAGATCCGATCAGGACCCCCGCCGTTGGAGTATCCTGGCTCTTCTGTCCGTCGCGGTGTTGTTGGGGATGTCGGTATGGTTCACCGCTAGTGCGGTGGCTCCGGTGCTCCAAATCCGTTGGAATCTCAACTCAAGTCAGATCGCCTGGCTTACAACGACTGTGCAGCTCGGCTTTGTTGCTGGGACGATGGCTGCCGCGATCTTGAATCTCGCTGACCTGATCCCTTCGAGAGGTTATTTCGCCGTGTCGGCCATACTGGCGGCTTCGGCCAATGCCTTTCTGGTGATCGTACCCGTTTATGGCGGGGCGCTTGGCCTACGTTTTCTGACTGGTTTTTTCTTGGCGGGGGTCTACCCTCCAGCCATGAAGATGAGTGCCACCTGGTTCAGGTCCTCTCGTGGCGTGGCCATCGGAACTGTGGTGGGTGCACTCACGGTGGGTAAGGCGATCCCTTACCTGTTCAAGCTCACAGCGAGTGCGCCGCTCCAGGTGGTTGTGTTGGGGGCGTCGACTGGCGGCGTCCTCGGGGGTGTGCTCGTGGCCTGGGCTTACCGCGAGGGTCCTTACGCGTTTGAAAAAGCCGCCTTTTCGTGGAAACTGATAGCCAGAGTCATCTCGCACCGGCCTACTCGGCTTGCAACGTATGGATACCTAGGGCACATGTGGGAACTCTACGCGATGTGGACATGGGTGCCAGCGTTTCTGTCGGCGAGCGCGTTAGCACGGGCAGGGGCGACGGGCACTCCTGTGTCGGCTGCGCTGATTGACTTGGCTGGGTTCTCGGCGATCGCCATTGGTGGCTTGGGGTGCGTGTGGGGAGGTAGGGCCGCCGATAGAATCGGCAGGACGAGATTGGTTAATCTTGCCATGGGTGTGAGTGGTGTATGCTCCCTCGTGGTAGGCCTTCTCTTCGGGCAGAGCTTCTGGGTGTTGGTTCCGTTCATGCTGATTTGGGGCTTCTTTGTCGTGGCCGACTCAGCCCAATTTAGTGCGATGGTTACGGAGGTCGCGCCGCAGGAAGCGGTGGGCACGGCGCTGACCCTTCAGACGTCCCTGGGGTTTCTGCTCACGATGGTGACGATCCAAGGTGTTCCGATGCTACGTGATTCCCTCGGCTGGCATCTGGCTTTTCCTGTGCTTGCTTTGGGCCCAATGCTTGGGATTGGAGCGATCCTCAAGCTGGACGTGAATCAGTCGGACCGGGCGTCCTCCCGGAGCAAGTAGGGTATTTGATGAGAAGGAACGGGGTTAGCTACGCTGTCTGTCCGAGCGGGGCAGAAGTTCGGCTAGGCGCTCCAGGTCTACATTACCGCCGCTGAGTAACGCCACGACCGGTCCATCACCACAATGAATTTTTCCTGCGAGTAACGCGGCGACGCTGGCAGCTCCAGCAGGTTCGACTAATAGTTTCGTCCGTGCTAATAGAAAAGCCATGGCCTCTTGAATTTCAGAGTCACTCACGACCACGATGTCTTCGACGAATCTCTGAATGATCTCGAAGTTGAGTTCCCCCGCCATGGGCGCAGCGAGACCGTCGGCGATCGTGTCAACACTTTCGAGGTGTACCGCCGTGCCTTCATCCAGACTTTTCCGCATGGCGCATGCTCCTTCCGGCTCTACACCGAATACCTTTGTGGTACCTGGACGGACCAGAGAAGCGGCGAGAGACACACCGGAAATAAGTCCTCCTCCTCCGATTGGTACGACCACCGTGGATGCTTCCGGTACCTCATCTAAGATCTCGATCCCCACGGTCGCATGGCCCGCCACGATTGTCGGATCATCGAATGGGTGTATGAATGTGAGGTTATGCTCTTTGGCGAGAACTGAGGAGAGCTCGAAAGCTTCCAATGCTGTCCCGTGGAGAATCACGTTCGCTCCGTAACTTTCACTTGCACGGGCCTTGGTAGGCGAGGCTTGAGCATTCATCACGACGGTAGACTGCATGCCGATCTTGGCTGCAGCCCAGGCGACGGCCTGTGCATGGTTGCCCGCAGAGACGGTCACCACTCCGTTCGCTCGCTCGTCTGTGTTCATCTCAAGAAGCGCGTTTAGAGCACCCCTTACTTTGAATGATCCTGTTTTTTGAAGGTTCTCGCACTTGAGGAGCATAGGATGGCCGATCCGCTCTGAGAGTGCACTGCTTGAGACGACAGGGGTGCGGTGTACGGAAGGAGCAATCTGCGCGTGTGCTGCTTCAAGGTGTCGCAGTTTAGGGATTGAGGTCATGTGTGTAGGCGGTAAGGTCAACCATGGCCGGAGTTCACTGACATTGCTCCTATATTGTCCCTGATGTAATTTCCCGTGGCAACCCGAGAAGACGATCCTGCTCGCCCGTGTCGAATTCTGAAAGACACTTCTTCTCCAGATGTTTCTGAGAGACGCGGACCGAGAGACTGTATTTCTCGGTGCCCTCACTCCTGATTGAGAGGCTGTACCATGAGCGTAAAGCTATCGACGCACATTCTAACGCTGGTGCTTGGTTTCGCCCTTGGGTTCGGCTCGCTCGCCGCCCAGGATGGGACCCTCACAGGCACACTTACAGATGCGGGTAATGGCGTGCCGATCTCTTCCGCTGGAGTGGAAGTGCTCGGAGCTGACCTTGCTCCTTCCCTATCTGGAGGAGCAGGGCAGTTCTCTGTGTCTCTGCCAGCTGGAGTTTATTCTGTCGTAGTAACTGCTCTCGGCTACCGTGAGTTTCGCGAGGATGGGGTGCGGATAAGCGGCGGTGAGACCACGGTGTTAGATCTTTCATTGACATCGGCGGCCCTTCAGCTGAATCCGGTTGTGGTGACGGCGTCTCGCCGAGCAGAGTCCAGAGTCGACGCACCGAACACCGTGCATGTCGTCGGAGAGACTGAGATTCAGGATCGAATGGTGGTCACGCCCGTCGAACATCTTCGGTCTGCGCCGGGGGTGGATATCATCCAACAGGGGACTCAGTCCAGAAACATCGTGATCCGTGGGTTCAACAATATTTTCTCCGGATCTCTGCACTTTCTGGTAGACAACCGGATCGCAGGAGTGCCGTCCTTACGGGCTAATCTCCTTCACTTCGTTCCTCAGACAAATGAAGATCTGGAGCGGATTGAAGTGGTGCTTGGCCCCGGATCAGCGCTCTATGGGCCGAACACGGCAAACGGGGTAGTCCACATGATCACGAAATCACCTCTCACGAGCCAGGGTACGACCGTGACTTTGGGGGGAGGGGGCAAGAATGTTTTTGAGGGGACTCTCCGCACTGCGCATAAGCTGTCGGACAACTTCGGCTTTAAGATTTCGGCGCGACAGGTTCAGGGAGACGAGTGGGCGTTCACGGATCCGGTCGAGACCGCTGCCCGTGCGAGTGCCGATGCGAATCCGGCGGCCTTCAAGGCTGAGAGGATGGCTCGAGGGCTAAGTTCGGCGAACGCTGACCTTGCCTTCGGGCGAGTGGGAATCCGCGACTACGAGGGCTCCGATTTCAAACGTCAGTCGATGAACGTAAGAGCAGACTGGGGTCTTGGTGGTGACGATCGTATGATTTTCGATTACGGGATGACCAATGTAGACGGCATCGAATTGACTGGTCTGGGAATGGGCCAGACCTATGGCTGGCAGTACGCGTACTATCAGGCCCGAATGAACGTCGATCGGCTTTTTGCTCAGGTCTATCTCAACACCAGTGACGCCGGAGATAGTTATCTATTGCGTGACGGTGCACCGCTTGTAGACCAGTCACGAATGACAGTCGGACAGCTTCAACACGGCTTCGATCTAGGCGATGGCCGTCAGGATTTCTCATACGGTGTGGACTACTCCTTTACCAATCCCCGTACCGCAGGAACGATCAACGGCCGGAACGAAAACGATGACGACGTCAAGGAGGTCGGTACGTATCTCCAATCGAAGACTGCGCTAGGTGATCGGCTCGACCTGATTCTTGCGGGCCGCTTGGACACACACTCTCGACTCGATCATAACGTCTTCTCGCCTCGTGCCGCGCTGGTTTTCGAGCCCGCTGAGAATCACAGCATCAGGGCCAGCTACAATCGGGCTTTCTCGACACCCACAACCCTGAACATGTTCCTAGACATCTCAGGGGGACCCGCCGGGCCGTTGGCAGCTGTTGGTTACCGGGTGCAGGCCCAGGGTGCAGGTAATGGCATCAGCCTGCACAATGCGGACGGGACCTTGAGTGGCATGAGGATTCCCCAAGCACTGGGTGGGAGCGGACAGCTTATGCCGGTCGGCACGGGGCCACTGTGGTTGACCGGGGTCGGTGCGGCCAACGCTCTCGGAATCATCGACGCTGCTACCGCGGGGCTCCTAGCGAGTTTGAATCCATCGGATGCGGACATCTCGCTCAACATGCTCGACGCCGGAACCGGAGCCTTTGGCCCGCTTAACGCGGCCGCTATCCTGGACGTGAAGCAACTTAAAGAAACCACGTCCACGACCTTCGAAATGGGGTATCAGGGTGTAATCGACAACAAGGTTCTAATCGCAGCGGACGTGTGGCACTCGAGGAAGGAGAACTTTGTCTCCCCGCTTGTATTCCGTACGCCTGTGCTTTACCTGGACGCTACTTCGATGATCGGGTTCCTCGTGCCACGGCTCACTCAAGTGATAATGGCGCAAACCGGTCTTCCAGCTTCCGTTGCCGGAGCCGCGGCTCTCGACCAGGCCACACAGTTGGCCCTTGGTCCTGACAAGGCGGTGGGTGGAATCCCTGGCTTGGCCGAGACCCCACTGGCGGTGGTCTCCTCCGATCAGGTCGAATCGAGTGCGACGAATCTCCTGGTCTCATATGTGAATGCTGGAGACGTTTCCTATTACGGCGCCGACTTTACGCTACAGGCGTTCTTGGACGACCACTGGACTCTTTCTTCCACGGCATCCCTCGTGAGCGACGATTATTTTGATCTCACGGAAATGTCGAATGGGATTTCCCCGATCGCCCTCAACGCACCGAAACTCAAGGGGACGTTTGGGCTGGCGTACCGTGATGCTAGAGCCGGCTTCAACGCGGAGACTCGCCTTCGCCTGACTTCTGGATTCCCGGCGGAATCGGCAGGCTTCGTGGGGACTCAGTGTGAGACTGGGTTGACCGGTGCCCTCTACGAAGAGCCCTGTGTCGACGCGTACAAACTGGTGGATGTCACGTTGGGCTACAAGGTCCCTGGGACTCTGGCGACCCTTCAGTTGGTGGTGAACAACTTGTTCAATACGCCCTACCGGAGTTTTGTCGGTGTGCCCGAGATCGGTCGGTTCATGATGGTCCAGGCGAAGTACGACCTCTTCTAGGTCGCCGATCTACGAACCGAAAGACGACAAAAGAGGTTCCGGAGCGCTTGCAGAAGGTGTTCCCGCGGTAGAGGGCGGGGTTTTGCTATACTCGGATCCCAGCGCGTTGCTTTGGGCGCCGTGTGATCTTCTGGCGGGATGCGGCGAAACAGACACTAGAGGACGCTCAGATGATGGAGATTTCCAAGGGAAGTGAGGTTACCCTCCGTTGCGGCTTTTGTCTGACGTTGAACGCCGTGAACCTGACCAAGACGGATGACCCTCAGGTATGTGGTGATTGTGAAAGGCCGATTCGTGTCGATCGTCCGGTCAAGGTAACCGATGAAGATTTCGAGCGAACGGTGCTGGGGTCGGGGCCTCCGGTCCTTGTAGACTTTTATGCAGATTGGTGCGGACCGTGCCGAATGGTGGCGCCTCTTGTCGATGAAATTGCCCAGGCCAACGTGGGAAAGATCTTGATTGCTAAGATTGATGCGGACCACGCACAGGGGCTCCTCAAGCAGTTTGATATTCGAGGGATTCCCACGGTGATTCTCTTCAAGGGAGGTGAAGAGGTGGAGCGTAGCGTTGGACTTGAGCCTGAAAAGTTACAAAGCATGGTCGAACAGGCGGTCGGGTAGGCCGGGCTGGATGAGCAAGCAGAAGCGGTTGGCTGTCATTCTCGACCTTGTGAAGGCCAACGATGTGACCAGCCATGGAGTTCTTCGAAAACTCCTCGGAAAGCGTGGGATTAAGGTGACAGAAGGGACTCTGTCCCGGGATATTAGGGAACTTCGGCTGGTGAAGGTTAGGGGAGCGCAGGGGGTGTCGCACTACCGGCTCCCTGAGGATTGGGGGAAGAAGCCACCCCTCGGTACACTTAAGCCGCTCTTTCTTTCTGCGGAAGGCGCGGAGAACCTCGTGGTGATTCGGACCATGAGTGGAGGAGCAGCAGCCGTTGCCATCTCTATCGACTGGGAGGACTGGCCGGAGGTGCTCGGTACGGTTGCCGGCGAAGACACGATCATCGTCGTACTCCGGAAAAAATCCGACATGCCTGTCATTCGCGATCGATTGATTAAAATCGCAGAAGGATAGGATGGTCGAGGCAGGTCCAAGGTCGGTCGGATTACGTTGACGTCAAAGTAGTTACACTGTTCCAGTGTCCTTGACATCAGATATTCTTGGGGTCTAATTTTGCAATAATATGCGATATTATTGCATATTTATGAAATGTCTCAGACTCTGGAGATGGGGACGTCATGGGCCTGAAGGTTGTGCTTGCATACTCAGGAGGGCTGGACACGTCGGTCATTGTGCCGTGGCTCCGAGAGAACTACGAGGCCGAAGTAGTCTGTGTGGCGGCGGATGTGGGCCAGCCCGGTGGCCTTGATGGGTTACCTGAAAAGGCTCGGGCGACCGGAGCCTCCGCTTTTTTCGGAGAAGATCTCCGCGAGGCTTTCGTCGAGGATTTCGCTTGGCCGACTCTACGATCGGGTGCCGTGTACGGCAGGAAGTATCTACTCGGAACGTCGATGGCGCGACCAATCATTGCTCGGCGAATGGTTGAGATCGCTCAAGAAGTAGGAGCCGACGCACTGTCACACGGCTGTACTGGCAAGGGAAATGATCAGGTTCGATTCGAGTTGACGTTTATGGCTCTCGCGCCTGAGCTAAAAATAATCGCGCCGTGGCGTGAATGGGAGCTCCGTTCTCGGGAGGATTGTCTCTCGTACGCTCGAGCTCGTCAGATCCCATTGATCGGAGTCGACGAGAGTAAACTGTACTCGCGCGATGAAAATCTTTGGCACATCTCCCACGAGGGAGGCCCGTTGGAAGATCCAGCCTACGAGCCTGACGATGCTATGTACCTTTGGACACTGTCCCCGGAGTTAGCGCCTGACAAACCACAGTACATCGAGTTGAAGTTCGACGAGGGACGCCCTGTGACTCTTGATGGAGAGACGATGGGTGGTGTGGAATTACTGACCACGTTGAACGAGATCGGTTCGAGGCACGGTGTCGGGCGGGCCGATATCGTGGAAGATCGACTTGTTGGAATGAAGTCTCGCGGTATCTATGAGACACCTGGTGGCACACTACTCCATATCGCTCTCCGAGAGCTTGAGCAGTTAACGCTTGATCGACGAGCATTGGCCGTGAAGGAGCAATTGGCCGCTCGTTATGCGGATTTGGTGTACGAAGGATGGTGGTGGACGCCGGAGCGGGAAGCCATGGACGCATTCATGGACGTGCTCATGAAAAAAGTTACCGGTACCGTGCGACTCAAGCTTTTCAAAGGTTCCGCAACGGTGCAAAGCCGGTGGAGCCCGGAATCTCTATACGATGCCGGACTCGCCTCTTTCGGTGAAGACGAGACGTATGACCATGCCGACGCTGAGGGTTTCATTAAACTGTTCGGTCTACCCGCACGCGTTGCGGCCGAAAGAGATGCTGGGAAGAGTGAGTCGAATGCTGCCGTTACCGAAGTCTTGAAGTCGACGATTTCGGAAGCACCTGTCGGCTGATTTTCCTGTGGTTGACGCCACACCCGAAGTTTCCCTCTGGAGCGGTCGAATTCAGGGGTCCATGTCTCCGGAGATGATTCCGTTGAACTCGAGTTTAAGTGTCGACATCCGATTGGGCTCTCAAGACATCCGTGGCAGTCAAGCTTGGAGTCGCGCGCTCGTGCGAGCCGGGGTATTGAGTCCGTCCGAAGGGGATCTCCTAGTCGAAGGACTAGATCGTGTGGCTGAGCGCTTGGTAGATAGTGATCATTCGAATGAAGCCGATGAAGATATCCACTCGCTGGTTGAGCGCCTGCTCTACGAAGAGGTGGGAGATGTTGCTGGAAAACTCCATACTGGAAGATCTCGGAACGACCAAGTAGCGACGGACTTTCGTCTGTGGAGCATGGAGGCTTCCGATAGTCTCGACAGGGCGCTTGAGGGGGTCCAGGAGGCTCTCCTCGAGTGGGCTCGAGAGTCAGTAGAGGTGATCATTCCGGGGTATACTCATCTTCAGCAAGGACAACCTGTAAGGGCAGCTCACTGGATGCTCTCCCATTTCTGGCCGATCGACCGGGATCGTAGGTTGATCGAATCCGTAAGGGCTGAGGCGGGCGTACTGCCACTCGGCTCCGGAGCTATCTCGGGATGTCCGTTTCTGATCGACCGCGAATTTCTGCGAGAAGAATTGGGATTCAGTCGGGTCTCGGAAAACAGCATGGATGCGGTGAGTGATCGGGACTGGGCCCTGGATTTCCTATTCGTCACGGCTCGTATCGGTGTTCATTTATCCCGCCTTGCCGAGGATCTTGTACTTTTCGCATCGAAGGAGTTCGGTTTCCTACGCCTCTCCGACGGGTACAGCACTGGCTCTAGCTTAATGCCGCAAAAACGGAATCCGGATGTGGCGGAGTTGGTGCGGGGTCAATCCGGTCGACTTGTGGGTAATCTGATGACTCTGCTGACCGTCCTGAAAGGGTTGCCGACGGGATTCAATCGGGACCTCCAGGACGACAAGCGGACTCTGTTCGACTCGGTCGATACCTTGATGGTTGTGCTCCCGGCGGTCGCGGGGGCTGTGCGAGGAGCGGAGCTTCGATTAGACCGGATCGCTGCTGTCCTCGATCCGCTGCTATTAGCCACCGACTTGGCAGACTATCTAGTTCGAACTGGAGTCCCGTTCCGGGAGGCTCACCAAGTATTGGCCAGAATCGTGAGGGTAGCTGAAGATCGTGGGATGGCCCTTGATGAGCTTCCTTTTGAAGTCTTTCAAGAAGCCCATCCAGCCTTCGGCCGGGATGTTCTCAACGTATTTTCGTGGGAGGCGGCCGTCGAGGCACGTAAGGCTTCCGGCGGGACCGCCCGGAGTGCTGTTACGGAGCAAATGTCACGAGCCGCCGACCGTCTCGGGCGCTGATAAGACTGGTTCGCTAAACCCCTCAAGTGTCTTTCCCGCAGCCATGGCAAAGGGATGCAGGCCAGTCATGAGCTGATCGAATTCTCCGCAGGCCAAGGATTGATCTCCGTCCGAGACGGCCAATTCCGGATTCGGGTGTACCTCTATCATGAGTCCGTCCGCTCCTGCTGCGACTGCGGCATAGGAAAGTGGGGCGACTAGATCACGCTGCCCGCCGGCATGGCTCGGATCCGCTACGACCGGCAAATGGGTTTCGCGCTTGAGCACTGGGATCGCGGCAAGATCGAAGGTGTTTCGAGTAGAATCCTCGAAAGTCCTGATCCCTCGCTCACATAGAATGACGTTCATGTTTCCTTGCTTCATCACATACTCAGCAGCCAGGAGGAGATCTTGGATCTTTGCCGACATGCCACGCTTAAGTAGAATCGGGCGCTGCAGTCGGCCGACCTCCGTCAAGAGAGAATAATTCTGCATGTTCCGGGCTCCGATCTGTAGAACGTCAGCGTAGGACGCGACCAAGTCGACTTGTCGCGTGTCCATGACCTCGGTGACGACCGGGAGTCCGGTCTCCGCTCGCACCTCGGCTAATATTTTCAGACCTTCTTCACCAAGTCCGTCAAAAGCGTAGGGCGAGGTCCGAGGTTTGAATGCCCCGCCTCGCAGCGCTGTCGCTCCTGCTGCCTTGACTCGCCTCGCGGTCTCCGAAAGCATGTTCGAGTCCTCCACGGAGCAGGGTCCCGCAATGATCGTAAGGGTGCTGCTACCGATCAATGCATCACCGATGCGGACTTGAGTGGGCTCGGAGGTTACTTGTCGATTAGCTAACTTGTACGGCTTCATTATACTGCGAACGCCGTCCACTCCTGGAATCGAGAGAAGTGGGACATGTGCCAGATCCGCCGGGTCACCGATACAGAGAATGACGGTCCGGTGCTCTCCGCGGATCAAATGGGTACGAGGTCCTACGGACTCAACCCTTTCGCGGATATGGTCCAGCTCTTCCTCGGATACTCCGGGCCGAGTGATGATGATCATCGTACATCTCACATCAAGAGAAAAAAAAATGACCTCCGACGACGTCGGAAGCCTTAGGACAGAGCGCTCTTCGCGTTCAATACGCGTGCGTCAGTCGCCGGCTCCCGGAGGGGGCCGGCCCGTAAACTCGAAAACTCGGTATGTTCTCATAGCAATCATAATATTAAGCTGTCTCGGAGGTGATGACGAGTCAACTGGCGGCCTGGTTCTGGACGTATCGTTGCGATAGATTTTGTTCGCTAGGAACCCGCGTAGCTACTCATGTTTTCGATTAGTGAAGATGAATGGTAAGATCACCATTCCTTCTGACGCGGAGGTCTTTACTCCCGATGATTGGAACCTGAAAGTGTGAACGCAGCTATGCCGAACCATCGTCGGATTCATGTAACCACAGGAGGAAGGTTAGGATGTCCTTAGAAGCTCTTGTCTATACTGCTAATACGCTCGTCGCCGAGGGAAAAGGAATTTTGGCAGCGGACGAAAGCGCACCAACCATCAAGAAGCGTTTTGATACTATCAACGTTGACTCCACAGAAGGGAATCGTCGGTTCTACCGGGAACTCCTGTTTACCACCGAGGGAGCGGGCGCCTTTATAAGTGGTGTCATTTTATTTGACGAAACCATCCGCCAATCAACCGAAGACGGTCGGTCATTCTCCGAAGTACTTTCCTCCCAAGGAATCATCCCGGGAATCAAGGTCGACACGGGGGCTAAGGATCTCGCTGGCTTCCCCGGTGAAAAGGTCACTGAGGGTCTCGACGGACTTCGTGACCGATATGCAGAGTATCGCGACCTTGGAGCCCGTTTTGCTAAGTGGCGAGCCGTCATCACCATCGGTGACGGCATTCCGACTCCAGGTTGTATTCAGGCTAACGCCCACGCCCTAGCGCGGTATGCAGCCTTAGCGCAGGAAGCTGGGCTTGTCCCAATCGTTGAACCGGAAGTCCTCATGGATGGCGACCATACCATTGAGCGCTGTGCGGAAGTGACTGAAGTGACGTTGGCTGCGGTGTATCAGGAGTTGGCCGAAAGCCGCGTGGTGCTCGAAGGAACTCTGTTAAAGCCAAACATGGTCCTCTCAGGAAATCGTTGTCCCACGCAAGGAGAGGTGCAGCAGGTGGCCGAAGAGACTATCCGGGTGCTCAAGAGTAGTGTTCCCGGAGCGGTCCCGGGAATTGTCTTCTTGTCGGGAGGGCAAAGCTCCGAGTTAGCCACGGTGCATCTGAACGCGATGAATGCTATCGGTGGGGTTCCTTGGGAGTTGAGCTTTTCCTACGGACGAGCGCTGCAAGAAGCCACGCTGAAGGCCTGGGGTGGCAAGGCCGCCAACGAAGACGCTGCGCAAAAAGCCTTGTATCATCGAGCTAAATGCAACGGAGCCGCCAGATTTGGTGACTACACCGAGAAGATGGAGGCCGAAGCAAGCTTGGAGATTGGGGTCTCATGACCAAAACTGGCACTGCAGATGTTCAGGACATGTTGAAGAGGTTCGGGGTCTGACGTATTTCGCGGAAGCCTCTTCGGGGAGCGTGGCATGGCCGATGCCGATGCACTGAAACGGGCAGTGGGTCTTGAGGCTGCGAGCCTTGTCGAAGACGGTATGACTCTCGGCTTGGGTACCGGCTCTACAGTTGGCTATTTTCTACTCTTTCTGGCAGATAGGTTGAACTGTGGGGAGCTCCATAACATCCTGGGTGTGCCAACGTCACTGCGCACTGCCAAGGAAGCCCGTGAACTTGGGATTCCTCTAACTTCGCTGGAGAAGAACCCCATTCTCGATTTGACAGTCGATGGTGCTGACGAAGTCGATTCTCGCTTGAACCTCATTAAGGGTCTAGGTGGCGCCCTCTTACGAGAAAAGATGGTGGCCCAAGCCTCCGGACGACTGGCGATCATGGTCGATGAATCGAAGATTGTCACAGTCTTATGCGAGAAGACGCCTGTTCCGGTGGAGGTTGTCCAATTCGGCTGGGAAATTCACGAACACTTCTTGGAATCAGTGGGGGGGCACCCTGTGATACGTCGGCTTTCCGATGGCCAACCAGTGACGACGGACAACGGGAACTACATCATCGATTGTCACTTTCCGGGAGGACTCGATGACCCGGAGGGCCTTGAAGGTGCTCTTGCAGCACAGGCCGGGGTGGTGGAATCCGGACTCTTTCTAGGCATGGCAACGCGCGTGCTGGTTAGCGGTGAGAAGGGAATGCGCACTCTATTTCCGGATGAACTTACGTGAGTATCAAGATTGCTCCTTCGATCCTGTCGTGTGACTTCGGCCGTCTGGCAGAAGAAGTTCGCGAAGCCTCCGCGTCTGGAGCGGACTGGATACATGTCGACGTGATGGACGGGCAGTTCGTTCCCAACATCACGATTGGTCCCGCGGTCACCGCCGCCGTTCGGGCCGCGACGGATCTTCCTGTGGACGTGCACCTTATGATTGAGCACCCGGAGCAACATCTAGCCGCTTTTGCCGATGCCGGTGCGGATTATCTGACGGTACATCAGGAAGTTTGTCCTCACTTACATCAGACTGTCCAACACATTAGGGAATTGGGCGTAAAACCTGGAGTTACGCTAAATCCGGCCACATCTCTGACATCACTGGCCGACATTCTTCCCGAAGTGGACCTTGCGCTTATAATGTCGGTCAACCCTGGCTTCGGAGGGCAAGCATACATCCCGAGTAGCACCGAGAGGATCAAGCTCTTGAGGGGCATGCTAGATGAGGCGGGAGCTGCTGGTGTTGAGCTTGAAGTAGATGGCGGGGTCAACACGAAAACGGCCGGACTTGCGAGTGGAGCTGGCGCTACAGTCCTGGTTGCCGGGTCGGCTGTATTTCGCCACTCCGGTGGGATCGCAGAAGCCATTCGTCTCATTCGAGAAACTGCGGATGCCCACTAGCGAGGACGCGTCGGATCCATACGAGTCCGGGGCCTCAAGATCATGAGTTCTCCGACCTTGATGGTTGTGCTGGCTCACCCGGATGATGAAGTGCTGTGTGCGGGCACTCTCCTGACCCAGCGTGCGGCTGGGTCCCGGGTGGTGGTCCTTTGGCTCACTCGGGGTGAGATGACGGATTCGCTGGGGCCGATCGACAAAGAGGAAGTGGCAAAGCGCCGGTTGGAGCTTGGAGTACAGGCTACAGAGCTTCTTGGGGTGGAGGCGCGATGGCTCTCGCTTCCTGACTCAGGAGTCGAAGCTACGCCTGAAGCGGCTCGGGAAGTGGCGAAGGTCATCGCTGAGATCAAACCGGAGGGGCTTGTCACTTGGGGTGATGCGTGGACACGAGGATTTCGTCATCCGGATCATCAGACGACCGGAAAAATCGCCAGAGATGCAATCAATCTAGCGCGGATTTCTAGTGTCGTGAAACCTGCGGCTCCACATCGGAAGTTCTGTCCTATTTTCACCTTACGTGACATCCATTCCACCCTTCCGCCTGTCGCGCTAGATGTCAGTGACCATGTCGACAGGATATTTGAAGTGGCCGAGCATTATCGGCGAGCTATCGGATTCGGTGCGCGTGAGTGGCTGGAAGGACGACTTCGGTCCGCCGGGGCCCGGTGGAAGAGATGTCTGGTTGAGGAATTCGACTCCTGGGAGAGTGAGGGTGGATTGGTAGAACAACTCCTCCCTCATAGGCAGGGGTCGTTTCACCACCATCCCGATAGAGACCTTTGAGCGAGATACCACTCGACGAATGGTCCCCGGAAATGTTCCAAAGGCAAGTGATGAAAGGAAAGGCTCCGACTTCATGCCGAGACTTCGGTAGGTTTTCTTCATAATGTTTCTAAGGGAATGGAGTGATCAGTCCGGCATCCTGAACAAGGGTCTGAGGTCACCACGAACTGACCATGAACGGCTCTGAGTTCACGCTCCGGAGTCCGCTGGACCATACCGCTAAGGACGTGTTCGACTGGCATATGCGACCCGGAGCTCTGGAGCGACTGATTCCACCGTGGGAAAACGTCAAGATAGAAGAACGAACCGGTACACCCACGGATGGCGGACGTATCCGTTTCAAATTGAGTCGCGGACCGACCGATCTGACTTGGGAGTTACGACACACGGGTTACGAGGAAGGCAAACGTTTTAGTGACGAACAAACGGAAGGACCATTCACGCGCTGGGTTCATACCCATCGGTTCGAGTCTTTGGGGGGGAAGGGATGTACAGTTGAAGACTATGTGAATTGGGAACTTCCCATGGGTGTGGCGGGAAAGCTTCTGGGGAATTCTACGGTAGAGCACGAACTTGAACGGCTCTTCACCTTCCGGCACCATCGTATCGCAAACGAATTAGCACGCATCGATCGATATGGAGGTCCAAAATCACTCCGGATCGGAGTGACAGGATCGAGCGGCCTAATTGGGCGGGCACTCTGCCATACTCTGACCACCGGTAGCCACGAGGTCGTCCGGATTGTTCGGGAGCGTGGCCCGATCGGTTCGGACGTGTTCTGGGATCCGACCGAAGAGAAGATTGATGTGGACGGCTTGGAGGGACTTGACGCAGTGGTGCATCTTGCGGGGGAATCCCTGCTGGGCTTTCGGTGGACGGACGGCAAGAAGAAGAGGATTACCGAGAGTAGGGTTCGGGGGACGGAATTCTTGGCTCGAACCCTAGCCGCTCTGCGGCATCCTCCAAGAGTTTTGGTGTCGGCATCTGCCGTAGGCTTCTACGGAGATAGAGGGACTGAGATTCTTACCGAACGGTCGAAGGCCGGTAAAGGATTTCTAGCGGATCTCTGTCAGGCGTGGGAAGCCGCGAGCGGTCCGGCATCCAGAATGGGGATACGGGTTGTAAATCTTCGAACTGGTCTCGTCCTCACACCTCTAGGGGGGGCATTAGGCACGATGCTTCTACCCTTCAAGGCGGGAGTTGGCGGGCGGTTGGGAAGCGGACGTCAGTACATGAGTTGGATTGATCACGATGACCTGTTGACTCTGATTCACCATGTGATCCGGACAGATTCCATTTCAGGTGCCGTCAACGCCACCTCTCCCTACGCAGTTCCCAATTCCGCCTTCACTGATACGCTTGGCCGAGTCTTACACCGACCAACATTGCTTCCTATCCCTCGCTTGGCGGTAGGAGCACTTTTGGGGGAGATGGGTAGAGAGACCCTGCTGTCGAGCACTCGCGCTCAACCGGGGGTCGCTCTGGAAACGGGGTTCGAGTTTCGGTATCCAGGCCTGGAAGAGTCTCTTCTTTACCAATTGGGAAGGGAGGTCTCGTTTCCGGGATAGGGTTGGTGACTGGCGTGGGGGCTGATATCTCCTCTACGGTTAGTGCTAAATTAGAGAGATTCGTCCGATGTTTCCGTCCGGAGTGATGGTTGGATAGGGAGTCCCTCTTGCTCGCAAATGGCGAGCGATTCGAGGATAGGCCCACTCGAATAGGATTCTCTCAAATTCCTCGGGATCGAGTCGGGAGCTCCGGTACATTCCGGCCGCATCGCGTTGTCGAAAGGCCTCGAAGAGGAGCAGGGCCGTAGCTACTGAGACGTTGAACGATTGAGCCATTCCCACCATGGGGATTGAGATTCGTTCATCGGCCAGTTTGAGGGCCTCGTCGCTCAAACCAAGAAGTTCTGCTCCCATCATCAGTGCGGTGGGCTTCGTAAAGTCTACATTTCTGAAATCAATAGCCTCAGCCTCGGGGTGAGCCGCTAGAATGTGGAAACCACGGTTTCTCAGTGTCTCTACGGCTTCTTCGGTTGAGACGTGACGCCGCACCCGCACCCATTTTGCTGTTCCAGCAGAGGTGTGTGCGTGAATATCGAGTCCATCCGAAGGGAGCACGGCATGCGCCTCCAGAACTCCGACCGCGTCACAATTTCGGAGAATCGCCGAAAGATTGTGGCTCTTGTGGACCCGTTCCATCAGAACGGTAAGGTCCGGTTGACGGCGTTCGAGTGCTAGGGAAAGTCTTCGAAAGCGTTCAGGATTCATGAATACCTAGGCTCTGAGCGTCTGCAAGTGAGGCCTCGGGTTCATTTCGCTGGGGTCAGCCTCCCTGGCGTCCAGCCTCGAACAGAATGGTGAATGACGTGCCTAAAGGCCATGGTCTTCCGATTGGTTTCAGGCTCGCATCTCTGCATTATCTACATGGGTAACACATCCGGAAGGAGAGACGTACATTTCAATGCGATCAGAGTAAAGGATGCTCAGTGCACTTTTTACCTGTCCGACTTTGTGTTGAACATCGGCTCCCAATGAATGTGAGAGATGGCGGATAAGGTCTCATCATGCGTGGTCTTGCCGGGGTGGCGAAATGGTAGACGCAGGGGACTTAAAATCCCCCGGGAGCAATCCCATGTGGGTTCGATTCCCACCCCCGGCATTGGGCGATGAAGTAGAGCAGGGGGTTATCTGGTTTATTTGGTATGTAAACCTCAATCCAGCACTACCCAAGGTGGTTGTTACCTAGAAGGGCGGCCTGTGGTTCATACCACTAGCATGGCCTCCACCACCAACCCGGGACCGAAGGCCAGAGCCACGCAGGGGAGCGTAGCGCCGGTTTTCTTGAGTTTATCGAGGATGAAGAGCACGGTGGGCGACGACATGTTTCCGTGATGCCGAAGCACTGTCCGGGACACATCCAGGACTTTGGCTTCGAGAGATAGGGCGTCCGCTACTGCTTCCAGGATTCGTGGTCCACCAGGATGTACGGCCCAACTTCCTATGTCGTTCAAACCGAATCCCTGGCCTTTCAGCCAATCCCTCAGCCATCCACCGAGGTTCGTCCGGATCAGCTCGGGGACTGCAGCCGAGAGCGTCATGCGGAATCCGTGATCGCCGATGCGCCAGGACATGGCGTCGCCCGACAAGGGCATGAGAAAAGCCCCCTGGGCCCGCACACTCCATGTGGGGTTCTCGCTATTCCGTGCGGGCACTCCCACCACGGCTGCCGCTCCGTCTGCGAAGAGAGTATTGGCCACCATCATCTCCGGATCCCATCCATACGCAAAATGGAGGCTGCACAGCTCAACTGCGCAGAGGAGAATCCGTGCCTCTGCCTCTTCCGCTTGAGAACCGGCCACCCGTAACCCGTTGAGTGCACCGTGACATCCCATGAACCCTACATGGGTGCGATGCACTGTGCGTGGCAAACCCAGCTCGTTGATGAGAACCGCATCAAGACCTGGCGAGAAGAAACCCGTACAAGACACGGTTACTAGGTGGGTGATGGCATCTACGGGAGTCGATGCGTTCTCAAGAGCTTGCCGCGCTGCCGCTTCGGCCAGGGGAGGTGCTTCCGTTTCGTACCAGGCCATGCGCTCGCCCGTGGTGGGCCCTCGATCTTTCGGCCCGTTGGCGGCCGGATAAAATGGCACCCGCTCCTTCAGCGTTCCTTGATCGGATTCCAGAACAACGGTGTTGCGAGTCTCCACACCGGACCGGCCGTACAGCATACGGAGTGCGCGGGCCTGCCTTGAGTCGGCTGCACAGAAGTTGCCGCTCAATTCGGCGGCGTCAGTCTGCTTCAAGATACGGGGTGGGACGGCCGTGCCCAGGCCGGACAACTGGATGTTCACTATAAATTCCCTCCTCTAATATGGGATGTCATTGAAGTATGGATTACCAGGGGATGAGCCAGACCCGGAATCAGACCGAACACTCGTAGGGCCCGTCGAGCTATCCAGGGACGCCGAAGACCCCAAGCCACCACTTTGCAGATATGCTGACTCCGCCGGATCTGCCGTTGATGTATTTCTTCCCAGCGATGCACCAAAGTTTCCTCCCAGTGGGTCACGCCGGCTTGTACCAGAGGAGCGAGTTCCAGGGCCCCACGCAAAGCCCAGCCCATACCTTCTCCTGTGAATGGTTCGACGTATCCAGCGGCGTCGCCCACGAGGAAAAGACGTTCTCCTCCGAGCGAGGAAAGCCGTCGTGTGAGGCAAGGAGTACCCTTCCAACCGCGGTAAATCTTCCTGGGAAGCCCTGGCATGCTGGCCCATTTCAAGTGTGTCCGTACGGCTTGCTCCGGTGATCCGCACCGCCGCACCCAATCAGCATCGAAGGCGGCTGCCACGTTGAGGCGGCGATCCTCCTGGCGCACTAGGCCCACGTATCCTGCAGGTCCTACCACCATATATACCGTTCCCGGTCCGTAGCCGGAGCCACCAACCTCCAAGACAGCGCCTACGCCTACCCGTGAATCTGCCTGGATTTTGGCTACCGGTGCGTTGTCGGCCATGCTTGAAGAGCGTAGGCCCTGAAGCCCCGCTGCGGACACCACTACCCGGGCCTGCACGCTTTGATGTTGTTCCCCACTGCGGACATTGAGAGTCCGAGTTTTGTCACGCATTTGCCCCAATTCCGCAGAAACACCCTGCACGAAGACGACACCTTCCTCTACGGCTGCCTGAACCAGCGCTTGATCCAATGCTTCCCTAGATAGCACGGCGGAGCCGTGAAGAGTCACAGATGAGGTCCTTCCCCAACCTGTCATCCGCAACTCTGTCAGTCGGGGTGCTTCGGCACGTGCCATCAGCTCGCCTAGGCCCGCGTGTTCCAATGCCTCTTGTGCCGTTCCGTTCAGGCATGCTCCACAAACTTTGAATCGAGGGAATGGTAGGCGCTCCAATAGAAGAACCGAACATCCTCTGTGGCCGAGTTCCAGCGCCAGCATAGAACCGGCTGGCCCAGCGCCCACCACAACCACATCCCAGAGGCGCCTGCCTAGGTTGATCCAAGCCCTCACACCTCCGGTCATGACCTCCTCCATCTGAGAATGAACCGTTCGGGCCAACTGCGGTGAATGACGGCTCCAACGAGGTGAGCTTCTTCGGCCATGGCCTGTACCTCTGGTAGGCTGAAGGCCGCACGAACCGACCGGGGACCGTCTACGTGGGCGACTTCCGACCTGGAAAGGAGTCGAAGACCTAACCACGCCAACGCGTATCCGATGGTTCCCCGCAATAGATCCTGCACCAACACACAGTGGCTTGTGGCGGCCATGCTCTTCAGGAGACCTACGGCCTCATCATGGGACAGATGGTGGTGAAAGAGCGATGAGCACACTAAGTCGTATCCAGTTGGAAGGCCTTCGGACAGAACATCCCTGGGGAGAAAGTCCACCGACACACTCCAACGCGCTGCCTCATGCCGTGCATGCTCCAATGCCACCGGGCTCAGGTCGCACCCGTGGACCTCGAGAGCGATACCGGCCGATCGTGCCCGGCGAGCCACATCCACGATTACGTCACCACCCCCGCAAGCAACGTCTAAGAGACGAATCGGTTGGTCCATTGCCCGGTCTAGGCTTCTCCGGCTCAGATGGAGAACCTCATGCCAAACTCGTTCCGCCACCCCGGAGATCCGGTTAACTCGTGCCAAGGCCCTGAGAGCTTGGATGTGTTGCGCCGGATCCAAGTCCGGCGCGTCCATAAGTTCAGGTTCCCGATGTCGTCTGCGCAGATTGGATAATCTCACCAGGGAGTGCGGCACCTCAGGATCACCCGTCCTCCGAAACGAAGTAACTGGTTGATGACCACGAGGCGTGATTCTCTTGCAGCTCCATGAGTCCAAAATCTCCAAGGTCAGGCCTTCCTCCCGGGGCAGTGTGTTGCCAAAGGTCCTCGGGAAGAGCCGGCGTCCCTCCGGGCACCGGTCTCGTTGCATTGGGTCTCTTCAATGCACAGTAGCTAGCTGTGCGTTGTGTTAAGCCAGTGGCTCGTGGGTCAAACCAAGAATGCCGCTGTACAAAAGTGACCGGTCAAGTTGAGCAGGATAGCGACTGCGGCAATGGTATTCCAGTTCAGGCCTATACCTGGCCCCATTCGCATGAAAACTAGCACTCGGATCATGGAGCGGAGACCTCCCTGGACTGTATCCTTCATATGCATTTCTAGGTTTCCAAATCATGCATGACTTGGACGGGTTCAAATCGGATGGGAGGATGGCAGTCCCCACTGAACGAGGCTCTCTTGCCAGCGGAGGTTTCTCTTTAAATGGGCTTGTGGCTGGCTAAGCTTCAGCTTTGGTTTATGATCTTCTAGGGTAAATCGAGTCCACCGAATGGCTAAGGTTTCTATGAAGACGACCTCGGATGCGATCCTTAAGAACACGGCCCGGCGCTGCCGAGAACTAGGCATCGTTGTCCCGACGTTTGCCCAGATGAGGGAGCCCCTGGTTGCTGACAGCCTACTGGAGCAGAGACTCGGCAAAACTGGGCTCTCAGACCTCGACCCCGTAAACCTCTTCCGCATCACTTGGAAGAATGAGCCCGTTACCGAGGGTGGAGGATTTAACGGCGGTAACTGGATTGAGTTCCCGTCTGAGATGACGGGCGTACCGGCACGCATAGTGGGAATAATCGGAAAACACTTCCCAACTGGAAGTCACAAGGTAGGTGCCGCCTTCGGGTGTCTCGTACCGCGGTTGATTTCAGGTCAATTTGACCCGACCGAGCACAAGGCCGTATGGCCGAGCACCGGAAATTTCTGCCGTGGTGGGGTGTTCGTCGGCTCACTTCTCGGTTGTCAATCGGTGGCCGTCCTCCCCGAGGAGATGTCGAGTGAGCGGTTCCGATGGCTTGAGTCCGCTGGTGCAGAGATTATCTCGACGCCGGGCGGGGAATCCAACGTCAAGGAGATCTATGACGAAGTGGGTGTCATAAGAGACACACGACCCGAGTGTGTAATCTTCAATCAGTTCGAGGAGTTCGGGAACGCTGTTTGGCATTACCATGTAACCGGTGCGCTCGTAGACGAAATCTTTGACCATATCGCTGCCCCGACCGACCGTTTAGCAGCTTTCGTGTCGGCCACGGGTAGTGCTGGTACTCTCGCCACGGGGGACTACCTTCGGACACTTCATTCATCACTTAGAGTTGTTGCTGTCGAGGCGCTCCAATGCCCGACGCTACTGCGCTGCGGCTTTGGCGAGCACCGTGTCGAAGGAATCGGTGACAAGCATATCCCATGGATTCACAACACCCGTAACACGGACACGGTTGTGGCAGTGGATGACGAACAGTGTCTTGCACTCATGCGACTGTTCGCCGAGCCGGTGGGTAGGAACTACCTCTTGAGCCAAGGCATCCCTTCCGGGTTGGTGGAGAGCCTCCAGCTGCTTGGTATCTCCTCCATCTGCAACTTAGTGGCCGCGGTCAAGACTGCCCGCTATTTCGAGCTCGATTCTGGAGATGTGCTCTTCACTCCTCTCACTGACTCCATGGATTTGTACGGCTCTCGCGTGGCGGAGCGCCGTCGGATTCACGGCCCGTACGGGGAGTTGCTCGCCGCTGCGGATTTTGCCCGTCACTTGCAGGGTACCGGCACCGACAACATGCGAGAGCTTGGCTACCATGACCGGAAAGCTCTTCACAATCTCAAATACTTCACTTGGATTGAGCAACAGGGTCGTGACGTGGACGACCTTGAGCGTCTCTGGAATCCTGACTTCTGGAGCGAAATGTACGCGACCGTGGACGAATGGGACCGACAAATCGTCGACTTCAATGCGCGGGTCGGAGTTACGCAGTAGCATCGCAGTGCAGAATTAGTGTGTTCGATATTCCAAATGACTCAACAGCAACTGATTTAGTAACGGCGGCTGGCGATCTTCTGAAAATTCAGGCCATTTACGTTGCCGGCATCGAGTGAAAAGCTAGAAACGACACCGTGCTCATCTCTGAGGAATGTCAGTTCTCGTCGACCCCATCCAAAGCGGTCTTCCGAGTACGGGAGTAGGTCGAACTTACTTCCACGGAGGTTCAGCTGAAGGCTAACTCCTTCGACTACGAAGGAATAAAAGAAATTGAGTTCTTCGCTGTAGAATTCGCCGACAAAAGCTTCCAGTCCAGCTATCGATAGGCTGATGGGTTGGGGCGTTGTGGATTGGGGTCGGCCCCGTTCGCTCGAGGCTTGAGGCTCACTGAACTGATCGGCGAGGTACAGATCAGAGACTTGTCGGGCCAGGCGCCCGGGGTTGAATGAACTCAGGTTCGACAGAATGACGACGGAAAACCTCTGTTCAGGAAATTGCAAGAATTCCGCGACATATCCCACTGCCGATCCACTATGGCCCATCGTTTTTAAGCCACGATAAGAGTCGAACTCTAAACCTAGGGCATAAGACAGCTCTTCTCCGGTGCTCGTTCGTCCCCGTGTGGACATCGTCGTGATCAGGTTGCTCGTGCCGGCTCCGAGCTTGTTCTCGTAAAAATTGCTATCCCAGTGCAGAAAATCCTCGATTGTGGTGATAACACCGAGGTCTCCGATGACATCCGAGCGGAGGATGTCAAGGCGATACCCATCGTCATGTTTCAGTGAGTAGCCGAAAGCCTGGTTTCGGATGATCGCGTTCGGGTCGTCGTAGAAACGAGTCTGGGTCATACCAAGAGGTCCGAAGATGTTCTCCTGAGCAAAGGCACCGGCCTTCACTCCACTGACACGCGTGACGATTTCGGCGAGTAGGAAATAACCAGAATTCGTATATGAAAACTGACTTCCCGGATCGAAATTGAGTCTCTGTTGCCGGGAAAGAAGCTCGACGAGTTCCCGAGTTGTATAGCCGAACACACTCCCTTCGGGTTTCCCGATCAGATCGACAAGTGTGAGGTATTCGCGAATTCCACTCGTGTGGTGTAAGAGATGACGAATGGCGATTTTCTTGCCATAGTCGGGTATCTCAGGGAGGTAGGTGCGGATGTCGTCGTCGAAGGACAGTTTACCCTGTTCGGCGAGGATCGCGATGCACATCGCGAGAAATTGTTTGGAGATGGATCCGATCCTTAGGACGGACTGTGGCGTCATTGGAATACCATAGTCTAGGTTCGCCACCCCATAACCCTTGGAGTAAATAATCCTCCCATCCATGAAGATCCCCACTGCTGCACCCGGAGAAACCTTTCCATCCCACTCTTGAAAAAGCTCATCAACTTGAGCTGTGAGTTCCGTTCTCGGATAGGTTTGACCTAACGCAGTATTGCAGAGAAAAAGCCAAGCTAGAAGTGTCGGTCCAGCAACGATGGTTGCCTTCATAAATCCTCGCTGTAAGATCATCGGGTAGGTTAACTCAACCGACAGACAAGACTCAGGAAGTTCGCTCACGCGTCTTCGTAACGTGAGGAGCAGGGTCAAAGTGGTCAACATGCACGGTGAGCCTTGAGTACGGACCCAAAATACCGATATTGTGTAGCACGCGGCGCACCGCCTCTGGAATCCATGGCGATCCCGGTGCGGCACTCATAGCCCGGACAAATAGCTTTGACCGGATGACGAGGGTGATGCAGGACTGCAGACCGACCAACATGCTTGAATACACTCCCGAAGTCGCACGAGAGACGGCGCCATTGCTGAATCGAGTGAAAGCGTTCATTCCACCAGTGGAATGGCCGACAATCGCGCCCTTGATCTACTCGATCAATCGACTCAAGAAGAAAAAGAACGCCGTTATTTTGGCGCACAACTATCAGACTCCCGATATTTATCATTGTGTCGCGGATTTTGTGGGGGACTCTCTCCAGCTCGCTGTTCAGGCTCGGGAAACGGACGCTGATATAATTATCCAAGCCGGTGTTCATTTCATGGCTGAGACGTCAAAACTCCTCTCTCCTGAAAAGACAGTTCTGATCCCGAGCCACAGGGCAGGTTGCTCTCTCGCTCACTCGATCACGGGTGAAGACGTTCGTTTGCTGAAAGAGAAATATCCGGGAGTCCCTGTTATCACTTATGTAAACACTTCGGCTGACGTGAAGGCAGAGTCGGATATCTGTTGCACATCCTCCAACGCGATCAACGTGGTCGAATCCTTGGGCGTAGACCGCGTGATGTTACTTCCCGATGAGTATCTTTCGAAGAACGTTGCGGCTCTTACCGATGTTGAGGTGATCGCGTGGGAAGGCCGGTGTGAAGTGCATGAACGTTTCACCGCCGATGAAGTTCGTGAGTACAGGGCTGGCTCACCCGGACTGGTCGTGTTGGCTCATCCCGAGTGTGCCCCCGATCTCTTGGCCGAGGTCGACTACACAGGTTCGACTGCGGCGATGATCCGGTACGTAAAGGAGAAAACGCCGGAGCGGGTTATGATGGTCACCGAATGCTCGATGAGTGACAATGTGGCGGCAGAGACCCCCGAGGTTGAATTCATCAGGCCTTGTAATCTCTGCCCGCATATGAAGAGCATAACCCTACAGAATATACTCGACAGTCTGGAATTGATGCGTTACGAAGTCACGATTCCGGAGCATGTGGTGGCTCCTGCTCGGCGGGCGCTTTGGCGCATGATGGATCTTCAAGCGCCGGGGAAAGAGTTCAGTCCGTGCGCGGCGGTCGATGTCGTTGTTGAGGGCCAGGCTTCATTGGGCCCTGCAACGAGTGTGTCCTCGTGAATTGAAGGTCTCGCGTCGCGTGAGTGATATCCCTTCTCTTTCCGACCTGCTCGTCAACTCTTTGGTTCGACGTGCTCTAGAGGAAGACTTGGGCCAGGGTGACGATATTACGTCACGGGCCATCATCCCAGAGGGTGTTTGTACCCGGGCGGAGTTTGTTGCCCGAGAGGAAAGTGTCGTCGCCGGCCTTCATCCTGCGAGATTGGTACTGAAGTTGGTTGATCCGGGTCTCGTACTCGACGTCCAGGCCACCGACGGATTACGGGTATGTGCCGGTGAGGTTGTCGCAGTGGTCCAGGGCTCGGCACGTTCCATCCTCAGCAGTGAACGTACGGTACTCAATTTCTTAGGACATCTTTCAGGCGTCGCGACGGCGACGCACACTTTGGTCTCTGCGGTGAAAGGAACCGGTGCCAAGATTTGCTGCACCCGCAAGACGACCCCAGGTCTTCGTGCCCTTGAAAAACATGCCGTGCGGGTGGGTGGAGGTGTGAGCCATCGTTATAGTCTGGACGGGGCGATCCTTATTAAGGACAATCACATCGCAGTGGCTGGCGATGTGAGATCGGCTGTGGGAGCAGCTCGTGCGGCCACGGGCCCTGTCACGCCGTTAGAGATTGAAGTCGATACGCTCGACCAACTAGTAGAGGCCTTGGAATTACATGTGGCGGTGATTCTTCTGGATAATATGTCGCCAGCTCTCCTACGTCAGGCGGTCGAGATTACAGATGGCCGAGCTGTACTCGAGGCGTCCGGGGGTGTCACGCCCGAGACAGTGCGGGAGATCGCCGAGACTGGTGTAGACTATATTTCAAGCGGCTGGATGACGCATTCGGCTCCGGCTATCGACTACGGGCTCGACTTGTTACACCCTATTTAGATAGATGCCCATCTTTGGCTTGGCGCCAGCATTTTCCGGTGGGCATCAATCGAGCTGAAACTGTGCCCAAGCTACGTTGGGACACCGCTTCTCAGTACATGCTCCATAGCCTCCACGAAGCGATCTACTTCCTCGAGTGTAGAGTAGACACTCGGCGAGATACGAAGCCCTTGGAATTGGCTATGGTTGATGGATACGGTCAGAATACGGTGTTGATCCCAGAGCCAATTTCGGAGGCGCGGCATATCTTCACCTTTGATTTCCACGTTGGCGATACCGCAAGCGAACCCAGGTTTTAGACTTGTGTGGATTCTTATGCGGTCGTGCTCCATTAAGGGTTTTGCCCAAGCATCTCGAAGGTAGATAAGGCGCTCTGCTTTGCGCTTAGCACCGATCCCTTGATGGAAGCTGAGTGCCTCTGCGACGGCCAGGTGATTCGCCGCTGGATGCGTTCCGATCTCTTCAAACTTGCGGATATTGCCATCCATCTCTTCACGTGCTGCCATCATCGGCCAAATGTCTGAAATGACCTCACGACGCACGTAGAGAAGGCCGGTACCATGAGGGGCGAAGAGCCACTTGTGGAGGCTTGTTGAATAATTGTCGCATTCGAGGTCGGAAATGTTGAAATCGAAATGCGCTAAAGCATGGGCTCCGTCAACGATCACAGGTATGCCATGAGAACGCGCCATCGAAACAACTTCTCTCACCGGTAGGATTTGCCCTGTGAGATTGATCATATGGCACATGAGAATGAGACGCGTACGATCTGTGATGCCAGCCTCGAATCGTCGAACGATCTCGGTCGGTTCCTCTGTGATCACGGGAAGCTCGATCTGTCGGAGCACGATCCCTTCACGACGTTCGCGTTGCTTGAAGGTGGTTAACATACGTCCATAGTCCTGAGTAGAAGTCAGGACCTCATCGCCTGCCTTGAGATCATAGCCCAATTGACAGATCTGAAGGCCTTCTGATGCGTTACGAGTAAGAGCTACCTCCTCCGCGTCGACACCCCACTCCCTCGCCATGCGTTGACGGACACTTTCCTGCTGAGGCTCAAGCACGTCCCACATCGTGTACGACGGTGCAAGGTTGGAAAAGTCAAGATGACCTTTCATAGCGTCCTGCACCCACGCTGGAGAGGGGCTTACACCGCCGTTGTTAAAGTTTACCATACTACGGTCGACCGTAAACGCCCGGGCCACTTCGGCCCAGAAGTCCTCGTCCCGGGCCACACTTGCAGGCGTTCCAGGATGACTTGACAAGGTTTGTACGAGTTCGGGGCCAGCCCGTCGAAAGACAGGTGGCACTGCGGAAAAACCACCGACGGCTGCGGCGGCGGGAAGAGAGATCGAACCAAGGAACTGGCGGCGTGTCGTCATGTTGACCTCAACCAATGGGGTGAGCTTACTGGGTCGGTCTCGCACGGAGAAAGGTATAAATTGATATAGAACAGTAGAATAGACCGCAGTGTGCGTACTGTCCATCGGCCAGCACAACGACGGGTCCTTTTTCTATGGAACAAATGACGGATGGGGTAATATCAGTGCGCGTGTGTCATCTTCGCGCGAAGCCTGCGCACCCACTCCCGGAGCACCTCCGTATCGGAGAGGATCGCATCTCATAGGCACGCCACGTTATTGGACCGTCATGTCCTTGTTGGCAATTACCCTGGTGATCAGCGTGTTCCCCTGCGGAGCGTTGGCACAAGAGCCGGATTCGACTCGCGCCGACTCTGTTGCAGATCTTTCACGAACCTTCGTCATGGAAGGAATCACGGTCGAGGCGGCCCGGCGGCTTACTGCCATCGGTGGCGCAAGCGCGGTTGAGATTCGTCTTGATTCCCTGAAATCCGCTCCGATACCCACATTGGAACAAGCACTGCGGGAGATCCCACTTGTGCGCGTGCGAGAGAACTCCCGGGGTGAAGCGCAACCTAGCCTACGGGGTGCGACCGATCGACAGATCGCCGTGCTGGTGGATGGAGTTCCGTTGACCCTCGGTTGGGACCATCGGACCGATTTGTCGATCATTCCCCTCACCGCGGCACGTTCGATCAGTCTTATTCGAGGTTTGTCATCGGTACTTTACGGTCCCAATGTCCTGGCTGGAGTGGTCGAAGTCGACGTCGCGAGAGGAAACACTCGTATGGAGTTGCCTGCTCCAGCTACCTTCAGCATGGGATTGGACCAGACAGGTGGTTTCGTGGTCGGTGCAACGGGTGCTCATCTCCTTGAGCCTGCGAACGGACAGTGGCTGATTCAGGCTGGCGGGGGATTTCGGGAACGTTCCGGGCTCACACTTCCCGAGTTGAATTCGATGTATGCCGAAGAAAAAGCGCTCCTCTCGGACGACGGTGAACTCAGGCTGAATAGCGATGCTCGACATGTCGACGGTTTCGTTTCCGCTCGCTTCCAGGGAATCCGAGGTGGCTGGGGTTCACTCATGGCATCTGCTTTTGATGTCGAACGGGGTGTTCCACCAGAGATGCACGAATCGGAACCCAGGCTTTGGAGATATCCGGACCAGAGTCGAGTAGTGGCCGCTTTTTCTGGTGGGACAGGACAGCGCGATACGGGTTGGGGCTTGGGTGATCTTGAGGCTAGCATCGGAATTGATCGGGGCCAGTTTCTGATTCACCAGTTCGAGACTCTTCAATACAAGAATGTGGTTGGAGAGGAAGAAGGGGAGAGCCAAACTATCACGATGCGTATGCTGGGAGAACACACCCTTAGCCGCCGGGCGGACCTACGAACGGCGCTTACGTATGGTGATGTCTCTCACGTCGAGCAGATCAGTAAAGGCACGATTGAAAGGCGAAACTATCGACAACGCCTGTGGAGTTTAGGAACAGAAGCGGAATGGCGCTTCAATGATCTGATTAGTCGGGGAGGGCTGGGGCCGACCCAAATGACGTTCGGATTGGCATTGGATGGGGCTGACACACCGGAGTCATCCGATAAGCCCACGCTCGGTCGTCTCTGGGACTGGGGCGCGCGCCTCGGGGCATCGTCGCTGGTGACTGGAAATTCGCTTCTCTTTCATGGAGGGGTAAGTCGTCGGGTCCGATTTCCTTCGCTTCGAGAGCTGTATTCAGATGCCTTAGGACGCTTCCTCTCCAATCCGAATCTGGGACCAGAAGTCCTCATTGGGGGAGAGCTTGGACTCACTTGGGACCTGTCCGTTTTTGACTTGCAGATGGTCATGTTCCATCAAGTTCTTTCCGACGGGATCGTT
Organism: Gemmatimonadota bacterium; assembly: GCA_036336795.1. GTDB lineage: Bacteria > Gemmatimonadota > Gemmatimonadetes > Longimicrobiales > Gaopeijiaceae > UBA822. The sequence goes on from JAYZFL010000044.1 coordinate 99,192, forward strand.
CGGATCAGTGTGGACGCATCGGATGGGAAAAAGCGACAGCGGGTGAATCGGGATCGCATTCGGAGCACGGGGTTCGAGTTGGTAGCCTCGGGTGAGTGGGACAGAATAGAGTACACGGGAGACCTTACATTCCAGGAAGCGTGGCAATTCCATGGAGATGGTGTAGCTGGGACAAGGCCCGAGTACGAACCCCGGATCGTGAGTCGATTGAGCCTTTCCATGCCTCTTTACAGGAGAACTAAGGTCTCCGCCGCATATCGGTTTGTCGGGGGACAAGTTTGCCTGAATGCGGAGACTGGCGGCCACGATCTACTCGATAGTACACGCAACTTAGACTTCCAACTTAGGCGTCGCTTCACATTCGGAGATCGGAACACATTCGCTAATGCCGACGCACTCGTATCTGTCACGAACGTTACAGACGGAGCCATCTTCGATCAGTGTGGATTGCCTCAGCCAGGACGAACGCTTCGCTTCCAAGTACGCCTCTTCTGACAGGTGCCACTGGGGGCTACCTTCTCTCGGGCGTCCACCATCCTTCGCTTCGCCGGTTATAAACAGCGACAGAAAAAGATGATCCGAGTCACATTCCTAGGTACCTCTGCATCCCGTCCTACCGTTCGTCGTAATGTGAGCGCAATTGCGATTCAACGCGAGAGTGATCTCTTGCTGTTCGATTGTGGCGAGGGTACCCAGCGACAGATGATGCGCTACGGAACGGGCTTCCGGGTGCGAGACTTGTTCTTGACGCACCTCCATGCGGATCACTTTCTCGGCATCACGGGACTGATCAGAACCATGGCACTTCAGGGGCGGTCAGACCCGCTGTATGTCTTCGGTCCCTCGGGTTCCGGAATGACACTCCGCCAGGCCGTAGGTTTGGGAATGGATCGGCCAGTGTTTCCAATCACAGTGGAGGAGTTAGAGGCTGGTGCTCGGATAGGCCGTGACGGGTACGACATCGTTCCTTTTCATGTGGATCATGGGATCTCCGCTCAGGGTTATGCTCTGGTGGAACACGAGAGGCTTGGCCGATTCGATGTCGAAAGAGCTCAGGCGCTTGGGGTACCTAAGGGCCCACTGTTTGGGAGGTTGCACGAAGGACATTCCGTAGAGGTTGATGGTCGGACGATCGAAGCCCGTGACGTGGTAGGACCCTCTAGGCCTGGGCGCACCATCGTCTACAGCGGGGACACACGCCCGGTTGCCAACACTGTAGAGATCGCAAAGGGGGCAGCACTGTTGATCCACGAAGCCACCTTTGGTGAAGAAGAGGCGGAACGAGCTCTCCAGACCCATCACAGCACTGCACGCGAGGCGGCGATCCTAGCTCTGAGAGCCGGTGTTTCCCGACTCTGTCTCACCCACATCTCTGCTCGGTACTCCGATGATCCGTCACCGCTGGAATCTGAGGCCCAAGAAGTTTTTTCGAATGCGGTGATCGCCCGTGACGGATTGAGCATTGAAATTACTCACAACGATGGAATCTCAAGTGATGCTCCGTCCGCTGAGGAAATTGACCTGGAGTGAGCCTCAGGTGTTGATAACCATTCTGAAGGGTGCTGAGCATGAGGATATCCCCAAGATGGTGTATCGGAGCTGGGAGTGGAGGCGGAATCCGTGAAGAAAATTAGGGTTCCTGGTGATAAATCCATTACCCAACGGGCCCTGATCGTCGCGTCGATCGCGTCGGGAAAAAGTCGCTTAAAGGGTTTACTCTCGAGCAGTGATCCGCAATCTACGGCGAATGTTCTCCGTGCGTTGGGTGTTGTTATCGAAGCCCTTCCCGATGATGGAAGTGAACTCCGCATGGCCGGCATCGGACCCGACGGTTTCCGAGATCCACAATGTGTGCTTGATTTCCAGAATAGCGGGACAGGAGCTCGTTTGATGCTGGGTGTATTGTCCGGGTGCTCAATGGTCACGACCATCACAGGGGACGATTCGTTGAGGAATCGCCCGATGGGTCGGGTTACCGATCCCCTCACCAAGATGGGTGCGAGATTTGAGTTCCTTGGAGAGTCGGAGCGGCTACCTATCGAGGTTACGGGTGGAGGGCTGCGTCCGCTTCAGTACGAGACGCCAATCGCCAGCGCGCAGGTGAAAAGTGCTCTTTTGCTAGCAGCTGTCACGAGCGGCACACTCGCAGTTGTGTCCGAGCCAAGTAGGTCCCGCGACCATACAGAGAGAATCTTGTCGCTCGCGGGGGTCTCCATGCGATCTTATCAATCCGGTGAGCGTTGGAATGTGGAACTACGAGATCCTCCTGATAATCTGCAACCTCTCGATTTGGAAATTCCGGGAGATTTTTCGTCAGCAGCGTTTCTCATTGCTTTGGCCCTCTTGGGTGGTGTGGATGGGGGTCTGCGAATTGATCGAGTCGGACTGAATCCCACGAGGACTGGCCTGCTTCATGTACTTGCTCGGATGGGCGGGAAAATCGACATGATAATTACAGAGAGAGAGGATTCCTGGGGTGAGCCTTTGGGTACTCTCTTTGCAGCTCCGTCCGAGCTTAATGCTACCCAAGTCGATAAACATGAAGTGTCCGGAATGATTGACGAATTCCCGGTTCTGGCCATCCTCGCGGCACGGGCGGCGGGGACTACTCGGATCACCGGAGCCTCCGAGCTTCGGGTCAAGGAGTCTGACCGAATAAGGGTGCTCGTCGAGAATCTACGTAGGATTGGTGTAGAGGCTGAAGAATTAACAGACGGCATGGAAATCGTCGGCACGGATCAGCCACAGATCGGACGAGTACGCAGCCATCACGATCATCGGATAGCCATGGCTTTTGGTGTTTTAGGGGCCGTTCCCGGGAATCAGATTGAGGTGGAAGATCCCGCTGTCGCCGATGTGAGCTTTCGGGGTTTTTGGGAGCACTTGCGGCGATTGACGATATTGAGCCCAAATGTGGAGCAGAAGAAGCAGGAAAAGAGTAACAGGGTCGGAGCTGCTGCCGGTTCAGTGATTACTGTGGATGGCCCCGCCGGATCCGGAAAGACGACTACTGCCAGAGAGGTAGCGAAGCGATTGAAGTGTCGTTATCTGGATTCCGGCGCTCTCTACCGTGCTGTAACCTTCGCGTTACTCGAAAAAGAAATTCCTCCAGAAGAATGGCCCTCTCTGAGTACAGAGGAATTAAATCGGCTCGGCTTAAGACTAGAATTGGGAAGTGAAACTCTCGAGGTTTCCCTGCAAGATGCCCGACTCTCCTCGGAACTCCGAACCGTCGACGTGACTCGGCACGTGTCCCAAGTAGCAGGTCTTTCTGCTGTACGGGAATGGTTGCTTGACGTGCAGCGCGATGCGGCAGAAAAGGGGGGACTCGTCGCGGATGGACGTGATATGGGAACGGTTGTCTTCCCGAATGCAGCCGTGAAGGTGTTTCTCGTGGCAGGAATTGAAGAGCGCGCTCGCCGCCGCTTATTGCAAGAATCAGGGAATGAGCCGAGTCTGAGCGAGATTCGTGCTCAGGCTAAGTTGATCGAACGAAGAGACCGGGCCGACAGTGGTCGAGAGCATGCCCCTCTTCGCTGTCCCGAGGGCGCGCTAGAGTTGGACACGACTGACCTCACCTTCGAAGGTCAAGTGGCTCTCATCTTGCAGTATGTTAAAGACTTGACGCTTCTGTAGGCCTGTTCTAGCTTGAGATCTAGGCTCTTACGTCGGGGCCACGAGTACGTTTCAGATCCCCAAACCCGGTCCATGACGTCTTGTGTGTGGGTCCGGCAAGACTGCACCGGCTGATGGTCGGTGAACAGGTGATGACAGAGAACCCAGATACTCCTACCCCCAGCCCCTCCCCTGAAGCAGAAGCAGAAGCCGACTCTCTGGACAGAGAAGTTGAAATCGGCATAGAAGAGGTGCCATCGGACGTTTCGGGGTCCGCCCGCGAAACAGCCATTCCCGAAGCGCCGTCTGGCATTTCACCGGAATTGTTTTCCGATCCGTACGGAGAAGAAGTGCTTGACCTTTCCGCGGAGGACTTTGAAGTCCTTCTGGCCGAGCATGCAGATGTAATGGGGGACTTCAGGGAAGGAGAGATCGTCAACGCGAAGGTTCTTCGGGTGACAGACAAAATGGTCATCCTCGAATTTGGGTTCAAGAGTGAAGGTGCAGTACCTATAGATGAGTTTAAGGACCGGACAGCGATTGAACCTGGTCAAGATGTTGAAGTACTCCTCGAAAGCCTTGAAGACGACGATGGAATTGTTGTGTTGTCAAAGAAAAAGGCAGACTTCTTGCGTGTGTGGGAGAAGATCCGGGAGTGCCATGAGGCCGATGAGCCCGTGGAGGGGATCCTCACCAACAAGATCAAGGGCGGAGTCACCGTTGACATCATGGGAGTGGATGCTTTCTTGCCCGGATCTCAGATTGCCCTGCGGAGAGTACCCAACATCGAGGACCTACTTGGGCAGACATTTGAATTCAAGATCATCAAGCTCAACAAGCGCCGTAGGAATATCGTTGTATCCCGCCGAGTGATACTCGAGGGCGAGCGGGAGAAGAAGCGCGAGATGTTGGTCGTAGAACTTTTGATCGGTCAGATACGTGAAGGTATCGTCAAGAATATTACCGATTTTGGTGCCTTCATCGATCTCGGTGGATTAGATGGTCTCCTCCACATCACCGACATGTCATGGGGCCGGGTTGGCCACCCATCAGAAGTGGTTGGGATCGGGGAAAATCTGGATGTCAAAATCCTAGACATCGATTGGGATCGAGAGCGCATCTCGTTGGGGCTCAAACAACTTCTTCCTTATCCGTGGACAGACATCGACAAGAAATATCCCATTGGCTCAAGGGTTCACGGAAAAGTTGTATCAATCACGAATTATGGAGCGTTTATTGAGATCCAGAAGGGTGTCGAGGGGCTTGTCCACATCTCCGAGATGTCGTGGACACGTAACATTCGTCATCCTTCGAAACTGGTAAACATAGGAGATGAGATCGAAGCGGTAGTCCTGAAAGTGGACACAAATGACGAGAAGATCTCATTGGGAATGAAGCAAACCGAGGAAGATCCATGGCTCGCCTTGCCGGAGAAGTATCCGACGGGCACGGAGTTGGCGGGCACTGTACGTAATCTCACGTCCTTCGGTGCTTTCGTGGAAATCGAGCCGGGCATTGATGGCCTCGTGCACGTTTCGGATATGAGTTGGACTCGCCGAGTGGAACACCCTTCGGAGGTCATTGACAAAGGCGACGAGGTCCAGGTTCTTGTGCTCGACGTAGATGCAGAACAGAAGCGTATTTCTCTGGGAATCAAGCAGTTGCTGGAAGATCCGTGGCCTGAGATCGTTGGACGTTTTTCGGCTGGAGTCGAACCGCCAGGGTCTGTGGCGAGAATCCAGGAGAATGGTGTGGTCGTTGACCTGGGTGACGACATTGAGGGCTTTGCGCCGACTTCCCATCTAGGCATCGAAGATGATGATGTGTTGGCCGAATACTTCCGTCCGGGTGAAGCGTTGGTCCTGAAGATTATTGAGTCGGACGCCGCTAACCGCCGAATCGTACTAGAGGTAATGAACCTCCCTGATCGCAAGGATGTGCCGGAACCTCCTGCAGAAGCTGAAGCCGGTGATGACGCAGAAGCTGAAGCCGGTGATGACGCAGAAGCTGAAGCCGGTGATGACGCAGAAGCTGAGGCCGGTGATGACGCAGAAGCTGAAGCCGGTGATGACGCAGAAGCTGACGCCGGTGATGACGCAGAAGCTGTGGCCGGTGATGACGCAGAATCTGAGGCCGGTG
>JAYZFL010000045.1:0-22039 GCA_036336795.1 Gemmatimonadota bacterium
TGGAGAGCAACTCTGGACGGCACGTGTCGGTGATGGGACAGCTACCCCTGTCGCGTACGAGCTCGACGGACGGCAGTATATCTCAATACTCGCAGGGACGACCAGCGATGGTCCGCCCCGGATGTCGACGTTCGTCTTGGATGGGTCCGCAGTTATCCCGAGTGGAAAGTAAGGTCGCTATGGGATCTCGTCCCAAGAGGGCAGCTATCATGGTTCGGTACGTACTGTTTCCCATTCGTCTCTGTGGGTTCTTGATTGCTGTCACCTCGATGGTGACCGATCCGCCCAGAGTTGCCGGGCAGGGCCTTCTCATTGAGGAGGTGACCTTAGTCGACGGTACGGGACGGTCGCCGATGATGGGGGCATACGTGCTTGTGGAGGGAGATCGCATCTCGGCTGTCTCCCGTGAGCCGCTCGACGCACCCGTCGGGACCACCCGCATCGACGGGCGGGGCCGCTATCTGATTCCAGGCCTCATGGATATGCACATCCACCTGATCGGTGGCCGAGGCAGGGACGGCCCGAATGAGGCGGCGGGAATCCGTGCTCTTCATGGCTTCCTGTACAGCGGGTTCACCAGCGTCTTCGACGCCGGAAACAACCCAGACTACATCTTCGGGCTCAGGGAGCGAGAGCGGGCGGATCAGATTGTGGCGCCGAGGATCTTCGCCACGGGAGGCGTCGTCACGGCCCCTGGCGGGCACGGGGGTGGGCGGGGCGCTGCCCTGATCGAAAGCTGGCCGCGGGATCGAGAGAGGTTGGAGGAACACCTGTCCCGCTCTCCTGACATGGTCAAGATGACTTTCGACGAACACGGTTGGGGTACCCGGCCGCTCATCCCTATGCTTTCTCCCCAACTCATGGCCGAGGCCGGGCGGTTTTACAATGAGAACGGGGTGCGGACCACGGTCCACATCTCCCACGAATTCCGAGCACGACAGGCAATAACTGCAGGGATCAACACTCTGGCTCACCCGATCATCCAGGGGCCCGTGAGCGAGGACTTTGTCAGGCTTATGGCTTCCACCAAGACACCTATGGTTTCCACTCTGACTATCGGAGAGGGCTACAGTCGGCTTGTGGAACATCCGGAGTTCTTGGATCGCCCTATCTATCGGGCTGTCTACGATCCAGAAGAGATTGAGCGGCTCAAGACCACGGTGCGGGACGAGTACGCGGCTAGGGCATGGACCACCTGGATGAAGATCATGACACCGATAGCCCAAGAGAATCTTAGGCAGATCCAGGCCGGAGGAGGTGTAATCGTTCTCGGGTCCGATCAGTCCACGGGACCTGCTTCCCATCGGGAGCTCGAGCTCATGGTACAGGGTGGGATTCCTACTTTGGAGGCCATTCGTATTGGGACGCTTAACGCTGCCATCTTCATGGGTAAGGAGAGAGAGATAGGCTCTGTGGAGGAGGGAAAGCTAGCCGATCTGGTGTTGCTCTCTGCTGACCCTCTGGTCGATATAAGCAACACTCAGAAGATCGAAATGGTCATCAAGAGTGGACGCATCATTGATCGAAGAGCGCTCGACTTGCCGGCGAACCGGTTTCTTGGGTCACCTCCAGGTTAGTGGAGCCTCACAAATGACCAAAATACAACTTTGAGTTCACGAACCTACTCTCCTTAAACGCTTTAAGCTCCAGGGTCCCTTTGATGCCGATCGACTACGGAGCAGAAATCCCACTCAGGGATCCCGTCAAAAGGTTAGTACCTCGAACTTCGGCAACAGTTGTCCCTGCACTAGGAGGTCCACAGATGTCCCCGACTGAATCTATGATAACGAGTCCGGAATCCGCTGTGACTCGCCGGGCGTTTCTTGGCACCGGCACGGTTGCGGGACTGTTGGGCGCCTTCGGCACGACGGGGTGTGTCGACCAAGGGATAGAAGTACCATCCACTCTGGGATATGGGGGGCATGCGAACACGGTTGGCGGCCTCGAGGACAACATCTATACGCGCCTTTTAGGCGTCCGCCCTCACATCGGTGCGCATGAGCACATCACGACCCTAGGTGGGTCAAGGATGCCCCCGGAGGTTCTTGAGGCCATGGTGGAAGCGAACGAATACTTCGTAGACATGCACGAGTTGATCGAAGCGGCAGGGTCTCGGGTTGCTGAGTTGATGGGGGCAGAGGCTGCCATTGTCACATCCGGCGGCTCCGGATCGCTACTGCTGGGATCTGCTGCTTGCCTCACGGGGCTGAACATGGATCGGATCCGGTCCCTCCCTGAAGTCACATGGGACCGAAGGATATGCTTGATTCAAACGGCACATCGGTTCAGTTATGACCACGCCTACCGGGCTGCCGGCATGACCAATGTCTACGTGGAGACGCGTGAGGAATTCCAGGATCGGATAGACGACACGGTGGCGATGCTGCCGGTGATTTCCGCTGTGGAACGAGGAAGCCCTATCGCCCCTCCGCGGCCGGTGAGTCGGTCGAGGCCCACACCAGATACCGTGATTCTACCCGAGGAGATGATCCAAATCGGAAAAGAGCACGGGGTTCCGGTGATGGTCGACATGGCGTCGGATCTGCCACCCTGGGAGAACCTCCGGCGCTATATCGATCTCGGGGCGGACCTCGTTGTGATCAGCGGTGGCAAGGGAATCCTTGGCCCTCAATCCACAGGGATTCTCGCCGGCCGACGTGATCTCATCGAGGCTGCTCGTTTGCAGAACTCCCCTAACGATTACATCGGGCGAGGGCTGAAGGTTGGCAAGGAAGAGATTATTGCGCTGGTCGTAGCCTTGGAGCGAGCTGTCAGCATTGACCAGGAGGCTGAGGTTGCACACTGGAACGACAGAGCTCGCTGGGTTGCGGAGCAGCTACAAGACATCCCCGGAGTTGACGCTCATTTCGAACTGAACAACGGTGGATATGCTGACGTGGATCTCTCGTGGGACGAATCTGTGATCGGAATGGACGCTCCGGAGTTCAAGCGCCGGCTCCGCGAAGGGTCACCCCGCATCCTATACGATGGCACTACGGTAAGAACGCGGCAGCTCAGGGCGGGTGAGGAGCGTCTAGTGGTGCAGAGGCTCCGGGAGGTGTTTTCCGGATCCCCGTGACATGAAGCGCATGAGATTGCTCGATACCGCACCGATACCGGGCGGTGACAATGAGCTCGGACTCTACCAGCATGACGGGGATTTCTTGATCAAAGTAGTGGGTGGTCAGGACCTAATGAGCACCCGAATTCATGGGTCCGAGGACAAGCTGGCTGAGATCGCGTGTAGAGAGGTTGCTGATCGGAGGCAGGTCCGTGTGTTGATCGGTGGCCTTGGCATGGGCTTCACGCTGGCCGCGGCTTTGCGCAACCTCGGGCAGGACGCTGAGGTGATAGTCGCCGAGTTGGTGCCGGCGGTGATCGAGTGGAACCGAGGTTTTCTCGGGGAGCACTCCGGTCATCCTCTCCGGGATGAAAGGGTCACCGTTTATGAGGGTGATGTCTCCATCATCCTAAGGACGGTGGCACGGACCTTCGACGGCATCTTGTTGGACGTCGATAATGGCCCAGACGGATTAACGCAGGGGAGTAATCATTGGCTCTACTCGAGGGACGGGCTGAACGCATCGTACGAAACACTCCGACCAAAGGGTGTGCTCGCCATCTGGTCAGCTGGTCCGGACCGAGCTTTCAGCAAACGTCTGCGCAAGACTGGGTTCGAGGTAGACCAGGTCGAGGTGCGGGCACGTGGCAGGAAGGGGGCTCACCATGTCATCTGGATCGCACGAACATCTGAGTGACAGAGTGCATGCCCCGCGCTTGCCTCTACCGCTATTACCTTCTTCATCAGGAGATGGATGAGGTTTCGCTCGAATTTGATGTGGAGGGCGCGCACCACTACGGCGCTATAAAACAGAACAGGCCGCCCCGAGGATTCGGGACGGCCTGCAAGACTTGGATCGGATTTAGGCGTCGCTAGAGTGCGATGACATTCTCCGCTGCTGGTCCCTTCTGCCCCTCGACAACGTCGAACTCCACTTGAGCTCCTTCAGCGAGGGTCTTGAAGCCCTCGGCCTGAATCGAGGTGTGATGGACGAAACAGTCTTTACTGCCGTCCTCGGGCGTGATAAATCCGAAGCCCTTCTGGTCATTAAACCACTTTACTGATCCCCTGGTACGCATCTGTGCGCTCCCTGGTTGTGCGAGTCGGAGCTACGATGATACGTACTTCCCGACTGCTTGAATGCGCGGGGTGTCCGCGCGATGTGTGACCGTTGTGGTCACAAGAAATAAGGTTGTGATCTCCAAAAACGAGACCACCGCCCTCATTAAGAGTCTGAGTGCCCCGCTCGGGGCTGAGTCGTAATGCTCGCGAAGTCTGATGGTACTGTCAACTCTTCAGATGGCTCTTGGCGGCTAACTTACAGTCCTCGCGATCTCCAGAATCTGGTCGACGTCCTCCTCATTGTTATAGGCGTGGAGAGAAAATCTCAGCACGCCCCTCCGGATGGAAAGATGGACTCCTTCACGAGTAAGTGCGTCGTAAAGGGTGTTCATGGCCGGATCGTCGGCCGTGTAGTGCCGGCCCCCACCGCTCTTTCCTAAAGCGACGATGTTTCCTAGGTGGGGCCCGGGTGCTCCTCCGCAGACGGGTAGCTCCGCCTCAAGAAATCCTTCGACCATACGTGCAGCCAACTCACGAACAAAGCTATCGATAGCTGAGGTTCCGACTTGATGTAGTAGGTCCATGGCCGCTTTTACGGCTGTGATTCCCAGGTAATTGTAGTTGCCGCCGTCGAAACGCAAGGCAGCCGGAGCGTACGTGAAATTCTCTTCCGTAAGGGCTGTTTCGTGCGCGCCCTCGTCCAACGTCACGCTGAAACGCGCTAGGGCGGTGGGCTTCAGTTCTTCGGCGAAATTCCTCCGGCAATAGAGGAAGCCCATGCCGTAGCACGAGAGCAGTCCCTTCTGTGTGGCCACGCCGAGCGCGTCGACGCCGAGTTGCTCGACGTCGGTGTGAAGGATGCCGACGGACTGGGCGGCGTCCACGACTACGCGTACGCCCCGCTCGGCACACGCAGCCGACAGGCCAGGGACGTCGGTTACGAATCCGGGAGAGAACGTGACCGTCGAGACTGACACTAACCTTGTGCGACTATCCATCGCTTCCATGAGTGTGTCCAGGTCCACACTCCCGTTCTTGGCAGCGACCTTACGAACCTCAATGCCGTATCGGCGAACTGCGTTGTACCAGGGGTACACGTTGGCCGGATGTTCGAGCTCGGGGCACAGGATGATGTTGTCTCCAGCCTGCCAGTTCATACCTCCGGCAATGTGGTTCAAGCCCTCTGAGACGTTCTTAACGAACGAGATCTCGTCCGGATGAGCGTTGACCATGTCCGCGAAAGTAACGCGGGTGCTCGCTACGAGATCGAATGATTCCTCCTTGCTCCACCCCAGTCCGGTGCGCCTGTCCAGATACGCTGTGATCGCGTCCCGTACCTGAACGGGCATGAGCCCCCGTTGGGCCACGTTCGTGAAGATTCCGTTCTTGGTACCGGGAAAGTTGGATCGAAAGTCGGCGAAAAGATCGTTGGTCATACCGGAACCTTGACGCGATGTCGCTCAGAGTGAGATACGATTGCGGTTCCCACCATGTCCCCCATGACATTGATGGTGGTACTTCCCATGTCGATAAGCCGGTAGATACCAGCCACGATGGCGGCGATCTCTAAGGGTAGGCCGAACGCTTGGACAAAAATCAGAGCAATCACCAGGCCTCCACCTGGAATCCCACCCGAACCCTCTGAGAGAACTAGCCCGATGAGGATGATGCTGATCTGCGAGATGAGATCGAACTCTACGCCCGCCGCTTGCGCCGTGAAGAGAAGCACGCCGGCCAGCATGATTGAGGTGCCGTCCTTGTTCAGTTGCGCACCTAACGGCAGGGTGAAAGAGTAGATTCCCTGGGGGAGCTTCAGGCGATGTTCTGCCACTTCGAAGGCGACGGCAAGACTGGCTAGGCTGCTGCAGGTGGCGATGGTGGTCGCCCACAGAGTACCGGTCCGCTTGAGAAAGCCCACGGGGGAATGGGGAGTGAGCACGGTGAGGAGTGTCATGTACACCGCCACCATGGCCGCCTGGGCCAGCCACATGCCGCCGATGAAAAGGGCCAAGGGACCGAAGATCTGTGAACCGTACTGGCCTAACGTCGCCGCGGCCAGAGCTCCGATGCCGATGGGTCCAAACCACATAATGACGTCCACCAGCTTTCTAAGGAGTTCGGCGATGAGGCCGAACCCTGAGCGCAGCGGTCCACGTCGTTCCTCCGGGAGGAGAACTGTTGCGATCCCGAGAAAGAGAGCGAAAACAACGATCTGAGAGACTTTCCCAGTGGCGAAGGCTTCGAAAGCGTTTTCAGGGAAAAGATCCATGATTACGTCGACCACCCCGGGCACTTCTCCCACAAAAGTGTTGCCCTCTTCGGTGAGCGTCATTCCGAGCCCCGGCTTCAGCAGATGCATGGACGTGAGGCCAAAGACCAACGCAAGAGTGGTCGTCAGGACGTAGTAGGAGAGGATTTTCGCAGCCAGCCGCCTCAATGTTCTTAGATCCACCAGGCTCGTGATTCCGGCCAGGAGATTAAAGAAGACCAGAGGGATGGCCGCCATGATCAGGAGCCGGATGAACAGGTCTCCCAAGGGTTGCACCACGGTGGCTCGCTCACCCAAAGCCATGCCCACGCTCCCACCCAACACCATGTAGAGCAGAATCTTCGAGCCCAAGGAAAGGCTACGGTAATGAGCCCAGAGAGTACGCCGGGGCGGTCGGTGCTCAGTCACCTAGATAGGCCATGGCACGCCGGAGTAGGTCGGCATAGTAAGTTCGGAAATTCACCCGTGTTAGCGGGACGAGCTCGTCAGGATGCGCTGGGTTGCCCTCCAAGATCTCTCCGTTTGGGCGGATGCTGTGGCCCACGTTCCACATGAATCGAACAACCGGCTGATCCGTCCCAGGGAAGTAGAGCACCTCGTCCCACTCCCAGGTGTTGCTGTAACCACCTGGAGTCATGCCTATCATATGGCCCAGGTCGTTGTCCTTGACAATGGATGCGAACTGGTCCAGGTGTGAGCCACGCCGCGGGACGAAGAAACACACCAAGCGGCCCCGAAAATGCGTGGCCGCTGGTTGTAAGATACCGTCGGAGTTCTTGGGGGCGTGGGCTAGCTTAAAGGGCACATTGTTGGTGTATCCGGCCCCAGTAGCCACAGAATCGGCCACGTCCGTATCCAGCCACTCCATCAGCCACGATCCGTCATCCATCGCTTCCGGAACCCCCGAGTCCATGGATCCCCCGGCGCCGATCTCACGCCTTTTTGATTCGGTAAAGAGCGGCACCACATCGCTGATGCGCAGGTTGCCGAACGTGGTCTTGAAGGGTTTCGGCGTGAACCGTTGGACCGCGTAAGCTCCCGCTGAGCCGCCACCACTGCGTGTACCGTCGATGATAAGGTCGTGATCGAGCCATTCTCCCTCGACAGCCAGATCCATTAGCTCATCGACGTCGTCGATCATCGTCTCACGGAAGCCGTACCAGGTAAGTACAAGCACTGAGCGGCCGTCATCGGGAAGATAGAGATCGTAGGTGGGAGTGGAGTGCTCCAATTGGAAGCCCGGATAGTTAGGCTCCGAGAGATCCGCCCAAGGAATGGAGTCCGGGTGGAGGTAGGGCAGGATCACCGTGTTGACTGTTCCGTCCTCGCCCACCAGTTCCAAGTTGAGGCCGTCCCCATAGAACGAAGCAGGCATGATGGCAGTGCGGGCCGTGATATCCTCCGCCAAACGCCAGCGGAGGTTTGCTTTGTACGAAGACGCCTGATAAGGCCGTACGGCTGTCTCGTACTCTGCCATGGGACGCCCGTTCACGGATATCACCTGATCTCCGGGCTCGGCCTGCCCTTCCGGGAAGTGTGCCGGGTCTTCTGAGACATCGGCCACGAAGTATACTGATGGATCACCGTAGTCAGGGAGAATGCGAACCGGGGCCAAGTGCGTGGGACCCACCCCTCCTTCGACTCCTGCCGACTCTGCAAGCCGGAGCCCGCCGGGAACCAGACCGATGTCTAGGTGCCTGTCGTTACGGGCGTTGCTGATCTTCTCGAGCGCGTAGAAGAGTGCCTCTTCTGTGTCGGCTCCAACAACCTCGTCTCGGTAGGCTGCCATCGACATCAGGGGATCGGAATCCCAGTGCTGCTCTTTTGCCGGTGAAAACGCTTCCCGGGAGGTGGTCAGCGCAATGATGGTGTCGAATAGAGCCGCTCGCTGCTCGGGGGTGCCGGCTCTCGACGAGGTCTCTTCGTTCGGTGTGCAACTCCACGCCGGGAAGATGGCCAAGGCGACGAGACTCCACCGCCAGCAGTTCTTCGGTAAGCGTGTCATGCTCTCTTCCTCTTGGGGATCTATCGGTTGGTCTTTATTGCTGACTTATCGGTGCCACGATGATCGTCACATCCACATCGTGGTACAGCCCGCCGTCATCTGCCCGTGCGCGGAGCACATACGTTCCCGGACGGTCGAAGGTGACCTCAGCTTGCCAGAGTCCGTCTTCGGGCAGCTCCGGGGGAAACCAGAGTGGCGCCCAGGGGGAGTTGGCAGCGGCCCGTGTGTCCTCCCAGACTTTCACCTGCAGCGGATCAATCCTCACACTTCCGTCGCCCCGATAAACGAACCAGGCGAGGTTGAGACCGTTGGCCTTGCCGACTGTGATTCGTGTTGGAGGACGGAGGGATGCGGCCGGCAGCCTCGGTGTGGCCTCGGGGTCACGAGGTGGGCGACGACGGCGAGCTCGGGGCAAACCATCATCTGTCACCTCTGCGACCAGCGTTACCGGTTGTCCTACTGAGGCTCGCCTAACACTCTCCCCGATCAGGCGGACGTGGGGAGGGACGTTCGCTCGCGATTCGGGCGTGCTGGCTCCTGCCCCGAGCGAACCCGTTTCGGATGCGATCACCATGTTGTCAACTTTGTAGTCCGTTCTCAACGACGCATAGGCGTACTCGGTCTTGCCCCTGGTCGTAAGTGTCCAGATCATCTCCTTCTCTCCCCAGTCGTCGGGGACCGTAACCTTGAATACGAATCGGTTTCGGCGGGGGAGTAGGTGGGTGGGCTGACCTTGATCGGCAGGGCCGGGCGAGATGTTGTTGTTGGGCCCTACGGGGACGTCCAGTTCTTCCAACCAGTTCCGGTTCATATACCCGAAAAGGAAACTGAAGGACCCATCCTCGTTCTCCTCCCACCCCTCGAAGGCCGGGGAGACGTTTTGGCCGCGGCTATAGCTTTCCTGAGTGTTTGCCTTCGCCGGAACCAGCCAGAGGGCGGGCACAAGGACCAGGGCTCCTGCTGTGACGATATTCCGGCTGCGTCTGAAATCCGGTCCACTCATTCAGGTCATCCTCCGGGAACTGGCAGGACTGTGCACAGTGGACAGCCGATGACGTGATCGTTCTTGGTCAGGTTGAGCTGTTCGCGCCGTTCAGTCATCTCCTCCATGAATTGCTCTTCGGTAAGAGTGACTCGTTGCCCGAGGTCGATAAACATATTGGCCACGGATCTGTTCCCGGAGCCCTGCCAGTTCCTTGAGTCGGGGACCATCGGGTTGTCCTGAGAATTATCCATGTAGCCGGTGATGTGGAGGACCGTTCCCTCGGGCAGCAGCGGTTGTGCGTGATCGGCGAAGACATAGCCACGAACCCAGTTGTGATCATAGCCTACGCAGGACAAGGTCTCGACGTTGTAGCCCCAAATCGCTTCCAGGCACATGCGGGATCCGGGTGCGTGAAGATGTGGCTCGAACGTCACGATCTTGGTGGGAGCGTTAAGCACTGTATAGGCGTGTAGCTCCTGGTCCTTTTCTCCCGCCCTGATGTCGATGTCGACAGCGTTACCTAAACGAGTGATCCTCGATCCGTACTTCGGCTCATAGTCCTTCGGGTGGAACCGGAATCCAATCTCCAAGTGGGCTTTGCTGTCTTTGCCGTTAGAGTGCAGGTGTATTGAGTTGGAAAAGATGCTTGAATTCGCCTTGAGCAGCCTGCCTCCGTCCGGATCGAAGACATCTGGGTTACGACCAACCTCGTGTACTGGCCAGCTAATGGGCCGTTCTCCCTCGGCCAGCTCGCCAGTTTCATCGAGAACGCCCGTGCTCCAGATCATGTGGTGGACCACGTAGCGGCCGCCGACTGTAGCGCGGCTCGCATTCTTAGTGTCTACGTCGTTGATTTCTTTGATCTCGACGGAGGTTACGTAGCGGTCCTCGTTAAGGCCTGTAGGCACGCTAGATATGTTGCCCCACCAGTCGGGTGCGTCGGCACCCACCTCGAGTTCGTCGAGCTTCACGATCAGGTCCGGCTCTCCCGCCGTCCACGTATTCACGTCATTGAAGACTAGGGGCGGAGGCATATCCCTGGGATCCCCCTCGGGAGCTCCTGCGTAAGCCCACCGCTGGATGGTCGCGACCTGCTCGTCATTTAGGGAGGGATCGTCCTTGAAGTCCTGGATACCGATGTCCTTCTCGACATACCACGGTGGCATCGCGCCGGCTTTGTCACGCAGCCCGGTCTTATATGCCATCATTGCGGCCCAGGGCTGTGCCTCCGCATAGGTCGTTAGCGGCATGGGCGCGACGCCTCCTTCTCGATGACACCTTTGGCAGTGCCCTTGGAGAATGGGCGCGATGTCCCTGGTAAAGGTGGTCTCATGTTGACCGTTGGACTCTTGCGCGACCAAACCGGCCGGGACCGCTAGGGCTCCGATCGCCAAGGCGAGAAAAGCAATCCTAGGGGTGCTCCCCCGCTCTGTGTTCTTTACGACGAGCATCGTTTAAACTCCCTGTAGGGATCACAAGGGACCGCGTCGAGCATCCCTGGCAAAGAGTACATGAGCGTCTTGACGCGCGTCAATCCATCGGAGTTTTTGGGCTTGCTTCCCACGTGTGGAGATTGATTGGGTACAGATGAGTAGACGGCGCAAGCGACGGGTCAAAGAGATCTCTACGCCAGTTCCTGAAATGACCGGTATCGTCAGGCTGAAGAGTGAGCTATCTGTTGCCACGCTGGACTTGCATGGCTACACGGGAGCACAGGTGCGGCCACTCGTGCTGGACTTCCTCACGACCCATTCTCGAGTCTCGGCTGGGAGCGTGGTGCACGTGATAACCGGCAAGGGCACACGTTCGGAGGGAAAGGCGGTGCTACCGGAGGTCGTTCGGGACATGCTTGAAGATGAAGCTGCTGAGCATGTGGCCGAGTACGCAGGAATGTTGGGCGGAGGTGGGTGGATCGTACGTGTGAAGTGAAAGGGAGCGCTTCCTTTAGGCCAGCCAAGCTCCACTGCTGCCCGTGGGACTCCCGGGGAACGACTTGTTTCTAGGAGACGCTGGCCGCGCTAAGTTTCCCCTGATGAAACTGTCCTGCAACCCGGCCGATCGGCCTCGGCATCTCCGCTTCATAACCCTGTGTGGGGCGATGGTCCTCGCCTCCACGCTCTCGTGTGAAGAAATTCCTACTTCTACCGAAGGCCTGGGTGAGCTTTGGGTCACGCCGACCAGTACCCTGCTCGTAGGGGTTGGAGCGACCCTGCAATTCGAGGCCGAAGTTGCCGGGATCCCGTCGGAGGCTACTGAGGAGTCATCCCCGACTATTAACTGGTCTTCGGACAACCCCGCCGTGGCCACGGTGAGTGCTGGTGGTGTGGCAACGGCAGTCGCCACCGGGACCACCCTCGTGACCGCGAACGCCACCGGATTCGGTTCTGGAACCGCTACACTAGAGGTTTGGGTACCGCCTGAAGTGGAGAGTTACGAGGCTGGTGAGACCCACTTTGGGAGAGCCTCCTACACTGAGTACGTCGTAGGCGATCTTCCGATCATTATCAGTGCGCCCCACGGCGGGGCTATGGTGCCTGAGGAGATCACGGACCGTACGTACGGAACCACGGGCCGTGACACTAATACTCAGGAGTTGTCCCGCAGCATCCGTGAGGCTCTGATCGAGCTGACAGGCCGAGCTCCGCATATGATCGTGAGCCGGCTCCGTCGCATCAAACTGGACCCCAACCGGGAGATCACTGAAGCGGCGCAGGGTAATCCGTTCGCCGAGAACGCCTGGTCGGAGTTCCAGGGTTCCATTGAAGTGGCTGCAGAGATTGTCACCCGTGATTTCGGATCGGGGCTTTACCTCGATATTCACGGACACGGACACGACATCGCCCGTGTCGAGCTTGGATACCTGCTTTCCCGGAACGATCTGACTCAATCTGACGTGACTCTGAATGTCCCGAGTTTAGTCGCGAAAAGCAGCGTGCGTGCACTCGCTGGTACAGTCGATATCAGCTTCGCCAAGTTGATCCGTGGTCCTGCGAGTTTGGGCGCGTTGCTGCAACAGAGGGGGACCCGTAGCGTACCTAGCACAGCCGACCCGGATCCTGACGGAGGCGCCTACTTCTCGGGTGGCTATAACACGAAACGTCACGGTTCCCGAGACGGCGGCACCATCAGCGGAATCCAGTTGGAGCATCACTTTCCGGGGCTGCGGGACACGGTGCAGAACCGAAACGCGTACGCGGCCATGCTGGCCGACGCGCTGGTCGTCTACTTAGAAGCCCACTTCGGGCTGACTGTGTCCCGCCCCGGCAGTTAGCTTGGCAACCAGAATCCCGGAAACCTAAGCTGGAACAGCGGCTATCCTCCTAAACGACTGATCTCCCTTGGTGCGCGCTCACGTCCCCGGGATCATGATGTGGGCGGTGGTCGTACCGGCGTCCATGATCCAGGCGCCACCTGACCTCGGGTTATCGGGTAAGCCAGTCGACTCGGTGGTGGCTCCCGGCACGGCGATGGTGATGTGCGTGCGTGCGCTTGCCGCATCGCGACCGTTCATGCTGATAAATGCGGATCCGTACTCGGGTAGTACACGCGTACCGTTCTCCTCGGCGGCGGCCACCATCGCTCTTACTCCATCGGCGTCTTCACTTTCCGCGTCGAATCTCCGGCTTTGTGCGACTCTGTCGAGGTTTGCCAAACTCGTGCACTGCACCGCGAAGGGTGGTCGTCCGGGATCACTGGATCGGTCGTAGCAGACGAGAGGGTTCGTGCCTTCCTTGAGCGTCTCGTAGGTGTAGTCGTCGTTCCACATGATGACCGTGGCTCCGTCACGGGCCCTGAACGGCGCTGCCGTCAACGCACGATCAATCGTTTCCTCTGTGGTTTGCGCATTCGCACTAGGTGCGACGGTTAGCAGGCCGACGATGATGAACAGGATACGTCTCATTTGAGTGACCTCCAGTTGGGCTAATCGCTGCAAAAGCGAGTCCGGCACCCGTCACTGCAGGTATGCCGGAGGGCCGATATACTAGGCCTCCCCATTCACAATGGCGAGTGCAGTGCGCGAGAAGGGGGTATTCCGCCAGACAATCGCTTGATCGCAGAGGTGGCCGAGATGACAGCGTGTACGGTTTAGTGGAGCGAGTGTTCGACTCTTCAGCGTTCCTCCCAATCGATGTCGGAGAGCCGAGACAGGGCCAACTGGAGCGCGTGTGTACCGTTGCGGCCACCCCCCTGTGCCTTGAGTGCGGTGTAGAGCTGGTGTGCTAGCGCAAGCCCGGGCAGGGCAAGGTTCATCCGATTGGCCTCGGCGAGTGCGATGCCCATGTCCTTGATGAAGTGCTCGACGAAGAAGCCGGGGTCGAAGTTGTTGGCAATCATGCGGGGGCCGTAATTCGAGAGCGACCAGCTCCCGGCAGCCCCTGATTCCACTGACTCCATTACGCGCTCCAGGTCCAAGCCAGACTTGTAGGCGTAGAGTAAGCCTTCGCAAACTCCGATCATGCCGGTGGCAATCAAGGTTTGGTTGACCATCTTAGCGTGCTGACCTGTGCCGGGGCCGCCTTGGTGGACAATCGTTTGACCCATCGCGTCCCAGCACGGGCGTAAATCCTCTACCACGTCCTGGTCTCCGCCGATCATGATCGAGAGACGGGCTTCCTGGGCACCCACGTCCCCACCGGAGACCGGGGCGTCGATGCTCGACACACCCCGGGTGTTCCCTGATTCGTAGATCTCCACAGCCAACGAAGGTTCGCTGGTCGTCATGTCGACTAGAACGTTCCCGTTCTTGCTACCTGCCAGAGCCCCTTGTTCACCTAGGATGACTTCACGCACGTCCTGCGGAAATCCGACGATGCAGAACACCACGTCGCTCTGTTCGGCTACTGCCTTTGGGTTATCTGCCCACTGAGCGCCCTTGGTTAGTAGCGAATCGGAGGTCGCGCGCGTGCGGGTGTACACGGTTGCTGCAAATCCACGGTCAATTAGGTGTCCGCACATGCTACGGCCCATGACACCGAGACCGATCCAGCCGATTCGAGTCGTGCCCGGCTCAACAATCATGATGAAAGTCCTAAGAGGTAAGTTGCGTGACGGCCTCTACTGCTAGCACACGGGCCGGAGAGATTGCCTCACATTGGGCTCCAGTTGGCCGGACCCGCAAGTGGCTCCATCCGTCTCGGAAGGTCCTGGACAACTTCTTCATTCAGGTGCGAGTGTGGCGGAGCCGCGCGCCGTCGCTAACTTCACTGCGCGTTAACCCCTCGACACCGTCTACTCAGAGACAAATTGAACGCTAACACGGCTGACGTCGTCATCATCGGAGCCGGAATCGTCGGAGCCTCCTGTGCCTGGCATATGGCCTCTCGCGGTCTGAAGGTGATCGTCCTTGAACAGGAAAACGCCCCGGCGATGGGCTCTACGGGAAAAAGCGCTGCTGGCGTGAGGGTGCAATTCACTACACGGGCCAATATCGAGCTCTCCATGTACTCCCTCCCGGTCTACCGAGAATTCAGAGAGCAGCATGGCTACGAGGTGGGATATCAGGATATCGGGTACCTCCTGCTTGTTCCACAGGACAAATGGAAAGGCCACCTGGAGGCCGTGGAGTTACAGAGGAGTTTGGGGGCCCCGGTTGATGTCCTCGATCCCGAGGAAGCCCAGCGATACGTGAGCTTCGAGACAGAAGGTCTTGCGGGCGCAACCTACGGACCATGGGACGGCGTGATTGATCCTCACATGGCGACGCACGCTTGGGTGTCGATGGGGAGACTTCTGGGTGTGGACTATCACCTCAGTACTCCTGTGACAGCAATCGCCCGCGAGGGTACGGGGTGGGTTATTCGGAGTGGTGACACCGTTTTTCAGAGTCCTTACGTCGTGAATGCCGCCGGAGCCTGGTCGGGTGCGGTCGGGGCTCTTGCGAAACTTGAGGTGCCGGTAGGACCCAAGCGCATCCAGATTTTTCTTAGCGGCCCGATCGATGACCGCCGGACCTATCCGCTGACTATTGATCTCACCACCGGCGTCTACCTTCGAAGCGAAGGAGAGCGAGTTCTCTTCGGGCTAGACGACCTTGACCAGGAGTTTGGATTCAAAGAAGGAATCGAGTGGGATTGGTTGGAGCACGTCCTCCTCACCGGGGTGGAGCGATTTCCTTGGTGGGAAGATCTAGGGGTCGACCGAAAAGGCAGTTGGTGGGGATACTATGGAGTGACTCCCGACAACAGTCCCATCATCGGAATAAACCCGGGAGCGTCAGATTGGATCGATGCTTGTGGCTTCTCAGGGCACGGAATCATGCACGCTCCGGTCACAGGGATGGCGGTTTCGGAGTTCGTGGCCGATGGTGTCGCTCACACGGTGGATGTGAGCGCTTTTCGACACGACCGCTTCGGTCGGGGCGTGGATGTGGAGGCGAATATCTTCTGAGGGGAGTGGAGGTTGCTCATCATCTCATCCTCCGCCCACGTTCATCGGCTCAAGAAAATCGCTGCTTTCGGGTTCCCTTTCCAACCTGGCCTTCCGTGACGTTCAAGGAGGACTTCCGGTGAGGTGGACCCGCCGCTCGTTAGTCGTTGGCCGAGACCTCAACCCGGCTATTACGGCAGCGCGAGCGCTGCCAACCCGCCGGGCATCTGCACAACGATGTGCTGCTTGCCCTGGTGCATGTATGTGATCATGCCGTACCGGACACTTCTCGGTACCTCGACCTGAGCCAAGCGTTCGCCCGTGGCTTTGTCCACCGCGTAGACGTACGGTGTGCCATCACTACCGTTCCCCGAGTGGACGAGCACGTCCGGTGTCACGAGCATGGCCGCTTGCCTACCGGTTCCAGTGTTGGGGATGTCCACGTCCTGTAGTGCCGGATGGTTCAGGACTCTGTCCGGGGTGTCTCCCACTGGTGTCCACCAGAGGTGCTCACCCGTGTTCATGTCAATCGCGGTGATCTTGCTGTAGGGTGGCTTGAAAATCTGAAGTCCCTGCACGTTGATTCTGGAGCCCGGCCCCACAGCGAAATCGCTGATAGTTACACCGGTCGGTGCGGGTTCTCTCGCGTCGCGCTCAAGTCCAGGGATCATAATTCGTGACGAACAACCCTTTTGCGAAGTTACGTAGAGGATCCCGGTCTCGAGATCGGCCGCTGGTGTCCCGTCGATGTTTGTCCCGCCGACGTCACCTGGGCACCACAGGGACGCTCTCTTCCCAAGGTCGTTGTCCCGGTGTAGCGGTGGGTTGAAGAAGGGCCCCCACACGAAGTCCTCGAGGATTTCGAGCGCCTCCGCATGAAGCTCCGGCGTAAAGTCGATCAGATCGTCCTCGGTAAGACCCTGCATGTCGTAGGCAGCGGGCTTTGTTGGGTGGGGTTGGGTTGGGGAGAGCCTCTCTCCCGGGATCAGCCCCTCAGGAACCGGACGTTCCTCGATCGGCCAAATCGGGTCACCCGTCTCCCGGTTGAAGACGTACGCATACGCCTGCTTCGTTATCTGTACGACCGCGGGAATGTCAACTCCATCCACGGTCACGTCCATCAGGACCGGCGCGGTGGATGTGTCGTAGTTCCAGATGTCGTGGTGGACCATCTGGAAGTGCCATTTCCGCTCTCCGGTTGCGACGTCCAGTGCGATCAGGCTCGTGCTGAACAGGTTGTCCCCCGGGCGGAATCCCCCCCAGAAGTCCTGAGTGGCGCCGTTGGTCGGAACGTAGACAATATTGCGATCCGGGTCGGCTGAGAGCGGTGCCCACGATGAGATGTCACCCGTCCATTCCCAGGCGTCGTTCTCCCAGGTTTCGTGCCCGAACTCACCGGGGCCGGGGATGACGTCAAATTTCCACAGGTGCTCCCCGGTGCGAGCATCGTACGCCAAGATGTCACCGGGGACGTTCTCCGGCCGCGACTGGTTGTAGCCCTGTTCTGCTGAATTTCCCACGATGATAACGTCGTTCACGACGAGGGGTGGTGAGGAACTCGTGATGTAGCCGACCTCCAGTGGAATCCCGTCGTAGGGGTCGTAGGGATGACCGAGATCCGCCAATAGGTCGACGGTTCCGGTCTCTGGGAAGCCTTCGATCGGCACGGAGCCACCAAAGCCCTCGATGGGGACGCCCGTATGTGCATCAAGCGCGTGGAGGAAGAAAGCGGGTGTTACGACGTAAACCACGTCTCTTCCGTCAATATTGCCATAGGCTACACCCTTACCGTGATTCTTCCGCATTGAGTACTCCCACCGGAAGGTTGAGGGCTCACGGAAGGTCCACAGAGTTTCTCCTGTGCCGGCGTCCATCGCCACGACATAGCGGCGATCTCCGGCTACTGTAATGAGCATGCCGTCTACGTAGATGGGGATGGGCCTCGCGAGGACGTTACCGAAGCTAGCCCCGTCCCACTCCCACGCGACCTCGAGGTCATCAAAGTTGGATCTATTGATCTGGTCGAGAGAGGAGTAGCGCTGGCTCCCGATAGTTCCGCCGATGTACGTCCAGTCTCCTGCTCGTTCGGCCAAGCTCGTTTGCTGTGCCGAATACTGGAGAGGGGTGACGAGGCCCAGAACCAATGCGAGACAGGCTGCAACCATGAACCATCTCGACGAACGATGTTCTCTCTTCATGTTAGACCTCTCCACTGCGTGGGACCCGAATCCTTGGGAGATGGGACCGCTCGGACCACAAGATCCTGAAAAACTAACCGGTCTCACCCACATCAGAGCCTGGTACGAAACTCATCCGATCGGCAATTATGGGCGGACCTACACCGTTTCCGCCAGTGTAGGTCCAATCAAGAGGGGCTCGATCCGCTAGGCGTAAAGTTGTGGCCGGACAGATGCCAATCTGCCACGTGCTGCGGATCGATAACACCGTACCGCTGTGGCGGGTATATTCCGTCTGCTATGGCCTCGTTGCGTGGCTGTCCGAGGGTCTTCCGATCTACTAACGAGCGCTGTACTAATATGAGTTTCCCCGACGGTCTTGCGACCACCTCGTGATCGGAAGGAAGTTTCAGACCATGCCCGATTCTGTAGTCCTGGAGGTTTTTACGGACTTCGTGTGACCTTGGTGCTATCTGAGCGCCGGGCGCGTCCGCAAACTCGAAGCCGAATATGCCGTCATCGCCCAGTACACATATTTCCCTCTCCATCCAGAGACTCCGAGCGAGGGGCGACCTCTTGCCGACCTTTTTTCGGGCCGAGAGGTGGACCTTGAACACATGAAGCACCATCTCACGGTGTCCATGGCTGACGAGGGATTGGAGTACGGGGATCGTACGCACTCATACAACAGCCGGCTCGCTCAAGAGCTGGCCGTGTGGGGGGATGAAATTGGTGTGACCGACGTCCTCCACGATGCGCTCTTTCAGGCCTACTTCGTCGAGGCACAAAACCTTGCGAAGACAGACGTGCTCGTGGATTTGGCTGGGTCGGTCAACCTTGATCCGATCGAGGCACGTAAAGTCATCGAGGATCGGCGTTATCAAAGTGTTGTGGACGCTCAATGGGACCGAGCTAGGAACATGGGTGTGACGGGTGTACCGACGTTCATTGCAAAGGGGTTCGGCGTGGTGGGGGCGCAACCCTACGAGCGGCTTGAAGAGTTGATGTCACGGGCGGGGATCAATAAGCACCCGTCCTAGCCCGCGGTGCCCGAACCCTGAAGTTTTGGGGTGAGGAGGGGCTTGAGTTTACGAATGCAAGGCAACTAAGAAACAATTACTGTACAACCCTCTCAAAACTATAGTGGGTGATCACCTATCTCGTTTCTTGGGGTCGAATGCTTCTCCCCAACGAGATTTTATGAAGCTTTAGGGAAATTTTGTATCGGCACGAAGGCTTTTGTCTTCTTCTCATACAAGAGGGGGAGGCTTGGAGTTACTTGTTGCCAAATCACGCCTAAGTGTCGAAATTGTCTAAGTCGCGCCTGGGTTTTGTAATCGTTATTGGTACCATTGCGCCAGTCTTGTCGGAATCGTAACCTGATAACCGGCTAAATCTCGGGAAGCGAGACAATACAATATGAAGACACTCGTTACGGCCCCTGTGGTCTTGGGGACGCTTATGGTGCTCGCGGGTCAACCCACGGGCACTATTCCGTCTGTGGGGGCCAAAGGTGATTTGTTAGTGGCGCCGTCAGCGCCTCTCTCCGCGGACGCGTCACACGTAACCTTGGGCCTTGACACCTACACCGGTGAGGCCGCGGATCTGACACCTGAAGAGCTTACTGCCGTAGTCCGGCAGTACTGCCAGGTCTGCCACAACGAGGTGATGCTGACAGGGAACCTATCGCTCCAAGACTTCGCCGTAGAAACGGTGACTGAATCTGCGGAGACAGGCGAGCGGATGATCCGCAAGCTGAGGGCAGGCATGATGCCTCCCCCAGGCATGCCTCGACCCGGCCCCGATACGCTGTTGGCTTTGGTCGAGACGTTGGAAAACCAGATCGACGCCGAGTACGACCTGGCTCCGAACCCTGGTATCCGAACGTTTCCAAGGCTCAATCGCCCGGAGTACGAGAGCATGATCTACGATCTCCTGGCCCTCGAAGTCGATGCTGGTGATTGGCTGCCTCTCGACACCAAGAGCGAAAACTTTGATAACATCGCCGATGCTCAGGCTCTTTCTCCGACGCTGCTGGAGGCCTACCTGAATGCGGCGAGAGAGATCAGCCGTTTGGCGACTGGTGACGCCAACGCTCCTGCAGTGAACAGGACGTACACTGTTCCCGAATACATTTCGCAGCATCCGTGGGATCGGGTGGAAGGGGCTCCGTTCGGAACGCGTGGGGGGACGGTCATCGACCACATCTTCCCTGCTGACGGAGAATACTTCCTCGAGATGACGTTCCGCGCCGGTGGCAACTCCCGCCTCCACGATCTCGACGTTTCGATCGATGGTGAGAATGTTGTAACCCTGCCGTACGAGAGCTTTGAGCGGGGTGTTGCCCTGCGGACGGATCCGATAGTCCTGAGAGCCGGGCAGCACAGAGTGTCCGTCGCCTTCATTAGACACTCCGAGGGCCCGTACGAAGATTTGATTCGGCCACACGACTGGTCTTTGGCCGGGGGTGGATCGGGGGGCGCTGGCATCACGACCCTACCTCACCTGGAAGACCTGGTTATTGGAGGGCCCTTCAACGCCACGGGAGTCTCGGAGACACCAAGCCGCCAAAAAATCTTCGTTTGCCGCCCGACGGCCGCTAGTGAAGAGGAACGCTGTGCCAGAGAGATCATCTCGGATCTCGTCACCACCGCATACCGTCGTCCCGCCACAAGCGAGGATGTCGATGGCCTGATGATGTTCTACGAATCCGGTGCTAACGATGGAACATTCGAAGACGGTGTGAGGACCGCGCTCGAAGCCATCTTGGCGAGCCCACATTTTGTTTTCCGGATCGAGCGTGAGCAGGATGTCACGCCCGGAGAGAATTATCGGCTGAGTGATGTCGATCTTGCCAACAGACTCTCTTTCTTCCTGTGGGGCAGCCCTCCGGACGCAGAGCTCCTCTCACTCGCTTCGCGTGGAGAACTTCGTGACGGTGGAGAGCTCGAACGGCAGGCAAGCCGCATGCTCGCGGATTCTCGATCGGAGGCGCTTGGTTCTCGTTTCTTGGCACAGTGGCTTCGGCTTCAGGATCTCTACAAGAACCACCCGAATCCGAACTTTTTTCCGAACTTCGACGAAAATCTCGCCGATGCGATGGCAACCGAAACTCAAATGTTCTTCAACCAGCTGGTCCGGGAAGATCGGAGTTTCTTCGAACTTTACAGTGCCGACTACAGCTTCGTGAATGAAAGGCTGGCGCGGCACTATGGGTATCAGGATGTCGCCGGTGATCAGTTCCGTCGTGTACAATCGGATCCAAACCGCAAAGGCATCTTGGGGCACGGGAGTATTCTGGTGCTTACAGCGTTAGCCGACCGGACGTCGCCGGTGTTACGAGGAAAGTGGGTGATGGAGGTACTGCTAGGGACGCCCCCGCCTCCGCCGCCTGACGGTGTGCCAGCTTTGGAAGAGACCGAGGGTTCGGTAGCCGGTCAATTCATCACGACCCGTCAGAGAATGGAAATGCATCGTGCGAATCCGGTGTGTGAATCTTGCCACAAGTTCATGGACCCCATGGGCCTGGCCTTGGATAATTTTGACGTTGCGGGGCAATGGCGCGTCAAGGAAAACGGCCAGCCGCTTGATACACGGGGTGAGCTTTACGACGGAACCCCGATCTCCAATCCCGCTGAGCTGGTGAATGCCCTCCTGAACCGACCGATACCGCTAGTGAGAACTTTCACACTAAATCTCATGGCGTATGCGATGGGTCGGCGTGTTGAGTACACAGACCAACCGGCGCTTCGAGCGATCGTTAAGGAAGCCGAGGAAGATGGATACAAGATGTCATCTTTCATAATGGCGGTAATAAACAGTCCTCCGTTCCAAATGAAGCGTGCGGTGGCTGTGGCAGAAGATACAGAAGTCAACGGAAACGATGAGCAGTAACCAACAAGTCTAGAGGAGACCTAACGATGCATTTCATCACTAGGAAACACCTGTCCCGGCGGACGTTTCTCCAAGGTATGGGAGCGACTGTGGGGTTGCCCTTCCTCGATGCTATGGTTCCTGCAGGACGTGTCTGGGGGAAAAACAATCGTGGGCCTTCCTTGGCGGACGAGAATATGCGCTTGGTCTGCATTGAGGAGGTACACGGGCTCGCTGGTTG
>JAYZFL010000046.1:0-7989 GCA_036336795.1 Gemmatimonadota bacterium
CAATTCAGGAACGTCGAGGTTTGGCCTGAGGGCACGACCGGGTGGTCCGCTGAGAACCTCCGCTACCGATTCCAGTGGACGTTTCCGCTTTTGGTCTCCTCACACGATGCCAATACGATCTACGTGACGAGCCAACACGTACACCGGACGCGGAACGGTGGCCAGAGCTGGGATGAGATCAGCCCCGATCTCACAACCAACGACAAGAGTAGACAGGGGGTAAGCGGCGGACTCACGCCCGACAACCTGGGTGTGGAGTATTGCTGCGTGATCTACGCCTTCGACGAGTCTCCGGTCCAGCAAGGGGTCCTCTGGGCCGGCTCCAACGACGGCAAGGTGCACGTCAGCCGTGACGACGGCGGGAGTTGGCAGGACGTCACGGACAATATCCCCGATTGGCCCGCGGACGGTGTGGTTCGTGGGATCGACGCCTCGAAGTGGGACGCGGGCAAGGCCTATCTCGTCGCCGAGGGGCATCAGGTCGGCGACTTCCGGCCTCATGTCTACCGGACGGAGAACTACGGTGAGAGTTGGACGAAAATCATCGACGGAATCGAGGACCACATCCTCAGCTTCACTAGGGACATCTCCGAAGATCCAGTCCGGCCCGGACTCCTATACCTGGGAACGGAAAACCGTCTGTACGTCTCCTTCAACGACGGCGACGATTGGCGACCCTTGATCAACAATCTGCCGCCTGCGCCGATGTATGGGGTGGTGGTTCAGGAGCACTTCAACGACCTGGTGATCGGGACCTACGGTCGCGGTTTCTGGATCATGGACGACCTTACGCCGCTTCAGCAGCTGACGGACGAAGTGCGTGCGTCGTCCGCCCATCTGTTCCAGCCTCGAGACGCCTATCGCTTCAACTCACGCACGGGTCCTGCGACGATGCCCAACGATCTCACCGTTGGCGAGAACCCCCGAAACGCGGCCTATATCAACTACTGGCTGGGTGAGGCCATGATCGGCAGCGACGTGAGCGTACGTATTTCAGATGCGAGTGGGGAGGTGGTCCGGACGTTGGAGGGCACGTCCGATGCAGGCATCAATCGCGTTTTCTGGAACTTCCAGGGGGAACGCAGCACATCGATCCGTCGTCGGGTCACGCCGCGGTATGCGGACTGGGTCGACTACGGACCCGAACGCGTGCGCGAGCAAAACGGCATGTCCGTACGGCAACCTCCCGGCACGTATACGGTGACGTTGGAGGTGGATAGAGAGGAGTTCTCACGAGAGCTTCGGGTTCTCAAAGACCCGAATTCTACCGGCGGCATGAGTGACATCCGTGCACAACAGGCGCTCATGGAGGAGATCCAGCGGGACCACGCAGACGCGGCCGACGCGGTGAACCGCATCGAGTGGTTTCGCAGGCAACTCCAGGACCTCCAGGCCGTATTGCAGGACCAGGGTGAGGCCGGCGACCTGATCGAGACAGCGGATGCGTTGAACACGTCTTTGATCGAAATCGAAGAGGAGCTGATGCAGCTTCAAGGGACGGGAACCGGGCAGGATATGGTGCGTTATCCGGGCAAGGCCATCGAAAAATTGGGTCACCTGGGTCAGGTGACCAGCGTGGGTGACTTTCGACCGACCGATCAAGACGCTGAAGTTCAGGCGCTCTTGCGGGCCATCATCATCGATGCGCGCTCGGACCTCGACGAGTTCACCCGTTCGGAGTTGGCGGACTTCAACCGTACGCTTCAAGAACGGGGTCTGAACCCTGTGATCGGCGGAGACAGCGACGAGTGATCACCTAATCGACGCCCCCCAATAAACAGCATGAATTGGGTTCCGGAGATCTACGGGTCGGGAGCTGCCGACGCCGAGCGGGATTCGGACGGGGATAACCTGGAGGTCACACAATGAAGAAGACCGATTGGAGGACCGGGCGCAGCCCGAGTCGGGCACCTCGGCTGAGCGTTTTCGCGATCGTGCTGGTTGCGACCGCCATGGGCTGCGGTCCCAAGCAAGCGTCGAATGCGGATCTCGATCTCGTCATCCGGGGCGGACGCGTCATGGATCCCGAGTCGGGATTGGATGCGGTCAGGAATGTCGGCGTTCGAGAGGGCCGGATCGAGATCATCACCGAGGAGTCACTCGAGGGTGCCCGAGTGATCGACGCGGCCGGGTTGGTCGTGGCTCCAGGGTTCGTCGACCTCCACGAGCATGGTCAGACCGAGGAAGCCTACCGGCTCATGGTGCGGGACGGTGTGACGACAGCCCTCGAGCTGGAGGTGGGGACGGACGATGTCGAGGGTTGGTACGATGAGCGTTTCGGTGGGCAAATCGTCAACTACGGCGTGAGTATCGGTCATATTCCTGCTCGGATGGCCGTGATGGGGGATGACGGCGACTTTCTGCCTAGCGGTCCCGGAGGGAGCGCACCGGCGAGTAACCAGGAGATCGTCGAGATGGTTGAGTTACTCGAAGCTGGACTCGCTGAGGGCGCGGTAGCTGTGGGATTCGGCATGGCCTATACCCCCGCGGCAACGTACGAGGAACTCGAAACCATGTTCAGGGTGGCAGCCAGCGCTGGCGCCTCAGCTCATATCCACATCCGGGGCGGCACCCGTGGCTTGAGCCAGACAATCGAGACGGCAGCCACCGCAGCCGTTTCCTTACATATCGTGCATGCGAATTCGAGCGCAGGTGAGGACGTAACCACATTTATGGCCGTCATCGAGGATGCTGTTGCGGCAGGCCAGGACGTGACGACGGAGGTCTATCCGTACGGTGCAGGTATGACCGCAATTGAATCAGCGCTCTTTGATGACTGGGAGAGCTGGAACGACGATCGCATTGGTCTCCATCAGTGGGTAGCGACTGGGGAGCGCCTCACGCGGGAGAGCTTCGGGAGGTACCGCGGTCAAGGGGGAACCGTGATCATTCACGGACGAAGTGAGGAAGCGACTCGACTGGCCGTTTTACACCCACTGACGATGATCGCGAGTGACGGCTTTATCGAGAACGGTCGTGGGCATCCGCGAACATCGGGAAGCTACTCCAAGGTGCTGGGCCAATACGTCCGAGACGAAGGTGCCCTGAGTTTAATGGACGCACTTCGCAAAATGACCCTCTCACCTGCACAGCGGCTGGAAATGCGGACGCCCTCCATGGGGAGCAAGGGTCGGGTGCGCACCGGGTTCGATGCCGACTTGGTGGCGTTCGACCCCACCACAATCATTGATCGGTCGACCTATGAGAACGGGATGATCCCGTCCGAAGGGATCGCGTATGTCGTCGTGAACGGTGTATTAGTCGTGGATGGTGGGGCACTCGTGGAAGGGAGTCGACCGGGGAGACCAGTCAGGGCTGGTAGCTAACCGATACCCCGAATGGTCCAATCTCTGGAACGAGACGTAATCGGCACGCTACGCACGGTCGAACACGATTATGTCCGCTGGGTTGAGCCTAGTATTGTCACGGTATTTCGCCTCACACCGTGAAGTCCGCTGTTCGTTGTCGAGTAACTTCTCGAATCACTCACCTGACCCGTCACCACACACATCCTTGGAGGAAGGCGCCTTGGACCGTAGTTCCAGAATCCTCTGCAGCCACCGAGCCTGAACCTTCGGGATCTCGTAACGTACCCTTCCCCCTCGAACCAGCCCTCGCCCCGCAACCTGATTCATGAGGCCCAAGGGCACGAAGCCCGACTCTACACCGGGAACAGCGACATCTTCGCCAGCCAGAAGCTCAGCCCATTGGTGTGTGGAAAGGGCGACCAGTTTTGACATGACAGCGTTCTCAAGAAGCCTTAGAAGATGGTTTGTAGGCCGCGGACGATCACGGTAATCCGGGGTCATCGCTCGCAACCCAACCGCCACGACCCTCCGGCGATCACTTTCACCCCAGCTGTCTAGTGGCCATGTCCCGCATCGGTGCACCCACAAATCTCTCCCTCTCGCCATCCACTGGAAGCCCTTCAATGC
This sequence comes from Gemmatimonadota bacterium, assembly GCA_036336795.1. Classification (GTDB taxonomy): domain Bacteria; phylum Gemmatimonadota; class Gemmatimonadetes; order Longimicrobiales; family Gaopeijiaceae; genus UBA822. The sequence continues at coordinate 3,936 of JAYZFL010000046.1, forward strand.
CCCGGGCCCAACTCCGAAATGTTGCTTCAGCCGCTCAATGCCCTCTCCAATCGTTTTAGCGACCTCTTCAGGTTCGTTTCGTCCATCCGGGAACACGGTTGGAATGGTCGTCCAACCAGGCATCTCTCCAGCGTTCTCAGGCAGACCTCCATCGATACGCCTGAAGCGAGCCATGAAGAAACCGCCCGAATCGAGGTGATGCGGATAGATACGACAAGCACCCTCCATCTGGGTATCGTAGGTTTGCCCTTCAAAGCGGGTGAGCCCGGGCGCGTGCGGAGCTTCAAGATTGATCGGCTCCAACACCACGTCCTCTGTACTGAGTACACGGTCGACGACCGCCTCATTTTCTTCCGGCGCAAAGGTACACGTAGAGTAGAGGACCACTCCACCTGGTCGAGTCAGAGCGACAGCACGCCTGAGAAGCGCTTCCTGTCGCCGCGGGACCTGATTCCGGAATTTTGCCGATTGTTCTCTCGGCTGGCCACCCTTCCGGCGAAGCGTCCCTTCGGCCGAGCAAGGAGCATCAACAAGAACCCGATCGAAGAGGGCCCCATCGGGCAGAGATCTGCTGTCCCCCGATACGACTAGAACATTGGGATGGGCTGTTCGATAGAGGTTTCCCAGAAGAGCTCGTATCCGACTTGCGTTCCGGTCCACGGCAACGATACATCCATCATCCTCCATGGTGTCCGCGATGTGAGTCGTCTTACCACCCGGGGCCGCACACAGATCAAGAATGCGCTCCCCCGGACGTGCTCCGAGAGCCGGGGCGGCCACTCCGGTAGAGGCCTGCTGTACGTAGAAGAGACCCAGCCAATTTTCAACCGTATCAGCAACGGAATGTGGACCCCCCAACACCCTCAGGAAGTCTGGCAAACCCTCTACTCTTTCGAGTGTGAAACCTTGAGCCCGAAGTCGCTCGGCAATATCCTCGCGAGAGACTCTCCCAGTCCGGACCCGGAGCGTTGTCGGATCCCGGCGGCTGATAGCATCCTGGAAGCGATCCCACTCGGAGATAATCGAACGATACCGGGTCAACTGCATCGCTGGAGGACCCTTGAAGAAGTGGAGCAAGCTGAATTAGAAGCACTAACACCGTTGTCTCCATGGGAAGAGTGATCGGCCTCCGACCAGTTTCGCTCGGAAAGCAAAGGCGAGTTGCAGGACCATGGAGTGTCTTTCTTCCTAACCTTAGCGAGTCTGCATCTTGTCATCGTCACTTTCCTAGTCTCCACAACACCCCCTTGTGCAACCGCTTCCCGCTTTTCCAATAAGCCTCTAGGGCTCTACTGGATGTGCCTCACGAACCTTTCTGGAACCGCTGGGCTGACTCCGGGAAACCCCAAACCGCACCCGCGAGACCATCAGCAACACCAGCACTATAACCGCTACAAGCGGCCAGAACGTGTCCGCCTTCACCTGCCAATAGAAATGCAGTATGCCGAGACTCGTCGCTACGTAGACAAGGCGATGGAGCTTCCTCCACCGTTTCCCCAGACGGCGAATCCATCCCTTCGTAGAGGTTACTGCGAGAGGGAAAAGGAGCAGCCATGCTGTGAACCCTACCATGATGTATCGCCGCTCGATGACGTCCTCCAGAATGAACTCGAAGTCCAGGGTCTGGTCCAATACGGCGTACGTAAGCAGATGGATAGTCAGGTAGAAGAACGCAAATAATCCCAGTGGACGACGTGTCTGGATGACCGAATTCCATCCGGTCACACGCCTTAACGGAGTGATTCCCAGTGTGACAAGCAGGAATATTAAGGCTGAGGCCCCAAGACGATGCAGGACCTCCTCGATAGGATTCGCCCCCAGTCGGTCCGTAACGGCGCGCCAGATCAACCAGACGGCGGGAGTGAGACCCAGCAACCAAACTCCACTCTTCAGGAGCAGTGCGCTACGGTGCCTATCCAACCGAAGATCGAAGGGAGTGGCCCCTTCAGTAGTTGACCCGAAGATCCATCCCCGCATAGAGGCTGGCGACCTGTTCCCCGTATCCATTGAACATAAGAGTCGGCCGCCTGCGGAACTCTCCCAAACGTCTCTCTCGTGCCTGAGTCCACCGCGGGTGATCCACCTCTGGGTTTACGTTGGCATAGAATCCGTATTCGTGCGAAGCGGACTGCTTCCACGTGTTTAGGGGCATGTCCTCGACGAAGCGCATATTCACGATCGATTTGATTCCCTTGAAGCCATATTTCCAGGGCACAACGAGCCGAAGGGGTGCTCCGTTCTGGTTCGGAAGGTCACGACCGTAAACGCCGGTAGCTAGTATCGCGAGAGGGTGACGCGCCTCATCTAGGCGCAGCGCCTCCACGTAAGGCCAATCTAGGATGCCATATCTCTGATACGGCATCTGCTCTGGATCAAGGAGAGTTGTGAACTCCACGAAGCGCGCACTTCCGAGCGGATCAGCCCGATCGATAACATCTCGGAGAGCGAAGCCACGCCAAGGGATCACCATGGACCACGCTTCGACACAGCGCATACGGTAGATACGGTCCTCGGTACTCCCGGGCTTGATAAAATCCTCTAATCCATACACGCCCGGGTTGGCACAAAGGCCGTCCACCTTCACGGTCCACGGGTGCGTGCGAAGCGTGTGAGCGTTCTTGATCGGATCGGATTTCCCCGTCCCAAACTCATAGAAATTGTTGTAGGAGGTAACGTCTTCGTACGGTGTCAACTTTTCGTCGAGATCGGAGCGAACGCTGCTCCAGTCCTTCTGCTGACCCGACTTATTTCGCCGCGGCGCACCTGCAAATCGCCTCAAGTGTGTCTCCCCTATGACGCCTCCGAGAGCGACACCCACACTCTTGCCGATGAACTGTCGGCGATTAACGTAAATCCCCTCCGCAGTGATCTCGGAAGAGGGGATGTCTTCGGGTCTACGGATCAGCATTGTCACTCCTCAACTTGGTGAGTCATCTCAGTGCATATCCCGAGAATAGTCCCAGAAGTTCCGTCATCATTCTCCCTCAAACCCGAAGCGAGTAATCCTCCCCTCCGGACCCACAGCCCATCCAGCACCAGGGGACACAAACGAGACCGCCCAATAGGTCACGTGCGCTGCCGTTTCCCAAGTGAGACCCCCGTCCGTGGAATAATTAGCTCCGCCCGGTCCCACGGCAAACACCGTAGCAGAAGGTGAACCCGGTACCCACGAGGAACCGTACACAGGTCCACGCATAGACGGCCTACCACCTAAGATCCAGTGACGACCCCCGTCTGAAGTCACCGCCACGTTGTCGACGAACACTGTATCCTGGCCGATGATACCTCCTAAGGTGATCCCTCTCTCGTTATCAAGGAAATCCACTGTCGTGAGTCCAGCCGCCTCACCACCCACGGTCGGCACGGTGGCGAAACTCCAAGTTCTCCCCTCGTTCTCGGTCCAAAGCAGGCGTGGCATCTCTGCGTTCCCTGTTGCGATCCACGCCCTCCCTTGAGGGCCGGTCTCGACACAACTCCCGCTCGCCGCAAAACCCCCCTCTCCTTCCTGCGCTGGCGGGATCGCCTCATCCTGAACGCGAGTCCACGAAGTCCCACCGTCTTCTGTCTTGAGTATAAAGAGCCGGCCCTCAATCGCGTCTCCGTAGGCAAGTCCTCGACTCGGATTCCAGAATGCCATACAATCAAGAAACCCGCTGGGGTGATCATTTACGAACTGAAGATCCCAAGTCAGCCCGCCGTCATTGGTTCGATAGATGCGTGACAGGGGTCCGCTTCCAGAACTCATCAGGTACGCCGTGCGTGCGTCAAAGGCATCAATATCCCTGAACTGAAGATCCTCTGCTCCAGAAATCACGTTAGCACTCCAACTTTGTCCTCCGTCGAGAGTCCGAGCGTAGGTTCCCCCGTGGCCGCTCACCCACACTATCCGGTCATTCACCGGACTCACGGCCTGGAGAAGCATCCGAGTCCCACTCGCTTGGTCCACTCGGATCAGTTCGAGTGGCGAATCAAGCTCAGAATCAGAAAAAATACCGCGATTCCCTACTTTCAGGGCCAAGAACGCAAAGGCACCGCCCCCGATCAGTATCAATCC
>JAYZFL010000047.1:0-21922 GCA_036336795.1 Gemmatimonadota bacterium
ACTGTACAAGATCAAGACCTCAAGCTTCTCCAGAGAGTGGCTCAGGTCGCGGAAGAGATCGGAAGCGAGATCGCGAAGCGGGTAGTCGGGCAGACGGAGATCGTCGAAGGTCTCCTGACCGCTCTGCTCGCGAATGGTCATGCTTTGTTAGTGGGAGTCCCAGGACTCGCCAAGACGTTATTGATATCCACGCTGGCTGAAGCCCTCGATCTCGAGTTCAGTCGGATCCAGTTTACTCCGGATCTCATGCCTACAGACATCACGGGCACCGAGGTCATTGAGGAAGATCGCACTACCGGTCGCCGCGTGTTCCGCTTCGTGCGGGGACCTATCTTTGCGAACGTTGTCCTAACCGATGAGATTAACCGTACTCCACCGAAGACCCAGGCCGCTCTCCTGCAAGCGATGCAAGAACGAGAAGTGACCGCAGCTGGCCAGACATACCCTCTTTCTCCTCCGTTCTTCGTGCTGGCCACACAAAACCCGATAGAGCAGGAAGGGACTTACCCCCTTCCCGAAGCTCAGCTTGATCGCTTCATGTTGGAATTGCCGATCGGTTATCCTTCGAGAGAAGAAGAGGAAGAAGTCGCAACACGGACAACGGGAGAGGAAGATCCTCAGATTCGACCGGTGGTGGCAGCCGATGAATTAATCGATCTTCAGCGCCTGGTACGGCGCGTTCCAGCTCCCCCATCCCTTGTCTCGTTCGCCGTCCATCTGGCGAGATCTACTCGGCCCGACTTGGATGAAACGGCGGCAGTGTCGAAACGGTATGTAAGTTGGGGGGCGGGTCCGCGTGCTTCACAGTATCTGGTGCTCGGAGCGAAGGCTCGGGCAGCGTTCCGAGGTGATCCTATCCCTTCGTACGACGACATTCGGGCAGTTGCACCGGCAGTCTTGGCGCATCGAATCGTCTTGAACTTCGAGGCGGAAGCGGATGGACGGCTCACTCGAGACGTGATCGCAGAGCTACTGCAGGAAGCGGCTGAATGGAAGTAGGCCCGAGTACCGAGGCGGGCAACCGCCCGCCAATTACACTGTGGTTATTGAACCCGTCAGGCTCAACATGATCTGGATGTTGGCCATTGTAGCTATTGTTTTAATTCTCGGCTCCAGCCTCTGCACCACGGCTGAAGCGGCGACCTTCGGGATCGGTTCCTCTCGACTGCGAACCCTTGAGGAGGAGGGCTTTCGAGGAGCGGCGGCACTGGCTGACCTCCGAGGACGATCCGAGAGCGTTAGAGCGATGTTGCTCCTCCTCAACTGCCTTCTACAAGTGGTCGCCGTCGGAACCCTCGTTATACTGGGAGGAGAGCTGTGGCAGCCTAACGGGACATGGTTCGGCCTCCTTATTGGCGCAGTGGCCGTTTTGGTCTTCGGGCAAAGCTTACCTCGATTCATAGCGGCCGGCCGGCCAATCCGGATCGCCCTTGCCTCTGCACCCACCCTGATCGCGGTTGAAAGAATCGTTCGGACCCTTGCCTCTCCCTTCAGCCGAATCGGCCTTCTCTTCCTGGGGGAAGACCGTGGTGAAAACTCGACCCGGGAAGAACGAAACGTTCGCGAGCTCACCGAGCTAGGTCAGGAGAAAGGGCTCGTTGGTGAAGACGAGCACCTACTCGTCGAGCGTGCCTTTCGTCTCGATGAACTGACGGCCTGGGATGTGATGACCCCAAGGGTGGATATCTTCGCCTGGAGGGACTTCCTCACACTCGCAGAGATCATCGGGGAGCTCAAGACTGTGCCCTATTCCCGGGTTCCAGTTTACAAAGAGTCGATGGACGACATCTCGGGCATCCTCTATGTCCGAGAGGCTTACGAGAGATACGTCGCTGGCCATACGACTACAACTTTGGCACAGCTGTCACGGGATCCGCTGTTCGTCCCGGGCTCCCTACCGCTAACGCGACTCCTCCAGCATTTTCAGGCCAGGCACATCCACATGGGTATCATAGCAGACGAATTTGGGGGCACCGACGGCCTAGTTACCCTCGAAGACATTCTCGAGGAGCTTGTCGGAGAGATCGTAGACGAGACGGACGTTGCGGAGGAAACCCTCGTACGCGTCTCTCGGACACAGGTTGTGGCCCGGGGGGGGGTTGACCTACGGGAGATCAACCATGCCTTCAACGTAGCTTTACCCCAACTCGAGCACAGATCATTGAACGGATTCATCCTCGAGGAATTCGGCCACGTACCGACTGCGGGAGAGAGCCTAGAGCACACCGGAGTGAGAATCGATATCCTTGAAGCCTCGGATACTCAGGTGACAAGGGCTAAGCTTACCAAGCTCGCTCCACCGGGTCGAGAGGAGCCGGCTTAGCCGGAGGGACTCTTTATTGGCGATCCTTCTTCCCTTTCACGGTAAGCGACCACGAATCGCTGACTCGGCTTTCATCGCTCCTAACGCCGTTCTTGTGGGAGACGTGACCGTCCAAGAGGAGGCCAGCATCTGGTTTGGTGCTGTGCTACGTGGCGACGACCCAGACAACGGTATTGTGGTCGGGCCGGGCACAAGCGTGCAGGACAACTGCGTGGTGCACGTCGGCACGTGGGCACCCACACACATCGGAACGAATGTCACGGTAGGTCACGGTGCTAAGTTCGAGAGTTGCTCAATCGGCGACCGATCCGTCATCGGTATGAACGCGGTGATCCTTCAAGAAGCTCGCATCGGAATGGAGTGCGTGATCGCCGCCAACGCAGTCATCTTGGAGGGTACAGACATTCCGGACCGGAGCCTCGTCGCCGGTGTGCCTGGCACCATTAGGAAAGAAATCGACGGGTCGGCGGCCGAGTGGATCTCGCAGGGTGGACAGCACTACGTCGATATCTCGAGAGCATACCTTGATGTAGGCGTCGGCGACGGAAGCACCGCGAATTGTGAACTCTGTGGAGGACCTCTAATGGAACGCCACTGTAAGGTAATCTGCCTTTCCTGTGGCTATCAACGGGATTGTTCGGATCCTTAGCACCGTCCTCTCGTTTAGCTGTGGTCCCTCGTGTGTTCGTAGGGAGTAATACTCAGGGGGGAGAAGGAAGCTGGAGGATAACGGTAGTATACCACTCGATGATCGACGCTCCCCACCCATAGGTTATAGCGGCCCCAGCGGCGAGGAAGATGCCAAACGGCACCAACTTTCTCGTCTTGTACGATATTGGCCCGAAGATCAGAGAACCAAGGAGGGCCCCCAGAAAAATTGTCAGTAGCACGCCGGATATTCCCAGAAAGGATCCGACCATGGACATCATCTTGATGTCACCACCCCCCATCACATCCTTCTTCAACATCCACTTTCCACTTACGGAAACGACCTGGAGTATAGATAATCCGAGGAATGCACCCAGTAGAGACCGGAGTGGCATGAGACCACCGGGAAGGAATGCCATCGTAACACCGATGAGCAGCCCGCCTAACGAGAATTGATCGGGAATGATGTAGAAGCGTGCATCCGTTAGAGCGATCCCGAAGAGGATGGTGAGAAAGATCGCACCGCGGAAGGTCTCCCATGAAAGTCCAGCGTAGCTAAACATTCCCACCCAAAAAAGCCCTGTGGCCAATTCAACCAACGGGTACTGAAGTGAGATTTGTTCACTACAGAATCGACATCGCCCCTTCAATATGATGAAGCCCACCACGGGAACTTTGTCGTACCAGGGAATATCCACACCGCACTTCCGACAGTGCGAACGAGAAAACACAACCGACTCGTCCCGGGGCCAACGAAACGTGCAGACATTCAAGAAGCAACCTAAAGTCAGTCCTAGAAGACCGGCGCTCCCAGAAACGATCCAAGGATTGATCAAGACGAGACGCTCCCAGGCATGATTAGGGCGTAAAGAAGAATCGAGCCTGCGATCCCAGCGTTTAAGGATTCCATTCCGCCGGGCATCGGGATCCCGATCCTTTGCCTCGCCCCTGCCATAATCTCATCGCGGAGTCCGGCGCCCTCGTTCCCCACCGCCAAAGCCCAGGGCCTCACGGGTTGAAGTAGGCCCACGTCGTCACCGTTCGGGTCTGCTACTAAGAGCCTAATGCCTTGTTCCTTCAACCACGGACCGACTCTTGACCAATTCTCACGTACAACGTCGATGTGGAAGCTCGCTCCTGCAGAAGCCCTCACTGCCTTAGGGTTCCACGGATCGACCGAGCCGTCCAACACAATGACGACACTGACGTCGAACGCATAAGCAGCTCGGACAAGGGTCCCCAAGTTGCCGGGATCCTGGAGTCCATCAAGGAGGAGGAGGGTCCGCGGGTCACGATTCCCCAGTTGGGTCAGATCCAACTCCGGTTCTTCACAGACGAGGAGTACCCCTTGTGCGTTCTTGGTATCGGCAAGCTCCGAGAGCTCCGAATCATCTATGTCCGCGGTGTCCACACCGCGATCAGCTAGGCTTTCGGTGAGAACTCGGCCAACCGCGGAGTCTTGTAATCGGGAGGAGCGTAACCCGAACCGTATTTCCGCACCGGACGAAAGCACCTCTGAAACCGCTCGAATGCCTTCGACTAGGACTAATCCTTCACGCAGGCGGCCTTTACGGGTCTTCAATCGTTCGACCAGCCGTAGTCTCCCTTTGCTCGGCATTCTCCACCCAGGTGCGTTTTAGCCGAGTTCTCTTGCCCGGCATCTGTTTTTCGATCAGTGTGTACACTCCATGGATAACCCACCATCCGTAGCTCTCACAATCGCAGGCAGCGACAGCGGTGGCGGTGGCGGCATACAAGCGGACCTAAAAACCTTTCATTCATTTGGGGTTTTTGGCTGTAGCGCGCTGACAGCCGTGACAGCTCAGAACACGATCGGGGTCATCGCAGTGCACCCCGTTCCCGAAGAAATGGTAAGCTCCCAGATCCGCGCGGTGGCAACCGATCTCCCTCCCGACGCTGTAAAGACAGGTATGCTCGCCACCACGGCGTTGGTAGAAACAGTAGCGGATGCTATCCGAGATCACGGACTTCAGAACTACGTGCTAGATCCGGTCATGGTCTCAACCAGTGGCTATCGTCTTCTTGCCGACGACTCCGTGGACGTAATGCGCCGGAAACTCCTTCCCCTCGCAGCAGTAGTAACACCCAATCTGCACGAGGCACAGATCCTTTCCGGACGGTCCATTACGGGACGAGAGGATTTCTATGACGCCGCCCGTGCGCTGCTGGACCTCGGTGCTGGAGCCGCACTCATGAAGGGTGGGCACCTCAAGGGCACCGAGGCCGTTGACCTTTTGCTGACTTCCGATGGAGAGCATATCTGGTCACGCCCATTCCTAAATACACGAGCAGGGCACGGAACGGGTTGCACACTCTCGGCCGCAGTGGCCGCCGGTTTGGCGACAGGTCGAACCCTCACCGAGGCCACCGACGAGGCCATCGATTACGTGGCACGTGCTCTGGCCGACTCCCTCCCTCTTGGAGCCGGGCATCAGCCCATCAATCACTTCGTGTGGACGCGTCGGTAGTGATCATTTTATCGAGCTAGTTGCCGAACAGTCTTCGGCGGCAGGGTAGTGTCACTATCTGCCATTTCGGCACTACATCACCCTAAGAAGCGCCAGTTTGGCCGGTTTTATCTCCCCTCCAGACGGCACGATCATTGCACTTGCCAGCCCAGGAGAACGTACCCCCAAGTCGTATCCAAGGGGCTTTACGCAATCGCTGACTGTAATCTGAGGAGTAGATATGGGAAAGGTTATCGGGATTGACCTGGGAACAACTAACTCGGTCGTGGCCGTCATGGAGGGTGGTGAGCCAGTAGTAATCCCCAATTCGGAGGGCGGGAGAACCACCCCGTCCGTGGTGGCTTTTACGAAGGACGGAGAGCGCTTGGTGGGCCAGGTAGCTCGTCGCCAAGCGATCACCAATCCTGAAAATACGATCTTCTCAATCAAGCGCTTCATGGGTAGGAAGGGTACCGAAGTGACGGAAGAACAGAAGCTCGTTCCCTACGAAATCAAGACAGACTCCAAGGGCCGAGTGGAGGTACGTATTCCGAACGCTGACAAAACGTTCACACCTCCTGAGATTTCAGCGATGATCCTTCAGAAAATGAAGCAGACAGCCGAGGACTACCTGGGCCACAAGGTCGAGCAGGCAGTAATCACTGTTCCAGCCTATTTCAACGACGCCCAACGCCAAGCCACCAAGGACGCCGGAAAGGTTGCAGGACTCGAGGTTCTCCGAATCATCAACGAGCCGACAGCAGCAGCTCTGGCTTATGGTCTGGACAAGAAAGCCGACGAGAAGATCGCCGTGTTCGATCTCGGAGGAGGCACCTACGATATCTCCGTGCTAGAACTCGGAGACGGTGTTTTCGAGGTGAAGTCGACAAACGGTGATACCCACCTCGGGGGAGACGACTTCGATCAAAAGGTCATTGGCTGGCTAGTGTCAGAGTTTAAGAAGGATCAAGGGATTGACCTCTCCCAAGACGCCATGGCACTCCAACGTCTGAAGGAGGCCGCAGAAAAGGCGAAGATGGAACTCTCGTCCACCCAGCAAACAGATATCAATCTTCCCTTTATCACGGCCACCCAGGAGGGTCCAAAGCACCTCAACTATACCCTCTCCAGAGCAAAGTTTGAGCAGTTGGTGGACGACCTTGTCCAGAGAACGATCCCACCTATGAAGAAGGCTCTTGAGGACGCGGGGATGGAACCATCAGTAATCGATGAGGTGATCCTAGTCGGTGGTTCCACTCGGATTCCGAAGATCCAAGAGGTCGTGGAGGAGTTCTTCGGTAAGGAGCCACACAAGGGTGTAAATCCAGATGAAGTGGTCGGCGTGGGTGCTTCTATTCAAGGAGGCGTTCTGGCGGGAGACGTAACCGATGTCTTGCTTTTGGATGTTACGCCTTTATCGCTAGGAATCGAAACCTTGGGCGGGGTTATGACACCGCTTATCACACGTAACACCACTATCCCCACCGAGAAGGCGGAGATCTTCTCCACGGCCGAGGACAATCAGACTACAGTCGAGATCCATGTGCTCCAGGGTGAACGGAAGATGGCCCTCGACAACAAAACCATTGGGAAATTCCAACTCACGGGTATTCCGCCGGCGCCACGGGGTATACCGCAAGTTGAGGTCACCTTTGACCTTGACGCCAACGGCATTCTGCATGTCTCAGCCAAAGATACGGCGACAGGCAAAGAGCAAAAGATTCGCATCGAAGCGTCTAGTGGCTTGAGTGATACCGAGATCGAAAAAATGGTGAAGGATGCGGAAGCTCACGCCGGTGAGGACGAAGAGAATCGAGCGAAAGTGGAGTCCCGCAACCAGCTCGATTCTCTTGTTTATCAGGTTGAGAAGGACTCGGCTGAGTGGGGAGATCAAGTCTCCGATGACACCAAGGAACGCCTCGCCGAAGCCGTCGGCAATGCTAAAGAGGCCTTGGCGAGGGATGATTCCGCAACCTTCAACGCCGCCCGTGATGAGCTCATGCAGGCTTTCAGCGCTGCTGGCCAGGAAATGTATCAGTCCCAGGGCTCTGAAGCCGATGGGGACCCTCCTGATGAAGACATGCAGCACGAAGTCGACTCGAGTGAGTCCGCAGTAAACGATTCCGAAGAAGAGGTGGTCGAGGCCGATTACGAGATCGTAGACTGATGTCGCTCTCTCTACTCAGTCTGGGCCGAACGGTCTCGGGCAACGTTACGGACACTTCATACGATCCAAGAAGATTGGAGGACAGAACAGCGGATCGCCACCTGCCTTTCGAGTGTAGTAGGATTCGGAAATGTGTTGGATTTCTATGACAATCAAGCAAATGGAAGACTAAAACGTGAGAGAGTTACTAATCTATGACCCGTTGCGTGCAAAGATGAAAATCACGTTTTATTCCCTTTTGGCTTGCCTGATGGGGTTAGGGATCGCATCCGGACTCGGTTGGACCGGCAAGCCTCATTCTATGCCGGTAATTAGCACAGAGGCTCAGATCCCTGCGCAGGCCGTACAGCCGGCTCTCGACCTGAGTGATGCCTTCGTCAACGTTTCCGAGACGGTGACTCCTGCGGTCGTACGGATAGAAGCGCGTCGGCAAGTCTCTGCTTCAGTGACCCAGCGCCGCAACCGCCTCTTTGGGCCCGAAGAAGATCCTGGCCGGACACCAGACCAAATTGCGGGCGGAAGTGGATTCATAGTCTCGGACGATGGTTACATCTTGACGAATAATCACGTCGTAGCTGACGCCACCTCCCTCACGGTCTTCCTTCAGGATCGTCGATCATTCCCCGCGACATTGGTGGGACGTGATCCCTTTACGGACATCGCCGTCATTAAGGTCGACGCGTCCGACCTAGAAAAGCTTAGCTTTGGCAGTTCAAGTGAACTCCGCGTTGGAGAGTGGATTTTAGCCATCGGCAACCCGGGGTTCGGCGGTACCAGTAGACCACTCGACTACACCGTCACTGTCGGTATTGTGAGCGCTATCGGCCGTCCGTTACAACTTCTTCAGCGGGAGTTAGCTCAAGACGAAGAGACCAGAAGCAACCAGGGATACGCGATCGAGGATTTTATTCAAACCGACGCTGTTATCAATCCCGGAAACTCTGGCGGTCCGATGGTGAACCTTCGAGGGCAGGTGGTTGGCATTAATTCAGCGATCGCCAGTCGTACTGGCTTTTATCAAGGCTACGGATTCGCAATTCCGATCGATCTGGGACGCCGGGTCATGGAAGATCTAATTGAGTACGGGAGAGTGCGTAGGGCCTGGCTCGGTGTCGCAATGCGTCCGATCGACGCAATCTCGGCAGAAGCTTATGGCCTTCCCACAGTTACCGGTGTGGAGTTGACACTGATCACCGATGGAGGACCGGCAGAGGGTCAGGGGCTTCGGCTCTATGATGTGCTGGTCGAAGTGGACGAGCAACCGATCGGTCGTGTCGGTCAACTTCAACAGACGATTGCGATGCGCCGACCAGGGGATCGGATCGCAGTAAAAGTTTACCGCGACGGCAAGCCCATGACGGTTGAAATCAGATTGGGTGAGGCTCCACTACAGCGTGAGCCTACAGTCGTGGCAGCTGCCCCGGAGCCGGAAGAACAGATGGACGACAAGCTGGGCCTCCGGATTGAGGACATGACGGGCCAAACCGCTGCCGAGTTCGGCTACGACCGGATTGGAGGACCAGTGATAACAGACATTCAGATCAATGGCCCAGCGGCACGGAGAGGCCTGACACCCGGGTGGAAGGTGCTTGAGATCAACCGACAACCGGTAGAAAACCTTTCGGATGTGCGCGCAGTTATGTCGGGCGTCGACCCAGGAGACATTGTAACACTTCACCTAGGTGCTCCTAACGAAGCCCGCCAGATAGTACACGTCAGAGTGCCCAACTAACCTGCCCGAAAGCGACCTAGAAGCGGCGTGCCGCCTGGTGGTGGCCCATCGTTGTGTCTCCGGGGGACCGAGGGAGTGACCAGAACCTTGTCTGTTGATGGGATTTTCGGGCTCAGTTATCTTTGAATTGATGCCGCACCCTGCCCGATTCTTTGCTGAGATCCCCTGCGAAAGTGGCGGAACTGGTAGACGCGCAGGATTTAGGATCCTGTGGCCTCGTGCCGTGGGGGTTCGAGTCCCCCCTTTCGCATTTGACGATCCTTGGGAATGCCGATGCTACTCGGAAACGAACTTAAATGGTAATAGAGGGAACACAGCTTCGGGTTTCTGTGGAGGAAGGAGAACGATGGCGCCGCACGCTCAGTGTCACCGTGCCGCTGGGTGTAGTTGAATCGGAGCGACGGCGCGTCACCGGTGAATTCGCGTCTCGACTCAAGCTTCCTGGCTTTCGAAAGGGACATATCCCTCCACCCGTCTTGGAACAGCGCTACGGCGACGCCCTAAAACGGGAAGCACTCGACAAAGTCATCGGAGCTGCATACCGAGCAGCACTTGCTCAAAACGAACTGAGCCCGATCTCGGAGGGCGAAGTCGGTAATGTTCGATATGAGCCAGAAGAAGATCTGACGTTCTCCATATCATTCGACGTGAAACCCGAGATCGAGATTTCACGACTCGGTGGCTTCAAGGTCGAGCGCCCGGCGATCGAGGGGCTGGACGAGAAGGTGAGCGAAGTCCTGAAGAGACTTCGGGAGCAGAATGGCGCATGGCAAGCATTGGCGGAGGGCCAGCCTGAAGACGACGATATGGTGAATGTGGAGATTGAGCGCCTGGAAAATGGAACCGACGGGGAAGGACAACCCTATCAATTCGTTCTGGGAAGAGGAGACGCTATTTCGGATATCGAAGATGCGATCAAGTCGCTCAACGTGGGGGAGAGTGGGGAGTTCGTGGTTCAGTTCCCCGATGATTTCCAGAATGAGGAGCGCCGTGGCCAAGAAGATCATCTCCGGATCCGACTGGACTCTCGACACTTCCTAGAACTGCCGGAGCTGAACTCTGATTTCGCCAAGAGCTTGGGGGACTTCGAGGGACTCGAAGACTTGGTCGAGAAGGTCCGATCCGACGTGCGGGAGGAACTCGAGGAACAGGCTGAGGCAGTTGTCAGAAGTAAGCTTGTTGAATTCATCTTGGATGCAAATCCCTTTACAGTTCCCGTCTCAATGGTGGACCGGTATGTAGAATCCTTACTGGGAAATCCCGAGGGAGTGCCACCGGAAAAGGTACTCGAGGCCCGGGAACAGATATCACCCCAGGCAGAAATTGCCGTCAAGCGGATTCTCGCAATCGATCAAGTTGCTGACACTCAACACCTACGAGCGACTGAAGAAGAGATCGATGCACGCATTGAAGAGATCGCCAATAAAAACGGAGAGACACCAGCAATAATTTACGCCAACCTCCAGAAAAGCGAACGAATGGAGACGCTAGAGCGAGACATAGCAGAGCAGAAGGTCTTCAACTTTTTGAAAGAACAGTCCGAGATCATCGAGAATTAGGTCGAGAGACCGGAGAGCTAGGGAAACATGCCGATTTACCCACCCTACGTCATTGAGCGGACCAGCCGCGGAGAGCGAAGCTACGACATCTTCAGTCGCCTCCTTATGGATCGGATCATCTTCCTGGGCACGCCGATCGATGACAACGTAGCAAACATCATCGTGGCTCAACTCTTGTTCCTCGATGCGGAGGATCCGGAGCGTGACATTTACCTCTACATAAATTCACCCGGTGGTGGTGTGTATTCGGGCCTCGCGATCTACGATACCATCCAGCACATGCGAGCGCCCGTATCGACGTTTGCCGTCGGAATTGCGGCATCGATGGCTGCAGTTCTCGTGGCAGCCGGAGAGAGTGGCAAGCGTAGCGCACTACCCAATTCGAGGATAATGATCCACCAACCTTCGGGGGGGTCACAGGGGACAGCGGCTGACATCGAAATTGCAGCCAAGGAGATTCTCTACACCAGAAGGCGGCTCAACGAAATTCTCGCCATGCACACGGGCCAAAATCTGGATCAGATTCAAGAGGACGTGGATCGTGATCGATTCATGAGCCCTGAGGAGGCTATTGAGTACGGTTTAATCGACCGTGTTCTAAAGGGCCCGATAGACAATAATTCAAAACCAGCGGACTCGCACAAGAAGGAAGAAGAGCCCTCTGGCGACGGGAACGAAAAGTAACCAGGCAACAAATCGGGAAGGATCCACGATATGTCTGATGACAAGCACCTCCGCTGCAGCTTTTGTGGAAAATCGAAAGAGACGGTCAAGAAGTTTATCTCCGGACCTTCTGTTTACATTTGTAACGAGTGTATTTCCCTCTGTAATGAGATTCTTGCCGAAGAGGAGGAGCGTGAATCTTCCGGATCTACTCATCCGGACGCCACACCGCAGCAGATCAAGGAAGTCCTCGACCAATATGTGATCAGCCAAGAACTCGCGAAGAAAGCCCTCGCAGTGGCGGTATACAACCA
The DNA here is from genome assembly GCA_036336795.1 of Gemmatimonadota bacterium. Classification (GTDB taxonomy): domain Bacteria; phylum Gemmatimonadota; class Gemmatimonadetes; order Longimicrobiales; family Gaopeijiaceae; genus UBA822. The sequence goes on from JAYZFL010000047.1 coordinate 11,875, forward strand.
CTATAAGCGAGTGAGCCACCAAGGGGTTCTCGACGAGGTCGAGATCGACAAAGCTAATATCCTATTGATCGGACCCACGGGTGTGGGCAAGACACTGCTGGCCCAAACGCTGGCCCGGATCCTTCAAGTCCCCTTTACGATCGCAGACGCGACTACCCTTACCGAGGCGGGTTATGTCGGTGAGGACGTCGAGAATATTCTCGTTCGGCTGCTGCAATCGGCAGACTTCAACGTGGCGGAATGCGAACGCGGAATCGTATACATCGACGAGATGGACAAGATCGCACGAAAATCCGAGAACCCGTCGATCACTCGAGACGTTTCAGGGGAAGGTGTCCAACAGGCGTTGCTAAAGATCCTCGAGGGCACAGTCGCTTCCGTTCCTCCTCAGGGAGGACGGAAACATCCGCAACAGGAGTATATTCAACTCGACACGCGTAACATACTTTTCATCTGTGGTGGCGCTTTTGACGGGCTCGAGCAGATCGTGGAAGCTCGACTCGGAAAGCGGCGCATTGGCTTTGGCGAGAAGGCATCCGAACGAGAACGAGACGAACTCCTCAAGTACGTGGAGCCGGAAGACCTCCAGCGTTTCGGCCTGATCCCAGAGCTGGTCGGGCGACTCCCCGTAGCGGTGCACTTGAGCACCCTCGACGAGGACGCACTGGTACGAATCTTGGAAGAGCCCAAGAATGCCCTCGTCAAGCAGTACAGTAAGATGTTCGAACTCGAGGGCATCGGCTTGACCTTTGACAAAGGGGCGTTGCGGACAATCGCCAAGAAGACTTTAGACCGTGGGACCGGGGCCCGCGGTCTCCGGTCAGTAATCGAGGATTTAATGCGGGACGTCATGTTTGAGACCCCATCTCGGACGGACGTGCGTGAGGTAGTCGTCACTACTGAGTGTGTAGAACAGAAGGTTCCACCCCTTTTGGTGCTCCACCCGGAGACCCAAAAAAAAGAGGCCTGAAGTTCACAGCTTCTTCGCCCCCCCCTTCCCCACATTTGTTTTCCTGCGTACGATAGCGACCATCTGTCTCGGATAGGCATCGGCGGCCTGTCCGCGAGCGCACCTAAGGGGCACGAAAAAGCTATATGGCCACCCTCATCCGCATCGATCAGAGTTACAAGATTCCTGATGAACTTCCGGCCATCCCTCTTCGTGACCTAGTCTTTTTTCCATATATAGTGCTGCCTCTTCTCATCGGTAGGCCCTCTTCTCTCGCAGCCTTAGAGGTAGCCGAGAACGGAGAAGGATACGTCCTTCTTCTAGCTCAGAAGGACGTACAGGTTGAGGAACCCACTGAAAAGGACACTCATCACGTGGGGGTCGTAGCCAAGGTTCTAGAGGTAGCTCGACTGTCCGACGGAAACGCGCGGGTCGTATTCGAAGGAATCGGTCGCGCAAGAGTCCAACACTTCTTGCCGTCAAAAGTCGGCTTTAAGGTAGCCATCGAGCCCTTCGTTGCTGAAGAACGCATCAGCCTACCCGAATCTAATGAGGACGAAGCACTGGCTCGAGGTGTCTTACGGCTCTTTCACGAATACGTCCACCTGAACGACCTCGTACCGGCCGACATCCTCGGCTCAATCTCACTCGAGAGTGACCGCATCAAAGTGGCCCACCTGATTTCAGGTCACCTACTCGTGCTCCCAAGTGAAAAGCAGGAGCTCCTCACAGCAGCTGACGTTTCAGCTTATTTCAGCCTACTGAGGGAGATTCTTGTTCGAGAACTAGAGATTCTCCGCATTGAGGAGAAGCTAGATGCTCAGATTCAGATGCAGGCCGACTCGGATCGGCGACAATTTTACCTACAGGAGCAGCTGAAGGCGATCCACCAAGAACTCGGGTCCGATTCATCAACCGAATGGTCGGATCTCGCTGCCACAATCGTCTCCACTCCCCTGCCGCCACACGTGCAGGAGCGAGCGGAGCGTGAACTCCAACACCTAGAGAAACTCAATCCCGTGGCGCCTGAAGCCGCCGTAATCCGAACGTACCTGGATTGGATCCTTGGACTCCCGTGGACAGAGCGTGGTAAAGACAACCTCGATGTGGAAAACGCAGCTTCAATACTTGATGAGGCCCATTATGGTTTGGATGAAGTTAAGGAGCGCATCCTCGATCACGTAGCTGTTCTTTCACTGGTGGGAGAACTGAAAGGCCCAATTATCTGTCTGGTCGGCCCTCCGGGAGTCGGCAAGACATCGCTCGGTCGCAGCATTGCGGCCGCGCTAGGGCGTGAATTTGTGCGAGTCAGCCTCGGAGGTGTGCGAGACGAAGCGGAAATCCGAGGCCATCGTCGTACATACGTCGGTGCACTTCCCGGGAGGATCCTCCAGGGGATGCGACGCTCCGGGAGCGTCAATCCCGTGTTCCTCCTTGACGAAGTCGACAAGCTGGCCCACGATTTTCATGGAGATCCTGGGGCAGCCCTACTCGAAGTACTGGATCCGGAGCAGAACAAGACGTTCACGGATCACTACCTCGAGTTAGAGTATGATCTTTCGGACGTCTTGTTCGTTGCTACGGCAAACACTCTGACCGGTATCCCTGAGCCCCTTCGTGACCGTATGGAAATCATCAGGCTTCCGGGCTATCTCGATAATGAAAAAGTGGCCATCGGTATTCGCTTTCTCTGGCCTCATCAGGCACGGACCCACGGCCTTCCGATCGAGGTGACCCTTACGGAGAAGGCAGTGGCCAAAGTCATTCGTCACTATACTCGTGAAGCCGGTGTTCGGGAGCTCGACCGTCGTATTTCCCGGATCTCCAGGAAAATCGCCCGCAGACTTGCCGACACCACAATTAGTACTGTTGAGCCCCTCGTCATCAAACCTGAGGACCTGAGGGATCTGCTGGGGCCACCCCGCTATCTAGATCGAAGCCGAGACGAGGGCAAGCGCTCTGGCATGGCAAACGGCCTGGCTTGGACAGAAGTAGGGGGAGAGGTGCTCGATGTGGAGGTAGCTGTCATTCCAGGCACAGGACAGGTTCAACTCACTGGAACACTCGGTGACGTAATGAAGGAGTCCGCCTTCGCCGCAGTGACCTACGCTAGATCGCGGGCAAGTCGGCTCGGGATCGATCCGCAATTTCACAAAAACGTTGATATCCACATCCACATCCCTGAGGGAGCTACGCCTAAAGACGGGCCATCCGCTGGGATCACCATGGCGACTGCGCTCATCTCGGCACTCACCGGAGTGCCTTCACGGGCGGACGTAGCAATGACAGGAGAGATCACTCTGCGAGGACGTATCCTGAGGGTGGGGGGAATCAAAGAGAAGCTCGTTGCCGCTCTTCGAGAAGAGTTGAGCACGGTCCTGCTACCAGCTGCTAACGTCTCCGACTTAGAGCTTTTGCCGGAAGAAGTGGTGGCTGGACTCAGATTTGTTCCGGTCCGTAACATGGACGAGGTCCTCGCGGAAGCATTGACACCCAGTCCGGAGATAAGGAAAAGTCTTCTCGAGGGAAGAACATCAGTTGGCACTCAGATCTCGCAATAGCATACTGCACACTAGAGTTTCATTGGTCGGAGGTTCTCGGCGAAGCCGACGATCTGAAGCGCTGTCCTGTTAACGGCGATAATCTGGATCAAGAACGCCCTGTCCTCTTGACCCATCTATTGTGAGGAAGAGGGACATAGCGTGGATGGATGTAGCAGTTTATGAATTCCGACGAACTCCTGATTCAGGACACTGAAGGCCTGGTTAAGTAAAGGGTCGGTCCTATGACGAGTACGCTGGAGGTGTTATGGAAGTTCGATCCGTAGAATTCGCTGGAAGTCTGGTCACACCGGGTGACCTGCCCCCAGGGGATCTTCCTCAGATCGCATTTTCCGGGCGCTCCAACGTTGGCAAGTCCTCACTCATCAATGTCCTTCTCCGGCGGACGAGGAAGAAGCTCGCGCGCGTTTCAGCTACACCCGGTAAGACTCGAGCCCTTAACTTCTATTCGGTGAACGAACGTTTCTTCCTTGTTGACCTCCCGGGATTCGGCTACGCGAAAGCTTCCGCTCAGTTGAGGCATTCCTGGAAAGCGTTGGTGGAGCACTATTTGGAGGCAGAACCGAAGCTTAGGGGCGTCGTACATCTTATAGATGCTCGCCACAAGCCTCCCACGACGGATCGGAGAATGTTGGAGTTCCTAGCCATGCGGCAGTTACCTACACTCGTGGTGCTCACGAAGATGGACAAACTGAAGCGCACAGAGCGGGAAAACACCGTGGACAGGGCAGTGCAGTTGCTCGGAGTCGATCCCGAGCAGTTGCTCGGAGTCTCGTCCAAGACAGGCGAAGGACGGCAGGAACTCCTAGCAGCCCTGGACAATTTACTCGGGCCAGAGAAGGAGAGCGATTGAAATCACTTTCAGGGCCACCTACACAGGAACGGCTTCCGTAGTCGTGTTGGTTGACTGAGAGGGGTGTGTACGAGGGCGGGAGGACAGGTAGTCTATTTGAACCTTCTGTCCAACCTGAACTTTTTAATCTTACGATAAAGTGTGCGCTCGCCGATGGCGAGCATTTGGGCCGCCTTTCTACGGTTCCCCTTCACTTCCTCTAGGGCGAGGGTGATCGCCTCCCGTTCCATGTCGTCCATCGTCATCCCGGACCTGTATACCACCGAACCGCCAGACGCTTTGACCTCCAGAGCCTCGCGAGTCTCCCAGGGGTCGTCCTCCGCCTCCTCTCCCGCCTGCCGGATACCGATCTCAACTTTTCCTGTGTCGCTCGTAAAGGAATCCACCGTCGAATCAATCGACGGACTGGCGTCCCGGTAAAAATCAAACTCCTGTCGTATGTCATCGATATCCATGCGTAAATCCACAAGGGTTCGGAAGACGAATTCAAGCTCGGGCCGGTATCCGTGCTCCGTCGCAGGGTTCACGGCTTCTGTACTCCCTAGCCCTACGGGCACAAGAGCACTGCCAGCCTTTGCCTCACCCCTCACATCAGCCGGGATATCCTTAGGCATCACCTCCCGTCCAGGCGCAAGGACCACCATGCTTTCCACCAGATTCTGTAGCTCTCTTATGTTACCCGGCCAGTGGTAATCGACGAGAATCCCCATAGCATCAGGTGAGATTCCCACGAAGCTCCGGTCGTGGCGCCGGATAGCATCCGTGATAAACTTGTCCACAAGAAGGGGTATATCTTCGCGTCTGCGGCGGAGAGGGGGAAGTTCGATGTGCAGGACGTTCAACCGATAAAAGAGATCTTTTCGAAATCTTCCTGTTGCCACGAGCTGCTTTAAGTCCTGATTTGTGGCCGTGACGAGACGGATATCAACACGGATTAGATCCTCTCCGCCCAAACGGTGGAACTCGCGTTGCTCCAAAACCCGCAGAAGCTTCGTCTGTGTCGTGAGCGGCATATCCCCGATCTCGTCTAGAAAGACCGTTCCTCTGTCGGCGAGTTCAAAGAGTCCCTTGCGGGAATCAATGGCGCCCGTAAACGACCCCTTTTCATGGCCGAACAATTCACTTTCCAGAAGTGTGTCGGAAAGTGCTGCCACGTTGACTGCAATGAATGAGTTGTGCCGTCTCGAAGAGAGGTGGTGGATGCCACGCGCCACGAGCTCCTTACCCGTTCCTGACTCTCCTGTTATCAGCACGGTGGACGAAACAGGTGCAAACTGTACGACGCGTTCAAGCACTTCCTTCATCGCGTCGGTCTCACCCACGATCCCCGCCAGAGCCTGCAGCCGCCGACGTTCAATTACCGATCGGGCCACGAATACTAAGTCGTTCGCATGGATATCTACCGGGAAGACTTCCTGATAGTACTCCGCAAAGCGGGGGTCGGAGCTGGGTTCGTCAAGGATCGCAAACGAGGGCGCCTGCGACAGAGAACGAGCCTGTTCTCTCAAATTCAGAGCTGATTGAGAACGCGCCATACCCGTGACGACGAGCAGCTCAATCGGCAAGTCCCCACTAACGTCTTCGTCAGGTGTAACGAGATCCACAGTGTATCCTGCCTCTTCGAACGCCGTCCTAAGCTCCCCAGCACGCTTAAGGTTGTGCGTCGATACGAGGACCCGACCCTCCTCCGTGGTATTCATCCGGTGCCGGCCTCCGTCGGATGACCTGTGGCCTCATCCCGAAGAAGATCCACGACATGAGGAAGCAGCGTTTTCAGGACTGCTAAGCCGTCCAGCACACCGCCTGGGCTCCCCGGCAGATTAGCAATAAATGTACGACCGCGAGAGCCCACCAAACCCCGTGACAGTACTGAACTAGGCGTTTCCGGAAGGCCCTGACGACGCATCGCTTCCGCCAACCCAGGCGCTTCCTTCTCAAGTACCGTTCGAGTGGCTTCAGGCGTGATGTCTCTCGGTGCAAAGCCGGTGCCACCCGTCGTCAGTACCGCATCGACCCGCCCGGAGTCCGCCCAACCCGTGAGCAGAGGTACGATCGCATCGGTCTCGTCAGGAACGACGATATGTTCGACGACTTCATACTCCATCCGGACACACCACTCCCTGATGAGGCCCCCGCTTCGATCCTCTCGTTCTCCCTTGAAGCAACCATCACTGACCGTAAGAATGGCCACTCTCATTCAGAGTCTCTCCGGAATCAACGCTGCACCGACCCCTCTTTGTAAAACGGTGGACGGTTGACACTCCCCGGGATCACCTTGTCCCGGATTCGGATGCCCAGAACCGTCTCGTCGGTGGCCAAGTCGACCGGGACATACCCCATTGCGATCCCAAAGCCGAGAGTTGGACTTACAGTTCCACTAGTGACCGCACCCACGTCTTCCCCGTTATAGACGATGGAGTACCCAGGCCGTGGAAAACCCCGCTCACTGAGGCTGATCCCAATCAGCTGTCGCTTCACGCCCTCTTTTTTCTGACGGATCAAGGCTTGGCGACCCGAAAAATCTCCCTTATTCAGTTTTACGAGCCAGTCGAGTCGTCCCTCGAAAGGTGTGTGTTCTTGGTCGAGGTCATTTCCGTAGAGTGGGAAGCCTACTTCGAGACGGAGAGAATCTCGAGCTCCCAGTCCTACCGGATGCAAATCCAAGGACCCTCCGTGCTCGAGGAGGACATTCCATACCCATCTTGAGTCTTCGTTACTCACGTAGATCTCGAAGCCGTCCTCTCCCGTATATCCGGTACGACTGATGATCGCTTCACGGCCAGCCACCGTTCCCTCGGTGAACCAGTAATATCGGACATCCTCGAGATTCGTGTCCGTAAGCGGCTCAAGAATTTCCTCCGCATTAGGCCCTTGGATAGCCAAAAGCCCCGTCTCATCGGACCGATCCTCCAGCGCCACTTGGAGGCCAGCGGACTGGGTGGAGAGCCAATCCCAGTCCACGGTACGTCGCGACGCGTTGACCACAATCATGTATGAGTCCACCATGCGATACACAACGACATCGTCCAGGATACCACCGTCCTCCCTGCACATCGCCGAGTACTGGCACTGGCCATGGGCCAGCACCGAGGCATCGTTAACGGTGACCCTTTGAACCAGATCCAGCGCCTGAGGGCCACGGACGATGAACTCGCCCATGTGGGAGATGTCAAAAAGCCCGGCTGCGTCACGCACGGCTTCATGTTCCGCGGTAATTCCGGACGTGTATTGCACCGGCATCTCGTACCCTGCGAAGGGCACCATCTTGGCCCCGAGACCAAGATGTTCCTCATGGAGGGGAGTCTTCTTGAGAGTATCTTGCATGCCGTTGGGTCGTCCGGAGGGAATCACAAGCACGTTAGGAGGCTCAATCACACACCCCTTGCGAGTGAATCTCCACACCCGCTCTCCACCTAGGAGTAAGCGTTGAACAAAGAAAATACACCACCGCATGGACCACCGGTAGGGGGACTCGGCCATTCTGGCAGGATCTTGAGAGATCCAAGATGAGTGATCCTTGAAAGGATCAGAGGATATAGCGGCGCAAATCTACGTCATCAACGATTGCCTTGAGATTTTCTTGGACAAATTCTGAATCCACGACTATGTCTCGATCACCTTCCTCAGGTAAATCGTAAAGAACCGATTCGAGCAACGTGGTAAGCACAGTCTGGAGGCGACGGGCCCCGATATTTTCCATCTGATCATTTAGGACGGCCGCCAATCGTGCGACCTCCTCAATACCCTCCCGAGTAAATTCGAGCGTCGCACCCTCCGTCTCCACCAACGCCCGGTATTGATGCACGAGCGCATTCTTTGGCTCTTGCAGGATTCGGATGAACTCGGCCTCACCGAGACTCTCTAGCTCGACTCTAATCGGAAAGCGTCCCTGAAGCTCCGGAATCAGATCGCTGGGTTTGGCGACGTTAAATGCACCCGCGGCAACAAAGAGAACATGGTCGGTACGAACCAGTCCGTATTTCGTATGAACCGTCGATCCTTCGACGATGGGGAGAATGTCCTGTTGCACGCCTTCACGGCTCACGTCGGGTCCGGTGGCACCCCTTCCTCCTGCGATCTTGTCAATCTCGTCGAGGAAAACAATGCCCATGTCCTCAGCACGGATTAAGGCTTCGTTGACAACCTCGTCCATGTCGATTAGTCGGTCCAATTCATCTTGAATGATAACTCTCCGAGCTTCCGTGACTGATACTGTGCGCCGTTTCTTCCGCTTGGGGAGCATGTCTTGAAGCATGTCAGTGAAGTTATGGTCCATTCCCTCAATCCCCCCACCCATGGGGACAACCATCCCGTCCAGTGAGGGAGTCTGGGAGACCTCTATCTCGATCTCACGTTCCTCCAGCTTCCCGTCTCGGAGTAAGGCACGAAGTTTTTCGCGTGTCCTTCTGAGACGGCTATCCCCAAGGTCTTCTTCGGCTGTGACGCCACTGGGCTCCGCGCCCTCCGGACCGACCACAAAAACATGCGGCCGGTCCTCCCCGCGCTTCTCACTCGCTGGGCGTTCGACCTCCGGTCTGTCGACCGGACGAGGCAGAAGGAGGTCCAAAATTCTTTCCTCGGCTGCCCTGTCCGAGATTTCCTGTAAGTCGTCTTCACGCTCAGCACGCACCATGTTGACCGCCACGTCAACGAGGTCTCTGATCATTGATTCCACATCACGACCGACGTACCCCACCTCTGTGTACTTCGAGGCTTCGACCTTCACAAACGGAGCGCCGGCCAGACGTGCCAGCCTACGGGCGATTTCCGTCTTACCTACTCCGGTTGGACCGATCAGGATTAGGTTGCTGGGAACGATCTCGTCACGGAGTTCATCTTCCACTTTCTGCCGACGCCAACGGTTTCGGAGTGCGATGGCCACGGCCTTCTTCGCTGCGTCCTGACTTATGATATATTTGTCTAATTCCGCTACAATCTGACGAGGCGTAAGTTCGTCCAACCAAATCTCCTCGAGCCTAACCGCACCGGACTCTCCTTCCGACGAGCCTCTAGCATCCTCATTCGCCGACGAAGAGTCGGCCTCGCTCAAACTCTCCACTCTATTTCAACTCCAAGACCGAGACTTCCTGGTTAGTGTAGATGCAGATCTCCCCTGCGATTTCTAGGGATCGACGCACGATTTCCACGGCCGAGAGCTCCGAGTGCTCAAGAAGCGCACGGGCAGCAGCCATGGCATAGGATCCTCCGGATCCAATGGCTAGAATATGGTCATCCGGCTCGATCACCTCCCCCTCTCCGCTAACAAGAAAGAGGTGATCTCGATCCGCCACGAGCAGAAGCGCATTCAGCCTTCGTAGATAGCGATCCATTCGCCAGTCCTTGGCAAGCTCTACCACTGCCTTAGTGACGTTGGCCGGAAATCGCTCGAGCTTCTGTTCCAATTTTTCGAACAGGGTGAAAGCATCCGCAACAGCGCCAGCGAATCCGACCAGCACGTTTCCATCCCTCAGAGTACGTACCTTCTGAGCTTTATTCTTCACAACCGAGTCACCCATCGTTACCTGACCGTCACCCCCAAGGGCGACTTGGCCGTCGCGGCGTACCGAGACAATGGTCGTCGCGTGAACATCAAGTCGGTTTGTCCGGGTCGTCATGGATCTCCTCAGGGTTCCCTCAGAATTGTTTCTATCCGCCCCAGCCGGCCGAGGCCCGGTCTCTACTAAG
>JAYZFL010000048.1:0-20431 GCA_036336795.1 Gemmatimonadota bacterium
TACGAGTTCATCCATGAGATTCTTCTGAGTATGGAGACGGCCAGCAGTGTCCACCAACACAATATCTACTCCCCTCGCCGCAGCAGCGTCGATCGCGTCAAAAGCGACTGCTGCGGGATCTCCTCCATGTCTCCCGGGGACGAAATGAACCCCGATACGTTCGGACCACAATCGAAGTTGCTCTACGGCACCCGCTCGGAACGTATCCGCTGCAGCTACGAGGACACTGTATCCTTCCATGCGGAGAAGATAAGCGAGCTTGGCAACAGAAGTCGTTTTACCGACTCCGTTTACTCCCAGCATCAGATAGACAGTGGGACCCTTGTCAGAGATTCGTAGGTGGACATCCCTTGCAGGCTCCAAGATCCGTGATATCTCATCCTTCAGAGCAGACCGTAACTCCGACCCCGTTCTCACCTTTCCTCTCTGAGCAAGGTCTTCGACGTGACCGACTAAACGTATCGTGGCATCTACCCCAAAGTCGGCTTCAAGTAGGCACTGTTCCAAGGATTCCAGAGTCTCATTGTCAGCCTCACCAGCTACTATTCGAATGTCAGTTAGGACAAGGTCAACCACTCGTCGCCACAGCCCTGTTCTTTTTTCACGTTCGCGCTTAACCAGTCGGGCCATAGTCAGGCTCTGTCATGGTTTGTGTGTTACCGGAGCCCCCTCCACCGCCGGCCGATCCACTCTCCGGTCAGCAGGACGAGGATGAGAAGATAGGGCGCCGGGTGGGTGCGTAGCGGCTGCCCAGCACCTCCTACAACCGCGGCAGCACCCTCTCTATCTGCCCCACCCTCCGGTACCTGTGATGGTCGTCGATAGAGTTCGAGACTGTGGCGTTCACTCTCCACTCTCCCGCTCCCTAGCAAATTTGTGGTGCCCTCCCTTGCTACCGTGTAAGTGTAGCTCGCGGCAGGGAGCCCCCGTGTACGTGCAACGCTTCTCTGGTCCACTACCACAACTGTATCCATGGCCACCGAGTCATTAACCGTGATAAGCAGATCAATTTCCTCACCGATCATACCCGGTGCACTCCAGGCCATCGGCTCGCCTGCACTCCACACACGTTTGATGGGACGGACTATCATCCCTTCTCCTTCTGGAGCAAGAGAAAAAAGCCAGCCGACAATTCCCGCCCAAAGCCGCCGATACACCTCTCGCTCAGATCCCCCCCGAAACGCCCAGCGCCAAAATCCCGATGCTAGGATGACGGTCCTCCGTCGGCCTTCCGCCTCGTGAAGCACCAGGGCAGCTTCGGCCGGGCCACTTCCCTGAAGTTGAACGTGAAGGGGACTCAGTGAGGGTTGTACTTGATCTTGAGGGAGAACAGCCGCTAAAGGAGGAAGACCTGTCAGTACTGCTCCCGAAAGACTAGCGGCTAAAGGTGAGGGCGGTAGATCTGGAGAAGCGTACCACTCTCCTGAAAGCGCCCTGCCCGTATTCACTCCACCGGCAGCCGCACCTATCTCGTCGGCGGGGAACACAATGGCTCGAGGAACAGAGGCCATCGCGGACCTCACCCACTCGGGAAGCTCCACTCCGACTCCGTGTACGACGAGCAGTTCGGCTTGGGAGACAGAACGCCTAACTATTGCCTCGTCGATCGGAGGGTCGGCTTCGCCCCCGGACCCCATCCGAAGATACCGTCCCTCACTCATCGAGAGATAACCCACTGCGTCAAGACCTGTCACCTGAGAGAGCACAGGAAGCAGAAAGCGAGGCTCCCAGTCGGGCTGAAGAGAGAGAAGAACCACTCCCTGCTCCTCGGGATCGACTTCGACAAGCGTCACCTTGGTGTCGTCCTCGGCGAACTGGTCACCCTCGAGTGTTACCGAGACTCCGTAGCGGGTCCACCCTTTGCCCTGGGAACTCGGAAGCTGCAAAGAAGTAACAGCCAGACGCCCCAGTTCCGCGGGTATGACATGGGTGGAAGTGATCAAGCGATCCTCTTCTCGGATCTCAATCCGCACCGTATCGCTTGGCTCGGTGCCCTCGGCAAAGACTGCGATGTCGGCAACTAGAGACTCACCCTCTTCAGCCCTTACGGGAAGCTCAAAATGGGCAACACCTACGTTCTTGATCTCGGGTTCCGATCGTTCAATCTGAACCTGGAGAGAGGACCGGCCGACCATCTGCTTTACTTCAATAGGGTCGTCGAGCCGAAGATCGGAAAGGAGTGTCACGTCAGTCGCCCCCGATTCGATCACGCGAGCCAAAGCTGGGGCAAGCCGGGTTCTCGCTTCATCAGGCGTTAAGGATTCTAGAGAGTCGCTGAGTGCTTCAAAGGGGATCTCTCCGAACACGAGTATGCGAGCTCCTCCATCAGCAAGTTCCCGGGCTCGGTCAAGGATTAGTGACCAAGTTCCCTGCTCTCCGGAAGGTCCAACTCCCATACTTGTGGACCCATCGATAAGGACCCAACGATCGCCAGAGGTGAAGGCTCTTGTCGCATCTGGAAGACGTGGATCCCAGATCAAAACGAGAACGAAAACGAGGATAAGGGCCCTGGTAATCCCGAGGGTCTTTCGGCCGGAGATCGCCACCTCCCGTCGCGAGTAAATCCACCACGCGAACGCCCCGACACCCACTACCAGAACTACAAACATCAGCGAAGAAAGCGTCACCGCGCTCCCGTATTGGATGTCGCACTGACGCCCTGGACCTTCGCGGATAGCTGAACGTCCCACGGGAGCGGAAGACGTTCGAGGAGGGCCAGCCGGACCTTATTCTGGAGCTCCCACTTGTCCCACTGATCACGGGGAATCGGGTCTCCGGCGGGTAGGTCAATAGACAAGGGATCTTCCGGTCCTCCGTGAATCCTCATCTCATAATGGAGATGGGGACCAGTGGCCAAACCAGTCATTCCGACGTATCCGATGAGGTCTCCCTGTTTTACCCGGCTTCCCACACCAAGACCTTGAGCGAAAGCACTCATGTGGGCGTATCGGGTACTCCAGCCGTTCGGATGACTGATCTCGATCAGATTACCGTAGGTGCTCTCTCGTTCACGCCTGACCAGGACTCCGTTTCCAGTGGCCTGTACCGGCGTCCCAGACTCAGCCGCGTAATCCACTCCCTTGTGCGACCGCCATGTCTTTAGAATCGGATGAAATCGACTGTTGGTGAACCGGCTAGAAATCCGATACTGGAGTTCGATCGGACTCCGCAGGAAAGCTCTTCTCACAGAGTTCCCATCAGGGTCGTAGTATGTCCCGTCTCCATCACCATTGGGGTCGAACCATATCGCCGTGTAGCTACGCCCTCGGTTCAGTAACTCCGCAGAAAGAACATGTCCAGACCGCATGCTACCATCGGGGCGAACCTCACGCTCGAACGCAAACCGATAGAAGTCTCCTTCTTGGATCTGGCGGACGAAATCTATCTGCCACTTAAATACATCATCTAGATCCAAGATCAGCTTGGCACGATCGGTTGGGTTCACTTGATCTAAGCCCTCATTCACCACGACCGCATTCCATAGAGAAGATTCAATCTCCCCCGAGGCCCACACGGTGTCGGTGAGGACCGGCGTTCTCACGAGGTCGGAATCCCAGCCGGCGGCGGTCGGAACCAACCGGACCGTCTCATCCGCACTCAGAGTGATATCAATCAATCGAAGTTGGGGTGGGTCACCTTTGAGCCAACGAAAAGCTATTTCTGTCCCCGCTCGCAGTCTCCTCGGATTGACCCGCTCCCTCAAAGCAAGGATCAGGGAATATTGCTCGTTGGCATCAAGGATTCCCGAGATTAGATCGCCGAGCGTTTGATCCCTAGCGAGTTCTAGGGTCTCTACTTGTTCCGGGACGGACGCGTAGACAGGCTCGACGAGACCGATGGTCGGAACGTCACCTTTTGAGAAGATGACGAATACACCTCCAAGGGCGAGCAGGGCTATAAACGCAGCGAGTCGCCTAGATTTCAAGGCCAATGCCCTTTCTCCCCTTCAGAGGTTGTTACCAAAACCTTTTGTAGGCTCTTTCTTAATCCATCTGCCGACGGATGAACGTTGGTATTTCCAGTTCACCTATCTGCTCCCGAGTCACGACCTTCTCTGGCAACCTTACGAGAGGTACCACACCCATCGGGTTTCCGTTTCCATTTGCGGCCACGGGCGCCATCTGCAATTGCGGTTGAGGTTGGACCTGTCGCTTGGGCTGTAGACGGTAGTTCTCCTGTCTGCCAAAATCTGGTCGGATCACGTCGTCGAAGCCTGTCGCGATCACGGTAACCCGGATCTTACCTTCCAAGTCGGGATCGTGCACCGCTCCGAAGATGATCTCAGCCTCGTCGCCAGCTTCATCTTGAATAATAGTCGATATCTGGTGTACCTCGTCAATGGCAAGATCCATCCCTCCGGTGATATTAATGAGCACTCCTTTCGCTCCGTTTATGGATACGCTGTCTAACAACGGAGAAGATACGGCCTCCTGGGCTGCTTCTTGGGCCCGATTATCTCCTTCGCCGAACCCTGAACCCATCAGACACGAGCCACGGCAAGCCATGATCGAACGAACGTCGGCAAAGTCCACGTTGACCTCTCCCGGAACTCGAATGAGGTCACTGATCCCTTGGGTGGCGTTCAAGAGAACTTCATCCGCCTTCTTCAGAGCATCGCGGAAGGACGTACCCTTCGGTACTACCGACAAAAGGCGGTCGTTCGGTACGACGATCATGGTGTCGACTGTCCGACGTAACTCTGCGAGGCCTTGTTCCGCCTGCCTCTCCCGCTTCTTTCCCTCATAGGAGAAGGGTTTAGTTACAATACCGATCGTGAGGGCACCCATCTCCCGAGCAATCTCACCGATGATCGGAGCAGCTCCAGTTCCGGTTCCACCTCCCATCCCGGCCGTGATGAATACGAGATCAGCACCCTCAAGCACCTTACGGACCTCGTCGGAACTCTCGGCAATAGCTTGCCGCCCGATTTCCGGACGTGCGCCCGCCCCAAGCCCGCGGGTCAGCTTCTTCCCAATCTGAAGGGTGACCTGCGCTCGGGAACCTTTCAAGGCCTGAGCGTCGGTGTTGGCCGTGATGAACTCGACTCCCTCCAGATCTTCGTCGACCATACGATTGACAGCATTACCGCCTGCGCCTCCGACACCGACCACCTTCATCCGTGCCGTTAGGAGCGGTGTGTCTTCGAATTCAAAAATCATCATTAGTTGACTCCCAAAAGTGGTGTTTTGATTTGGGTTCCCTCTAGAAAAATTCCTTGAGCCACGATCCAACCTTTGAGACGAGTCCGGAAGTGAGTGTGGAAGCTCCTTTCCCCGTCTCTTCATAGCGATCCGCACCGTAGAGAACGAGACCGGCGGCGGTCGCGAACTTTGGCCGCCTAACAGAATCAGCCAGCCCTCCTAGTCCTTCTCCAGGAACACCAGCTCGAATGGGTAACGCAAATACTTGTTGGGCCAATTCGACTGTACCATAGAGAGCCGCCGCGCCACCCGTGAGCACGATTCCGGCACCGAGTTTGTTCAACAAGTCTTGTTGGCCCAACTCCTCCTGGACCAAGTGGAACATCTCATCGAGACGCTGTTCGACAACGTGGGCGATAAGTTCGCGGGCAATGTGCCGTTTCTGACCGGGACCAGGTCCCGGCAGTTCCACAGTTTCCTGCGGATCCACGAGTTGAGTGGATGCCACACCAAATTGTTCCTTTGCCCTCTTCGCTTCGGCAAACGGAATCGAAAGTCCCCGCACCAGATCATTCGTTACCGTACTACCTCCAAGGGGAAAAACCGCGATATGGCCGATCTCGCCGTCACAGTAGGCCGCGAGATTTGTTGTGCACGCACCGATGTCAACCATAGCTACACCGACTTCTTTCTCATCTTCAGTCAAGACGGCGCGCGCGGCGGCCAACGGTTCGAGCACCAGCTCCTGGACACGATAGCCCGCTCGTTGGACCGATTTTCTGATGTTCTCGGCTACGGCGGATGAACCGGTCACCAAGTAAACTTCTGCTTCCAATCGTGTACCTACCATCCCGACAGGATGCTTGATGCCGCCCTGGTGGTCGACGGTGTAATCACGTGGGATCGCGTGTAAGAGCTCTCGATCTGGGGGGTGGGCAACCGCGCGAGCTACTTCATGAACCCGCTGAAGATCAAACTCCGAGATGTCGTCGTCGAGGACGGCCACAACACCCGGAGAAGCCATCGCCCGGATGTGTTCACCGTTTATGCCCACATAAACACAGTCGACACGCACACCCGCCATGAGCTCAGCTTCCCCAAGAGCTACTCTTACCGACTCCGTTGTCTCCTCAATGTGGGTGACAATCTGCCGCATTCCCTTACTCCTGGACTGGCCGACACCGAGAATCTTCAGGTCACGTCGGAGATAGGGGTCCGCGTGAACCTCAGCGATGACGGCGCAAGTCTTCGTCGTTCCAAGGTCCACAGCGGCGATAAGAATCGAGCTCATCTAGGGCTGACCTCGCTGTCCCTCATATGACACGACGACTTGATCAGCGTAGCGAAGATCAACGACCGTAATTCTCTGAGCGGGACGCCGTCGACCAGCGTCCTGAAGTGCGGCGAGCCCCTCTCGAAGGCGCCGATATGGCAGGGGTGCCCGAAAGCGAAGGAGTACGTTTCCTGATATCGTGGCCATGACATCCCCTTCGACGTCGATCGACATCTCGGACACGCCAGCCACGAAGGATGGGTCGTCGGCCAGAAGTCTCTCCACCTCGGTGGCCAACACCTTGAGTTCAGAAGGGGATAATCCCCTCTCCACAGTACCCGCGGCCCTAAGCAGAGGGAGGTCCAGCCGATATGCCCGCGGGTCAAGCGGGAGGACATGGCCATCCCGATCCACCGGCTCCAAGACCGAGCTCGCCACGAATGCCACCGGGGTCCTCTCCTCAACCTTAACGACCAGCGTGCCCGGAAGAACGCGATTGATCACCACTCCCCGAATGAGCGGATGTTTTTTCAGGCGCTCCTCCCAGGGCCCCGGGTCTTCGAAAACACTGGCGAATTGTGGAATCGAAGCTACTTGGAGGACGTAATCCTCTTCGAGAACGTGTAATCCTACGACTTCGAATTTCCGTGCCTGGAAGAAATCCAACTCCGTGATGGCATCCGGAAGCCAACGTGCGGCAAACACCATACCGTAGGCAGCCAAGGCACAAAACCCGAGTCGAAGGAGGCTACGCATCGTTTCGCGCTTCCAATAGCGTGATGATCCGAGGTGCCACTCCGTCTACGGATCCAGCTCCCATCGTGAGCAGGAGGTCACCACTGGCCAAATCCTCTACCACGACGTCGGGCAGGGTCTCGATGTCAGCGTGATAGTGGACCTTGACTTCGCACCGACCCGCAGCAAGCGCTACCAATTCTCCCGTGATACCCGGGATCGGCTCCTCCCGAGCGGCATAGATGTCGGTAACCCAGACGACGTCAGCTTCTGCCAAAGCCTGACCGAACTCACTCGCAAAATCCCGTGTCCGAGTGAACAGATGCGGCTGAAAAACCACGACGATCCTCCGATCAGGATGGGCCGCACGTGCCGCTGCTAAAGTGGCCGCGATCTCCGTCGGATGGTGGGCGTAGTCGTCCACCACGAGGGTTCCACCAACCAGCCCAATCGTATCGAAGCGACGAGCGACGCCCTGATATGATTCAAGCCCTTGTCGGATCGCATCCCAATCGACACCCAAGAAGCGGGCGGCAGCAGCAGCAGCCAAAGCATTTCTTACGTTGTGCACGCCGGGTGCGGAGAGTCGGACAATTCCCACGTCCACCCCCTCCTCCATCACCCCGAACACCATTCCCTCAGGGGTCGACTCTATCTCGATGGCACGTAGCTGAGATCCCGCAGCCGTGCCATATGTGTAGCCACGACCACAAAGAGCCGGGAGCAATCGGCTGGCGCCGTGGTCATCGCCACAGATGATACCTCGACCGTCACTCGGCAAAGCCTCGAGGAACTCGTGGAAGGCGGTCATGACTGCCTCCAGGTCGTCATAGGTATCGAGATGATCGGCTTCGACACTAGTCACGATGGCCACTGTCGGCTTTAGTTCTAGGAAGGATCGGTCGTACTCGTCAGCCTCCACGACGTAGAGCTCGCCACCCTCGCGGAAATTTCCGCTCCACGAAGGGACATAACCTCCTACTAAACCTGTGGGGTTCAGACCCGCGATGGTCAGGATCCCAGCAGCCATAGCCGTCGTCGAAGTCTTTCCGTGCGTCCCCGAAACCGCGAGCACTCGGCCCTGGTTCACCCACTTTCCAAGAGCTGTAGCTCTCTTGAAAACCGGAATCCCGCAACGGGCAGCCTCGAGAATCTCAGGGTGATCGCCAGGGATAGCCGCACTGATCACGAGCGCAGTTACGCCCTCTAGGTGGCTCGGTTCATGACCCGTGTAGATGCGAACATTCATTTCTCGAAGACGATCAGTACTCGGACCAGGATGAAGATCGCATCCCGAGATTTCACTCCCGGATCGGGCGAACATTTCAGCCAGCGCACACATGCCTGCACCTCCCACCCCCATGAAGTGCACATGGCCCTTCCCGGCGATGCTACGGAGATCCTCGCCATCCATCCAACTGGAAATTCTCCCCGGCGCCTTCATCGACTGTACTCAGTGAGCATCAGGAAGTAGCTCCATCAGATCAGTGACGATGTCCGACGTGGCGTGAGGATGACTCCGTGTCCGGGCTGCTCGGCTCATCCTATCCAGCTCCGCCTGATCATGTGCTAACTCACCGACGCAGCCCCACAAGGTTTTCACCGTCAAACCTTCCTGTGACAAGTGCACTGCCGCTCCAGCCTGTTGAAGAGCGAGTGCATTAAGCTTCTGGTGGCCGGCCGCGGAGGTGGGGAGCGGAATCAGGATCGCCGGTACTCCCCACGCGAGGAATTCGGCTGTGGTCATGGCTCCGGAACGGCTTACGGCAAGATCAGTGATGCCCAAGGCCAGAGGCATATCTTCGATGTAGGGCACGGCCCTGACCCATCTGGGGCCGCCTATACTACTCAGATCATTGTCAATCGACGGGAAGTTCCCGGAACCGGTAACCCACAAGAGTTGCCAGCCGTCGGGAAGGGGTTGGCTCTCGGTCGGCACATTCTTCCCACTTCCATTTTTCCGAACGGTGTAGACATCTTGAAGAGCCTTCAGCACAAGGTCATTTAGTGCCATGGAACCTTGGCTACCACCGGCCACCAAGAGTACTCTTCGCTCCGGATCAAGACCGAATCGGTGGCACGTTTCCTCCCGCTCGGGGAGTGACTCAGGTACTGCTCGGATTGGGCTCCCCGTGACCCGAGCGGCCTGCTGTCCCTTCTTCGGTAGCCCTTCCCGAGCCTCCGGAAACGCGATGTGTACTTGTACCGCCCAGCGTGACAGATGCCGAGTAGTCACGCCGGGCCATGCGTTTTGCTCCTGAAGAACCAGTGGCGTCCTAAGCAATGCCGCCACGAGGCCGGCCGGGGCACCGGCATATCCTCCCGTCACCACGACCAACTCTGGACGGAGCCGACGATGCACACCGAGAGCTTTCGTGAAGGACTTCACGAGCGCCGCGGGAACACCGAGGTTAGACCATAGCTCCCCGCGTTGAAAACCACGGACGGGCAGTAGCTCGTGGTCAACACCTCGTTTGGGAAATACGTAGGCTTCCAAGCCACCCTGAGCGCCGACGAAGAAAGAGTGGACATCGGGACGTCGGCGCTCCAGCTCTTCCGCGAGCGCGAGAGCCGGGTAAAGATGTCCGCCAGTCCCACCGCCGGCGAACAGGACGATCGGCCCGTCATGCACGAGCCCTCCTTCCCACATACGAGCGCCGCCGACTGGCCCGAGCAATGCTTATTAGGATGCCCAGGGAAGCCATCGTGACCAGCAAACTGGAGCGCCCAAATGACATGAGCGGCAGGGGAAGGCCAGTTGGCAGAAACAGACCAAGGCCAACCGACATGTGAAGGATGGTCTGCATCGCAATCATGCTCGTGATACCGACGGCCAGAAGCTTTCCGAAGAGATCGGGTGCCCTTGCAGCGACGCGGAATCCGATCAAGATCAGGAGCATGTAGAGAAGTACGATTACCGAAACACCCACCAGCCCCCACTCTTCTCCGATCATCGCGAAGATGAAATCGGTATGAGCCTCTGGAAGAAAGCCAAGCTTCTGGCGGCCTTGCCCAAATCCCCTGCCGACTATTCCTCCCGACCCGAAAGCCAGAAGGGATTGATATACCTGGTAACCTGCTCCCACCGGACCAACTGAGGGATCGAGGAACGCCTGGATGAACGCCTTCACACGCTCGGCCCGGAAGGGAGCATCGAGTTGCTTATAGAGAACGGGAGTAGCGAGAAAGCCCAAGAGTACGAAGTGGGCTACCCGACCTCCAGCGGCGAAGACAACCGTACAGCCGAGCAACCCTACGAGCACGGCTGTGGATAGGTCAGGCTCAACCGCAATCGTGATCACAACCGCACCCCAGACCAGCAAGAAAGGGCCAAGACCCCGACGTAAACTTGTGAAGTACTCCTGCTTCTTGACGGCGAGAGCCGCCGTCCAGACGATCACGGCCACCTTTGCTAGCTCGGACGGCTGGATTGTCACTCCGCGGTATTGAATCCACCGGCGTGCACCGTTTATCCTCGGTGCAATCTCTTCCGTATTGGGTAGGACGACGATCACAAGAAGGATCCACACAACTGCGATCATCGGCCAAGCAAGATGCTTCCAAACGTGGTGCGGTAACCAAGCACATAACCCCAAAGCAGTGAGGCCGACCCCCGCACCAATCGCTTGGCGCACCACATAGAAATAGTCTGGAAGCTCCTGTCTTTGTGCGAGGATATTGGTAGCCGAGTAAAGTGTCACTAGGCCCATGGAAAGGAGAACGAGAGTGAGCGTCATCAGGACCTTGGGCTCCCACCCTTCACCAAGGCCCGTGACGGGCAAAGCCAGGGGCCCAGATGGCGCAAGATCGATGGTCCGGGCCATCAGTTCGTCTCTTCCGTAAGAAGCGCACAGGCGATCTCCTTGAACTTTTGTCCACGTTGTTCGTAACTGTCGAACATGTCGAAGCTCGAGCAGGCCGGAGAGAAAAGGACGGTGCTGTGTGGACCCGCTCTCTCGCTTGCGATTCCAATGATCCTCTCGAAGTCGTCCGCCAGAAGCTCCACTGCTACGTTATCCCCCAATGTGCGGAGGATTCGTGGTCCAGCCTCACCGAAGGCTACAACGTGTGCGCCCGCCTCAACGAGTGGCCCCTCCAACGGAGAGAAATCCTCTCCCTTGTCCTTCCCCCCAAGCAGCACAACCAAATCTCCGCCAGAGAAGCTGGAAATCGCGCTTCTAGCTGCGGAAACGTTGGTAGCCTTTGAATCGTTGATCCACCGAACACCCTTGATATCCGCCACATGCTCGGTACGGTGCGGAAGAGATCGGGCCGAAGCCAGGCCACGTTGAATCGACTCGACGGCAGCGCCAGCCAGCCACGCGGTTGCGGACGCGGCCAGAGCGTTCTCCACGTTATGTGCACCCAAAAGTTGTAGATTTTCCGCCGGAATCAGAGGGTGCGGAGCACCCGATATCTCTACGGTCAGCACACCCCGATCTACATATGAGCCCGCGCGTCCTCCGGGCTCCTCAGTGAAGTAGAAGTGTCTCCCAGGAACTCCTTCGGCCAATTCCTCGACAGCAGGATCGTCGCCATTCAGAACCCACTGACTGTCGTCTTGAGCGTTAAGGAAAAGATTGGCCTTATCGGCGTAGTAAGATTCCACGGACTCGTACCAATCGAGGTGATCAGGCGCGAGATTGGTGACGATTCCGATGTCCGGCCGAAAAGAGTCGATCGCGGCTAACTGAAACGAGCTCATTTCAACCACGTACCAGTGGGGGCTGCGTCCCCTGAGAGCGAGCTCTGAGGCGGGAGGACCGAAGGTGCGGCCGATGTTACCGCCCAAGGCAACTTCTTGCCCATCCTCTTGAAGCAGGTGCGCGACAAGCACCGCGGTGGTGGTCTTTCCATTCGTCCCAGTAACAGCGATCAGTGAACCATCGAAGAACCCAAAGGCGAATTCAGGCTCAGAGATCCATCGTATGCTCCTCTGGGAGAGCTCTCTGAGGACCGGAGCATGGGGTGGGATCCCTGGGCTAACCACAACAGTTTGGGCAGCAGCGATCCGCTCCATGGGGTGCTCTCCGAGATCGACCTTGGCACCGAGAGCTCGGAGCTCGGCTCCACTAGCATGAGTTGCGGTGTCAGTGCGCAAATCCGAGACATGAACTTCACCTCCTCGTTCGAGTGCCAACCTGGCCGCCGCCTTTCCGGATGCAGCCAAACCCACAACAGAAATCCTCCTGCCTTCCAACATCATCACGTCGTTTGTTCCTCACCGGATCTTGAGAGCGCTGAACGCGATCATCGCGCACAGGATGCCCATAATCCAAAACCGTACGATCACCTTGCTCTCCGGCCACCCCGACTGCTCGAAGTGGTGATGGATGGGCGCCATCCTGAAGAGTCTTCTTCCAGAGCCGTACTTCGCCGCCGAATATCGGAAATAGCTTACTTGGAGGATCACCGAGAGCGCTTCCATGACGAACACCCCCCCTACGATCGCCAACAAGAACTCTGCCTTGAGAAGGATCGCCATGGCCCCGATAGCACCACCCAAGGCGAGTGATCCCGTATCACCCATGAAGACTTCGGCCGGATGGGCGTTGAACCACAGAAACCCCAGGCATCCTCCGGCCAAACTGAGTGCGAGGACAGTCAGCTCTCCCGCACCTGGCAAATAGAAGAGCCCCAGGTATGCGGAGCTGTCCACGCGGCCCAGTAAGTAGGCAAATACGCCGAACGTGGCCGCCGCGATCGCCGTCAAGCCTGCGGCCAGCCCATCAAGGCCATCTGTGATGTTTACAGCGTTCGAACTCCCCGACACGATGAACCCGACAAAAACCACGTATAACCAGGGCTCAAAGAGCAGTGAGAGATCCGAAAAGAAGGGCAGCATTGTACGGTTCGGATCGATGGGAGAAATCGGGTGGAGTATAAGAAATAGTCCTAGGCCGAGCCCAAAAATCCATTGGCCCAACATCTTATAGCGTGCTATGAGGCCAGCTGTCCGGCCCTGGACGACCTTCAAGTAGTCATCCATGAAACCGATGGCCGCCATTGCAACAAGTGTCAATAGAGCCAAGATCGTGTACCAGTTAGTCAGCTCTGCCCACAAGAGCGTGGAAAGACCGGTCGAGAGGACGATCAATACGCCCCCCATTGTGGGTGTTCCCGCTTTGGGCAGATGGGTCGCTGGCCCCTCTGAGCGGACCACCTGCCCAACCCGAAACCGTGAAAGGGCCTTGATGATCACCGGCCCTAAAACGAACGCGAGTACCAATGACGTCACCAACGCACCCGCAGCTCTGAACGTGATGAAGCGGAAGAGGTTGAAAACGATATGGACGTCGGTTAGGCCTGGCAGCAGATGGTACAACATCACGCCTTCCCCTTTCCTAAGTCGGGCTTGTCAGCCCCAAAGTCATCCTCGAAGAGGGGGATCACCTGCTCTAGGGCGACCCCCCGAGAGGCTTTCAAAAGAATGACCTCGTCCCCAACCAGCCGATCGCGAAGTGCCCGATATGCTTCCAGGGGATCGAAAACAGCCACGAGCCCCCAATCCTCTATCTTTTTTGCAACAACCGAAAATGCTCCTGTGGCGACGACCACATCCACGTCCATGGCTCGTGCCTCGGCAAGGAGTGTCGCATGGAGATCTTCTGCGCGCGCACCCAACTCAAGCATAGTGCCAAGAAATGCTATTTTCGGCCCTTCCGACTCGATCGTTTCCAGAAGCTTCAAAGCGGCGCGAGTGCTTTGGGGATTGGCGTTATAACAGTCGAGAATCAACGTCAGGTTACCAACATGCCGAATCTCACTGCGCATCTCGCTGGCCTCGACTTGACTTACCCTGTGCGCCGCCTCAGCCGCGGGAACCTCCAACAACTCAGCAACGGTTAGAGCGAGAAGGGCATTTCGTAAGGAATGCAAACCGGGAACCAGCAAGCGCACGGATTCACCACGCCAAAGAAATCTCCAGTACCCTTTTGAATCCACGATAGGCTGATCGGGTCGGAATTCTTCGTGAGCACGCTCACTCAAACCGGCAACAAGTGTGTCAGGACGGAGACGCAGTGCCATTTCGCCCAAGATTGGTGGCTCGTCACTCACCACGGCCATTCCATCGGACGAAAGTCCGTCTAGGAGGTCGAGCTTCTCGTGAAGAACTCCGTCGATAGACTCAAGTTTCTCGATATGAGTCTCCGATACAGTTGTCACAACGCCGATCCGGGGCTGAGCGATTTCGGTCAACGCTCTGATCTCCCCGAACTCGTTCGTACCCATCTCAAGGACAATGACTTCTACGTCGTCCGGAGCATCTAGGAGCGTCAGAGGCAACCCAATACGGTTGTTTCTGGTACCCGAAGTCGCATGAAGTCGGTGTGTCCCATCAAGAACGGCCCGTGTGAGATCTTTCGTGCCTGTCTTGCCTGAAGATCCAGTTATACCAACGACCGTGGCTTCCAGATGGGTTCGACGATATCGCGCCAACTGACCGAGCGCCTCAAGTGTGTTCCCGACCTCGTACATCAAGGTCTCGTCATCAGCTTGGACACGCCGAGAGATTACTGCACCTCGGGCGCCCAGGTGAAGAGCGTCCGACACATAATCGTGACCGTCGAACCGATCTCCTTTCAATGCGACGAACAGATCCCCTTCCTGTGTGCTGCGACTGTCCGTCGTCACGCTCTGGAACGAGACAGAGCGACCCTTTGACGGAGAGATATCGAGGGCCATCCTCACCTGATCGTCAGTCCACACGAAGTGTTGCATCACGGACCGACTCCCAGCTCAGAGAGGCTGTCCCAGACGACTTGTCGCTCATCGAACGGATAACGCTCCGTACCGATTACCTGATAGAGCTCGTGCCCTTTCCCAGCGAGTAGCACGAGATCCCCAGGATCAGCTCGGGAAAGTGCGAATTGAATCGCTTCCCGGCGGTCAGTTACACGCTCGAAAGCGAACCCGGTCATACCCATGACGATGTCGTCGATAATTGCGTCAGGATCTTCAGTCCTGGGGTTGTCAGATGTCACGACAGCTACATCGGCAGCCCTCGCTACCTCCGCACCCATCTCGGCTCTCTTTACGGGATCCCGGTCACCACCCGCACCGAACACCACTATCAGACGCCCGGACACAATAGGGCGCAGGGTAGCGAGCACTCGTCGCACAGCGTCAGGTGTATGGGCGAAGTCGATGAGGACCGAATACGGTTCACGCAGCACGATTTCGAGACGCCCTGGAATCTGCGGGACAGTCGCCAACCTTCCAGCGATCGTTTCCAAGGACATTCCCGCAGCCCTACCGACGCTCGCAGCGGCCAAAGCGTTCTCGACATTGAAACGACCTAGGAGCGGTAGCTCTAGGGCAGTGTCTTCGAGCGTACTTGCAAGTCTGCACTTGGTGCCCTGGGGGCTAGCTTCGATGGCTTCTGCCCTCAGATCCGCAGGCAGATCCAGTCCATAGGTAACAGACCGGCATCCTTCGAGGGGCAGATCTGTCCAGTGGGAGTCCCCCGCATTGACCACTACAAAACCGTCGTCTTTGACCAAATCCAGGAGATGAGACTTGGCTTCGAAATAACTTGTCATATCCCCGTGGTAGTCTAGGTGGTCACGAGACAGATTCGTGAACACGGCTACATCAAGTTTTAGGCCATCAAGTCTCTTTTGCTCGAGTGCGTGCGACGACGCCTCAAGCGAGACCGATGAAACACCTTCCCCGGCCAGATCGTGAAGCCACTCTGAAATTTTCACCGGTCCAGGCGTCGTGAGATCTTCAGTACCCTCGCGTAACTCCCCGTCCGGATCCACGAGACCGAGAGTTCCGAGCGCAGCTGCGGATCCAACGGAATTCAGGAGGTGTCTAGTCAGTAACGCCGTCGTTGTCTTTCCGTTAGTGCCCGTGACACCAACCGTGAACAGATTGCGCCACGGGGAACCAAAAACTCTGTCTGCAGCTAAAGCCGCAGCTCGGCGACCATCGGATACACGGACCTGCGGAATCGTAACATTAGCTACTTGGCGCTCTACTACCGCAGCCGCGGCACCGGCGGAAGCGGCCGAGGCGACAAAGTCGTGCGCGTCCCATTTCGAGCCACACCAAGCCAAGAAGAGATCTCCGGGCTCCACCGTACGTGAGTCTTGGGAGACACCCGAAATTTGCACATCCTCACACCCATGCACTTCATCAACCAAATCCGAGATCCCGAGAACTTCCGTGATAGATCCCAGAGGAACGGAGGGCTTATTCATCACGCTCCGGGCTCATCGAAATCAGATACACTGTGTCACCCAAGATCACCGTCGATCCAGCATCGGGAACCAAATCGGTGACCAAGCCCGAACCATCCGAGCGAACGCGGAAGCCTAACTCGTGCATCCTTCGAACCGCGGCGCGGGCGGATAGTCCACGGACGTCCGGAACGGTAACCTCAACAATGTCCTCTTCAGGGGACCACGGGACGCGAACCGGAGAGTTGTTCGGGGTCATCCCGCCACCGTCAAGCGCCGCAAAGCTAGGGCTTAATGCCTCGCCCTGAGGCCTGGATGTGACAGGCTCATCAAGTTCTTGGGACCGCGCCACCCGAGCCAGAGCACGGCGATCCAGGACTGTCCGTTGAGAGGCTAATATCGCCTCCATTGTCGCCCTCGTGACTGGAGCGGCTGTAGCTCCTCCATAGTAGGCTCCTTTGGGTCGATCAAGCTTGACCAATACTAGGAGTTGTGGATCAACTGCCGGGAAAAATCCCACAAAGGAGGAGAAATACTCACCGTCCTGGTAGCCTCCATTCGACCATGCTCTCGAAGTACCGCTCTTGCCGGCAACGGCGAAGGTACTGAGACGTGCCCGCGTGCCAGTACCGTCCTCGACAGCGTTGACGAGCACATCAGAAATCTGTCGAGTAACTCTTGGCGATACGACCTGTCGTACCCGACGTGATTGGAAGCGGTGGAGGATTTGACCCTCCGAATCTTGGATTTCCTTCACCAGTCGGGGCGCCATGAGTTGTCCACCGTTGGCAAAGACACCATAAGCCATGGCCATCTGAATCGGTGTTACCGAAACCTCATACCCAATCGCGAGCGACACGGCGGACTGTTTACTCCAGTCTTCAGGGCGCCTGAGAGTGCCGCTTCCCTCACCCGGCAATTCGACGCCGGTCTGTACCCCGAGACCGAAGTCACGGAGGTTTTGGTATTGAATGGCGGGCTCCATTACCTGAGCCGCCTTGGCTACACCCACGTTTGACGAAATTTCAAGGGCATGAGAAACAGTCATGACACCACCCTCGGGATGTACGTCCGATATCGTGCGACCGTTCACGGTCCAGGACCCGGACCCTGTATCGACACTGTCACTGAGCGTTGCTAAGCCATGTTGAAGAAGGCCAGCGACCGTGAGAGGCTTGAGGGTGGAACCAGGCTCATACGGAGTGTTGATCGCCGATAGAGCATTCATGGATCCGTCGTGGATCGACACCATGGCAAGGATGTCGCCAGTTCGTGGATCAGTGATCACGAGGTCACCGCCACGCGCCTCTGTCTCCCGTACCGATCTGGCCAGGGCCTCACTTCCGATCTCCTGCAGATCGACGTCCAGGGTGAGAATGACTCGGCCACCCTTTCGGGGCTCAATAGACAAGAATTTCTCTCCCGGGATCTCTCGACCTGCCGCATCTCTTTGTAATACAGCTCGCCCTACTGTCCCCCGCAGCGACCCGTTAAACCACTGTTCAATTCCACCGTGCGCCTTGCCGTCACGTACGACCCCCAGCAGTCCAGCACCGAGCTCGCCATGTGGATAGAAGCGTGAATATTCCGATTCGGGATAGATCCCCCGAACGTTTATTAGGGCATCCCGAACGGAGGGAGGATGAGTCCCAGGGAGGACTCTCCACGCTTTCGATGGGTTTGTGGCCTCCCGAACAACTGTTTCATCCAATCCGAGCGTCCCGATGAGGAGACGCGTCACTTCTTCCCGGTCCCCGATTTCACGAGGAGCTACACTGACGCGAAAAACCTCTCGGCTCGAAGCCAACTCGAATCCTCCCCGGTCCACGACCGTCCCCCTCGGCGCCGGGAGTTCCTCACTTGTGCGTTGCTGCTGCTGTGCCTGAAGTCGCCATGTGGCGCGCTGGGCCACCTGAACCTGCGTGGCTCGAGCTACGATCAGTCCTCCAGACAATAGCCAGCCCGCTAGGAGCACTCGGCGTCGGCGCGTAAGGATCGCATCCCAGTCTCTCCGTTTCCGCCTCACGGCAACCCCCCATTGATGAGAACGATTTCAGACGCTTCTGGCATACGCATGTCAAGTCGTAACTGCGCGACCTCAGAGATCCGGGTACGGCTGGATAATCTCCGGATCGTACGCCGTAGCTCTGTTTGCTCTGCCTCGGCGAGAGCCACCTTCCGCTCGACATGGTCCAGATTCTCGAGTACTCCAAAGGCCCGGCTCTGGCGCCACGTCAGCAAGAGCAACGACGAGAGTAGTACTGCGAATCCAAGTACAATCAGGCTTGACATCACCCACCTCCGTCCTGGCCGCCGCCTCACGACTTCCTCCACACGCGGAGCCGGGCACTGCGAGCGCGCGGGTTATTGTTCACTTCGGCTTCACTCGGACGGATCGGGGTTCGCGTGAGGATGCTACCGAGCGGTTTGCCGCGGCACTGACAAAGCGGAATTCGAGGAGGGCAAACGCACGAACGGCTCCATTCTCGGAAGGCGTTCTTGACCCGTCGATCTTCTAGCGAGTGATATGAGATGACAAGAAATGGAGCCCCGGGAACCATCGCATCCCGGATGGCCGGGAGGACACATTCCAGGGCTTCGAGTTCGGAGTTCACGGCGATCCGCAGACCTTGAAAGACCCGGGCCTTGTCCTTGACGGTTGGGGGACGCCCCAATGCCCGATAGAGCGCTGCAACAAGATCGTCACTAATTCGGAAGGGGCGTCGGGACCTACGACTCACGATTTCACGGACTAACCGACGAGCACGAGGTTCTTCACCATATTCACGGAAGATCCGAGTCAGATCCTCCTCGGTTCCCTCGTTGAGCAGCTGGCCAGCGCTTGGAATGCCCTCTTCGTCCCCACCCATTCGCATGTCTAGACTGACACCACGTCGAAAGCTGAAGCCGCGAACCTCAGTATCAAGCTGATGAGAGCTTACTCCCAAATCGAGCAGGGCACCGTCCAACGACTCCAATTCATTAGATGCGTCCAACACTTCGTCGAAGCGAGCGTGGATGAAGCGGACCCGATCTCCCGCAAAAATCAAAGTAGACTCGGCAACTGCCAGAGCTTCCGGGTCTCGGTCTACCGCGATCACACGACAACGGCTGCAGGAAGCCAGAAGAAGGCTCGCGTGCCCACCACCCCCAACCGTTCCATCCAGATAGAGTCCGGAATTGGATGGATCCATCCAATGCAAAACTTCCGAGGAAAGTACGGGTTCGTGAAAACTTGACTCCCCCCCGCTCCCGGTCATATGGATTTCACGGGTTCGAGGTAGAACAAGCATGTTTCACCCAAAGATCTGGTTGGAGAATTTTTCAAATTCACCACTACTAGTCCGTACGACTTCGTCGAACCGCTCGGGATGCCACAGCTCAACTCGATCGATGTTGCCAACGAGCAGAACACTTCCGACGAGTCCGGCGGCGTCCTGTAGCCACGCTGGAATGAGGATTCGACCCTGCTTATCGGGGGAAACCTCCACGGCGCTCGCGGTAATCCCGAGGACATCTCCCCAGGCTTCGGGCTCCTTACGCCGAAAGGTCAACAGGCGCTCCTGAGAAGCCTCCCACGCGGCTTTCGGAAAGAGTGTGAGTGCAGGCGCCTTCCACTGCAGTAGGACGAACGGGTCACCGTCGGCTTCCCGTCGGAACGCCGAAGGGAGGCTAACCCGTCCCTTCTGGTCCAGTTGGTATTCGTATCTGCCCAGAAAGCTCATCAACTCTGTGGCACTCTGTGGGTAATAGTGGTATAAAGTGGAGCCTAGATGGCAGTATACGACCTATTTCACGACAGTCAAGGCTTTCGTGTACCTTAGGTTTCGGGTTTTCTTTGGTGACTGGCGGTGCTGGGTGGGCCGACTAAGTAATTTAAATTCAAGGAGTTATCACATACTACCGCATCATTGAGCTCTCTCAATTCCAAGTTTTTTGACTTCTAAGCCCGAAGGATTTTAGGCCTACCCACCCTTCCCCACCCTAGGACAACTCTGTCAATCGCTGTGATTAATCCATGGTCAAGCGGCTCCCACCGCTGGGAAACTCCCACCTCGCAAGCCACTTGTCATGTTGGGGACACGAAAAAGAGAGCG
>JAYZFL010000049.1:0-59868 GCA_036336795.1 Gemmatimonadota bacterium
CAGCGGCCTCGACCGACAACATGTGCTTACGCAAACCTTGGTTTTGAACCCAGCTCTCCATAAGAGCCAGCGAAGCAGCTCGTTCCGGGATCACTCCACTCACGTGCTCTCTCCCTTCTCTTTGGGGCATTACCCCGGTCATCGTTCGACTCGACAATCCTACTTCTTACGTCAACGCTGTTGAGCACCTCAAAGCTTTCACAAGAAATCTGGTACGGTCAACGATCTCCACAACCAACCAGTCCACACTTCCTACCCCGAGAGGCCCACCGCTGCTTCTGGACACCGGATCGTGCCACCCTAGACTCTCGAAGACGGGCAGAGACCCGAAAGGACACATTTCTCACAGCGAGGATTTCTTGCTTCACAGACTCGACGCCCGTGGAAAATCAGAAGGTGTGATAGGAGAGTCCAGTGCTCCCGAGGGAACAGCTCAATCAAATCTCGCTCTATTTTCTCAGGCGATTTCTCGCTTGTGAACCCAAGCAAGGCAGACAGCCGTTTTACGTGGGTATCGACAACGACACCCTCGTCGATACCAAACGCGTTTCCAAGAATGACATTGGCAGTCTTGCGACCTACACCAGGAAGAGCATTGAGCTCGACCATGGTCCGTGGCACTTCTCCATCATGCAGCTCAACGATACCACGTGCGAATCCGATAATATTCTTAGCCTTGTTCCGGAAGAATCCCGTCGAGCGAATAATCTTCTCGACGTCCTCAGTGCGAGCATCAGAGAGATCCGCAGGAGTCGGATACCGCCGGAAGAGTTCGGGAGTAACCATGTTGACGCGCTCATCCGTCGTTTGCGCTGATAGGATGGTCGCAACTCCAAGCTGATAGGCATCGACATGGAGAAGTGCACAGTGTGCGTCAGGGTGCTCCTCAACGAGGAGCTCAAAGGCGGCGGCGGCGCGCGCCGTCAATGCCTTTCGGGATTCCTTACGCACGAGAAATCACCCTCGCTACGGGACCTCGGAAGCGGCTTCTCCCTCACCCACCTCTGACACTCCCCGAGCACTGACGGACTTCGACGCTAGCCATCCGTTCAAGACCAAGAGAACCGCGATTGCGATCGCCCACTGGATGAGGACTGTGCCGATGTTAAATGGAGAGAAAAGCGTCCATGTCTCGGCCAAAGACTCGCCCTGTGCCTGATATAACCACCAGACCATGAGCACAACCGACTCTACGATGACGAAGCGGATGGTCCAATCCCACCATGCTCCGATACGGATATCAGAATCGTTTGTGTTGATGAATTTCTCCCTCCAATCTGTCACGCCGTATTTGAGCACAGCAAATGCGAAAAAGAAGCCGGAGAGCATCAGGCCTACACCCCAAACCCAGTCCTGATTGGCAAAGAACGGCCCCGCCCCGGGAGTATCAGTCCAGTTCAAAGCGCTCGGGACGCCAAACAAGATCCCAGCCGTCCCGACGAGAGCGATAGCACGCCTCCGAGTCAATCCCAGGTCCATGAGAATTCGGCTCGCTAGCTCGATCATCGCAACCATGGAGGTCCAGGCAGCGAACACGAGCGACAAGAAGAACAGGGCCATAAAGAACTGCCCGCCGGGAATCAGCGCAAAGAGCTGAGGCACCCAGATAAAGGTCAGGCCTTCGTTTCCAGCTCCGACAATTTGGTCGGCAGCGTCCGGCATGACTGAGAACACAGTGCCCAGAACCATGGCCCCGGCGAGAAGAGACATGGAGTTGTTACCGAAGCCGATCACAAAAGCGTTCAGGGCAGTGTCCTCTTGCTTCCTCATGTAGATGGCGTAGGTGAGAACCAATCCCCAGCCAGCTCCAGTGTCCCAAGCATTCTGCGTCAACGCCTCCAACCAAATCTTGGAGTTGGCCAGATCCGCAAGGTGCGGCGTGAAAAGAAAGGCAATACCATCCATCGCACCAGGGAGTGTGACCGCGCGAATCGCCAGGATGATGACCAAAAGTATGAGACTCGGGATCAGGAACCTCGCCGCCGTCTCAATTCCCTTGACCCCCTTCGATACGACGAACACACCCATCCCCATAGCTATGACGTGCGTTATAAGCGCTGAAGGCGTTCCGGCGTAGCTCTCCCAGAAAGCCTCAGGCACGGCGGAAGGGATGTTCCCCGTTAGGCTTGCCACGAAGAATCGGATGGTCCAGCCCATCACGACGCTGTAGTAGAACATTATTACGATGGCCACGAGTGCCACCCAGGCCCCCATCCAAGCGAACTTTGGTCCGATCGTTTTTACAAATGCTCCGATGGTTCCTGATCTCGTTGCTTTGCCCATCCCGAACTCGAGGATCAAGAGAGGAATCGACCATAAGAGCAGGAAGACGGCCCAAGCCACGAGGAAAGAGCCTCCGCCATTGGAGGCAGCGATACGAGGGAAACGCCAGATGTTCCCGGTGCCCACCGCCATACCGAGCATCGCTAGGAGCATCCCCCAGCGTGACGTAAAGACTTCGGACCTAGACGACAACATCACCTCCTGATTCAAGTCAAGATTTCCGATCAAATCCCGGGACCCAAGATTCGAACGGCTAAGATGGGCAGTGGTAGCTCGCCGGGCGAGGCCCCACAGAATTTCACAACACGCTCAGAGAACTTCGGCACCTGTCCTGCTGGAGATGTGCACTGAGAAGGGGTCGGGTAGCCTTTGGCGGAACCGAAGCCCTCAAGATCTAGTCAAACGCTCCCGGACCCAATCGGTTACCGAATCGGCGTTCACCCGCACTTGGTCGAGTGAGTCCCTATCACGAATCGTCACTGTATTGTCTTCGAGCGTCTGACGGTCCACGGTGACGCACCATGGTGTACCCGCTTCGTCCTGCCGCCGGTAACGCCGTCCGATCGAACCTGCAGCATCGTAAAACGAAGGGATTGCACGAGCACGTAGACGATCATGCAGCTTCTCAGAAACCTCGGGGAGTCCGTCTTTTTTTACCAACGGGAACACGGCAACTTTGACCGGGGCAAGATTCGGATCAAGCTTAAGTAGCACCCTCTGTTTACCTTCAACCTCTTCCTCTGTGTACGCGTCGACGAGTGCTACTAGGACGGTACGATCTACCCCCACCGCCGTTTCGACCACATACGGCATGAAACGCTTGCCACCAGCAGGGTCGATGTACTCGAGCCGTTTTCCGGAATACTCCTGGTGCCGAGTGACGTCGAAGTCGGTTCGGTTATGGATTCCTTCGAACTCCTTCCAGCCGAAGGGAAACTCATATTCGATGTCGAACGCCTTCTTAGCGTAGTGCGCCAACTCGTCAGGTCCGTGTTCATGGAAGCGGAGCTTCTCTTTTCGGATCCCTAATGAGAGGTGCCATTCGAAGCGCGCGTTCATCCAATAGTCGAACCACTCGTCATCAGTTCCCGGTTCAACGAAGAACTGCAGCTCCATCTGCTCGAACTCTCGTGTACGGAAGATGAAATTCCCAGGCGTGATTTCGTTTCGGAATGCTTTTCCGATCTGAGCAATACCGAAGGGAATCTTTTGACGTGCTGCTGTCTGCACATTCAAAAAGTTCACATATGCACCTTGCGCGGTCTCAGGACGCAGGAAGACGACGGAAGCGTCATCCTCCACCGGCCCCATGAAAGTCTTGAACATGAGATTAAAGAGTCGCGCCTCACCGAACGAGTCCTTGGTCCCGCAGGTCGGACACTGCCCTCCTTCGACCTCAGGTAGATCTGCCCGGAATCGCCGATGGCAGTTCGAGCACTCGACTAAGGGATCCGTGAAGCCCTCCACATGGCCCGACGCTTCCCAAACTTTGGGGTGCATCAGGATCGAAGCATCGAGACCCTCCACGTCCGCCCGCTGATGTACCATCGTGCTCCACCAGAGCTCCTTGACGTTTCGTTTCAGTTCAATCCCGAGGGGGCCGTAGTCCCACACTGAACCAGTACCCCCGTAGATCTCCGACGACTGGAAGATGAAGCCCCGACGCTTTGCCAGGGAGGTGAGCTTATCCATCACGGTCATGTCAGCCATCAGGAGCCATTCAAAGAGCGGCATTTGGAAGGATTTTCCGGAAGGGGAAGCTAGACAGACGTTCGCCCATCATCAACCTTGAACCCCTGTAGGTCCGGCGGGTATACGGCGTGGTAGTAGCAGAAATCCGGACTGTTACCCTCAGGAGCGTTTCGATGATCGCGCTGACAGACAAAGCACTAGAGGTGGTTAGGAGCTATATAGATCAAAGCGAGGGAGAGTTCACCACACTCCGTATCGGCATTGCCGGTGGCACACCACTCTCTCCCGACTTTGAGCTTACTCTCATTGGTTCCGAGGAGATCCGAGAGAGCGAGCAGAAAGTGGACGCTGATGGCCTCACGCTTGTTATTGAGGACGAGTGGATTTCTCGGCTTGACGGTGCCACCGTGGACTTTGTCGAACGGGTCAATGAAAGCGGGTTTGAAGTGACACTCGCCAGCAGCACGCCGGCGCAAGGGAATTTTCCTGACGGACCTCTCGCGGAACGAGTTCGTGACGTTCTCAACACGCAGATTAATCCTGCCATCGCTGCACATGGGGGTGAGATCACACTCGTCGGCGTAAAAGATGCCGAGATCTACCTTGAGATGAGTGGTGGATGCCAGGGCTGCGCCATGTCACGGATGACACTGCGCCAAGGTGTCGAACGGATGGTCAGACAATCGGTTCCCGAGGTCAGTATGATCCATGATATTACTGACCATTCCTCAGGTGAAAATCCGTTTTTTGAAGGACCCCAAGTCTAGCGTCACCAGAGCTGTCCGCTCTGCAGACGCTCCACTAATACCTAGTCGCGAGGGAGGTCGAACGATGAATTCGTCCCGTAGAAGGGCTATCCTGGTGTGGGCGATTACGGTACCGCTATTCCTCATCATGGTCATCGCAGGGTTCACAAAGTTCACCGCTCAACAAAACTGGATAGAGAGCTTTGCCGTTTTCGGAGCTCCGCTCTGGCTGATACCTGTAGTAGGTATCCTCGAAATCGGGGGCGCGGTGCTCCTTTTCGTCCCACCCTTCGCAGCCCTAGGCGCCCTGCTCCTTGCGGTTACAATGTTCGTCGCCACTGGCGTCAACGTGCTCGGGGGACAGATGACGCCGGCCGTTATCACCCTTCTCCTTACGACTGCTGCCGTTACGTTGGCGCGGCTACGCAGCAACCAGTCTCTTGGAACCAAGGAAGAAGCTGAGCCCATGACGGCCAAGGAAGAATATCGGGCGGCGAGGGAAGAGGAACTTCGGGCGGTGGCTGAAGAAGAAGCTGAACCGGCGGTGGAACCGGAGAACTGACACCGGAAGTTCTCTCCTTGACTTTTCTCCCCCTCACCCTACGGTGAGGAGTTTGGTCACTCCGTCATGGAGTTGGCATTCGTAGATCGGTGAGTGCAACCGCCAAGCTCCCCGACACCCCAACCCGACAAAAGGAATTCCGATCATGCCTTCAGTGTTGACACAGCTTGCGGAGAGACTGGTAACCGGGACTGTGCGGGTCGTTGACCTGAGCCAACCCTTGGAACCCGACACACCAGTGATCGGCCTCCCTGAAATCTTCACACCTTCGCCTAGAATGAGTATTGAGGTTCTTTCTCGCTACGATGACAGAGGTCCCGCTTGGTACTGGAACACGATCACTCTTGGAGAGCACACCGGAACCCACTTTGACGCGCCGATCCATTGGATCACTGGGAAGGACCTTCCCAACAACGCGTGCGACACACTCCCCCCTAGCCGCTTCGTCGGCCCGGGATGTGTGATCGATGTAACAACTGAAGTTGCGACCGATTCGGATTTCCTTCTGACGCCAGCGCACATCGAAGCGTGGGAGGCGGAGCACGGCCGCATCCCGACGGGAGCCTGGGTGCTACTCCGCACCGACTGGAGTAAGAGGAAAGATCCGGCAGAATTTCAAAACATTGCGGACGACGGCCCGCACACACCGGGTTTTGCTAAGGAGGCGTCGGAGTTTTTGGCTCACGAACGTGACATTACCGGAGTCGGAGTCGAAACGATCGGAACAGACGCAGGACAGGCCGGCGGATTCGAACCGCCTTTCCCGAATCACACCATCATGCACGGCGCCGGCAAATTGGGACTGGCGAGCTTATGCAACTTAGACCAACTCCCGGCCACGGCCTCAGTAATCATTGCAGCTCCCCTGAAGATCGTAGAGGGAAGTGGAAGCCCTCTCAGAGTTTTGGCTCTAGTCGAGCTATAGCGACCAATATAACGCCCGGGGTTTCGAGGAAAATATTCGAGCTAGGCATCAACCATTGATGACCAACACGCACGGACTTCGATCGGGACGCGACACCGTGGATCGACCCGATCTCTTCTCTCGCGCTGCCCGTCACGAGCATCGAATCGCTCTAGTAGCTCCGGAGGGTATTTTCACTTACCGGGACCTTCTCGATACGTCTGAGATTGTCGCTCGCAGACTTCTGTTCCTCTGCTCTACTGAGGACCTTGAGGAAGCTCCCATCGCCTTTCTCGTGCCCTCCGGTTTCGAATATGTGGCGATCCAATGGGGCATCTGGAGAGCTGGTGGGTTAGCACTTCCCTTGGCCATGTCACACCCTCCCCCTGAGTTCGTGAGAGTTATCGAGGACTCTGCTCCCATCGCCGTCGTCGCGCATCCGTCTCTGATGGAGCGTGTACCCCGGGTTGTTCATAGCAAACTTCACCTACTCGATTCTAGTGTTCTCGTGAGGAAGCGACCGGGAGAACCGAGCGCTGTCTCCCCATTACCCACGCTTGACCCCGAACGGCGAGCATTGATGATCTACACGAGCGGCACAACGGGCCAACCCAAAGGTGTCGTGACTACTCATGGAAATCTCGAAGCACAAATCACGAGCTTAGTGGAGGCGTGGGAGTGGATCAGTGACGACCACATCCTCCTCGTGCTCCCGCTTCATCACCTACATGGAATCATGAATGTTCTCGCTTGCGCGCTGTGGTCCGGGGGATGTTGCCAAATCCTACCCCGCTTCGACGCCATCAAGACCTGGGAACGATTCGCCCAAGCAGATCTGACTCTCTTCATGGCCGTGCCAACCATCTACTCACAGCTTATCAAAGTGTGGGACGAAGCTGAGGAAACCGATCGAGCACGGTGGTCGGAAGGAGCACGCTCAATGCGACTCATGGTCTCCGGGTCAGCGGCCCTGCCCGTGCAGATCCTCGAACGGTGGCGACAGGTTACGGGCCATGAGCTCCTTGAACGCTACGGAATGACAGAAATCGGCATGGCACTCGCCAACCCGCTACACGGAGAACGTCGACCTGGTCATGTGGGTTATCCCTTGCCTGGTGTGAAAATTCGGAGAGTGGACGAGCAGGGTGAGGTGCTCGAAGATCCTCTGTCTCCGGGTGAGCTGGAAGTTCGTGGTCTGAACGTTTTCTCCGAATATTGGGGTAACCCCGAAGCCTCCATCGCCGCGTTCCGGGACGGGTGGTTCCGAACAGGAGACGTGGCGGTAGTGGCGGACGGACACTACCGTCTACTCGGTCGTACCTCGGTGGACATCATTAAGACCGGAGGTTACAAGGTGTCCGCTCTCGAGATTGAGGAGGAGATCCGTCAGAATCCCGACGTTAGAGACTGTGCGGTAGTAGGCATACCCGATCTGGAGTGGGGCGAGCGTGTCTCCGTGGCTCTGACCGGTCACAGTGACGGAAGCTTGAACCCAGAAGACGTGCTTGGGTGGGTACGCAATCGTCTAGCTCCCTATAAAGTGCCGCGTGACGCCCTTGTCTTGGAAGACTTGCCGCGTAACTCCATGGGGAAAGTACAGAAGGGGAAAGTAAAGTTGCTCTTCGAAAGATCGACTGTGGTCGAGGGAGAGGATGAGGAGCGAGAGAGTGGAGAGAAATAGAGATGATTGATGCGGTTCTGAATAACTTCAGGGAATTCTGGATCGTCCACCTCCTTTTAGCTGCATACACTGCCCTAATGGCATACCATGCCTATGCAGGCAACCGAGAAACCAAGGGCATCGCGGACTACTACATCGGGGGACGCGGAATGGGTGGTGTGGTGCTTGGATTGTCTTTCTTCGCCACCTACTCGAGCACCAATAGCTTCGTGGGTTTTTCAGGTCAATCCTTTAGCTGGGGCGCACCGTGGCTACTTCTCGTTCCGTTCGTCGTCGGCTTTTCATTCTTCGCTTGGACCGTGGTGGCCCCTCGTCTTCGTGTCTTCACACGCTCCCTGGATGCTCTGACGGTTCCAGACTTCATTGGTTTCCGTTTTGAGAGCACGGTCGCCCGCGTCTTTGGCGCTGTGATCGTGGTGTTCGCCAGCATCTTCTACATGACAGCTGTATTCAAAGGAATCGGAAATCTTCTCGAAACCTTCATGTATATCCCTTACAAGCTAGCCATCGGTATCATATTTCTGATCGTGATGGCATATACCGCAGTGGGAGGCTTCATCTCTGTCGCAAAAACTGATGTCGTACAGGGTATTGTGATGTCGATCGCCGCTGTCCTGCTGTTCACGGGAACAGTGACCGCCGCTGGCGGGCTAGGAGCCCTGACCCAGATCCGAGAGACGACCGAAACCGCCCATCTCTTCACTTGGGGAGGAGGCGTCGCCGTGCCCATGCTGTTGGGAGTCCTGGTCTCTAGCACCATCAAGTTTGCCGTGGAGCCGCGCCAGCTTTCAAGATTCTACGCCCTTGAGGGAGCCGAAGCCACACGCACAGGGACACTCGTGAGCACCTTGGCTTTCATGGCCGTCTATTCACTTCTAGTACCCGTCGGACTGTATGCGCGGCGTGTTATCCCAGGAGGAATCACAGACACCGACCTCGTAGTCCCAACCCTTCTGGCGACCGATGGCGTTTTCTCCCCGTTCGCCTCTGCCTTTCTGCTAGTAGCGATGGTAGCCGCAGCAATGTCATCTCTGGACAGCGTCCTGCTCGTTACAGCTTCCACTGCTGAGCGAGATATCATGGGTATACTCCGTCCGGGACGCTCGGACACGACTGCGGTGCGGGCGACTC
Source organism: Gemmatimonadota bacterium (assembly GCA_036336795.1). Taxonomy (GTDB): domain Bacteria; phylum Gemmatimonadota; class Gemmatimonadetes; order Longimicrobiales; family Gaopeijiaceae; genus UBA822. Next base: position 9,000 of record JAYZFL010000049.1, read on the forward strand.
GTGTTTACGTGGGTATTTTCGCTCTGATCACGGCGGCCGTCTCCTTGAATCCACCCGGTAGTATTGTGACGCTGACAGCCCTATCGGGCAGCCTTTACGGCGCATGCTTCTTTCCCGCCATCGTGATGGGTCTCTACTGGAGACGGGGTAATGGAGTAGCGGTCGTGGGTTCCTATGTCGCAGGACTCGCAGGACTGTTCCTTTGGCGATACACCCCTTGGGCCGAAGCACTTCACCAAGTATTCCCCGCGTTAATCTTGTCCATGTCCACCTACTTTCTGGTATCGATCGGGGGGCCCAGGGTTCAAACCAAACGGGTAAGCGAGCTTTTCGAGAAAGGACGCACGTGAAGAATCGTCTCGATCGTCGAGACTTCTTACGGAAAGCGGCCCTTGGCACCTCAGGCACGGGTGTGCTAACGGCTTGCTCGAATGTCGAGACCCCGGACGATACCGGAGCAAATGCCCAGTCCGGCCCCCGGATCTCTTGGCGATTGGCATCGAGTTATCCCCCGAGCGTAGACATTCTCCACGGAGCAGCCATTCTGCTCGCGGAGCGAGTCAACGCACTCACCGGGGGGCGTTTCACGATTCGCGTGTTCGCGCCAGGAGAGCTCGTACCGCCGCTCCAGGTAATGGACGCGGTGGAGGCCGGTACAGTCCAGGCTGGACACACGAGTGACTACTACTACATCGGAAAGCATCCGGCGCTCGCGTTCGGAACCTCGATTCCATTCGGTTTTAGCGCCCAGCAGCAGATCGCGTGGTTGAGTCAGTACGGAGGACAGGACCTGTTGAGGGAAATTTACGCCGATTTCGGGATCATCACGTTTCCGCTCGGTAACACCGGAGCCCAGTTCGGCGGATGGTTCCGACAGCCTGTCGAATCATTAGATGATCTTCGAGGGCTCCGCATGCGTATTCCCGGCCTCGCGGGAGAGATCATGGCGCGCCTGGGCGTGACGGTGCAGGTGTTGGCTGCGGCCGACATTTACCTGGCATTAGAGCGTGGGGCCATCGATGCGGCTGAATGGGTAGGCCCTTACGACGACGAGAAACTCGGGTTCCATGAGATCGCCGAGAACTATTACATCCCTGGATGGTGGGAGCCCGGCCCGTCGATCGCCTTACAGGTGGGCATCGACGCGTGGAATGATCTTCCTCCCCTGTATCAGCAAGTGCTGGTGAGCGCCTGCCATGAGATCACTCTACTGACGCTCGCCCGCTACGATATAGAGAATCCGAGGGCGCTCGAGCGCCTGACCGGGGAGGGAGGAGTGACGGTGAGACAGTTCCCGGAGGACATCATGGAGGCCGCTTGGTCCGAGAGCGACGCCTACCTTCGGGAACAGGCCGCAGCAAACACGGACTTTAGAAGAATCTACGACTCATGGAGCGAATTCCGTGCTCACAGTTTTCCGTACCTAGCGGGAAATGAATCGGCTTACGCCCAGTTCGCCTTCTCAAAGTTCTAGCCAGTAAGTTCAGTCCGTCAGGTCAGCTGCCAACCCATACAATAAGCCCACACAGAACGACCAACTGGATTATGATGAACGGGATGACGCCCCGGTAGATCCTTGTCGTCGGGATGCTAGACGGCGTAACCCCCCTGAGATAGAAGAGTGAAAAACCGAAAGGTGGCGTAAGGAAAGACGTTTGAATGTTCACTGCGAGAAGGACGCCAAGCCACGTGAGGTCGATCCCGAGGATCTGTGCGGGCACCACGATCAAGGGAACGATGATGAATGCGATCTCGAAGAAGTCGATGAAGAATCCGAGCACGAAAACGACAGCGTTGATCAAGATTAGAAAGCCAACGGAGCCACCGGGCAGGTTCGAAAGCATGTCGGCAATCCACAGATCCCCCTCCAACCCACGGAACACCAAAGTGAAAGCTGTGGAACCGATGAGCAGAAAGATCACCATGATGGTCAACCGTGTGGTCTCTTCCATCGCAGAGCGAAGCGCATCCATCGAGAGCCTCCGATGAGCACCAGCGAGGAGCATCGAGCCCACGGCCCCGAGAGCGCCCGCTTCGGTAGGGGTCGCGACACCCGCGAAGATGCTACCCAGCACGACCAGGATCAGCGCCAAAGGCGGGAGCATCGAACTTGCGACGCGACGGATCAGAGCAGCACCACGAGAATCATGGGATAATCCTTGCATGGCGGGCGCCGCACGGGGCTGGAGAAAAGCGATCCCTATCAGATAGACGACGTACGACCCTGTCAGTATCAGCCCCGGAATCATCGCGGCTCGGAAGAGGGCCCCCACCGACACGCCCATCTGGTCCCCTAGGACGATCAGAACGATACTGGGTGGGATGATCTGACCCAGAGTCCCAGCGGCTGCGATGACCCCTAGGGAGAGATCATCCTCGTAGCCGTTTCGAAGCATAACCGGTAACGAGATTAGGCCCATCGCTGTAACGGAAGCGCCAACAACCCCGGTCGCCGCCGCCAAAAGCGCGCCCACACCGATCACGCCGATCGCCAACCCCCCGCGAAATCTTCCGAACAAAATCCCGATCGTCTCGAGCAGATCTTCCGCCAACCGTGATTTCTCCAGAACCGTTCCCATATAGATGAAGAATGGCACCGCCAGAAGTGTGTAGTTAGACATAACCCCGAAGGCCCTGTCGGGAAGGGCACGAAGGAGAATCGGGTCGAAGTGGCCAACCAAAGAACCCAGAAGAGCGAAAACCAATGCAGCACCCGCCAGGGCAAAAGCCACCGGATAACCGGTGAAGATGAGAGCGAGCGCGCTCAAAAACATTATCGGCCCCCACACGTCTCCCACTAAGCTTCTCCCCTCGGCCAGTTGATTTCATTCGGACTGGCTCCCTCTTCGGTGGAGACCGACACCGGTGGAACACTGTCCGAAGCCCGATCGGCAGCACCTCTCAGAATGGCCGCATTCTTAATCCCCTGGCTGACGGCTTGAAGAAGAAGAAGTGCGAACGAGACGAGGATAACCGTCTTGATCGGGTAACGCGGAAGTCCTCCGGGATCGGAAGAAGCCTCCAGGATTGACCAACTGCGCTGGATCGGTCCCCAGGAGACCCAAAGCATGACCAGCGAAAACGGGATAAGAAACAGCACGGTACCAAGAAGATCGACCCAGGCTCGGCCGCGGCGCCCAATCCGCGAGTAGAGCACGTCCACGCGAACGTGATGGTCATGATTCAACCCGTACGCAGCCCCTAGGAGGAAAATGAGGCTGAAGAGATACCACTGTAAGTCAAGATAGGCGTTCGAGCTCAGTGAAACGCTCGTATAGCGTGTGGCGTAGCGGGCTAGCGCGTTGAAGGCTCCGACGACCACCAAGAGCAGTACAAGCCACTGAATAATCGACCCGATCCGATTATTGAGTCGGTCGATTGCATCAGTGAGATGTTCTATCGGGGTCACCTTAAGACGTGTCCCGTCTCGCTACACATCCTCCTGATATCCCCGAGCATTTACACGCGCTCAATCTGCTGCATCAGAGCTTCACCGATATCGCGTAGCGTGGCCGGACCGTGCACGTCGTGCGGAAGCAGTGGTAGATACACTCTCGGAACGGGGTCGAAGTCACGATCAATCTCGGCGAGATATTCGGCTTCCTGGAGCCTTCTTTCACGGAGAAAGTCACCTTCAGCGTCTTTAGGAATCAAGCGGTTCACAATCATCAGGGTGACGGGCACATTGAACTTGTTTAGCACTTCGAGTGTCTTCTTGCTTTCGAGAATCGGCAACCGCTCTGCGGTAAGCACAAGCAAAAAACCCGTGCAATTCCTGTCGGTCAAAAGTTCACGTGTTCGATGGAATTTCCGACGACGTTTCAGCAGAATGTCCTTGATTCGGCCGTCGCGGCTTTCGTCCGGCAAGTCCTTAGACCCACCGACGACCCCAAATTCATCTTCGTTCGACTGATTACGACCGAACATTTTGAGCAGTTCTCCCAGTCGGTGGGAGCGATCCTGATAACCGAGCATCCCGTCACTCCACGCGGCCATCACCTCGGGCAGAGACAGAAGCCGGACCGTGTGGCCCGAAGGAGCGGTGTCGAAGATCAACAGATCGAAGCGATTTCCCAAGTCCGTCATTAAATCCGCCATACGCTCAAGCAAGGCCGCCTCTATCGTGCCAGGGGAATGGAGAGCGAGGTTGAGTTGCCGGTCGATCTCCCCATACATTTTCGGGGCAACCAGGGATTTCATGCTCATCTTGACAGTGGCGACGTGGCGCTCCGCTTCCGTCGCTGGATCGATCTCCAGACCCCAAAGATAAGGGCTAAGAGAGGTCTCCTCGTTTCCGATCTGCATATCGAAAACGTCGCCGAGTGAGTGTGCGGGGTCCGTTGAGATGAGCAGCGTCTTGCGGTTCGCGTCCGCCGCCATTAGCCCAAGCGCACCCGCCGTCGTGGTCTTTCCGACACCGCCCTTCCCACCCACGAAGATGATGCGCCGGTCGAAAAGTTCGTGCACTGGTCGTTACGGTGCTCTACAGCCTAAAGAAATTCTTAGCAACATCTGAACTCGTCGAGCGGCGAGTGCTCCATGCCCATGCGGGTGTGCCACTCATGGAACCGGTCCAGCAAAATTGGCTGCAACTCGAGCGTATAATACGTGGCCGGGTTGGGAACCCCCATCATCTCCGAAAAAACCATCAGCATGAAGAGATCGTCCTGTTCGCGCTTCGCACGTGCAACCATACCGCGGTAGGGCGCGTTGTAGGCCTCGGAGGCCAGATATTCCAAATCACGGAGTCTCTTCTTTACGTCAGCCCATTTCATTTATTGTTTAGACCGCCGGAGCCTCCTCTGCCGCCCGCTTCTCCCGCGAAAATGCAGCCGTCGCCTCAAGGAGCACAAAAATCGCCGCGATGACGATCAGAACGTCCAGCGCTCCGAGAAAGTACTTTCCGCTCGTGAACAGATCCCACAGTTGGTAGAGCGCAGCGAGAAAGGACATCACCGTGACGAACACCATCGGAGCAAGTGTGAACATGTACCGTCTCCGAAGCTTGACCAACATGATACTGATGACGAGCAGTGTCAGGCCCGCAAGCAACTGGTTTGTAGTACCGAACAACGGCCAGATGAGCATGCCACCCTGACCATCCGCACCACCTGCACCAAACGCCAGTGCGAGGCACGCCCCAACCGCCAACAATGTCGCCATGTACCTGTTCTGCAGGATGGGAAGATTGTAGATCGTTCCCCATTCCTGGACGATGAAGCGCTGGAGCCGAACCCCGGTGTCCATCGTTGTCCCCGCAAACAGCACGGCCATCACGGCGAGCAGCGTCGCTGCGAACTCCCTCGAAAGCCCCGTTCCTTCCGCGATGACTACCGATCCTCCCGCGACGAACGTTTGGATGCCCGCATCCCCAAAGGTCGAGTACATGGCCTCCCACTCGGCAGTCGAGGCGAAGCCGGCCGTTACGGCAATGATGGCCACGAGGGCGAGCATACCCTCACCCGTCGAACCTAGATAACCAACGAAGCGAGCGTCCGTATCCTTGTCCAATTGCTTGGAAGTGGTACCTGACGCCACTAAGCCATGGAACCCGGATATCGCTCCGCAAGCGATCGTCACAAAAAGTAGCGGCACAAGGGGGGGCGTCCCGTCGGGAACGTTCGAGTTGAGCGCTGGTGCCACGATCGTGGGGTTAGCAAGGAAAACCGCGCCGAACAGCAGACCAAGACCGATGAAGAGTTGAACGCCATTGATGTGGTCTCTCGGCTGAAGAAGAAGCCAAACCGGGAGAAGTGACGCAATCGTGGCATAGGCAAATAAGATCAAGATCCACTGTGGGCCCTGCGCGAGACCGTAAAAGGTCTGCGGCAACTCGACGGGGACTAGCTCACCCACGTAGATAACAGCATAGAGGATCACGACACCCGCCACGGTGGGCCAAAGGATCGGGACGCCGACCCGGTAGATCAACACACCGATCACCACAGCAACCGCGATGGCACTCCAAGAGGGAATTACGGCGCTGGGAGTCGCCACCAAAGCGTTGGAGATTGCAACGGCGAATACGGCGTTGACCATCAATAAGAGCAGAAAGATGACGACCATAAAGAGGGTGCGTGCGCGGGGACCCACAACTTCACCGGTGAGAGATCCGACGGACGTGCCCCTATTGCGAACGCTAGCCCAAATTGCCCCGAAATCATGCACGCCGGCGAAGAACATTGTGCCGAAGACGACCCATAGGAACGCAGGTAGCCATCCCCAGATTACAGCAATCGCGGGTCCAATGATCGGAGCGGCACCCGCCACGGACGTAAAGTGGTGACCCCACAAAACGAACTTGTTCGTGGGTATGTAGTCCACGTCGTCCTGCAGAACGTGTGACGGCGTCTCGAAGTCCGGATCAAGCTGATAAATCTTCTCGGCGATGAACTTTGAGTAGAAGCGATAGCCCGAAAACATAGCTACCAGGCCGATTACTGCAGGTATGATTGCGCTCATAGTTTGACCAAGTAATCAGATTTCACTGAGATACGGTAGGGATATTGCACAAAAGGCAGCCCGAGGCGTAGACGCCTCAGGGCGGACCTCGTCAGATATGCGGAGAAGACCATTCGCGACTCGCAATAAGATCTGGAAACCGGCTCTTTCCATGGTGCCGGAGGGACCCGGGGGCGCCAACATACGGGCTCTCAAGCTTTATTGGAAGACCAAGCCAACTCCAGAATCTCTTGTTCAGACATCGTGCTCGGTCGGACTCACGGAACGGAAAGCCATATCGTTCACCAACCGGGTATGACCTGCCGGAGATCCTGGTGGCCTTTCCTACCCATGTGCGCTCAATCGTATGTCCGTTTTGCTCAACCCTTTTTAGGTCATAGAATGATCTACCGATCCGACACAAACCACGCCCTGGGAACTACCTTGCGATCCATTGGATTACTCCTGCTCTTCTTAACATCCCCCGGCAACGCACTGGCCCAGCAAGGATCGTACGACACCTGGTTTCCTCAAGGAAGATATTTTGCCCAGCCCCTCGCATCGAGCCGAGAGCCAATCTTCGCACTCCGATTTTTGAGAAGCACGGTGTTCCGCGAACGCTCGCTCCCATCCGAAAGACCGCCTTTCGACTTTTCGGGGCAGGACGGATTAGACCTGGATATCCAAGGAGAGGCAGCCCTTGGAGCGGCGCTCCGTATCTGGCAACCGTTGCGTTGGAATAGTGGTGGTCTAATGCTTGGCCTCCAAGCTGGAGTATTCGGCCGCTTTCGACTCGAGGTGCCCAGCAACGACCTAGTCGCTTCCGACTGGATCGTATCACTACCGGCCGAAGCTGCTTGGGGACCTTGGTCCGGCCGCCTCAAGATCAATCACTGGAGTACACACATCGGGGACGAAATGATCGAGGGTGCAGGAGCGGAGCGAGTGGATTTCACCTCGGAAACACTCGAAGTTCTCGGCGCCTACCAACCTGGTTGGCTGCGAATCTACGCTGGAGGTGGTGTGGTGTTTCGTTCGAGCTTAGAGAACGAGACCCAATTGGGGCCTAATTTTTCGGACGACTACCTCATGAGGGGCGGAACTGACGCTCAGTGGCAACCCTGGACCCGAGATGATGTGACGTTGAACGCGGGACTCGACCTACAAACCAGTGACCGGACCGCTTGGACGCGTCGGCTTTCGGCCCAAGTCGGGTTGGCGATCCACGACGGTCCAAAGTCGGCACGTCTTCTTCTTATTTTCCACGATGGACCGTCACCGATGGGACAGTTCTTTCTTACAAACGAGCGATATTGGGGATTCGAGATAAGTCTCGAATACTAGGATCCATCAAACGAAGATCTCGCCACACGAGTTAGTGACGGAGTACGTTGTTCGTGTTCCGGTGCCCGGTCAGAGCTTCTAGGCCACAGACAACCCGCCCTCGAGGCAACACACATGACCAGAAATCCACACTATGAGAAGATCTCCTGAGATGGAGCTCCAAGAAAGCGCGTCCCGCGGGAGAAAAAGTATCTGGGGGTGGGCGCTCTACGACTTCGGAAATTCGGCGTTCACCACACTGATCGTAACTTTCATCTACTCAGTATTTTTCGCCCAGACGATTGCACCGGACGGAGACACTGGAACGCTCTTGTGGGCGAACGCAATCGCTTTGACTTCGATCATCGTAGCTGTGAGCGCACCCTTCCTAGGCGCCCTCGCCGATCGCGGTGGCCACCGCCGGCGTTACCTGCTAGTCACCACTGTTATCACTATCGTGGGATGTTCGCTACTCTATTTCCCGACGCCAGGCGAAGTGCGCTTCGCGTTAGTCGTGTTCGTGATCTCCAATGTTGCGTTCGAGTTGTCCAGTATCTTCTACAACTCGTATTTACCCGACATCTCCACCGCTGAGAACATTGGCAAGATCTCGGGCTACGGGTGGTCGCTGGGATACGCAGGTGGTCTACTGGCAATGGGGATTGCTCTTGTAGGCTTCATCCTCCCCGAGTCTCCCTGGTTCGGCCTTTCGACCGGAGAGGAGGGGCTCTTCCAGAACGTTCGAGCCACTACACTGATGGTTGCTTTTTGGTTCGCAGTCTTTGCCGTTCCAATGTTCCGGTGGGTCCCCGAGGCCGCACATCCGGAAACCCCTCCTTTCAGCGAGCTGCTGCGGGATGCAGTCGGCCAGCTCACCAGCACATTTAAGGAGATCCGTCGCTACGGACAGATTGCCCGCCTACTCGTCGCCCGCATGATCTATAACGATGGACTCGTGACGATCTTCGCGCTCGGGCCCCTCTACGCAGCTGAAGTTTTTGGTTTCACACTTGTTGAAGTGATGTACTGGGGTCTCGCGCTGAATATCACTGCCGGGCTTGGCGCGTTAGCCATGGGGTTTCTGGATGACCGCATCGGTGGCAAGAAAACGATTCTCATCTCACTTGTCGGGCTGATGGCAGCAACCCTGTGGGCGACACTCGCACCGGCAGAAAGCAAAACGTCCATGTTCCTAGCTGGGTTGGTCGTCGGGATCTTCGTGGGCCCAAATCAAGCAGCGAGCCGATCACTCCTGGGCCGTTTCGTCCCGCCGGAAAAGGAAACCGAGTTTTATGGATTTTTCACGTTCTCCGGAAAGGCAATCGCCTTCATGGGACCACTATTATACGGGCAAATGACGACTCTCTTCGGAAGTCAACGCTACGGTGTTGGGGTGATCATAGCCTTCTTCTTGGTGGGCAGCTTCGTTCTCATGACGGTGGACGAGAACATGGGCATAACAGCAAGTGGTCGGTGAAGTCAGTTTCGGGTCTTGCGGAAAGATAGTGAGTCCTCCGAGAGTGATGGATGTTTCCAACGTTCGATTCGGTTTGGCTAAAGGAGTGAAACTTGCGAACTCATCAGAGCGGCTCCACCGCTGAGGAGATTCTTTGAGCAACAAGCACACCGGTACTGTCGATCCGATGTCTGCACCCCGCTTCATGGAGGTCGCAACTTTCATGCGAACGCCCCGCATCGAGGACGCTTCTTCCTGCGACATCGCAATGGTCGGTGTTCCCTACGATGGTGCAGTCACTAACCGACCTGGGGCTCGACACGGCCCGAGAGAGATCAGGAGTGCATCGACTATGATGCGCTCGATCCACCCTGTCACACGTGTAGACCCCTACCAGCATTGTCGAATTGGTGACGCCGGTGACGTACCGTTTAAAAGGATCTATGACGTCGAAGGTTCCCACGCGGATATTGAAGAATTTTTCCGCTCTTTGCACCAAGAAAACGTTATCCCTTTGGCTGCGGGTGGTGACCATTCGGTCACCTTGCCCATCCTTCGTGCCCTAGCCGATAAGGGGCCTTTGGGTCTGATCCACATCGATGCTCACACTGACACGTGGGATGAGTTCATGGGCTCTCGATACACCCACGGAGCACCCTTCCGGCGAGCAGTGGAAGAGGAATTGATCGACCCAGAGAGAACAATCCAGATCGGGATTCGTGGAGCCCAGAACTCTAGTGAAGGGTGGGATTATTCGGAGTCAAGCGGCATGCGCGTCCTGTTTATGGAGGCCGTGACACAAATGGGTATCGAAGCTGTAGGAGAAGAAGCCCGTCGGGTCGTGGGTGATGGACCGGTGTATGTCTCATTTGATATCGACAGTGTTGATCCGGCCTTTGCTCCTGGGACCGGAACCCCGGAGGCAGGTGGATTTACGAGCCGGGAAGTTCTCTCCCTTATTCGGCAACTCCACGGACTTCCCGTAATCGGGGCCGATGTCGTCGAGGTTGCACCGCCATGGGATCCCACGGGGACCACTGCCCTCGTTGCCGCAACGGTGATGTACGAGTTGCTTTGCGTGCTTGCAGAAGGTCATGCGTCTGGCCTTACGCTTATGGACGGACAGCCTTGATAAGGCAATCTCACCCCGGTGCGGGGAAGAGGGGCGTCTCCAACCTTGAGACATCCTGGCGCACCGGGCTATTCCGGAGAACGTGAAAGACAAGAAATTTTCAAGCGCAACCTACCATAACGGCGCAGACGCCGATCTTTGATGGGAAACTCGGACATGGATAGACGGACTTTGCTGAAGAAGGGCGGTATGGGAGCTCTGGGGTTAACGCTGGCAAGTTGTGCTACAGGATCGAGACGGACGCCCCGGCCACTCACGCTCGCACCCGTAAGGGTGTCTTGGGACCGGGTCATCCGGACGACGGTAGGTCTTCGGCCTCACCGACCAGCTGGTTTTGTGCTCGGTGCCGGTCGCCTAGACGGCAAGACCCTTGTCCACAACTACGGGCACGGTGGTGCCGGCATGTCGCTCTCCTGGGGCACAGGATACATGGCTGCAGAGATGGCTGCGGAACAGGAATGGCGTCGTGCGGCCGTGATTGGGTGTGGCGTGGCTGGCCTGACTACGGCGAGACAGCTTCAGCGGCGTGGGTTCGACGTTACGATCTACGCGATGATGGTTCCACCGAACACCACCTCAAATATGTCACTCGCTGGTTTTACTCCTACCTCCGGACTTGTTGAAACGGACCAGCGAACGCCGCAGTGGGACGCACAGTTCAGGAGGGCGGTCGAGATCGCGTACAAACAACTCCAGCTTCTGGTCGGCCCCAAGTATGGCATTTCGTGGATCAACGGCTACTCAATGATGGGTGAGGCACGGGTGGAAGGGCAACGGTCAGAGCGGGAAGAGCGACGAGCCGCGCTAATGCCACCTGGACTCCGTACTGGCCAGGTCGTTCTAGGACCCGGGGAACATCAATTTCCGTCGAGGTATGTCGGTTACCGACCTTCGCTCCGATTTGAGCCGTCGATCTACCTTGATGCGTTGGTCAGCGACTTTCTCCTCTTCGGGGGAAAAATTGTCATACGGAAATTCGACACACCACGAGAGCTAATGACGCTGGACGAACCGGTCATCGTGAACTGCACGGGACTCGGATCGTATGACCTCTTCCGTGACCATGAATTGATACCCGTGAAGGGACAGCTCACCGCACTGGTTCCTCAGCCGGAGGTCGAATACAACACGTTCGGCGGTCTACCCGGTAGCACCGCCAGGGGCTTCGGCATTCACATGCAGCCACGAAGTGATGGCATCATCCTTGGGGGCACGTCCCAGCCAGGTGAGTGGTCGCTCGAGCCAGACGAGGAAGCCCGTCGGGGGGTGGTCGAGAACCACATGGCTTTTTTTGCTGCGATGCGGCCTCCCGAGGGCGGGCCGCGGATAGCAAGATCCGGTCCGCCTGCGCCAGTTCCGAGGGTCGAAACTTTTTTCGGTCAGGATTTCTAGTCCTCGGAAACTGTCAGGTCAACACCCGATCCCTCCGTGTGACAATCCAGCCGGCCACGCCTAGTCCCGCGATCATCAATCCGCCTCCAAGGGCAAGTGTCGGTTGAGTTCCGACTATGATGCCCAGGATGGCCACATAGAGGACGATGGTTAAAGCGGGGAGCCAGGGATGGCCTGGTACAAGGAACGGACGATGGAGTTCAGGATGAATCCGACGAAGCCGGAAATATCCCATTAGCACAATTGTGTCCACCGTGATGGCCACCAACATCATGAATCGAATCAGCAACTCGAACTGGCCAGTGACCGCGAGGATTCCAATCCACGCAGAAACAAGATAGAGCGCGTTACGAGGGGTTCCCCGCTCGTCTACACGGCCCAACGCCTTAAAAGCCAACCCGTGATTTGCGAGCCCAAACGCAACCCGGGGCATCCCCAAGAAGTTCACGTTTAGGCTACTGATTAAGATTAGCAGGCTGGCGACCACAACCAAGGTCCCAGCAGCAGAACCGAACACCCCGGCTATAGCGTCCTGGGCTACGAGTTGCGAGCCGGACATCTCGGCAGGAGTGAGCGCCGCCAAGAACGCGAGGTTCATCAAAAGGTACAGGGCAGCCACCACCACAGCACCACCAAGGAGAATTCTTGGAAGCGAACGACCAGGATCTTGAATTTCCTCGGCCATCTTAGCGGCGTCTTCCCACCCGTAGTAAGCGAAGGCAACGGCCTGATATGCCAGGGCGAACCCGAGGAGACCCCCACCCGCCAAAGAGCCCTCGGAGCCGAATCCCTCCATATCACCGGCCCATATGCCCGCCGCAGCGATGATGCAGACCACGAGCACCTTGAGGCTCGTGGTCACATTCTGAAAGAGCACGCTGGCCTTTATGCCGCGTGTGTGTAGGAAGAAAAATGCGAGGGCTACAGCGCCCGCCAGGATGGGCACGGACCCCTTCCCTGCCAGGATTCGGATGTACTCGGCGATCACCACAGCCTTGGAGGCACCCGAAAACCCCCGGGCCACCAACAACTCCGACCAGCCCGCCACGAAACCCATCACCGGGCCCCATGCTTCCCGGGCGTAAACGTACTTCCCACCCGCCTCCGGAAGGGCCGCAGCCATCTCAGCAAGCAAGATCGTGCTCAAGGCCGCCACGATGCCACCGAGAATCCAGACCGCCAGGATCATCCAGGCATCGCCAAGGTAACCTGCGATGAGGCCGGGTGTCCGAAGGATTCCCGCGCCGATGACCATCCCCACGGTGATGGCCAGGCCGTCTCGAACCCGAAGCACCCTGATGAGCGAAGGCGCGGACCGATTTCCTCCACTCGAGCTCAGTTCCAGGGCAGTCCCCGGAGCTTTTCTACATCGAGGTTTCCGCCGGATAGAATACTCACAACCTTTGTTCCTGGGGGAGAGTCGATCAGACCGTGAAGCAATGCGCCCACCGAGGCAGCGGCAGCGCCTTCGGCGACCAACTTCGTGCGTGTCATCAGCCAGAGGACAGCATCGAAGATGTCTGCATCGGGGAGGATCACAATTTCATCCACGAAGCGAGACACGACCGAGCGGGTGTGCTCTCCAACCTTTTTCACCCGAAGACCATCTATGACGCAATCAACCGTATCCAGAGTGACGCAGTGTCCGGCTTCGACACTTTCCTTCATCGCGGGCGCCCCCGAGGATTCAACACCCACTACTTTGATGTCCGGCCTGCTACTCTTGAGCGCCATCGAGACCCCCGAGATTAGGCCACCTCCACCGATCGGCACAACAACCAACTCCACTGAAGGAAAGTCTTCTAGGATTTCAAGACCAACCGTACCCTGACCAGCAATCAGGTCCGGATCGTCGAAGGGATGGATGTAGGTCAAACCCTCCCTTTCTACTAGCTCAAGAGCCTTCTCATTAGCCTCATCCCAGATGGTGCCATGTAGGACCACCTTGGCACCGTATCCTTTGGTAGCGGCAATCTTGGACGGAGTAGCGTTTTCTGCCATAACGACTACAGCCTGTACACCGTACTGACTGGCCGCCAGCGCAACCCCCTGGGAGTGGTTGCCGGCGGAGGAGCAGATCACCCCGCGGGATCTCTCCTCTTCCGACATAAGAGCAATCTTGTTCATGGGTCCGCGAACTTTGTACGCTCCCCCCTTCTGAAACAGCTCCGCTTTCAGGCGCACGTCGAATCCGGTCTCTTCACTGAGGGAACGAGACGTGAGAAGTGGAGTGTGGTAGACGTGTGGCGCCACGTTCTCCCGAGCCCTAAGAAAGTCATCGTGCGTCAGAGTGAGCTCTCCATCACGGGTCTGTCCTCTCATGCGTTGTTCATTCGTCGTCCGGAGTTAGGGTCTCCCTGTCATCTATTGGAGTGTCCTTCCTTCAGTCGTCACCTAAGCGCTGTGAGAAAATGCAATGACGTAAGAGACACGGTCTCTTGGTCGCCAAGAAACCGTCGGACAGCTGAATGGGCAAGTGAGACACTCGAATTCCCAGTCGATCAATCGGACAGACTTGTCAAGGAGTTACCTCGCGGAGTAACCGACGACGGGATATCTTTTGAACCATGTTTCGTTATCTACTATTCGTTCTTCTGAGTGTCTTGGCCGCTGTCTACCTTTCCACCTGGGTGAAAAACGTTCGGGGTGTAGAACAAGCTCGAACCGAGGATGGCATGCGACCTTCCGCACTTCACCTGCTAATCGGCTTCGTCACCAACTTCTTCGACACGTTCGGGATCGGGTCCTTCGCTCCGACCACGTCCTGGTTCAAACTGCAAGACGTCGTACCCGACGAGCACGTCCCGGGAACAATGCACGTAGGGCACAGTCCCCCCGTCATCGTCCAGGCGTTTATCTTCATCGCGATAATCGAGGTCGACTTGCTTACCTTGGGCGCGTTAATCGGTGCTTCTGTGATCGGCGCCTGGCTAGGAGCTGGAACCGTGTCCCAATGGCCCCGCCGGAATATTCAGCTCGGTATGGGCATTGCGTTGGTAATCGCAGCTGTAACCTTCGTGGCCGCGAACTTGGGGTTTGCACCTGTCGGTGGTGCATCAATCGGCCTGACGGGCGTGGGGCTGGGAATCGGAATCGTCGGTAGTGTTATCTTGGGCGCACTTATGACACTCGGTATCGGCATGTACGCACCCTCGATGATCATGATCAGCGTGCTTGGCATGAATCCCGCCGTGGCGTTTCCTATCATGATGGGTTCCTGCGCGTTCCTTATGCCGGTAGCCGCGATGCGCTTTCTGCCAGCGAACTCTTACAGTCTTCGACCTGCGATTGGTCTCGCTTTGGGAGGTTTGCCGGCAGTACTGATCGCGGCCCTCATTGTGGAGGCATTTCCGCTCACCCTGATGCGTTGGCTCGTGGTGATCGTAGTGACCTACGCCGCGATTATGATGCTCCGATCCGCATATATTGAGCGGCCAGGCCAACGCCTCAGTGCACGCTCAGAAGAACACGCTCGGGAGCACGATCTTCAATAGAGATAGCCCAGGCCGATGTACATCGGAGCCGTCGCTTGGACCGAGTGACCGACATCGACCGCCGCGATGAAGTTCTCGCCTACTCCCACACGTACGCCAATCCCGAACGCGGTTTGCAGGTTCGACAGAATCTGACCCGCCACCAGGGCGGGGTCCCACACGCGCCCAGTATCCACGAATCCTGAAAAAACCAGGTGGAAGGATCTGCCTGCCATCGTGAAGTCGTGTGCGCGCCACCTCAGCTCGGTGTTCCAGAGGAAGAGCCCCCGGCCCATATAGCGATTCTTGGGGATCCCCCTCAGCGTCTTTGCCCCTCCTAGTCCCTCCTCCTGTTTGAACGATGTCTGGACGATGAAGAGATCGTAGAATGGGGCGGAACCCTCGATATTCTGGACTAGGAAACGATTTGCGAAGGTGAGGCCATCCCCCAATGGAAAATATCTTCTGTCGACAAAGGTCCATCGAACGTATTGCGACTCACTTCCTAGAAAATCCGGAACGGCCTGGACGAGAAGCTCCGACCAAGTGCCACGTCGGGGTCCGGTCTCCCGATCCCGAGTGTCCCAGACAAGACCCACCCGGAGGTGGTTCGACCAACCCTCTGGGACGTCCCCTCCGAGTAGGTCCTGACTGAGGAGTGTTCTGATCGCGTCCTTGGGGAGCAGATCGATGCTCGTGTGCGTCGCGCCACCACCGATCAGGACACGGAGCGGCAAACCGCCCATCCGACGCTGAAGATTCATAGTCGCGTTCGTTCGGGTGCGCCCGAACCTGTAGTAGTACTGCCCATCCAGATGCTCCAGCGCCTTGTCATAGACCGAAGTGTTACCCGGCCCATAGTAGGGGGAAGCGATTTGGCGTTCGCTCCCCAGAGAGCCGTCGACGCGCCAGCCATCTGAAAGCAGGTAGGGGGCATCGAAGAAGAGAGTGAAGTCACGCCGCCCTTTGGTTGTCAGAAACACCCTGGGCTGGAGCGTAAACCGATAGGGGGTAAGTCCCTCTTCTCCGTAGTTATAGGCTTCGAACATACCTCCGTAGCCGAAGCCCTCATCGGAATCGTAGTTGATCACCGGAAGTCCGTTCAATTCCCAGCCTGTTTGATCCGAGATCTGCTGAGCCCCGATCGGAACACTCAGAAGAGCTAAGAGGACGATGGCTTCTGCCAATGTTCTCCGCCTTATGAGTCTGATCACTCGACTGGTCCTCCGGATGACATCCCGATGCCCCTGGCGTCCGACTGAGGAGACCCCTGGGAAAAATTAACTCGGAAGGAGATAAAGAATGAATGACACATCTGCCGATTGAGCCACTTAGCCCCGGCTCCCCTGGTGCCGTTACTATGCACCAGACACGCCGGGACTCGTTTGTTTTTCAGCCGGTCCGAATCCGCCGCGTCACCTGCCCGTTACTCTCCCAGTAGGTCCGCTTGTTCGCGATCGCGGGATCGGTCGGAGCCGGCTGAACCTTCCCCTCGATGTCAGTCGCACGGGATATGATCGTGTGCTCTCCCGGCACAGAGTCGTTCCAGTCCAGGTGCCAATGCGTCCACGTGTACGGGCTGTCCTGTCCCTCACCCAGTATAGCCAACCGCCAAGGACCATCGTCCACATGGACTTCCACGCGCTCGATGGCCGTGCCCCATGCAGCCCCATGAATCCTGTATCGTCCACCGCTGCGAGTCACCCTGGCCGGCACGGAGTTGACGCGCGATCTACCAACCGACGTCTCCACCCACATGGATTCGCCACCAACCTCTTCCTGACGCAACGTGACGTAGTCACGGGCCATGAACCTGCCCATGAAGCGGGTCGCCCGTACCTCGATACGCGTTAGCCATTTGACGTTGGCAATGCCATACCAGCCAGGCGCGATCAATCGGAGTGGGAAGCCGTGGGCGTTGGGCAGCGGCTCGCCGTTCACCTCGTAGCATAGGAGCAGGTTCGAGTCCATCGCGTCCTGTATCGACATGCTGCGAGCGAAATTCTGGGTGATCGTGTTACCGCGGATTTCTTCTTCTCCCTCGTCGCTGCCCCAAAATACAACCTCGATACCAGAGCTCAGGACTCCAGCTTCTTCTAGAATGGAAGCCAGAGGGGTTCCCGTCCATCTCGCGTTGTGGACAGCACCCATGAAGCCCGAAAAGCCGCGGTTGCCCGCACACTCAAGTGTGAAAACTACGTCCCGACGACGACGCGCCCGAAGCTCCGGTAGCGTGAAACTTCTCGGCCGCTGCACGAGTCCGCTGATCTCCAGATTCCAGTCACGCTCCTCGATCACAGGTCTACCATAATGACCCACCCGAAACAGCTTGTCGGTGGGGGTTATCCAAGAGTCGAGTGCCTCCCAATCTAGGACATTCACATCCGAAACCGGCGCTGTGGGTGGGCGATCCAACCAGGGGATGACCTCTTCCTGAACCGATATATCCATTAAGGCGGCCAACGCATCATCTTGAAGTAGGGCGAGTCCCGCGGCAGTGACACCGCCTCGCACTAATAGCTCTCGACGGGACATCCTAGAAAGATCCACCATGTTGGCGTGGCTCCTGTCAAAGGTTGGGCTGTGCTAGGCTACCCCCGCAGGGCAGCTCATCATATGCAAAAAACAATCAATGATTATGCGTTCAGCTTCCGTCGAAGCCCTACAGTTGTGCGTCGTCCGGGTCTGCTACTTTGGTGAAAATCCAAGGTAGCTTAGAGAGCGTCTTCGTGCTGGAAAACTTTTCAGATCCAAGAGCAAAGCGAGCTATCTCGCGCGTGGCACTCCCGCTACAGGTCTCCCTATCTTACAGTATCCCTAGCTTTAACTCAGATCTCTTGGTGCTCGGATGGAACTCTCCCGTGCATCTGGGGAGTTCGTCACTATCGGATCCAACTTCTACATTTGAAAAAATCGAACACCAACCACATTTAGGTGGTCAAGCTTTTGAATCCCACAACAGCAATCGTCAACGTCTGCGCTCTCCTTCTCCTCAGCACACCAATTACGACATTAGCCCAAATTGAGGTTCCAGAAACGAGGACCGACGGCCAGAGACCAGAGGCAGTCGCGGTCCCCACAGATACGGAAATTCGGGTGGACGGTGCTTTGGACGAAAATGTCTGGCAGCGACCTCCCGCGGCCACTGATTTCATTCAGGCGGAGCCCCGGCAGGGCTTTCCGGCTACGGAGCAAACGGAAGTTTGGGTGGCATACGATGACACCCACCTCTATGTAGCGGCATACCTCTATGATTCGTCTGAACCCACCGTCAACGACATTCGAAAGGATTTCTCCGACACTAACCAGGATGGATTCCAGGTGATCCTAGATACGTTTCGAGACCGTCGAAACGGCTACGTATTCATGACGAATCCCGAGGGAGCCCGCGGAGACCGACAGGTGGCCAATGAGGGGCGGGAGGTCAACACCTCCTGGGATGCAGTCTGGCGCGTAGAGACACAGCGTGTGTCCGACGGATGGACGCTCGAAATGGAGATTCCCTTTCGGGCACTCCGTTTCAATCCTGACAATAGTCGCTGGGGAATTAACTTCGCCCGCCGACTACGCCGAAATAACGAAATTGCCTTTTGGGCCTCCATCCCAAGGTCCTACACTCTATATCGGCTTTCCCTAGCGGGCGATCTCCTCGGGTTACCGAATGCGAGTGCTGGCCGTGATCTTCGCGTAAAACCCTTCGTCTTGGGTGGAAGAGCACGAGAGACCGGGGATAGTACCTTCATCGGTCAAAGCAAGATGGGCGTCGATATAAAATATCGTCTCACGGAAGGGCTGACGCTGGACCTCACGGCCAACCCCGACTTCGCTCAGGTAGAGGCTGACGTCCAACGAATCAATCTCACTCAGTTCAGCCTCTTCCACCAGGAGAAAAGAGAGTTTTTCCTGGAGAACTCAGGCCTATTCTATGTCGGCGATGCCCCCCGAAACTATCGTGTACGCTTGACGCCTACTCCGGACCAGGACCTACTCCCTTTCTTCAGTAGACGGATCGGAATCAGCGAAAATCGCCGGGCCGTTCCGATCGACGCTGGAGTCCGAATCACCGGCCAAGTAGCCGGTCTGGTCGTGGGAGGTCTGTGGATGCACACGAACGACCTCAATGGTGTGCCGGGTAATGATTACGCCGTCGTCCGAGTTAGGAGAAACTTGTTCCGAGGTTCTGACATCGGCGGCATCTTCATGATGCGGGACGGCGTGGGCAGCGATGACTACAACCGCGTATACGGTACGGATGCCTTTATTCGGTTTCCCGGCGAGATCGACTGGAGCACCTACTACCTGCAGTCCGAATCGCCCGCGTTCGAGGACGGCCAATACGCCTGGCGGACCTCCCTGAACCGAGAGGGCACCTTCCATCACATCAAGCTGGGCTCAATGGAGTTGGGTGATGGGTTCACGAACGATTTGGGATTTTTCCGACGCACCGGAGTGAGAAAGTACTTTATCGACTGGGGAGTTCGACCTCGGCCGGAATCATTTCGTAACATTGGTATCCGGGAGATCCATCCACACATCACCTGGAATTACTACGATAATCTCGACGGCTCCATTCGAGCTAAGCGGCTGCATTCGGGAGTCACTCTCTTTCTCGAATCCGGCGGCAACGTGCAGCTCGCTTCCGACAAGACCACGGAAGTCATCGATACCCCCTTCAAGATCGACAGTCGTATCGCCTCAATCCCCGAGGGGCGACACGACTGGACTACCTTGGTACTCAGCGGTGGCACCAATTCGAGCCGCCCGGTATCCGCAACCATCCGAGGCACATTGGGTGGCCTTTGGAGCGGCACGCAGAAGGCGGTGTCAGGAGGGGTGACCCTACGCCATTCATACAAGTTCCGCACTACCGTGTCCGTCAACCGGACTTCGGCCGACCTGGACAAACCCGATGCATCATTCGTGAGAACGTTCTGGACTGCCCGCTCCAACTATTCGTTCCACAAAGACATGTTTGCAGACGTCCTCGTGCAGTGGGACCCGGCCCGCAAGCTCTTCAACTGTAACGTGCGCTTCAATCTGATCCATCATCCTCTCAGCGACTTGTTCATCGTCTGGAACGAGCAGCGTTTCGAGACAGGAGAAGGAATCGTACCAGGGCGGAGCGTGACCGTAAAGCTCACTCAGATGCTGGCATTCTAATGAAATGAGGCGTGTGTGCTCGAATGATCCAGTGAGCGAATTTCGGCCCCTTTTGACGGGGCGAACGACTGTTGTGGTCGTCGGCTTCTTGGCGTGGACCACAGCGTTTGGTAACACTTTTTTCGGTGGCGGAGAGCCCCAAGCCGTCGGTTTCGAGTGGGTGAAGGTGACCTATGATGGAGGGATCACCGTCGATGTAGCGGTACTTAAGCCCAAGAACTACTCGGATTCCCACAACCATCCATTGATTCTCACCCTACCATGGGGGAGAGGGACTCCGGCATTGGCACTTGGGATGATTGAGGCCTATTGGGACATTGAGGCACTGGAGCGCGGTTACGTGGTGGTGTCTCCCGCAATCCTCGGCTCGTCACTCAAGACCGAAGCGGACAGCTTCCTCCCCGCACTCTTCTCTTGGCTCGACGCCAACCTCTCATACGACTCAACGAAAGTCGTTTTGGCAGGTGCTTCTAACGGTGGGAGAGGTGTCTTCCACATGTTGGCCTCCGACCCTTTGCGATTCTCAGCAGTAATCGGGATCCCAGGATCCTACTCAGGACCAGTGGAAAGCATCGAGCCGTTTGCGGGCCGGCCCGCTTGGCTCATGGTAGGCGAATTGGACAGTAGGTGGAGGATGGCGGCGGAGTCGACTAGGCTGACCTTAGAAACCGCCGGGATTTCGACTCGGCTAGACGTACTGGAAGGACAGGAACACGTCTTATCGGTCGATCAGAGAACCATCATGAATTGGATAGACGAAGTGCTGGAGGGTTCGC
The DNA here is from genome assembly GCA_036336795.1 of Gemmatimonadota bacterium. GTDB lineage: Bacteria > Gemmatimonadota > Gemmatimonadetes > Longimicrobiales > Gaopeijiaceae > UBA822. The sequence goes on from JAYZFL010000049.1 coordinate 30,153, forward strand.
GACGGGATTGACATTGTCCGTGGTAGGCCTCGCGGGACAATGCGCACATCCTACGCAAGTCCCTCCGGGGTGGCGGGAGTCCAGCCCGGGCAACATTTTTCAACCGTCTACACAAATCGATGTAAAGCCGGCAGTACTGCCAGGCCAGCTAGGAAGCTTCACAGGAGGAGACCTGCTCCGAAGGTGCAAGTCAACTTACCTAGTTCAGGAAAGCAGCTCGAAGGGGCCATAGCTCAGTTGGGAGAGCGCTGGCTTTGCAAGCCAGAGGTCGCCGGTTCGATCCCGGCTGGCTCCACTTAATAATCGGACCTGATGGATGATGATGATGTCGCGGCGGAAGCGGACAGGACCTTCCAAGAGCCGGGGCTCAAAGAAGGTTCTGAAGCTTCACGTGGAAGAGTAGAGAGATGAAACGAGACTCAGACGAACGACACCTCGACAACAATTTGGCAGACGCTACGGTGCTGGCGCATGCAGGGTACACACCGGACCCGGCGACCGGCGCTCTAGTGCCGCCTCTGCACATGTCCACCACCTTCGGGCGTGATTCTGAATACGAGCTGATCGGCGACTATATCTACTCCCGCTACCAGAGCCCGACCGTCGAGCACGCGGAGCAATTGCTGGCCCGACTCGAAGGGGGAGCCGATGCCATGCTGTTTGCGTCTGGCCTCGCCGCTGCCGCTGCAGTATTCGACACCGTTGAGGGCGGAGGGCATGTAGTAGCGCCCACGATCATGTACCACGGCGCCCAGGACTGGCTCCGGCGAATCGAAAGTCGAAGGGGAATAGCCCTCACCCTGTTCGACGCTACCGATCCGGACGCCCTCGAGGGAGCCTTGAGGAAGACCGAGACGTCCGTGGTCTGGATCGAGTCACCGGTCAACCCAACCTGGGATGTCATCGACATTCGTGAGGCGGCAGAACTAACACACAGAGCCGGAGCCATACTGGTCGTGGACTGCACGGTAGCTCCACCCGTCACAACCCGTGCTCTCAAGCTCGGAGCCGACCTCGTTTTCCATTCGGCCACCAAGTACCTCAACGGGCACTCGGACCTCCTGGCAGGAGTCCTCGTCACCCCGGAGGTGGACGAGCTCTGGGATGAACTCCGATTAGTCCGGAGGCTCAGCGGCGGAGTGCTGGGCTCGTATGACGCCTGGATGCTCATCCGGGGCTTGCGCACCTTGCCCCTCCGCTTCGAGCGTGCCTCGCGGAGCGCTCTCCAGATCGCCCGGCATCTCGAAGGGCATCCGGGACTCGAAGCCGTGCTCTACCCGGGGCTGGAAAGCCATCCCGGACACGAAGTGGCAAGCCGGCAGATGACCAACGGCTTCGGTGGACTCATGTCGATCGTGGTCAACGGGGACGCCGATGCGGCCTTGGCTGTGGTCCGCCGACTCGATGTCTTTGTACCAGCGACCTCCCTAGGGGGAGTGGAGAGTCTCGTCGAGCATCGCGCTTCGGTGGAAGGGCCCCACAGCAAGGTGCCCCCCAACCTCCTGCGGCTCTCCATAGGAATCGAAGATCCGGCTGATTTGATCTCGGACCTCGACCAGGCGCTGTCGTAGAGTTGGGCACACGATCTTCAGAACCGCTATCTCATTAACAGATTGTGTACGTGACCTAACGCTTGACGGCAACTCCCAGTACCTCAAATCGGGCCCCAAAAAGCAGCGGGCCAGCCCCGACGAAGGCACGTGCCGGAAACTCTTTTTCGAAGTACGTGCGGTAGACTTCGTTGAACGCAGCGTAGTCCGCGACGTCAGAACTGAACACTTGCACGGACACAAGGTCGTCCATCGTCATGCCCGCATCCGCTAGCGTCCCTTTGACGTTGTCCAGAACGTTTCTGGCCTCCGCTTCCGCCGTGGCGGGCACTTGCCGATCAGACCCTAGCCCAAGGGTTCCGGACACGTAAAGCGTATTGCCCGCCAGCACTGCCCCGCTGAAGGGTCCACCACTCGAGCCCGGAGATTGCGGGTTAACATATCCTCTTGTGTCCTGAGCCGGAGGTTGAGGGGAGCACGCCGCAACGAGAGCAGCGAAGGCGAAGGCTGTGATGGTTCGGGGGCTCATGGGATGTATCCCTCAAGATATGAGTTTCACACGCAATTGTTGGCCGAACACCAACGGTAGAGCGGGATGGTCGTTGTCCGCAAGGCGTCTAAAGAGCCCCCACACCCCATGCCTCACGAAGCGCGCGCCACAAATTCAAGACCACAGCGTCCGGAAGAGTCCCGGCCTCTTCCCTTGCGATGCTCGACTCGGGTGGGCAACGTGATCACACCCTGAAATGTGGAGGTCCCATGAGAAGTGTGGTTACTCTGGCGCTCGCACTATCTATTTTCCCTATCACCACGCTTCGCGCCCAGGACCGTGTACCGCTAGACACCAGTGAGCTCCCAAGAGTAGTCGTCTTGGCCACAGGGGGAACGATCGCGAGCAGATTCGATCCGGTGGTCGGTGCCATCGAAGAAGCTCGGTTGACGGGCGAGCAAATTGTTGCTGCAGTCCCTGGCCTCGCTGAAGTGGCGTCAGTGGAAGTCGAGCAAATCGCGAACGTGGGCAGTCGAGACATGACGCCCGAGATCTGGAGAACGCTCGGTAAGCGGGTGAACGAATTTCTGTCCTTCCCCGAAGTCAAAGGTGTCGTTATCACGCACGGGACCGATACGCTCGAGGAGACCGCGTTTTTCCTGGATCTCACCGTAACCAGCGACAAGCCGGTCGTTGTCGTGGGTGCCCAGCGCGCTCCAACCTATTTCGATACCGACGGTCCGAGAAACTTGCTGGACGCCGTTCGAGTAGCGGTGTCCGACGAAGCCGTTGGCATGGGCACTCTGGTAGTTTTGAACGGCGAGATCAACGCGGCGCGTAACGTCACTAAAACACACACTCTTGCCCGTGAGACCTTCAAAACGCTCGAGTTCGGCGCCCTCGGCGTCGTCGACCCGGGGGGAGTCCGTTTCTATCGGGCCCCTCTTCGTCGTCAGACGATCCCACTTCGGGATAGCGACCATCTCGGAAGAATCGAGATCGTCACGGAGTACGCAGGATCAGACGGGCGTCTGATACGCCTCCTTATGGAGGATGAAGCTCCGGACGGAATCGTAATCGCCGGACTCGGTCTGGGCCACGTAACCTCCAGAACACTGGAGGTGATTCGCGAGGCTCGAGACCACGGTATCCCGGTAGTCATGAGCACCCGCGTCTACACGGGCCGAATTCTCCCATTGTATGCGATCAACAATGAATTGCTGGATTTAGGCTGTGTCGTTGCGGACAACCTGAGTCCACAAAAAGCCCGAGTCCTCTTGATGCTGGCGTCGACCCGGACCCGGGACCCGGTTCAACTGCAGACCTACTTCGACCGGTGATGACTAGGTTAGACAAACTCCCGGGTCGCACACTGGCCATTTCCACCCTCACACTGCTAGTGCCGTTCGTCGCGATCGGGATGCAGCATGCCTTGTCTAACGAGCCCGGGCAGTCCCAGGTGTCCGCGACGGGTGTGCTGGAGGGTCACGTGCGGCTGTCGGACGAATCTTGGCCGGCACCCACACGGATACGAAACACGACGGACCCGGAAGTGTGCGGTCCCAAACAAAATCTTGAGGATCTGTTGGTTTCGGCGGAGACCCGAGGTATCCAGAACGTGATCGCAACCTTGGTGGGCGTCCCCAGCAATCGGGTTCCCGCCACCGCACCGCAACGGTTCGTTATCGACAATCGGGACTGTCGATTCATTCCGCATGTAGTGGTGGCAAGGGTCGGAGACACGGTCGTGGCAAAGAACAGCGACTCGATCTTGCACAATACGCACTACTACGGTCCGATGGCATCGAACATAGCCCTACCCTTCAAGGGAATGACCGTATCTAGAGTGCTCCGGCGCTCCGGCGTAGTCACGGTCCTTTGCGACATCCACGGTTGGATGCAGGCAGTCATTCGAGTGGATGACCACTCCCTCCACTCCGTCTCGGACGAGCTCGGATTTCTTCGGATCTCGGGAATCCCGGCTGGCAGCTACACTCTCGAGCTCTGGCACGAAACTCTGGGTATTCAACGAGTTGAGGTTGGAATCCGCCAAGACGAAACTACACTGCTGAACTTCGAGTTCTCACTGCCCTCTGACTAGGAATCGCCTGGAGGCTCTAAATGAAAAGTGCCGCTATAACGACGCTGCTATTCATTCTCGCAACTACCCTCGGAACTTCTGTCGAGGGGCAAGAAGCCACTCCACGGAGGCAACCAGGCGCCGCCATGACCGTTTATGAGCCCGAGCAACATGATCTCTACGACGGGCACTTCGTCCTCTCAGCCGGACGCGTCTACCAGGTTGGTGGTTTGGAGGACCCACCGGGATGGGAACACATCGGGAACGACGCGACGAACGTGCATCCAATCGGGGGCACGGTCGACATTGATGTGAATGAGATCGACAACATAGGACAGTTCACGGCCAGGCTGCAGATACCGCAGGGAGAGCTCGTCATCGAGATGGATCGATTCAATGAATTCAGCCCATGTCAGGACGGGGGAGTCGCGGCTTTCATCTATGAGCACGGTAACTCAGGCTGCGGTGACAGCAACTGGCCCAAGACACTCCTGTACATCGCCGGCTGGGGGTTCGGTCATGCGACACTGAACGGCACAACGCTCTACGAGGAATACCAGATTCACTTCATGGTCACACAGGGGATCCGCGATCGGGAGACCTTAGCGGTCGACTATCCGCTCTTGAACAAGAGATCGGCAGCCGGTGCCGTGAATCCAGCCTTGATTCAACTCGACTTCTTCATACGAAGCCCGGAAATGGACACGAGGAACAACCCCACGAGAGAAGTCTTTGATCACTTTTTCGCCATGGAAGTGACGTGGAAGTAGTAGGTTTCTCTACTCACAGCACCAACTCGCTCACCTCGCCAGTGGATCAGGTCGCAACTGAAAATGCACCACTTTACTCGGTGTACCTTTTCCAGTCTCGAGGTGGAACGGCGCCCGAGTACTGTATGTAGCCCACAACCCCCTGCCCTTCCAGCCGGCATCCGGATCGTCAATGCGCCCGTCCATCCACTTGGTGTAGAAGCCGAGTGGATAGGGCACGCGCAGGATGACCCATTCTTCGTCCTTCAGTGCCAGTAGCCCTTCGGATCCGTTGCCGGTGCTGATGGGCACGTTGACACCCAACCCGAACGTGTTGAACTGATCCACCCACGTGTAGTAGCTCGCCTCGGCACTGCCCGACTCCGTCAAATTCTTGATTTGCGGTGCCGGCTCCGGATAAAGGGTCCAGCCTTCCGGACAGTGCTGTCCGGTCGCGGTAGGTCCATTGAGCGACCCCGTGCACTTGCTGCGATCGAAGCTGGCAAGATGTCCGCTCGCAAGAGGCGTCCAGACGACGCCGTTACGGTCGATATCCATGCCACGTGGCGAGTACCCCTGTACCGGTGCTGCCGGGTTGTCATACGGCAACTCGTAGACCTCCGTCAGAGCCGTCTCCGGTGGGTTCGGCCCCGGGTCCAGCCGAATGACCACGCCGGGGAAGCCCAGCGACGAGCCCCAGATTGTCCCGTCGACAGGATTCACGGCGACGCCGTAGTAGCCCGACCGAACCCGCTTGTCCTTGGTAGGATCGATGGGTTCGTCGGGTTCGACGTATTCGTCCTGTTTGCCATTGCCGTTCGTATCGACAATGAGAGCGGTCCATCCTTGCGACCGCTCCTCATCGCCCGTCTCCACATACATCTTCGTGTTCAGCCACCCGATGACCTGTCCGCCACCACTCGTCCAGAGGGTGTGGTTCTCGTCCTCCGCAAAGATCAGGTGATGGGTACTGAAACACGTGCTGATGAGGCTGAACTCCTCCGTCGACGGGTCATACATGGCTAGGTGACGGCCAGCTCTCTGGGTCGGAAAGAGCTTCGCCGACGGATGGTCCGAACCCTCACGGCAAAAGGCCGGATTCTCACTTGGACGAACCCTTGAGGTGAGCCACAAGCGTCCGAGGTGATCAAGCATGGGATTGTGCGCATTCGCCTTGCTATCCCAAATAGCTTCCTCTCCCCAGTACGGTGACGGCAGGAGCGGGGGGCCTGACGCTACTGGCGTATTCGGATCACGAACCGGAAGTTCTACTTGGCTTGCCGTGTGGCTTATCGGGTCGAGTACGGGCACGTAATCCGCACTGGCCTCAAGCGCTCCGTAGATCGAACCGTTAGCGTTGACCGTCGGATCTCGTTTGTCGGTGGAGACTTCGTCGTGGAGATACGCCGTCGGATCGGCCCAGTCCCATTGCGTGACAACAACGTTGCGCTCTTCGCCCTGCGGCCGAGGTGGCATAGGCGGTAGCTCACCGGCGACAATTCGATCAGTCCAGTCGGCAAACAACTCCAAGGCCCGAGACCGGCCCATTCGGTTGAGGCCCCCGCTCATGCTACCACCCGCCTGCCCCGACTGGATGCGCCGATCCCAAGCGGCCACAGTGGTGGCGAACTCGCCGAGCTCCTCGGGTATCTCCCTTGTAGCCTTGTTCCCCAGCTGATGACAAGCCATGCAGCCGCCGGATTTCAGGTTCCTAGTCCACTGGGCCTGGCTACCCACGCTCGGTGAAACCCCATTGCCCTCCGGTCCAGTGCCCGGAAACTCGCTTTTCTCTGGCACCTCGATCAGGGAGAACCAGTACGCAGCCGGATAGTACTCCGCGGCTGCGCTTGGGTTGGGCGCTACCACCGCCGTCAGGTCCTGGATCGAGCCAGGTGTTACTTGAAGCTTGGGAGAATCGACCAGTCCATATCCTCTCACCCACACATCATACGTAGCGCTCGGCAGATCGGGGATCAGATAGCGTCCTTGATCGTCTGTGACCACAATTCGGTTGAATCTCGTAGGTAAGTCCATCGTTTCTGCGATGACCCACACACCCACCTCGGGACCATCCGGACCGGTCACCACCCCACCGATGTCGTCGTCGTCAATCTGCACCGCACCACCCGTTCGTCCACACGCACCCACACCCACTAACAGCGCCACCATGGGGATGGAAATTCCGATTTTCACGACTTGTAGGGACTCGGTGTGTCTCGTCATGGTCTCTATCCCTTAACAGATAGCGGAAAAGAAAAAGAAGCGGGTGCGACGTTTGAAAGGAGCCTAGGTTCGGACGTTCGGGTGAGCAAGGTCAGGACAAGTGCAGCCAGTGAACTCGCTAAGCTCAAAGCGCCATTGAGGTTCGGCAGGTGAACATCACGGATCGGAGGAATTTCCGAAATGGCAACCCCGCAAGACGATCCTCACGTCCCTGGCTTTCAAGAAGCATATTCATCGAGGGCCATGCTATTGAAGAAAGCACTTGACGGAGCTCCTTTGTCAGAGACGGTTTGTAATCTCCCAGTTACGCCGAAGTTGTCGGGCGATCCAGGCAGTCCTAAAGATTGCGGTTCCCACCGTGCCAACGGCCATGACACCGAAAACCGGCACCAGGAGGGTCCCTGTCTGGCCCGAACCCCACAACATAGCAATCGTTGGATCAAGCAGGCCGCCGAAGCCCACTAGTAGGAGACGCTCTGCCCGCTGCAGGATCCCTACCTTACAAACCGTGCCCAAACTCTCCCCTCGAGCACGTGTATAGCTCACCAGTAGCGACCCTCCCATCGCCGTCACTACCAAAGTCAGAGCAAAAACCGAAGATCGGAACAGAACCGCCAGGCCGATGAAAGCCCCTATTTCGGCGAAGCGATCTAGCGTGGAGTCAAGGAAAGCGCCTCTTTTGTCCGCAATATTCAGTGCTCGGGCAATGCGTCCGTCCACCACATCCGCTACACCCCCCAGCAGCACACCCCACCCCCCGAGTACTACATGGCCAGAACCAAATGCAAAGCCGGCAGCAACCCCGAAAGCTGCCCCGAGGATGTTGTAGAAGAGCGGACTGACCCCTAGCGCTAGGGATGCCCTTTCCAAGGGGCCCACGAACCAGTGGAACCACGACTTGAGGAAGTGTCCCAAGAAAAACGAGCCATGAGCCTCGGATTCCAGTGGATCTCGTTGATGGCTACCACCACTCCATCCATAGAGAACCATCGACCCGAACGCCACAATCAAGACAGCGAATAGGATCTTTACATCCGGTGTCACACATCCTCCTTATCGCCGTCCCCAACCGCTCGGGTTCCATGAAATTCTTCCGAAGGCCGAAGATAGAGCACTTTGATTAAACGAGGCCACAGTAAGATGAGGGGTAACGCCTTCTCGGCAGAGCTTAACTCCATCTTGAGGCCAGTTCTCCGCTCTACCTTGCGCAGAATGTACGGGAGCCAGTTCTCAAACGTGAGCGTGTGCTTGAGCCATCGACCCGTCACGCGGATTTTGCTCCATATGAGATAGATCCGTCTGCGAATTTGGGTGAAGAACCCTGGATCAGAGACCATGAAATAACGGTCGCTCTCTTTCCCGATCCTTCCATCCTGCAGCCCTTTATCAAGCACCGATCCCAATGTCTCGACGAGGTAAGTCCGTTGCGCTTGGAAAATAGAGGTCACGCGAGCAGCAGATTCAGGACGGATCTCACTGGAATAACAGATTTTAAGCATCTCCATGGCCAGGCTCTCTGGAGTGAACGGAGATTCAACATAGGGAGCTGCCCAGCTCAGTACGGTCCCACGTGCCTCGGCTAAGCAACCTTCCATCCACTGCTCCGTCCGGTGATCACTCACATACAACACATCCACCTGCTGGATCATCCGTGAGATCATAAAGTGATCCTTGGATCGAGAAGACAGCTCCCGCTCGAAATGACATGTGTTCATGATGAGACACTTAGCGATCAGATCGTCACTCTCCCTAGATGAGAATGAAATCACATTCGGAGGTAAGACCTGAGCAGCAGCAGCCATGAGGCTAGGAGTACGGTGTATCAAATCGTGATAACGGAGATCGCGGTAGAACTGAAGGTACCCTTCGACGATCACCACAAAGTCGTAGGCACTGTACCGATCGGGGGTCGCGTCCAGTAACCGAGAACCGTAGAGGAGGACGGCTCGAATCTGGTCCCCAGCAGCCTCTACCAGTGCTTCGGCCAGGGACCGTGCAGTCAACCCACTCGAGACTGTCACTGCTGGGGGACAGTCCTTAACAAATGGAGTTCGTTCCGCATCCGACCCTCCATTTCATTCAACCAATCGAGGATGTTCTCGGAGTCAGCTGGACTGTCGAATGGCCCAAGCACACGTACACGGCAATTAACTTCGTGGACACCCTTTAGAATTGTCGACAATTGTCCACATGGGAGAACGCCGTCAGCCACAGCCAGGTAGACCATCCAAGTGCGGTTTCGCAGGAGAACGTTCAGAGCACCTTTACGAAAGGGGAGCAATTGTCCATCAAGAGACCGCGTCCCCTCCGGGTAGATCAACACCGGTGCCTCTGAACTAAGAGCGACCTTCCGCAGCGTCTCGAAGTGCCCTTTCACAGATGTGTTCGAGTCCACGACTGGATATTCATAGAGGCGAATCATGTGCGAGATCAGAGGAATGCCTCGGGAGTACCTTTTTCTGGTTACGATACGTGGATATCCATCCTCCAACAGTAGGTTAGCTAGCGGGATATCTAGAAGCGACTGGTGGTTCATTAGAATGAGAACACCCGGGCAGGAAGGAATCGTAGGAAGAGACCGGAACCTTCCTCCCCCAACCATCCGCACAGACCAGATCAGGACGATGGCAAGACGCCGCTGCCACCAAGATAGCACGGCTTCTCGGCGGGCCGGGAACATTTTCAATAACGTCTTGATCACGACGCGCTGGATCACATCACCAACTGCCAACATGGCACCAACGGTAGCGATGGTCAGACAACCCCTTAGCTTCATACCGCCAACGCTAACGGCAGGCCGCACAGTGTATCAAGCTTCCTGGAAATCTCAAGCAGTTTCCAAACGAAAAGAGAGACGTGAACCTAACAAAGCAAAGCTTCGAAAATGCCGATAGAGCATCCTTCGAGATACTCACCGGCGGACTTTCAGAGAAGGCTTCTTCACCGCTCTCTTCGGCTGGAAATCCAGTATTCAGCGTAGTATCCTCTTGGCCACCACCTCCCAATGCGCGCAAACCATGGTTCGAGCCCACGGTAAAGCCGTCCTATCGGTTAGTGGTTCTCCCCTTTCAGGGTCTTTCCCCTAAAAGCGGCTGGACCGGATCCACACATCCGCTCGGGCCCACGCTAACTGGAACTCCCTAAGAGTTTGATCCGCCTCGCCGGTCTTCCCCTGGACCCGAAGCGCCTTCTCCAGACCGAAGAGAGACCAACCATTGAATGGATGATCTTCTAGTTCCAATCGGTACACCTTTTCTGCTTCAGCTGGTCGACTCGCCTCAAGCAGGATCGCTCCCAGCCAGTGGCGGGCCGAGAAGTTCAGTGGCTCCGGCTCATCATAACCGAATCCGTCTTCGATCCTGATTGCCTCCTCAAGAACTGCGATGGCATCATCGATGCGATCCTCTTCGAGGAGAATTTCCGCTCTCAGGATTCCTCCCACCACCCCTAGGAGTTCAGCCGGCGTATGGCGACGGAACTGAACCGCTTCCGGAGCGCTCCGCACACCTTCGTTGATTTTCTCTAAGAACTCGCGAGCCTGATCCACTTGACCCGCCCGAAGGTGAGCATAGCCGTGACCGAAGTCCCAGAATCCCTTGAATATAGGATTGATGGGCTCGCCCTCCATTTCAAGAATTTCTTCGAAGCGACCGAATCGCAGTTTTGTGAGAACCTCATAATACCGCGCTCCCCCCGTAGCCTTCGCGTAGTCAGATCCGGCCTGCATAGCAACCGCTCCTTGCCCATCCATTGACGCGGCAAAGAGTAGCATGTGCAGGTTATGGGAAGGATAAATTGCGAAGCCCTCCCCATATTCAGCTGCAAGATCGGAGTGCCAGGCTTGGATGTTCGACCGCACTGCCTCAGCCCAGCGCCCGACTCGGTTGTAAGTATGAGACGGCATGTGGTTGATGTGGCTGGCACCGGGAATCTCACTCCCTAAGTAGTCAGCACAGGCCTCCGCCTTGTACGGCTGCGTAGTTGACTCTGTCGCGTGGATATAGAGGTGACACGAACCAGGATGACGAATGTCCTTAGAGAGCACTGCCTCCAGAATTCCGTGGATCCTCTGGATTTCCTTGCGCTCGATGTTCCAGCGGTCTCTCCTAGGCTCAAGCAGCATAAGAGCTTCGGCATAGAGAAACCCTACGTCGAGGTCGGAGGGATAAGCAGCGTACAGGTCCGCCATCGCCTCTGCGTATGTTGTGTCCACTTTGATCTGCGGGGTAGCATCCGTGCGGCCCTCATATCGGATCGCCATTGTCTCAATGAGTCCGCGCTCTACTCGGCTCGCATGCCTCCCAGCGAGTTCTTTCGCCTTGCTCATAGCCACTTTTGCCCTGGGAAGCGCACCCCGACCCATCGGGCCGTTTAGGTACGGACCCCATGCCCACGCCTCACCCCAGTAGCACATTGCGCAGTTCGGGTCACGGACCTGAGCCTCCCGAAAGGAACGAGCAGCATCCTCCGGAGTGAACGCGTACATGAGTTGAAGGCCTTGATCGAAAAACGCCTGAGCCTCACCAACATCAGTCGTAACGGTACGTGACAGGGGGCCGAGCCCAACGCTGAACAGTGCCATTGGCTGATCAAAACTGTCGGGAAAGTCAGCCGCGTCCCGGTCCTGACTGGCCGCACCTCCAACCAAACCGAGCAGGGTGATGGCGGTAACAAACATTGGCAAGTAAAATCTTCGGTTCATCCTGACGTCTCCTTGGAACGTTGTCATCGAAGAGGACCAACTTGCTGGAAACTGCCCCCGTACGTCCAGGGTGCCCAACCAACTCCCACACTCATTTAGGTACGATTCATCTCCACCGTATGACATCTCATATCCTGGTGGCATAAGGCTCTACATGGACGAGCGCGTCAAGAATGCGCAGATCTGAGTCCAGAAGGCGATCCTTGACAAGGTGTGCGATCGTATGCCCTTCCCGGACCGACATTTGGCCATCGACCTCAACATGGATATCGACCCATAACGCCAAACCGCTCCGCCTGACCCGCAGTAGTTCAACTCCATCGACTCCCACCACTGATTCAGCGATCGACCGGATCCGCTCCTGGACCTCTACGGGAGCCGCCACATCCAGAAGTTCGTTCAGGGACGCACGAAAAAGACGGACGCCATTATAGGTGATCACAATGCACACTACGACGGCCGCCCAATCGTCCGCACTTTCGAACCCTTCACCGGCGATCAGCGCCACGCTGATTCCCGAGAACGCAGCGAGTGATATCAGGGCATCCGATCGATGGTGCCAGGCATCAACTTGGAGGGCTTGACTACCGATTGCTCGACCGCATGCGGAAAGATTACGAGAAATAAACTCCTTGGTAATTAGAACTCCGACCAACACCACCAGAGTAAAACTTTCCGGCGCCTGTTGTGGCTGGACGATCTCCTGCACAGCAGCGAGAGCGACCCCGACAGCCGCTATAAGCAAGACAATCGAGACGACCAGCGAGGCCAACGGTTCCGCCTTCCCTAGGCCGTAGGGATATCGTTCTGATTGGGGTAGGACGCTCACCCTGAGTCCCCCCCAAACGAGCAGACCGCTGAAGACGTCCAAGACGGATTCGACACCGTCAGCGACGAGGGCGAAGGAACTGCCAAGGAGTCCGGCGGCAATTTTTGTTGCCGCCAAAACGGCGCTAGCGATGACACCAATCGTGGCTGCCCGGGTACCCTCGCGCACTGCGACGTTAAGCTGCTGGTGCGTGCTTGAACCCAAGTTCGAGGAATCCGGATACGCCATCAATACAAAGTGCGACGCTGAGGGAATCGTGCCAAGCGTGAGCAACTCCTCAGTACGACAAACCAATTCCTATGAATTGATGATCTCACTTCCCAGAATCCTTCACGTCAATTAGAATTTTTTTTCGGTCGACCTGTTCAAGTTCGGTGCCATTTGTGGAAATGGCCCCCCAGCATGTCAATCGGACTAATCCTGGGAAAGAACTTTTAACGGTATAGGAGGCAGAAGGAGTAAGATGATCTCTGTTGAGGGAGTCACCAAGCGGTTCGGTAACCTCACCGCTGTCCGAGACCTCCACTTCGATGTGAATCGTGGAGAAGTCGTCGGCTTTTTAGGTCCGAACGGGGCAGGAAAGACTACGACCATGCGCATGCTTACAGGCACGCTGGAGCCCGACGAAGGACGTGTCCTCTTCGAGGGGACACCCATAGACCACGATCTCTCAGCCTCGAAGAAGCGTGTGGGTTATCTACCCGAGGCCAATCCACTCTACGAAGAGATGTTGGTAGCCGAGTACTTGGAGTATACCGCTCAACTCAAGATGTTGGATCCGCCTTCGACTCGATCGGCAATCTCTGATGCAGTGGAAGAGACCGGCATCGCAGAAGTCTTTTTCCGTCCTATTTCCGAACTCTCAAAAGGGTATCGGCAAAGGACCGGACTAGCCGCAGCGATCCTCCATCACCCTGAGATCCTTATCCTGGACGAACCAACGGAGGGTCTAGATCCCAACCAACGAGTTGACATCCGGAACTTAGTGAGCGCACTGGGGCAGGAGCGGACTGTGCTCTTGAGCACACACGTGATGCAAGAGGTTGAAGCCACCTGCACCCGTCTTCTTATAGTCAACCGCGGAGAGCTTGCAGCCGACGGAACCGTGGACGACCTCCTCGCTGCGGGTAAGGGCCTGTCACAGTATACCGTGGAGGCCGAAGGAGACGGTGTCGCAGAAGCCCTGAGTCAGCTTCGGGGAGTCGACTCGCACATGAGTGAAGACGTGGAAGGGCGCACACGGGTTCAACTCTCAGTAGCCGGAAGTGGAGAACTTCGACCGGATATCTTTCGACTGGCCACCGAACAAAGATGGGTCCTGTGGGAATTGCATCGTGGACAAGCCTCGCTTGAGCAACTCTTCCGGGAGATTACCGAGGACGCGGAGCCTGATTTGGCGGAAACTGGAGGCCATGAGGCCCTCGACGACTCAGTACCCGATCTCCGGGAAGGCGAAAGTGAAGAGGTGATGTCATGAAACGCATCTGGATCGTCGCCCGCCGTGAGGTAGCTAGCTTCTTCGACCACCCCACAGCTTATATCCTGGTAGTCGCATTCCTCGGTCTAGGGCTTTTCCTCACCTTCCGTAACATCTACGCGGCGGGGTTAGCCAGCCTTAGACCGTTCTTCGACCTGCTGCCTTGGTTGTTCGCCATTTTCGTTCCGGCGATAACAATGCGATCATTGGCCGAAGAACGTAGAAGCGGCACCCTGGAGTGGCTCCTCTCTCAACCTCTGACTGAAGCCGACATGGTGGCGGGCAAGTTCATCGGTAACTGGATCTTTGTCGTTGTTGCTCTCGCGGGGACGATTCCGACTGCTCTCGGCATCTTGATGGTATCAGATGCTGACGGGGGAATCATGGTGGCTCAATATGCGGGAGGCATACTGCTCGCAGCCCAAGGTGTGGCAATCGGCTTATGGGCGTCGAGTCTCACCCGAAATCAGATCACGGCGTTCATTCTGGCTTCCACCGTCTCGTTCTTGTTGGTACTCATCGGCACACCAGTCGTGTTAATCGGTCTACCACCCGTCCTGGCTAGCGCCGTATCTCGGCTTTCAGTCATCGGGCACTTCCAGAATGTGGCCCGGGGCGTCATCGACTTGAGGGACGTGCTCTACTTCTTTTCGACAACTGGCTTATTCTTGACGATGGCAATCGCCTTGGTCAACCGACAGCGACTCAGCTCAGGACGTGGAGCGTACAAACGTCTCCGGACCGGAACGGCGGCCCTCATCGGAATCGTGATTGTGTTGAACCTTCTCGGCGGCAACATCCGGGGGCGTATCGATCTCACTCGTGAAGGACTCTACACCCTTTCGGACGGGACACGGGAAACTCTCGGAAACCTCGATGACTTGGTGACTATCAAGCTATTTGTTTCAGATGAATTGCCTCCGGAGCTCCAGCCGGCGCTCCGCGACGTGCAGGACTTGGTCACCGACCTTCGGCGAGCATCAGGACAGCAGTTAGTCGTCGAGAACCTGAACCCGGACGATGACTCGGAGGTGGCCGCCGAAGCGAGATCTTTGGGAATCATCCAGAACGAATTCAATGTGTTACGAGCCGACGAGTTCGAGGTCAGGCGGGGATGGTTCGGGCTGGCCGTGCTGTACTTAGACGAACGTGAGATTATTCCGTTCATTGACCGGACTGACGATCTGGAGTTTAGGCTCGTCTCCGCTGTGGCCAATATGACAACCGAAGAACGCACGACTGTGGCTTTTGTGAGCGGTTTCGGGGCGGAGGGCATAGGGACCTTCCCCTGGCTTCAACAGGGCCTTGCTGATCGTTATGACATTACGGCTGTTGATCTCACTTCGGACTCGGTAACAGAGCTGAGCGTGGAGAGCTCCCAGATCGTCGTCTTGGTGGGGCCGAAGGAGCCGCTTGCCGAACTAGCCGTCGAGAACCTCGGGTCGTTTATCGACGCTGGAGGCTCAGCCCTCCTCTTGCTAGATAAGAACACGGTGTCTCCTCAGTCGCCTATGACTGAACCTATCGCCACTGGACTAGAAGAATTCCTAGAGGACAGAGGGGTCCAGTTAGACGATGGTATGGCTCTGGATCACCAGTCGAATTCCCCGGTCCAGATGGGAAGGCAAGGACTCTTCAATGTCGTCCGGCCATACCCTCTATGGCCTATCGCCCTAAAAGGCGATGTGCATTCGACCACCCGTGACCTAAACAATGTGAGTATGGGATGGGCCACAGCCATCACCGTCACCGACAGCAGTGTCCAGCGCCTTTGGGTCACAAGCGAGGCTGGTGGAGTCCAACCACCTCCTGTCATCATTATTCCCGACGCGCTTGAACCGCCCAACCCGGAAAATTTCCAGACGGTGACTCTGGCTGTGGCGATCGATCCCGCCGAGGACGAGGATCCTGAGTCCCGCGGCGGCGGGCGCATGATCGTCGTCGGTGACGTCGACTATCTAAAGGAAGAATTCGTCCGCTCCAATCCGCAGAATCTGATTTTTACAGCCAATGCGATCGATTGGCTCGCACAAGATGAGGCGCTAATCGATATTCGATCCAAGAACCGAACGCCACCAGCCATTGTCTTTACCTCAGACCTCCAGGCAGCGGCACTTCAATGGGGGAACCTCGTGGGAGTGCCGGTCCTATTCGTCATGGTAGGTGTGGCCCGTGTTATGGGTAGACGACGGCGCACTGAATCGAGGTGGACGGAGGTGGACGCATGAGTGAAAAAACACTCAAGAATATCTTTGGAGCTCTCGGGGTTTTGTTGGTGTTTTGGGCTATCTCCACTCTGATTTCGAGCCGAGGCGGACAAGGACATCCGGGCGAGGCAAACATCGCTGAAGCTTTGGAAGATCTCGACGCCACAACGGTAGAGACAGTGGAGATTCAAGGTCCAACCCACAATCTGACTCTGGAAAAGAGTGCCGGTGTGTGGACGACCGATGGCTACCCAGCTGATTCGTCGGGGTTGAACCTTCTCTGGCGTGCATTATCCGAGGCCCAAGTCGAAAGGTTAGCCTCCAGCAATCCAGAGAACCACGCTCGAATGGGATTGTCACCTGATAGCGCCTGGACACTAGAACTCACCCGCACTAACGGTAGTACTTCTACTCTGTTGGTTGGCAAGAGCGGGCCGACATTTCCGAGCACCTTCGTACGTATCCCAGGCCGAAACGATGTCGTCGTCATTTCCCAAGACCTCCGTACACCTGTAACCCGTACGCTGTCCATGTGGCGTGACAGAACGGTAATTCAGACCGACACCTCAGCGGTGGCACAGGTCGTGATCGAGCGTGATGGTAGCAGTTATACAGTCGAGAGGGGAGACTCCACTTGGACGCTAGACGGAGAACCGGCCAATCGGATGGCGATAATGAACCTAACACAGGAGTTGAACCACTTTCTGGCGAGCGGCTTTCTCGAAGAAATTGAACCCTCGGAAGCAAACCCAAAGCGAGTTACGGCATTAGACGCGAGCGGCGATACATTAGCTACCGTACTTATCACCGGGAACGAGGCTGGCCTACAAGCTCGGATTCCTAGTAATGACGTGGTCTTCTTGGTATCGGACTATCAGGTTCGGAGGATCGCCCCCGAGCTTGTGACGCTTCGACCTGAGGCGAACCCGGACAGCTGAGCAGACCGGGGATCCACTCCCATCACTTCGTGTATTTCAGGAGCGCTCTGTACATGTCCTGGTTAACGAAATGCTCCGTGGGAACATCATGTCACCGGAGAACTCGTCCTCCAAGGAGAACGTCCGTGAACCGGTTTATCACTGCTTCGATAGTGGTCCTCGTGTTTGGCGCTCTGACGCCTGTGTTCGCTCCACTCTCCAAAAGCTTGTCGGCCCAAAGCGGTGAGACCGCAAACCCTGACTCCCTAGCATTGCACGAACAGGCCAAGGACTCACAGGCCCGTTTTGAGCGATTTCGAGAAGAACGAATACCGCCCGAGCTGCCGGGGTTCGGAAGGGGATGCGATGACCTCGTCGGACGGTTCTGCCTCCGTTTCGAGGACGGAGAGGCCGAGTCGGAGTGGAAGGTTCCTGAGGAGCCAGTAGAGTTTTCCATGGCACGTGTTCAGGTCCTCCGCGAGCTCGCCGAAGTTGGGAGCAAGATTCCCGGAGATCCCTGGGTGCTTGGCCAACGTGTAGCATATATGGGAGAGGTAGGCGATTGGAGAGGAGCTGAGCAGTTGGTCCGTAGCTGTGGTAGCGGTAACTGGTGGTGTACGGCGCTCATGGGATATGTCCGTCACGGCCAGGGTGAATGGAACGGAGCCGCTGATCTGTTTTCACTCGCACTCACGCAGATGCCCGCTGATGAAGCAGAGCGATTCCTATCCCTGAGTCACCTTCTCGACCCCGACGCTTTGGACGTCTACGAGCGCTCGAGTGACAAACCATCATTAGAGGAACGACTCTGGCTCTTGGCCGATCCCCTCTACATGGTGGACGGGAATGATCGCATGACCGAGCAGTTTGCGCGGGCGGTAATCGTCCGTATGCGCCAAGAATCCGTCAACCCATACGGCGTCGAGTGGGGAGACGATATCGCAGAACTTACTCTTCGCTACGGAGCCGAAAAGGCGTGGGAGCGACAGGCGCACGTCAGGGTTGGCCCCAGCCTCCAAGACACACGCAATATCGTTGGTCGCCACCATCCGAAGAGCCAAGAATTTCTTCCACCCGATGAAGCTCTTGAGGATCCCGCTCAGATTGCTCCGGGAGACTGGACGCTTGAACAGAGACGTCCCTGGACTGGTTATGCTCCGCCCTATGCTCCGGATCTGAATGCCCTTGAGACACAGGTCGCTCGCTTCCGCAGAGGGGACTCTCTGCTGGTCGTTGGCGCCTTCGAACCACAGGAAGAGGAGCAGCCAGAAACGGACACGCGAAGACAGAGCATGAACCCGCGCATCGTTGATGTACGGAGTCGTCGAAACGAGAGCCGTGGAGAACGGCAGGCCCGTAGTAATCCATTCGGAAGAATCCAAGAGGAACCGGTGCCGTTTCTGCCCGAGGAGCCCGAGAAGACGGCTCCGGTTCAATCGGGCTTATTTCTAATTGACACTGAAACCGGAACTCACCACGAGGTCCTGGGTGAAGGCCCGAGAGGCGCCTTTCAGCTACTGGTTCCGAACGGACGCTACATCATAGGCGTTGAAGCCTTCAGCCCCGACGACAAACGAGCATGGCGTGACCGCCACGGTCTCTGGCAAGATCCTCTCGTCTTGGGTCTCGCAGCGGTCTCAGACTTGTTGATCCTCAAGGGCGGTGGAAACCTCCCGGAGTCCCTCGAAGAAGCTCTGCCTACCGCCATGCCGGTCACTCGTATTCGTACCGGTGAATCCTTCAAGGCGGCTTGGGAACTCTACGGACTGCGTATCGGTGAGTCCGCAAGCGTACGTATCGGTGTCGACAGGGGTGGCGAGGGTTTCATTCGGCGCCTCGGCCAGTTCCTTCGAGTACTCGAACCCGATGCTCCGGTCGTAATGACCTACGAGGATACTGGCCCGGATGTGCTGGGCACCGTGTTCCGTGCTGTCGAGTTGAACCTGCCCGACCTCGAGCCTGGAGAGTATACCCTGACGGTGGAAATCGAGCTGTCTGGGCGAGAGCCCATGGTCATTGCTCGGCCAATCGTCATCGTCCCCTGAAAACCAGATCCCGTAGCCAACCAGTCTTTCGTCGCCTTTAACGCCCCTCCTCCCAGACGCCCCTCTGGGCCATAAGAGCCTCAATCTCGTCGGGCTCGATAGGAGACTGTTCGGTGAGCCACTCGTGGCCATTCTCCGTCACCAGAATCACGTCCTCGAAGCGGATGGAGAAATCGTCCTGACTCACCCTCCATTCGATGACGAAGCACATGCCAGGTTCCCATGAGATGTCGTAGAAGCCCACGTCGTGGATTTCCATCCCGACGAAGTGACTGATGCCGTACGTCCCGGTCATGTCGCCCAATCCCGCCTCGGTCATGAGCCGGTCCTTCAGCGCTTGGCTCTCCGTGAACGTGCCGCCGGGCTTCACTGCCGCGATGGTCTGCTTCTGGATCCGCGTCACGATCTCTGCAACTCGCCGCTGCTCAGTGGTATACTTTCCGCTCACGGGTATAGTGCGTCCGAAGTCTGACGTGTAGTGCGCGTACTCCGCCCCGATGTCGTAGCTGAGCATCTGACCGTCCATCACGTACCAGGGCCCGAGCCTCGGACGGGATCCGATGGGCCACTCCCTTTCGACACCCCCTCCTTGAGGGACGCCTGGACCCGAGATCGAAACGTTGGTTCTGAAGGAGGGCGCCGCGTGCTCGTACTCGAACGTGAAGTTAACGATGGCAGCAACCTGCTGAGTGGTCATCTCTTCGCGGACCGCTTTCGCCGACTCCATGAACGCCTGCACCGTGATATTCGAGGCCTTCCTGAGAAGCGCGATCTCCGTGTCGTCGTGGATCATGCGCAGGCGGTTGAGGATGTCCGTGGCGTCCTTTACCTGCACCTCCGGTGAGAAGTATCTCAAGCGATTGACGAGATCGAGGCGTTCCGGAGGGGTCTCAGCCAGGTTCAGAAAGCGCTGGTAATTGAAGTAGACGTTCTTGTCGTTGCCGAGGGACCGTGACAGGTCCGAGGCGAGCGCCTTGCTCCCCCGCTGATGGGTCCTGAGAAGGGAGTAGTCAGTGATAGCGTCAGACAGGTGCTCCATGAACAACTCGTAGGGATAGACGTGTTCGATACCTGTCTTTTCTTGTATCTGTTCGGGATCCTGGGACGTGTATAGGATCTCACTGTACGTCTCGGCGTCAGGAGCTAGCACCAACGCAGACTCCCAGGCATCGATGCCCTCCAAGCCCGTCAGATAAATGAAGTCGTGAAGGTCGGAGTGGTCAACAAAGAACTCGTAGATAAAGTCCTGATCCTTCTTGGCGGCTACAATTATCCCGATACCTCCGTCCATGGCTTCCAGGAATTTCGCTCGTCGCTGGCTGTGAACCTGCTTGTTCGGTGGCTCGTACGCGCGCTGCGCCTGTAGAGGGATTGCCGTTGCCAGGATCAGCGTCAGAAGCGGAAGAGTTGCTCTCATGGTCAGTTCCTCGACGTGAAATCGGCGTCCATCAGGACCCATGTGTCCGGGTCGAGTACGACCGACTCGGGTTCCCGTTCCACGGAGATCGTGAATCGGTTACGTATTTCATTCACCCGCAAAAGCTCAATGCGAGGTTTGGTCTCTCCGGGGAAATAGATGCCCAGTTGGACGGGCATCTTGAAGGAGTAGCCATCGTTCTGGACCTGGTTGAGTTCAATCTCAATGGTCCCCGACCCCGATTCGTACAGCCATCCCCCCTCGTACTCAAGGGCGCCTCCCTGGTAAAGCCATTGGCGGAAGAATTCGGACAAGTCGCTCCCCGAGGCCTCTTCCATAGCTCGGCGGAAGTCGTCTGTAGAGGCGTTCTCATTCCGATATCGCTCATAATAGACCCGAATGCCACGCCAGAAGGCATCGTCCCCCATGATCCCGCGCAGCATATGTAGCGTCCAACCACCCTTCTGGTATGTCTGGGAGCTGGTAACACGATTCATGTCATCCAAGTTATCGTGGACGATCTTGTAGTCCGGGTTCTCTTCGTAGAAGGATTGCACTCGGTCACGGCTCTCTCGGAGCCCCTGTAGAAAGTCATCTCGACCATACTGGTGCTCACGGAACAGGAGGGTGAAGTACGTGGCGAAACCCTCACTGAGCCAGACGTCATCCCAATCGTATTCCGTGACGGCGTTGCCGAACCATTGGTGGGCAATCTCGTGAATAATGACGTTACGCCAGCGGGTGGCCCGCTCACCCGTCACTGAATCGTCACCGTAGAAGATCGAACTGGCGGCCTCCATTCCTCCGCCCACACTGTTCGACTGGATGTTGGCCAGCTTCTCGTAGGAATAGGGCCCTACTCGATCGCCATAGAATTCCAGCACCTGCTTTGTGGGAACAGCGAAGTCGTAAAACCCGGCGTCCCGATCCTGATAGTAAACCCACGTCTGGATGGCTTTACCCAGGTAGTCGTCCACATGCTGCACCGCGAAACGGGCTACGCCCAGGTTGTACAACCAAGTGGCGGTGGGCACCGACTGCTTCCAGTGAGTGAGCAGCATATCGCCAGGCAGTGAGGTCTCCTCAATCTTCAACCCATTGGAGACCACCTGGTAGTGGTCCGGCGCCGTGACGATGAGCTCGCTCGTTGCTTTGTCGTACGGGTGATCAATGGTGGGCAGCCAGTTTCGAGCTTTGTCGGGCCAATTGTCACTGAAGAAGGTCCGGTCCCCGTGCCTATTGGGTCCAATAATCAGTCCTGTAACAGGAACACCTCGATAATAGACCGTGTATCGGCTTCGCTGATCCACCCGAGTCGGGGTAGAAAGCGTGATGAATAACTCGTCGTTCTCGTGGGTGAATGCCACAGGGCCATCGCTTGAGGTGACCTCGCTAACGGCCATCCCTCGCCCGCCGCTTCGCTCATTGATCAGGTCCAGGCGCACTCGAGTGATGCCATTCGCCCGAAAACGGATGTCCACCGTCGCTTGTCCCAAGATTTCGTCGGTAGTGTCACTCAGCTCGATCCGAAACGTGTAGTTGAGAGCGTCGATGTTCGGGTTCTTAGGGTAGATATCGGTCGGTTGCAGTCCACCCCTTAAAAGGACGGCCAATCCAAGAAGAACGTGCTTCATTTTACACCACTTTCTCAGTTATTCAGAATCCGAGGCTGGCCGTTACGGCGGCGGCGGGGATAAAAGCTACTGGTCACCGATTGAGTCCGCCGTCGACCAAGATGCCCTGTCCCGTGACGTACTGAGCCTCATCGGACAACAGGAATACCACCACCTTGGCGATCTCTTCAACGGTACCGGGCCGACCAGCGGGAATGCTTCCTACTACAGTTTCCGACCACTCCCAGTTGTCCAGATAACCGGGCAGCACGTCGTTCATCCGGATTCCATCACCGGCGTAGCGGTCGGCATACAACTTGGTGAACCGAGCGAGAGCCGCACGATTCGTGGATGACGTGGGAAACGCGTAGCTAGCTTCTCTCGCAGCGAAAGCGGAGATGTTCACAATTGCCCCCCGCCCCTGCTCCCTCATCACCTCTGTCACGAGCCTCGCCATCCGGACGACGTTCAGGAAATAGAGATCGAAGCCCGTGAGCCAATCCTCGTCCGAAATATCAAGTAGGTGCGCATCCGCCGCTGGATCGAAGCGTCTGCCCGTGGGATCACTCGATCCGGGCGCGTGCCCCGTGTTGTTTACAACAGCGTCGAGCTGTCCAAACCTCTCGAGGGCCATCGTTACGAGACCTGTCACATCCTCGACCTCTTCGACGGACCCTTGGAGACCAACGCCCCCGAGTTCTGTGGCCAGATTATGGACACTCTCCGATCGTGACATCAGAACCAATCTGTAACCTTGCTCCGCTAGCTCACGGGCGCATGCAGTCCCAATACCTCCCCCTGCCGCGGTCACAATCGCTACCGGACCCTCACTCACTGCGTTCTCCTATCATGAGGCGTGTCCGATCCCTGTGACGAGAACGGACGATTGGGCCATCGGTGACTCCTTGCCAGTCGGAGCCGCGCCAAGCACATCCCATCCAATGAGTGAAGCCCCCAACTCAGGCTCCTGGCACTTCTCTGCCAGGTTGATCTGTGCTGGGCTCCTCTTCCCTCAACGGTGCATCGAAGAAACCCTCACTCCGCTCCGCCCCTCTTGCGACTTCTCCGGTGAAGAGCACGGAGTTGAACAGAGAACGAAAGGTTCCGAAGGGCTGGCCACGCCATTGGGGCCGAAATCCGATCAAGAGGACATGGCCTTCACCCAAACGGACATCCAGGGCCGCCGCATACCCATGAAGGTGTTCCTCGCCCACCAGGTACCCCGACAGGAGCGGCGAGCCGGCCTCTTGATACTTGAGGAGGACGGAACCCTCGAAGCCCTCTTCCGTTGCGAAGACCGGGCCCCGATCGAAGAAGATCTTGGCGCGGGCGGGCATCCCTGCCATCACTGGATGAACCACGTCGGCCTGCGCCTCCAGAATGGAGCCAGTCGAGAAAAAGTCCTGCCGGCTGAGTCCCCGCACCACATTCCGAACGGGCAAGTGCAGCTCGTCGATGACCAGGTCACTGCTCTGGTTCATGGCCACCAGCGTGCCTCCGTCTTTGACAAAAACGTCCAGCGCGCGGATACCCTCCGAGCCCAACCCTCCGGCGTATTGATCGGGAACAGAACCACGAGCGAAGCCGTCCCGAAGGGATCCGGCACGCTCGGCGGGAAGGATGATTACGTCGTACCGGTCACGCAGGTCTCCCGCGCGGACATCGGCTTCACGGAGACTCCTGAACGCGAACCCATACTGCTCGAGCAGCCAACGCGACCATCCTTCATCCATGCTCGCTGTCGACGGCCGGTAGAGGCCGACACGGGCTCGCGGAAGCGGAGAGCCCGCAGCACTGCCCCGCCCAGCCTGGAGAGCTAACTCGTTGACTATGGACTGCGCTTGAGCGTCAGACAGGCCGGACACCCAATAACGTCCACCGGATGAGGAGGACTCCATCCTCACGCTTCCCCCCAGATCCCAGGCCCGATTGAGTGCACGAAAAGTGTTGTTCTGAGCGGGATCTAGCGAGAGACTCGAGCCCGAACCCGTGATGCTTCCAGCAGGCGGTTGTATGCCTGCCGCGACCGGGTGGCTATCGAAACCCACCCCGGGTGCAGAGTCAAAGGATGCCGCGTCGTCGACATCCGCATCCCAGGGGATGGCCTCCCCTCTCACGGCGCGCATCAGTCCACGGATGTCATCTCCGAGGGGCTCCGTGGCCTCGACCACGGTCACGTCCATCTGATAGGGGAGTGTCCAACCGGCCGCGTCGTATGGTTGCTCAAGCGGACCCTCCGGATAGTCTCGCAAATCGGGGTATTCCTGAACCGACAGAACCTGTCGCGCGAGCTCCCCAAACTCCTGGTCCATGGGGATCACCCAGGTGCCCTCGCCATAGGCCATACCCTGGTGCGTCACGGGGGCGGTCAACTCGTAGATGCGAATCCCGTTGAACGCCAGGCGGCGCAAGAGCTCCACTGCTGCCACCGGGTCCCGCTGGTCTTGGGAGACGAAATAGGCGTAGGGCGACCGCTCCCGATACTTGCGAATGACATCCCGGCCGGACTGATAACGATTGAAAAGCAGTTCTTCCCGGTACTTCGCGGCGTAGTCGAGAGTCGCCATGGAGCCCGTGAGCATGTAGTCGACCGCATCGCCCAGCCTCCACCAACCCGCCTCCCAGGGGCTCGGGTAGAGCGTCTCTGCTCTCAGGTCTCTCTTGCTCTCCGGAAAATCGGCTAATGTGTAGAAATGGGGAGTCGCATATCGGTAGAGCGCGGTCTCGGTCCAGAACGCCACCTGGTTTTGGAGCATCGGCATGTAGTCGACGTAGCCGGGATACCACGCATCGAAGCCCGTCCCCATGTGGGTCGCCCCTACCTGTCCCCTCGACTCCAACAGCTGGGCGATCGCCATCCCGATCATGTTCACCTCACGGGTCATGATGGGTGGAGTGTACCTGGCGATCGGCTCGGCGAACGGGGGCAGCCAGATCCGAGTGGGAAACGGCGCCGTCTGATGGTGCACGTAGATGATCTGTGGCTCCCACTCCCTCCACGTCCGAGCAACCACCCGGGACTCGACCATATTGAGCATGTAAGCGTCGCGGTTGTTGTCGTGGCCCACGTACTTCTGGTAGAGCCGCGGGAGTGACGCGATCTCGTAGGGCGTGCCCACGTTGGAGTGATACCACTCCGCAACCATGGTCTGACCATCCGGATTCAACGACGGCCAAAGCACCGTGATGACGTTCTCCCGGATCTCCCGTGTGCGCCGATCTTCACCCGCCACCAAGTCGTACGCCAACTGGATCATGTGCTGGGCCCCGGCTACCTCGGTGGCGTGGAGCCCTCCGTTGACGTCGACGATCGCCTTGGCCGTGGACGCCAGCGCGCGCGCCTCTTCGTCCGTGAGTGAGGCCGGGTCAGCGAAGCGGGCCGCTGTCGCCTTATGCTGCTCGAGGTTCGCCAGGTTCTCCGGCGTCGAGATGACGGCGATGTACCAGGAGCGTCCCTCGGAAGTCCTTCCGGTCTCCATCATCATCATGCGGTCGCTGGCCGCGTCGAGGCGCTGAAAATAGTCGAGCGACTCTTCGTACGTGGCCAGATGGAAATCGGCTCCAGGGCGAAATCCCAACACCGATTCTGGTGTTGGAAGAGACTGCCCCGCCAGTGGAGAATTCAGGGCAATCATGATCGGAAGCGCTAATTTAGCGACCGATCTCATCGAAGTCCGAAACTTACGAAAAAAAGCTTTCATCAGCTCAATCTCCACACGTCGCTCTACCGCCAATTCTTGCGGACGGCAGAATCATTCGCCCAATCCTTCGCTTCACACCGTGAGAAAATGGGTGCGACTACCCTGGTCGTACAAGCCTGTGTTAGAGATCACCCCTGTACTCCTCAGGATGCTTGTAGGTTCGAGCGGTACCGCAGGAGGGGCCGGGGCCGGTAATTGACCCACGGAAACGGGGCGTTGCCGATACCAAGACCTGACAAGCACTAGCGAGCAGGACGCTGTAGTTGCTCTCCGTGAAGGTGATCGTAGAAGTCGAACATCTCCCGGTTGTAGTCTTCCGTTCGGGCCCGCTCCAAGGGCTCGATAATCTCAAAGAGCATCTGCAGACGCTGTGGCATAGTCAGGTGTTGGCGGAGATCGTCCGACTCTAGAAAGCCCCGTGTGCAAAGTTGATGGGTCTTCCGGAAGTAGGACTTGATGAGGCGGCGGGCAGCATTGATTTTACACCCCTCGTCAGTTTTCGCGAAGAGAGCCGCTGCCCAATCAGGTCCCTGTTCTTGCTTCCACCGCCTCAATAGTTGCACTGCTTGATAGTACTCGTCCGACCAGAACTGGTCGTGGAGGTGCGAGATGAGAAGGCCGCGCTCCGGAAGGACTGATTGTGTCATTCCACCTCTGGGAATATGAATTATGATCAGACCGAGATCGGGGAGTGCCTCGAGCCGATCTAAGCTGTAACGTGTCCGGTAGTACCGGACCGCGGCAAGTACTGTTGTCCTTCGGCCACCCTGATCGAACGAAGGGAGGAAGACCTGGACCGGCTAATCTTATTCGTCGTGCTCCTGCCCACTGTGATGGCGTGCGCCGACGATCCGCCAGCACTCAAGATAGGTGAAGTGGCGTTTAGTGAAGTTGAGCTCCTGGGCCTGAACAATGCCCTTAGACTCCAGCTAGCCGAACTCACCGCCTTTGGCTTGGCAACTGCTCGACAGGAGCTCCACATAGCATTGGCGCCAATACTCGAGAAAGAGACAGATGCCGCTCTGATCAGGCAAGCCGCCGCCGAGCGATTGTTGTCCGATCAGAGAATCGACGACCTACACCTCAGGGCACATTACCTGACCAACCCGAAGGTGGAGCTCAAAGTTCGACACATTCTCTTCTTTTCTGAGCGCTGGCGACCCGACACCCATCGCAGTGAGGCACACGATAAAGCGGAGTCTGCGATTCAACGTCTTGCATCAGGAGAACCGTTTTCGGATGTAGCGACTGAGCTTTCTGAGGAGCCGGGCGCCGAGGGGCGCCAAGGTCTCCTCCAGCCTGGTCGGGAGGGTTCATGGGTCCCTGAATTCTGGAACGCCGCCCTCGCATTGGAAGTCGGTGACATCAGCCCGGTCGTCGAGACGCAATATGGGTTTCACGTGCTCCGCCTCGAGGGTCGCGAGATCGTGCCATTCGAGGAGGCCCGCCCCGCAATAGCCTTGGAAGTGGCCAGTCTCATCGGATCGATTGAGGAAGCTGGCCGACACCTAACCCGCAACGACGCTCGTGCTTCAGGTGTAGTGTTGTCCAAGGCCATGTCGGTAGCAATCATCCGTGAGTGGGACAACCGTTTGCTAGGGTGGAGCACCGTACTGGGGTTTGCTCCAGGACTCACGCCGTCTCAGGTAAAGGAAAGGGCAAGAGCGGCATTGGGGTCGACTGAACAGCTCGCCACTATAGCGCGAACTGAATTGGAGGCAGTGGGTCCGGAGTTACGGATCGCTTATCCGATGGCCTTCGACTCACTCCCTTAGAAATGTCATTTCCGCTTAAAGCAGGGGGCGGTTCGAGATTACCGCAGGCTAACCACCTAGTCGCTGAAGATCGCCGAGAGGCAAGCGCAAAAACCGAAGCGATCGTAACCAACCACGTTCGTCAACCGTAGAACGAACTATGAAGGCTTCAACGAAACGCAAGCTCAGTTTTGTCGCCGGATTCGTCTCATACTTTGGTGCCCTCTGGTTCCTTTGGGATACAGCCATAGTCTATCCTCTCAAAGTCTTTGTAGTCCTCCTACATGAAATCAGTCACGCGATTGTCGCGGTGGCAACTGGTGGAACGATCGAACGAATTGTTCTCGATCCTAACCAGGGCGGTGCCTGCTACTGCCCTGGTGGCAACGCATTTCTAACTCTGTCAGCTGGGTATCTCGGAAGCCTCGCATGGGGAGGGTTGCTAATCGCCGCCGGACAAGCTCAGCGCATCAATAGCCGCTGGGTCACAGGCGGTGCAGGTCTACTGGTGATGGGGCTCACGCTGGCTTACGTGCGCAGCGCATTCGGATTCGGATTCGGGCTGGCCTTCGGGTTAACTCTCGTCATTGTCGCAATCAAGCTTTCGGCGACAGTCAATCAAAGTGTTCTACTGACGCTCGGACTCACTAGCTGCCTATACGCGATTTTGGACATCAAGAGCGACATCCTAGACCGGCCCGAGCTGCAGTCGGATGCCGCCATGCTCGGCGACGTGACAGGTATGCACACGATTGTATGGGGTGGTCTTTGGATTACAGTCGCCGTTCTCGCTAGCGCCTGGCTTTTTCAGTGGTCGTACCGGCGAGCCTAACACTATACGATAACTTGTGTGACCTCTTCCCTTCGAACACCGGATAATGTATTCTGCCGCCCCCCAGGACCCAGAGTGGATTTCCTTGATCTCACTTCGACGGAACGCTATTTTCCCTTCGACCGAAAGATGGTCTGGGCCGCCCCGGATTCCCAGAGAGGGAGGAAGGACGCGGACTGCGGGCCCGCGAGCCCGCCGGTGAAAAGCCCACAGTCGACCCGAAATCAGGAGGTGATCAATTGTCTAGTCCAAGAATCCTGTCCAGCCTGGCATGGGCAAGCGATCGCCGCTTCAGTCTGTAGGAGACGAATCGGCTTCAAATGTTCGCGCCATTAGCGGCCATCGCGCCGGGTTGCGACAGATGAAACGCGCCGTCGGGTCAGCTGGCCCGACGGCGCGTCATTTTTTCCAGGTCGTGTGTGTGGCATTCAGAATCGGAGCCCACCTCAACTACACATTTCTCTGGAGAACCCGGCAAATCCCTCTACAACTCACGCTTTTCATCACCACAGGCGCGGCGAAGATGTAGGGTAACACTCCGGGTTAAACTGGCCTGAAACTTACCTCTTCACTCCCGGATCCTACTGGCGTCGGCAAGGAGTCATCGGGGGAAGTAGTCCGGTTCATTCCCCGGTTTCCATTTGATGTTGCAGCCGACGCTCGGCAGTTGGTCCGTGGAGATGGACCCACCCTCAAGTAGCGCTTCCACCGCAGCTCCCAAATCGGCTCCGGTGACCGCAACGTCGTTCCCCGGCCGGCTGCCGTCAAACTGTCCGCGGTACACGAGAAGACGTGCTTGGTCAAAAAGGAAGAAATCGGGTGTGCATGCGGCAGTGTAAGACTTCGCTACTGACTGATCTTCATCGAAGAGGTACGGAAACGTGTACCCCGCCTCTTCGGTTTCTCGGGACATCATCTCCGGGCTGTCGGCCGGATGAGTCGTTACATCGTTGGAGTTGATCCCTACGACAGCGAGTCCCCTTCCCTGGTATTTCCGAATGAAGTTCGCCAGTTCCAGACGAAGATGCTTCACGAAGGGGCAGTGGTTACAGAGAAACATCACTAACAGGCCTGTCGCACCAACAAAGCTTTCGACAGATACGATGCGTCCCTCTGTGTCCGGTAGTGCG
>JAYZFL010000050.1:0-31142 GCA_036336795.1 Gemmatimonadota bacterium
CTCTGAAAGCGGCACTATTTCTGGGTGGCTACTAGGAGCATTTTCAGCTCTGGCTTTCTTCGCGATCCCAGCCGCATCAGAAGAGGCATTCGTTAGGGGCTACCCCTTTCAGGCGGTAGTCGAGTCTTGGGGTGTTGGGGCCGCGATCACCATAACTGCCATAATTTTTGGAGCACTTCACCTCTCGAACCCCGACGCTGGATGGGTGCCGTTCATCAATGTCACACTGGCTGGTGTGTTGCTCGGGGTGGTGTACCTCAAAACACTCAGCCTATGGTGGGCTACAGGCGTGCACCTAGGATGGAACTGGACCCTGGGTTATCTAGCAGATGTACCTGTCAGTGGATTGGAGTTGGTGGACGCACCCTATTATGAAGGCCACCCTGTTGGTCCAGAATGGCTGAGTGGAGGAGGGTTCGGACCCGAAGCCAGCTTGATCGCTGCCGTGGTGCTTTTATTAGCATCCATTGGCCTATGGTCGGGCCCGTGGCTTCGTCCCGGACCTACCGCTGAGTCATCGGGCTCACTGGCCCAGAGTAGGATTAACCAATATCGCTAGGATGGGACGCCCCGGCAGAGGGAGGTCCGTGGGTGCTAGAGAGCCTAGTTGCCGTCTTGGAGGCCAGGGAGCTACCCTCCTCCATAACAAAGACGATCCCTTCCCCTACAACTGGCCGAGAGGGTACTTACGCCATGTCTAGACCGACCACCAATCCCTCGTCGTCAGCATCGCACTCCTCCCATACCTCGATCAATCTCAGCCGGCGTGAGTTGCTCGCGGGCGCGGGCGCGGGCGCCGCTACTCTCCTTTTCAAACAAAGCAGCCTCCAGGCTGAGGCGCCGTCAAGCACGCCCCCAGAAACGCAGAGCACGACCGTCGTGTTCGCTCATACAACCGTAGTGAACTCCGATACCGTGCAGAACGACGTAGCTCTAGTCGTTGAGGGTTCCAAGATCGTGGCGATCGGCCCAACCGATTTGGTTCTTGAGACATATCCCCGAGCTGAGGTTTACGACGGGCGGGGAAAAGCTCTGTTGCCCGGCCTCATCAACTGTCACGCCCATATGGGGGCTGTCCTCGCGCGAGGCTTCAACGAAGACTTTGGTTTCCCCAACACCGCACGCCTAGCGATTTCACCCAACAGTCTCCTTCAGGGAGAAGAAGCCACACTTATGGTGAAAGTGGCTGCGTTGGAAGCCATACGGACCGGAACAACCACAATTGTGGAGAACACCGGAAATATTCATCGGCACGCAGCAGCGTTGGCGGAAACAGGGCTACGCTGCGTGTTCGCTGAATCTGTCCGTGATAGTGAGAATGTTCGTGGCCCGATGTCTCCGGAAAGGCTTGCCCAGAGTGAGCCTCCGAGGTTCTCACCCAGGCTGAGAGACGAAGGTTTGCAGCGCATCAACGACCTGTTTACTACCTGGCACGGCGCGGAACAGGGACGTATCAGTGTATTCCCGGCAGCTGGACTCACCGAAACCTCATCCCCCGAACTCCTGCAAGCTGTCCGCGCCTTCGCTGAGCAGCACGATGTGGGATACACGATCCATTTGAACCAGAGCCGCGCTGAATTTGAATTCATGATGCAATACCATGGCGTTCGTCCCGCGGCCTATCTCGATCAGCACGGTTTTCTGGGGCCCCGCCTGTTCGCCGCGCATGCTAGGTACGTCAACGATTCCGAGATCGCGTTACTTGGTGAGTCCGGGACCATCATTTCGCACCAAGCTGCGATGGCGGGGAACCGAGGGATCAGCCCGCCAATTCCAGCACTGCGAGCGGCCGGCTGCCCGATTGCTCTGGGTACGGATAACAACACCAACGACGTCTTTGAGGTGATGCGAATCTCTCTGATAACCGAACGAATCAGGCGTAACCGTGACGGGGATGAGGTCCCTGGGCTCCAACCTCAGCCGGAAGACGTACTCGCAGATGCGACTCAGGGCGGTGCGCGAGCGGTACAACAGCAGGAGTTGCTCGGCACGCTCGAGGTTGGAAAGAATGCAGACCTCCTTATCGTGGACACTCAGCGTGCTCACCTCGTGCCGGCCGGCCGTATTCTCTCCGCGTTGATTCACAGTGGACACCCGGACGACATCGAATCGGTCATGGTTGACGGACAGTTCATCATGCGCAACCGAGAGGTACTCACGATGGACGAGGACGATATCATCAGAGAAGCTGACGCGGTTGGGCGGAGAATCTGGAACGAAGTGTTAGAGGCCGGGCCTGTTACAGTGCCGCGGCTCCCGCGCTAGCCCTGAGAACCACTGCTTGCACCGTAACTCATTCTACTTCAATATTTTACGTAGCTCACTCGGTGAGCTCATGTGCCAGACTCTGCTATGCGCCAGCTTCACTCCTCGTCTTTCAGAGCTGGTGTAACCGGTTGACCGATGACCCAAATGTTCAAGGGGGGGAGCAATAGATCATTGCTACCGTCGGAGGGAGGGAAGATCCACCGAAAAAGGTCGCGCTGGATCTTCTGAGAATATTCCCCACTGCTTCTGAGCACTTTTAACGAAATTCCGACCGCCCACATCTTACCTTTCACACGTTCAACGTCCGGAGGTTCTTACGCGAGTTATTCGATGTGCATTCGTCCTGGTGCTTGTATCTGGAGGCCTTGCGGCCTCCTGCAATGGGATCTCAGCTCAGTCTACCAGAACCATTCACGGGATTGTGCAGAATACCGCGACAGGTGAGACGATCCCTTTCGCGACGATTAGCATTCCCGGCACTGGGCACACAGCTCAATCGAATCGAGACGGCTTTTTCTCCTTGTTGGGTGTGCCTGCGGATTCTGTCGATTTGCGGATCGCTCACGTCGGCTTCGTAGCTGAAACGGTCCCTATCCCTCGTGAGATGACCGATCGGATCTTCGTCACACTGTCGCCGTTCAGCTACTTGTTGGAAGGCCTCACGGTCCTGGCGGACAACTATCGGATGATTCAAGCGACAGAGGGAATCAGTCAAATCACTGCGTCTCCTGAGGACCTCGCAGTACTCCCGAGCGTCGGTGAAGTGGATGTGTTCCGTTCGCTGCAACTCCTTCCCGGGATCAGTGGCACGCAGGAGAGCTCTTCAGGTCTCTTCGTCCGAGGTGGCACGCCTGATCAAAATCTCGTTCTGCTCGATGGAATGACGGTGTATCATGTAGATCACTTCTTCGGTTTCTTCAGCGCCTTTAATGCCGAGGCGATCAAGGACGTCCGGGTATACAAGGCGGCGTATCCGGCACAATTCGGCGGGCGTGTGTCGAGCGTCGTCGACATGACCGGAAAGGCTGGCGATCCTAACGCGATACACGCCACGCTGGGCGCGAACCTCCTCAGCGGAAACGCGGCGATTCAGATTCCTCTGTTTGGGCGGGGCTCTTTCATTCTGACTTCCCGCCGATCGTACACAGACGTTCTGCAAACGCCGTTGTACAACGACATTTTAAGCCTGTTCCGGGACGACCAGCCTGCCCAGGCAACCACCAACGCGGGTCCAGCCCCGGGCGGCCAGGGAGGGCGACGACCCAGAGGAGCCGGCGCAGGCCGCTTCCAGAACTCAGACTTCGGGGAAATCAATCCCGATTTCTACTTTTACGACGTAAACGGGAAGCTCACGCTCAACGTCACCGAGGACGATGTCTTCGCGGCCAGCGTCTACAATGGTCAGGACTATTTGGACAACAGCCGCAATCAGTTGCGCGAAGTCGACAACCAACAGGGACTCCCGCGGGAGATGGATATCGATGTCGCAGACTTCACCGATTGGGGTAATCGTGGCACGAGCGGCAAGTGGGCCCGGCAATGGAACCCGGGGCTCTATACCAATGGAATCGTCGCATACTCCGAATACTTCTCCGACTACGCACGCAACACGAACCTCGAAATCCGTGACCCGGATTCGGACAGCACCTTGGTGGCACGGGAATTCGGCGGCGACGAGAACAACTTCATCACGGACTTCACCGCGAGAATCGATAATGAACTTCAACCGGCCCCGAGGCACAAGATCGGCTTCGGTGGATCATACACACAGTCCGAGGTCAGCTATGACTTCACGCGAAATGACACCCTGACGATTCTGGAACAGAATCAAAGCGGCGCCCG
Source organism: Gemmatimonadota bacterium (assembly GCA_036336795.1). Taxonomy (GTDB): domain Bacteria; phylum Gemmatimonadota; class Gemmatimonadetes; order Longimicrobiales; family Gaopeijiaceae; genus UBA822. Next base: position 4,111 of record JAYZFL010000050.1, read on the forward strand.
GGTCTCTGGATACCTCCAGGATACGTGGCAACTGCGGGACCATTTTTCGTTGACATTTGGTGGACGGGTGGCCTTTGACAATTTAACCTCTCGCCAGTACTGGGAGCCACGTGCATCCGCTACGTTCGCGTTGAGTCCTCGCGTCACTCTCAAGGGTGGTATCGGTCGGTACCACCAGTTCGTAAACCGAGTTGTGAACGAGAATGTCACCGAAGGAGCCCGTGACTTCTGGTTGTTGGCTGACGGCGACCTGGTACAAGTCACCAACTCCGACCACTTCGTTGGCGGTGTCTCATTCGAGACCGATGGACTCTTGCTGGACATCGAGGCGTATCGCAAGAACACGAGTGGATTGTCGGAGTTCTCTCTCCGCTTCCAGCGTGCCCGCGACCCTGATCCCCTCAATCTGTTCTTCGAGGGCACTGGCGTTGCGACCGGAGCCGAATTCCTCCTGCAGAAGAAGGTTGGTCGGTGGACTGGATGGACCAGCTACACGCTGTCCCAAGTGGAGCACACATTCCCAAAACTCAACGACGGAGTGCCCTTCCCGGCGCTGCACGACCAGCGCCACGAGTTGAAGATAGTGTCGACGCTGGACCTGGGCCGGTTCACGTTCTCGGGCACATGGGCGTATGGGTCCGGAAAACCGTACACCGCACCCGAGTCGGAATATTCGCTAACGCTCCTGGATGGCCGAGAGCAAGGCTACGTCCACGTCAGCGAGAAGAATTCGTTGCGTTTACCGGCCTACCACCGAGCAGATGTAGCGGCGCATTATCGGGTTCCGATCGGACCGTTCGAGGGGGACATCGGGATTTCGGTGTTCAACCTCTACGACCACACGAACGTCTGGTATCGCGAGTTCGACCTCAACTCGACCCCGGTCCTGGTGACCGACGTAACCTACCTTGGTATGACGCCTCTCATCTCCTTCAGGATGGCATTCTGATGGATCGGACGAGGAAGCTCCTTCCTGCGGTGTTCGGATCGGTGGTCATCATGATCGGGACAGGTGGGTGTGACACGACACCGACGGGGCTGGACTCGACAGACCGAGTAGTGGTCGAAGCCTTCTTATTCGCCAACGAGCCAATCACCGAAGTCTTCGTGGGCGGCACGTTCGCCCTGGGCGGTGACCCCGACAGCGCAGCTGCCATCAACGATGCCGATGTGCGGCTAGTCAAGAACGGCGTCCCATACACACTCGACGCGGTTGGTGACAGCGGGCGCTATGAGTACCGCGGCCGAGACCTCGTCGTAGAGGAAGGTGACGTTTTTGGCCTCGAGGTGGATTACTACGGACGGACTGCGGTAGGCGAAACGATAGTTCCGCCGCCGCCCGTCGGGGTGGCTATTGAGCGCGACACCCTGTTCGCTCCGCGCTTCGGCCCACTAAGGAGTCGGAGTGTTCCGGGGGAGCGTAGCACCGAGGTCACCTGGCTAAATCCGGATGAGCTATGGCATTTCGTTGTCATCGAATCACTAGAGGACAGTGTGCCACAGATCTTTCCGGACCAGGTCCTTGAGCGCATTCAGCGACGGTTCCGCTTCGTGTCTCGGCCGACACTCGACCCGCTGTTCGGGGTGGGTGTCCTCATGCTTGAGGACATGGGTGAGCATCAGGTCCGCGTGTACCGTGTAAACGAAGAGTACCAGGAGCTCTATGAGAACCGGACCCAGGATTCCAGGGATCTGAATGAACCGCCGTCGAACATCAGAAACGGCCTGGGCGTGTTCTCCGCCTTCAACAGCGTCGTCGTCCCATTCGCGGTCGTCAGGGACCCGGTTGGGCCACCGTCAGGCTAGGCAGAACCCCAACTCAAGTGGAAACTTGCCAATAGAGTCCTAGTTAGGCTATGTACCTGCGCAAGGATCACGATTTCGGTGGACCATAACGGAAGCCGGTGAAAATCCGGCGCGGCCCCGCCACTGTAAGAGGACCGAGCGAGTCTCGGAGAACGTCTGCTCAAGAATGCCACTGGGGCCCCGCCCTGGGAAGGTGAGCCGTCGACCTCAAGCCAGTAGACCTGGACCATCCGAAGCACGCTAACATCTCCGTGGGGGGATGGGCGGAGCCCGAAGGAGATGTCAGGCGCCCCCGTTCCTATCCAAAGGGAAACGTGGGATTTCTCATGTCCAGCCGACTCTTCAGCCACCTGGGATTTCCCTTCTGTGCTTACGTACTCGCCTCACCAATGCTATTGGCGGCGCAGGAACAACCGTTCTCGCTCGAAGGGCTAATCGTGACCGTACACCCAACCCGGCAACAGGTGAGAGAGGTGTCAGCAAACGTGACCGTGCTCGAGGGGATGGACCTTCGCGCAAAGGGCATCGCTACCGTAGCAGATGCCTTGCGGTCGGTCGCAGGAATCAACATTGCGAGAACTGGATCGTTCGGTGCGGTAACCTCAGCCTTCATGCGCGGCGGTGAGAGTGATTACGTGTTGGTATTACTGGACGGCGTGCAAATTAACCAACCGGGAGGAGCGTTCGATTTCTCCGAACTTGATCTTGCTCAAGTGGAGCGCATCGAGATCGTTCGAGGACCTGCTAGTGCGCTGCACGGAGGCGAGGCTGTTGCGGGTGTGATACATGTAATCACAAGAACCGGCAGCGGCCCAACTACAGGAAGCCTATCCACTCGCATGGGTTCTTATGGTCGGCGAGATCTCACTGCTACCATCGGCGCCAGTTCGGAACGAGCAGCGTATTCGATCTCCGCCTCGCGTATGGCCACCGATGGCATCTTTTCCATGAACAACCAACACGTGAACACCGTAGTCAGCGGAACCGCCCGCCTGATCCCCGATGACCGGACCCGAGCTCATCTCTCACTTCGTCTAGGTGATCGGCGCTATCATTTCCCCACGGACGGCACCGGAAAAGTTGTTGATACAAACTCATTCACTTACGCGGATGGGAGTGTCGCAAGCCTTAGAGTAGAACGAGCGGTTTCCGAGATTGTGGCTGTCGAAGCCCTTGTGGGTATCACCAGCAGAAATGGAGGATTGGACGATGCTCCCGATGATATGGCAGACACGCTTGGCTTTTTCGGTTTTACGAGCCTCGATCACTTTCGGAGATCCAGCGCTAACCTCCGGGCACATCTGCGAATCAATGACATCGTTTTCACGGGGGGCTGGGAGGTAGAGCATGAACGTCAACGTTCGTTCACCGAGTCCTTAAGTCCATTTGGCACCTCAAGCGACCAGAGTGAGAATGATCGACTAAACCATGCCTACTACGCCCATGCCACGAGTAAGCACCAACTCTTCACCGTGAACGGTGGCGCAAGGTTGGAGCGAAATGAGCGCTTTGGAACGTTCGTGACATGGCAGGCGGGCACCACGTGGAAACCGTTTGGTAGCGATCATACCCGATTGAGAGCATCAACAGGCCGTGCTCTTAAGACACCTACATTCTTCGAGAACTTCGCCACAGGCTTCGCCCGTGGTAACCCGCATCTGGATCCCGAAAGCTCAACTTCATGGGAGCTTGGGATCGATCGTACAATCTTCGGAGGCACAGGAGAGATACGCCTAACATGGTTCGATCAGTCTTTTGAAGATCTGATCCAATTCACATTCGTGCGCCAGACACCCACGGACCCTAATTACTTCAACGTGGCCGCAGCAAATAGTCGAGGACTCGAACTCCAGTTCGGCACGCAATGGCGGAGGATCAGCGGGTCCGCAACCTGGTCATGGCTCAACACCCAAGTGACAGACAGCGGACTCGAAGAGGGACCAGGAGCAACGTTTGTTCGTGGAGAACCTCTTCTCAGGCGGCCCACGCACAACGCGAATTTCCATGTCGCGGTGGATCTCAACAATCGTATAGACGTTTACGGAAATGTGGGAGTCACCGGATCACGATCAGATCGTGACTTCAGTTCGTTCCCGGCTACCCCGGTTGAGTTACAGAGCTACGCTGTGTTCTCGGTCGGAGCTAGATGGGAAACCTTTTCTTCCACGAAGAACTTGTCGCACTTGGTTTTCGATTTCCGAATGGAGAACATCCTAGATGTGGAGTACCAAGAGGTCTTCGGTTTTCCAACACCTGGACGCGGACTCTACCTTGGATTAAGCCTCGACCTCGGAGGTGGACGGAGTTAGTCGTTCGCCTTCACCATAATCCAAACACAAACAACCCCATCACTATTAAGAATATAAGCATACAAACGCTTTCAATATTATCTTTCATTCTGTTCAAGCTTATCAATGGCGCGATCATATCGTGTCACCGTAGAGTCTCAGATCGGATCACTCCAACCTACCCTCTCCATCACCTCTACGACTTCACGTGTTGGCTCGTTCCCAAGTTGCTTGGTCGGACCTAGGTACTGGCATTTAGTGGGGAAGGCCGATCACGTGATCGGCCTTGGCTTCACCGTCGGGTATTCGATGCCCAACTGCTCCAGGTAGGTGTCGAATCGGGATGCGTCGTAGTAATACGGCCGCATGAGCGGACGCCACTTGGACATGATCTCTTCATTGAGGAAGATGGCTGGCTTGTCCGTAGGGGCGATGAAAGGAATGTACTCCTGCTCCTTGGTCTGAACGTCATTGAAATAAGTCCACGCGTCAGTCACGATCTCCGGGTTCAACATCAGGTCTAGGAGTGTCAGGGCCTGTACCTTAGCTCCAGCCAACGTGCCCTTATGAGCGATGGGCGTAGCCATGGCGATGCCGTTGGCCCAGTTGTGCCCCGGCCCGCCGGGGATGTTGGCGGGGTAGCGAAGCGTGACAGTGGGCATATTCCAAGAGACGTCACCGATGTCATCCGAGCCACCGCCCAACGATTGGGAGAGATCGACAGGGCCTCTGAGCTCCGGGATCGAGTCGGGGAGTCCCTCCTCGTCCTGGTCCAACTCCCGCTGTAGGGCATGCGCCAGCTCGATGTCGGCGTCGTCCCACTCGGGTAGCCCGACCCGTTGGATATTGGCGTAGGTAGCTTCGGCCACGGGCTTGCTGAAGTGCCGGCTCCACGCCGATCCCACCATCTGTATCGTGTCGATCTCGGTGTTTGTCATGAGTGCCGCACCTTCAGCCATCTTGATCGCCGCGTCGTACTGCTCCTTGGTCAACTCGTAGTCTCGTTCCCGAAAATAGAACCAAATGGTAGCCCGCTGGGGCACCACGTTGGGCTGATCACCACCCTCCACGATGATGTAATGGGATCGGGCAGCAGGCCGCAGATGTTCACGTTTAAACTCCCACGCCTGCGCCATCAGCATGACCGCGTCCAAGGCCGAACGGCCCCGCCAGGGCGAACCGGCCGAGTGGGCGGTTTCGCCCGTGAAACGGAACTGCGCAGAAATTAGAGCGTTCCCCCCGCTCTGACCCCAGCTCGTGCCAAAGCCCGAACCAACGTGCGTGAAGAGATTCACATCCACACCCTCGAACACGCCCTCTCTCACGAAGAAGGCCTTGGAGGCCACCTGCTCCTCAGCAACGCCGGGCCAAATCAGAAGTGTTCCCGAGATGTTCTCTCGCTCCATGATCTCCTTCACGGCCAAGGCCGCGACGATGTTCACGGCCTGGCCGGAGTTGTGACCCTCTCCGTGTCCGGGCGCCATCGAGAGGATAGCCTCACGGTAGCCCACGCCAGGTTTCTGGTTCGACTGTGGGATCCCGTCCACGTCAGATCCGAGGGCGATAACCGGGCTACCGGAACCCCACCGTGCCGTCCAGGCACTGGGCATGCCGGCCACACCCAGCTCGATCTCGAAGCCGTTCTCCTCGAGCAGGTCCGTCAAATACCTCTGGGTCTCGAACTCCTGCATGCCTAACTCGCCGAAGGAATACAGATGGTCGACAATCTCTTGAACCAGCTTACCTTGGTCCTGGACCTTGTTGAGAGCCTCTTCTTTGAAAGACTCCAGCCGCGGATCGACATTCTGAGCCGAGATCCCCGGAGCGAGCAGAAGTCCAGCCACGATGGAGAGCATGAGTAAGCTGAGCATGAAGGGCCTCCAGAGATGATCCGTTGAACCAAGCATAAGAATTAATCGTTAAGAACTAAAAGGGAAATCAGGATGGGATAACCCGGAAGCGGGAGCAAGGTGTCCGCTTCCAGATACGCATCTACTCGTCCCATCCTTGCAGGACTTAAGTGTATAAGGACAAAGAGCGTGCCCGTGACCTTCTGGGTGCCAGGGCCGGCGGACTGCTCAGTGCCGATTCGATATCGGACGCAGGTGGGGCCTCCGAAACGGTACTCCGGGGATGAATTTTCCAGATCCGGGTTGGGCGATCACCTCACCGTCAACATAGACCACTTCACCACGACGAATCGTCGTCTTGGGGAAACCAGTGACTTCCCAGCCTGTATAGGTCGAATACCCCGCACGAGAAAGTTGATCTTCATCGCGAATTACCTGCGTCAACGTTGGATCCCAGATTACGATGTCCGCATCCGATCCGACCTGGATCGTCCCCTTGCGTGGATACATACCAAATAGCTTGGCTGCGTTGGTCGAGGTAACCGCAACAAACTGCTCAAGGGTGATCCGATCTTTCAAGACACCCTCCGAAAACATCATCGGGAGATATTCCTGGAGATTGGCCAATCCCATCCGTTTGTTGGCGAGATTCTGGCTCGGGTCGAGCTTCACCTCTTTCGGATATCCACTGTGATCGGTACCAATCGTATGAACGGTTCCCTGAGCGATGCCTTCCCACAGCATGTCCTGGTCCCACTTGTCCCGGAGTGGCGGGCCTCCGAGGTACAGCCCCGCGTCGGGCCGTCGATACACCTCCTGTGTGAGATGTAAGTACATAGGCCGTGTCTCGACAAACACAGGCAAACCACGGGCCATCGCATCTTCCGCCACCTTTAGGGCACGTCCCGATGACATGTGGAGAATATAAATCGGTGACCCGGTCGCCTCCGCAATCGCCACCGCACGCTGGACTGCGACAACCTCAGCAATGACGGGAGCACTTTGGCTAAAGTTGTGGATCGACCCGCGCCCTTCAGCCATCAGCCTCTCCTGGGCCTCGGCCAAGATCGCATAATCCTCCGCGTGCAGCATACTCAGGACACCAGCCGGGCCAGACGCTCTAAAGGCCTTGTACCAATCTAGCGCGTTCGTGTCATAGGACTCCCTAGCGAGGAAATCCTCTCCAGTGCTGACAAATCCCCGACTGGCCAACGCATTCAACCGGTCAGGTGTAAACGCAGCTGGATTGCTCCCGATGTTGATGTGAATGAAGAAATCCGCCATCGCTGATTTCTCGATTCCGCCGATGACCCGATCCGCGTATGAGGCGGCATTTTCATTCGGCTGTAGTGGGATGAAGTTAGAGATCGTGGTCACGCCGCCCGCAAACGCTGCCGCGGATCCGGTGACGTAGTCGTCCTGAGGCCGATTGGGCCGTGGTGGATTTGGCATCTCGGCGTTGAGATGAGTGTGGGTGTCCACGGCACCAGGCATCACGAGCATGCCGCGTGCGTCGATCACGCGGGTACCGACACCCGCGTTGAGGTTGAGACCGATTTCGACGATCCTTTCACCCCGAATCCGGATGTCCGCTTCCTGTCGGCCTTCCTCCGTCACGATCAGGCCGTTGCGGACTATCATCTCCGGTTGTTGTCCTTCAATGCGGATTGCTGGTGTGAAGGCAAATCCGGTGACAAACAATAGGAGCCACTTCCATGACCCGCTTTCGCGAACGCTTTTCGACGTAACCATCCTCGACGCTCCTTATTCAGCTAGGTGAGCTACTTCAGCAAGCTACAGCGTGGGATGCTGCCTGTGATGATCCGTGTTCGCCTGAAACGTGTGCGCCAGCAACAGGATTTCCGACTCACCGAACAATTTTCCGGTCATGTGAAGTGCTGTCGGCGAGCCCCGGTGGAAGCCGTTCGGCAGGCTGACCGCAGGATGCCCGGTGCGGTTCGTGAGCAGGATATTGCTGCCGAGGTAGAGGTCAAGGTCACCCAGAGCCTCATCGACCTGCTCCATGATCCGCATCCTCATGCGGTTTCCCTGGACGTATTCGACGGCAGGCGTGAAGTGGGCGGTGCGGATCTCGACGGGCCGAACGCTCTGCTCGGGCCCCTGTTCGGTCTCCGTAAGCTGGCCACTCGCCGTTAGCTCGTAGAAAGCCGCTGACGTCTCCACGTATCGGAGGAAGTCAATGGTCTCGACCGGGACGTCGGGCAGGTCGAAAGGAACAACCTCGACGTCCAAGGAGCGAATGACGCGCAGTGCTTCCTGGTTGTTACGTCGTGTCTCGCGTGCAAGCATAGCTTGCTCAGCGTTTTCTGTGTCTCCGATCTCACCCTCGAACTCGCTGCGCAAGTATCCGACGCGAAGCTGGGTCGGGTCCGCCATTGCATCCCAGTTGAACGGCACGTCAAGGACAGTGTTGTCCCGCCCGTCCGGGCCGTATATCGCGTCGAACACCAACGCGCAGTCCTCTGCCGATCGACACATCGGACCCACGGTGTCCTGCGTCCACGCCAGTACCATTCCGCCGTAACGGCTGACTCTTCCGAAGGTAGGCCGCAGGCCAGTGAGTCCGTTGCGCGTCGACGGACCGATAACGGAGCCGCCAGTGTCCGTGCCGATGGAGAAGCCAACGAGCCCGGCCGCAGTAGCAGACCCCGGTCCCGCAGACGAGCCGGCCGCATCTTGCTCCGTGTTCCACGGGTTCCGTGTGAGCCCTCCGTACCATCGGGCGGTGGTGGCCAACGCGCCCGTGGAAAGCTTGGCCACGAGCACCGCGCCTGCCTCCGTGAGGCGCTCGTAAACCGTCGAGTCCACATCGATCACACGGTCCCGGAACGGTGTCATCCCCCACGTTGTCTTCGTCCCCCGGACCGCAAGTAGATCCTTCAGTCCCCATGGGATCCCGTGTAGCGGACCTCGATAGCTTCCGGCCGCAATCTCCTCGTCGGCCTGTCTCGCCTGACGACGTGCTATGTCCTCAGTCAGGTTGACGACGCAGAAGAGCTTGGGATCGTGCTCCTTCAGTCGGGCCAGATAGAGTTCGGTAAGCTCGGTCGACCGGATCTGCCGGGTCTCGAGGAGCCGCGAGAGGTGAGTGAGTGGAAGGAACGCCAACTCCTCGTCCGAGGTAGGCATGGTCACATCGATGGGCTCCCTGCGCAGCGGCCTCCTCTCGCTCGGAAGAAGTTTCCCCGGCGGGACCGGGTTGAAGACGAAGGCAGGTTGCGTGTCGTTCCCCAGCCCGGCGTCCCGAATCACCTCGAAGGCAGGTAGTGGGCTTCGGTCCCCATTGAGCCGTTCGAGAATCCGCTGCTGCTCCTCGCGTGTAAACGTAATACCTGCGATAGCCTGGGCAGCGTCGAGCATCTCGAAAGTGATCGTCTCGGCGTCCTGAGCGACCGCGGCTAGTGCTCCAGGCAGGAGCGTCGCCCCCACACCGACGGCCGAGAAGTAAACTAGAAATCGACGCCGGTTCAATTCAAAGTGTTGCTCATCCATTAAGCGGAAGCTCACCTCTATCTCGGAGGATATCAGGCATAGTGTACCACTCCAGATTGTTTGGTGGCGTCACTGTAAGCTCTTCCGGTCTAGTTGGAAACACGGTCTGGCCAGTCCCATCTTGGAGTGCCAGAAAACTGAGACAAGCAAGCACGAGTAGCAGGACTTTCTTCCTTCGGATTATCTTCCGCTAAAATGATTCGTGCAATGTACGAGGCTGATCGGACAAGCAAAACGCTGTTACTGTTGTTGGATAGGGCGGGGACGGTTCCAACCCTTCTCCGCAAGCCGCCAGTGAACGACGGATCGTGTACTGAATGATGAACGGAAACATGGAGCACATTCCCACCCGCATTTTTCCCGACGCGGGTGCGATGTCCCGAGAAGTAGCACAACGGGTGGCGTCCCTTATCCGGGAGAAATCCAACCGTGGGGAAACCACGGTCCTAGGTCTGCCTACTGGCTCCACCCCCCTTGGCGTCTACCGGGAACTCATCCGCCTCCATCGTGAGGAAGACCTGGACTTCTCCACTGTCGCAACATTCAACCTGGACGAGTATTTCCCCATGGAACCCGGTAGCATCCACTCTTATCACCGCTTCATGCGGGAAAATTTCTTCGACGAAGTGAATGTGCCAGAGAGTGGAATCCACATGCTCCGCGGTGACATCCCCCGGGAGGATATCACCGAAGCTTGCGAGGCTTATGAGGCGTCGATTTGCGAGGCCGGAGGTATCGATTTTCAGATCCTCGGCATCGGCCGGAGTGGTCACATCGGCTTTAACGAGCCTGGGTCGGCACGGGACTCCAGAACTCGACTTGTTTTCCTAGACACTCTCACCCGGGCCGACGCCGCTCCCAATTTCTTCGGAGAAGAGAACGTACCCCCAGAGGCCATCACCATGGGCGTGGCCACCATCTTGGAGGCCCGGGAAGTGGCCCTCATCGCCACCAGTGAACACAAAGCGGAAGTAGTGCGGCAGGCAGTCGAAGGCCCCATCAACACCGACATTGCTGCCACCTACCTCCAGGATTGCCCTGCGGCTACCGTTTATCTGGATGAGGCAGCGGGTGCAGCTCTCACCCGGATAGCCACCCCCTGGCTCGTGGGAGGCGTCGACTGGACTTCCCGGCGGGAGATCGAAGCTGTCACTTGGCTCAGTCAGACGGTGGGCAAGGCTATCCTCCGGCTTTCCACGGCAGACTACCGGGACAATCATCTGAGCAGCCTACTGAACCGCTTCGGCTCTGCGGATTCCAGCAACGGCGAGATTTTCAGTCAGCTCATCTCCAAGATTAGGGTGCCGAGCACGCTGCCCGCCCAAAGAAAAATGATTGTCTTCTCTCCTCATCCGGACGACGACGTCATCTCCATGGGTGGGACGCTACGCAAACTCGTCGACAACGGGAACGACATCACGGTGGCCTACCAGACGTCCGGCAACATCGCTGTGTTCGACCACGAGGTGCGCAGGTATCTGGATTTCCTGGAACGGGCCTCAGCAACGCTAGACACAATACCGGGGATTCCTACCGCAGCCGCGAGCGCCCTCCGTCTAGCTATGGAGGGTCAGTGCTCGAAAGATATGGACCACGAAGAGATTCTGGAGCTCAAGCGGGTCATCCGGGAGACTGAGGCAGTATCGGCTCTGGAAGCCGTGGGATTGGGCCCTGATAACGCCCGTTTCCTCAATCTGCCGTTCTACCAGACTGGCAAAGCGAAGAAGGACCCTATCGGCCAGGCCGACGTGGATATCGTGCTCGCTCTGCTCGATGAGATTCAACCAGATCTCGTGTTCAGCGCGGGCGATCTGTCCGACCCTCACGGAACCCACCGCATGTGTCTCGATGTGGTACATAAGTCCTTAGCAGCCTATGAGGGTGCCTCACCTGAGATGTGGCTCTACAGAGGAGCGTGGCAGGAGTGGTCACTGAGCGAGGCGTCGATCTTGGTGCCCATGTCGGCGGCGGAATTGCGGAAGAAGATCCTGACGATCTTCAAGCACCAATCTCAGAAGGACGTGGCGCCTTTTCCAGGGCCAGATCCTCGGGAATTCTGGCAGCGGGTGGAAGATCGTAATCGGAACACCGCAGAGCTCATGGATCACCTCGGATTGCCCACCTATTACGCAGTGGAAACGTTCCTAGTGGACTCAACAGATCACTGACGGTGGTGTCTTTCAGTTCGTGCGAGTGTACGCTCCCGATTGCCGATGAGGCAAAACTCAGCCTCTCACCGATAATCGATTCCTGACAAAGGCAAGCGCACCACGCAGATTGAGTTCCTGAGGTATAAGAACCAGAGGAACCTTCAGGAGCCACTCCCCCATGACACAATTCTCATAGAACTCGCCCTCAAGAGGGCTCTCCGGGATGAACTCTCGGTTGGCTCGGGTGGCCGCGCCGGCAAAACAAACTCCCCCATAACTCAGAAAAGCGAGAGCAAGAGACTGCGCAAACGCTCCTGCGACTGCGTAGTAGCAGCAGAGCGCTCGGGCGGCCTCGGGATCTCCGGCCCTGGCACGTTCGGCAACCTCGCTTGCCGGGGTCGACCGTCGGCCGTGTCCAGTCAAGGCGTAAAGAGACTCTAACCCCCTTCCCGACACACAGTCCTCCCAGGAAGGCCGGTTTCCCAGCCGCTTTGTCAAAGCCGCGAGAAGGTCACTGGCATCAGAACCGTTGACAGTCGCTGGGCCATGCTGCGCCTCGGTCGCCACGACATGCCAATCGGCGGACTTGCCCTCAGTATGGATCAGAGCGGCAGACCCGAGACCTGTGCCGGGAACGATCAGCACCCGGTTCCCTGCCTCTGGTAATCTCGAACCACCAGGGATCTGCCCAACACTTGTGCGGTCTCTACCAATCAGGTCAATCAACCCGTGAGCGGCAGCCTTGGCGTCGTTTATGAGGTGCACTTCTTCGAACCCGAGAGCCCTGAAGGAGGCTGCTTGGACGAGGGAGCCGTCCTGCTCCCAATTTGTCATTCGAACCGCGTCTCCGTTGGGCCTGACCGCACCTGCGAACCCGGCTACAAGAGTACGGGGTATACTCGGCTGCTCTGCAACCACACTCGCGACTAACGATATCAACTCCTCGACAGTACTCAACCGTCGCCTCAACGGAGGAAGCGAAGCGTCAAAATTATCGAGGGAGCCAGAAATGCTAATCCTGGTGTAGGTGGCGCCTACATCGAGAACTAAGAGACCGTCAGTGTCATCACCCGAAAGGTCCGCACGGCGATGGGTCATACTTGGTCAGAGATACGATGATCACTCGAACCTCCGCAGGTTACCGTTTTCGTGAGAGACAACCACGCCAGGTTCCGCCATCGGAACTCGATCGACCTCTTGCCCATGATCCACATCAGGTATCCTTGGTCGAAAATGCGGCATCAAACGCCGTCGAAGACGGAGGGAAATCAAGCTCCCGCACGAACTCGCAGGCCTCCGCGGCTCCGTGCTCACGGTCCATCCCTGCATCCTCCCACTCGACCGACAGTGGTCCCTCGTATCCAACGTCGTTAAGGGCCCTGAGGACCTCTTCAAACGGGACGTGCCCACGGCCGAGTGACCTGAAGTCCCAATAGCGGTCCCGATGGCCGAACGGGAGATGCCCACCGAAGACACCGGACCGCATCGGAACGTCGGACCACCACACGTCCTTCATATGTGCGTGATAGATCCTGGATCCGAAGCGCTGGATGAATTCGATGCAGTCGACACCTTGATAGACGAGGTGGCTCGGGTCGTAGTTAAAACCGAACGCCTCCCGGTCTCCGAGCGCCTCGATTGCGCGCTCTGCCGTGACAATGTCGAAGGCAATCTCAGTCGGGTGTACTTCGAGCGCGAAGCGTACACCTACTTCGTCAAAGACGTCGAGGATCGGATGCCAGCGCGCGGCGAAATCAGCGAAACCGGCGTGAATCTGCTCGTTCGAAACTGGGGGAAACGCATAGAGCATCTGCCAAATGGAGCTGCCTGTGAATCCGTTGACGACCGGGACGCCGAGGTTCGCGGCTGCTCTGGCGGTGAGCTTCATCTCCTCGGCCGCGCGCTGCCTGACTCCTTCGGGGTCGCCGTCTCCCCAGACGTGCCCGGGAACAATTGCCGCATGCCGAGCGTCGATGAGGTCGCACACAGCCTGACCGACTAAGTGATTGCTAATGGCCCACACGTCGAGCCCGTGAGAGGCGAGCATCTCCCGCTTGACGGCGCAATAGTCTGGATCCGTTGCCGCCCGGACGACGTCGAAGTGGTCTCCCCAGCACGCGAGCTCGAGACCGTCGTACCCCCACCCGGCGGCCCTTGCGGCGAGTTCCGTGAGAGGCAGGTCAGCCCACTGTCCGGTAAAAAGAGTGACAGGTCGACTCATTCTTTTTTTCTCGGGCTCGCATTGGCGACCAAGTCCCTGCAGCGGAACTGGGCGTCCCAATCCACGGCGGCTCTCACGTCCGCCCACGCCCCGGCGGCGAGTACGCCGCATCGATCCACGCACGCTTTCGATGGCTCTCGATCGCGGTCTGGATGAAGTGTACGCCGTGCGCACCGTCCTGCACTGTGGGAAAATCGTCCGCGAAGTAGCCGGGGTCACCGTCCAGGCTGCGACCAGGACCGCTCGTCTCGTCTCCTAAAGCCCCCAGCTTATGCAGTGTATGCGCGACGCTGCGATAGATGTTGGCAAGCGCCTCGATGAATCCTTCGGGATGACCACCCGGCAGGCGCGTGTACGCCTTCGCGCACTCCGACGACGCACCTGCGCCCCGATAAAGGACACGCTCCGAGCCGTCTGCCTCGACCAAACGCAGACGGTCTGGATCTTCCTGGGACCAGTCTAGCCCGCGATCACTCCCGTAGACGCGCAGACGCAGGTGGTTGCGCTCCCCGGTCGAGATCTGCGACGCGAAAAGAAGCCCACGTACGCCATCCTCCATCTCCAGGAGGACCGTCGCGTCATCCTCTAGCTTTCGTCCCTCGACGACCGTCCCGAGGTCTGCAAAGAGACGGAGCATCTCCAGCCCGGTCACGTAGCGGAGGAGATTGTGGGCGTGTGACCCAATGTCACTCAGCGCCAACGAGACGCCGGCACGAGCGGGATCCCCGCGCCATTCTGCCTGTTTCTGGCCCTCAGCTTCCAGAAGCGTACGGAGCCACCCTTGGGAGTACTCGACGACGACCTTGCGGAGCCGACCCAACTCACCTGAGCGGATCCGCTTGCGAGCTTCTTTGACCATCGGATACCCGGTGTAGTTGTGGGTCACGGCCACAACCAGATCGCGTTCCGCCGCCATCCGGCATAGCTCTTCCGCGTCATCAAGTGTCGTCGTGAGGGGCTTATCGCAGACTATATGAGTCCCGTATTCCATAAACGCCGTGGCCACAGCATGGTGCAAGTGGTTCGGCGTAACGATCGAGACGACTTGGATCCGTTCCCCTTCATCCAAAGAATTCTCCGCCGAGGCCATTTCCTCGTACGAGCTGTAAACTCGCCTCGGACTTAGCCCGAGTTCCACACCGGTTCGGCGCGATTTGGATGCATCAGCCGAGAAGGCCCCCGCAACAAGCTCGTACTCCCCGTCGAGCGCTGCGGCCATACGGTGTATCGTCCCCATGAAGGCACCCGGTCCACCGCCGACCATGCCGTAACGGACCTTCACGTCGAACCCCCAATCCTCTCCACTCGATAACCGCCGGCCCCTTGATGTCTCGCATGCATCCCGCCAAAAATTAGGAAGAGGATCACACACAGAGGCACGACGTAGCGGAACGAGATCCGGCCGCCGTAGTTGTCGGCAGGCCCGAGGATCGCCTGGGCGTCGTCGATAAGGTCAACATCACTGTCCGCCGCGATCAACGCCCGAAGGGCGTTGGCTGTCTCCGGTGAAGGCAACGCACCATCGGCACGATACACATCCACGACGCCAGCCAC
The DNA here is from genome assembly GCA_036336795.1 of Gemmatimonadota bacterium. Taxonomy (GTDB): domain Bacteria; phylum Gemmatimonadota; class Gemmatimonadetes; order Longimicrobiales; family Gaopeijiaceae; genus UBA822. The sequence continues at coordinate 19,493 of JAYZFL010000050.1, forward strand.
CGCGGTGACTACGGCTTCCACGTCGACGTCACCACTCCCAGCCAGCGTGCCTCCAGCACGCTCGAAGAGCGCGACGGCTTCAGCTACAGGGATTTTTCCGTGGGCGTAGCGATCCGCGATCCTACCCATCTGGGGGGAAGCCACCAGACCGACAGTGGCCATCCCCACCGTGCCCATGAGGCCAAGACCAAGTGCCCCACTCCTCGGGACCCTCTCCGAGACCACTCCAAGCATCGTGGGCCAAAAATAGCAGACGCCAACTGCAAAGACCGTCGCGGCGCCGAAGATGGTCAACGGACTACTGACGTAACTCAGCGCAAACAGCCCTGCACCAGATACTAGGGCGGACGCGACGAGAAGTCCGGTCGGCGAGAGCCGATGCACCACGGTTCCAGCACGATACCGCATCACGGCCATCAATCCGTTGATCCAGACCAACACCAGGATCCCGGGTATCCCACCTGCCTCGAGCACGGCAGGGACCCAACGGTTGGGCCCGAGTTCGACCGACGCAGTCATCGCCATCGCCACGAGCATCACCCACATGAGCGGCGTCGTGAATGCGCACCTGAACATCTCGCCCATGCTCACCCCAGCCTTGACTCCCTCGGTATCCGGAAAGGGTTCTCTCAGGAGCATGATTCCGTATGCGACGGTCGGCACGAGAATCAGGCCGATCTTGAGCTGCCAGGCCGTTAGGCCAATGAAGTCCAGCCCGAAAGCGGCGAGACCACCGATCACGACCCCGCCCGGGAACCAGACGTGGAATCGGTTCAGTTTGACCGTCTTATTGCCGGGATACAGCGCGGCTACGAGTGGGTTACACGCCGCTTCGACCAACCCGTTGGCCATCGCGATTATGAGCGCCCCGCGCAACAAGGTCCAGAATCCCGTCGCGAAAATCATGTTGAGCGACCCCAGGAGGTGCCCGACGAACGCGAACCGGAGTAACATTCGCATCCCCAGGTTGTCTGCGAAGGGCGCGAAGACGAGCTGCGAGACAGCGAATCCCCAAAGCGCGGCGCCTCCGATCAGCCCGACTTCTTCGTTCGTCAGCACAAAGTCCCGCTTCAGAGCGAGCATGATTGCGCCGACTGTAGCGAAGGCCACCGATGTGGCGACCAGCGCGACGCAGCTGCCGAGAAAGAGGCGAGAGACGTTGACGCTCGATGCGTCCGACCTGCGATCCGGCACTACTCGAGCCCCACGTGCCGCATCACCTCGGCCGGAGGAGGATCCCAACGCGCGAGCGGGACATTCCCCAAGTACTGGAGATCCTGCATTCCTTCCGTCGTCGTCCAAAACGCGGCCGCCGTAAGATCACGGACCCGGTCAAAGAAGCGGGCCGCGGCCTCGTAGCCCGAAGCTGCGTTCGGCAGGAAGCAAATATCGTCGGAGATCGCATGCTTCTGCGCAGTTTCGAGGTCACGGAACCGGAGGCCTTCCCCGAAGCGTTCGGCAGCCTCGCGGTCCAGCCAGACAAGCCCCCCGCGGATCACCACTTGGTCCTCACGGTTACGGTCGTAGGGCGCACTGACCCATTCGTCGATGAAGTCATGCGCACCAAGCCGGCTAGCGGACAGCGAGCGCTCGTCTGCAGGGATGATTATGTCGCAGATCGAGGCGAGTGCTTCCAACTCGTTGGAGGAGAGCGTGCGCTCCCAAGGGACGGTAGGTGCGATCAAGTCCGGGTCCCACGCCGTCCCGGCGGCTTTGGGGTTGTTGGCCTGAGACGGGGCGACGGCCAATTCGTCCACCTCTTCGCTGCGTAGGCACGAAGTCAGCCCCGGCGCTGCAGCCGCGATCGCCATCACCTTGATTGCATGGCGACGATCCATCGGCAACGGACTCGGATCTTCTTCGCGCGCACTCACCGCGTCCCGGACGACTGGCAGGTCGAGTCGTTTCACCATCACAGGTTCCTCGCGGTAAGCTGCTCGACGATGTAGTCCGAAGCCCGCCACGCGAGCGCCATGATCGAGAGAGTTGGGTTCTTGTCTGCGTTCGAGACGAAGCAGCCTCCATCCGTCACGAAGAGGTTGTCCACCTCCCAGGACTGGCAAAACTGGTTCAGTACCGATACCGAGGGGTCGTCGCCCATGATCACGCCACCTACCTCGTGGATGATCTGGCCGCCAGGCTCTATGGCGTCCGCGCCGTCGTCGTACACTCTGGTCGTTACGCGCCCACCCATCGCCTCAATGATATCTGCAAACGTTTGCTGCATGTGGCGCGCCTGGTTCTCCTCATGTTCTGACCACTTCCAGTGGAAGCGTAGTGTCGGGATCCCCCACTGATCGACATGATCGGGATCGATCTCACAGTAACAGTTCTCGTTGGGAATCATTTCCCCCCGGCCGGCAAAACCGACGAAGGAGCCGTAGTAGCGGCGGCAATCGTCTTTGAATTGTTCCCCGTACGACCCACCGGTCAGCCGCTCGAGCCCGCCGAATGTCCCGAAGCCCGGCATCCGACGACCGCCCCCGAGCTCTATGTGATAGCCACGCGCGAAATCGAGGCGACCACCTGCTTGCTCCTTATAGAGCCACCACGGCACATACAAATGCATTCCCGATGCGCCGTCGGCGTTGTGCGGAGGCATGTTCTCCATCGCAGGGATCTGTCCAGAGACACCAGCGCCGACAGTATCCATCAAGTACTTGCCGACGAGCCCGCTGCCGTTTCCAATTCCGTCGGGGAAGAGATTGCTTCTGGAGTTGAGGAGGATGCGTGCCGACTCACACGCGCTAGCGGCCACGATCACGACACGTGCACTGACGTGCTCGTCCACGAGGGTCCTCTTGTCAACGTAGTGGACTCCAGTCGCCCGGCCGGAGGAATCGACTGTGACCTCGCGGACCATGGCATCCGTGATGATGTCCAGATTACCCGTCTCGAGCGCGGGAGGCAGGACCACGGTCGGTGACTGGAAGTTGGCCTTGATCGAGCACCCCCGACCGCACGGGGTCGCGAAGAAACAGGCTGCCCGCGATCGCATCGAGTCCGCGGTGACGCGGCGAGCTAGCGGGTTGTTGGGCCAGAGATACCGTGAGAGTCGGTCGGCGTCCTGAGGCTCAGTGAGGATGGCCAGGTGTGCCGGAATGACCGGGATACCGAGCTCGTCACCCGACGCCTTCTGGACGAGCAGCTCGTTTACGCGGGGCGCCGGCGGGGCCTGAAGGATTCCAGGTGAAGAGTCTGGCGTATTCTCGAGGCCCTCGTTGGACCCATACACACCAATCAGTGCCTCGGTTTTGTCGTAGTACGGCTCGACATCCTCATACGACATCGGCCAGTCGAAGCCGAGGCCGTCACGGGAGCGAGGCCCGAAGTCGTAAGGCCCGTTACGCAGGGAGATGCGTCCCCAGTGGTTTGTGCGTCCGCCGAGCATTCGGGCTCTCCACCATCTGAACTCCGAGCCCTCCGCACTCGCATACGGCTCTCCCGGTACCTCCCAACCACCATCCACTGTGGCGTCGTAAAAGCCGAACGGCTTCTCCGAAGTCCCCACTCCTCTGAGGGGGGCGTCCCTGGGGAGCTGGAACATCGGGGTCTCAGTGACAGGATCGTAGTCGCGCCCGGCTTCGAGCATGAGAACGCGCACGCCGGAGCAGGCAAGCACATACGCACACATTCCACCGGCTGCGCCGGATCCAACGATGATGGCGTCGTATTGCTGTTGTGCCCTTCTTTTCACGATAGCGTGCTCAGGTGCGTGAAGCTGCGCCGAACGCTTTCCATCGCATCATCGCCTGGCTGGTCATGCTCCACAAAGGCGTGGAGGAGTCCGAGTCCTTCGGCGAACGGGATCAGCGCTGCGAAGTCGATGGCTCCATCGCCGACGTCGACCATCTCTCCAATCGAGGTTCGGTCCTTCACGTGGATGCTCGTGACCCGCCCCGCAGTGTCGTTGAGATACGTAACCGGATCGGCACCACCGTGCACGGTCCAGAAGACATCCATCTGCCAGTCGACGAGGCCGGCCTCGGTCCTCTCGAGGAGTAAGTCCATAGGGACTGTACCGTCAGACAGAGCCCGGTGCTCCCAGTCGTGATTGTGATAGCCGAACCTGAGGTCGACTGCCTTTGCAGCTTCACCGGCCCGATTGAAGTCGTCCGCCAGGCCCCTGAGTCCGTCGGGAGTTCGCAGGTCGGACGGGATGGAGGGAACCACGACCAAGGCCTGCCCAAGTTCCTGTGCACCATCCAGGATGCTTGCCCAATTTCCCCGAATCTCAGAAACCGATTGGTGACTCGACGCGGCGCGAAGGCCGACCGCGTCGAGCTTGTTTCGCATCTGCCGCGGCGTAAGCCCGTACAGTCCCGCGAACTCCACTTCGGCGTAGCCGATTCCAGCGACTGCCGCGAGCGTTCCGTCCACGTCGCCGGCCATCATCGAACGCAGCGTGTAGAGTTGGACGCCGTAGCCAGCCAGGGTCCGGCTGGGGAATGCCAGCGACCCGCTCGGGCCGCACCCGGTGAGCAACGCCGCTGCCGGCAGGGCGCCGAGGAAGGTCCGGCGGTCGATGGGGGCACTCACGACAGGACCCTCAGCTTCATATTTCGAAACCAAACTGGGTCGCCGTGGTCCTGAAGCCCAATGTGACCGCGATCAGCCATTCCGTACGCTGGCCATTCGACGAACTTACTGCTCGCTACCAGCTCGGCCCACTCCTCACTCCGCAGCTCGTACTCGACGACCTTGGTTCCGTTGAGCCAGTGCTCGACGTGACGTCCCTGCACGACGATGCGGCCCGAATTCCATTCGCCGGCAGCGTGCACGGCCCCGCGAGGGACCGGATTCAGCGCGTAGTTAGATCCGGCGCTGGTGAGGGGGCTCTGCCCGTCTTGGTGATTGGGGTCGTCCAGCAACTGGTACTCGGGCGCGCTGTGGTAGATCAGTGGCTGGCCCTCCGCAGCTCGATAGAAGACACCGCTATTGCCGCCGTTCCCAACCTTCCAATCGAATGCGAACTCGAAATCCTCGAACTGAGCCTCGGTGATGATGTCACCACCTTGCCCGACCCGTGCGAGCGTTCCGTTCTCCACTGCCCATGAGCCCGGAAGCGATTGCATGTTGTAGCCTCGCCACCCGTCGAGGGACTCACCATCGAAGAGGAGTATCCATCCGGCGGTGCGCTCCGCCGAGGTGAGTGTGTTCATCGACTCTCGGGATCCGGCACATCCAATCAACACGAGCGTCGCGAGCCCTGATAACGCGATCTTCGATGAGGTGGAGACCAAGTTCCGGCGCCTAACGTCGTCAGACAGGGTGGCCGTCCCGTCCGAGGTGATTAATTAGGACAAACTACGACGGACCGGCGGTTCCTCGCTAGGATCCGTAGCGGCCGCTATCATCATGCTGAGCCAATGTCCCCGAGCCTCAAAGCCATCATGAGCCCTTCTGAAGACCTCACGCGGCGTGAGGCCGTCCAGCGCCTGACCGTGCTGCTCGGCTACACCATGTCCTCGTCGACGATCACCGCCTTGCTATCCGGCTGCCAGGGTGCCGCCGTGGCCACCGGGTGGGCGCCACAGGTACTCACGCCTTCCCAGCTGGAGCTGCTTACGGTCGTCGTCGATCGCATTCTGCCCCGTACGGACACGCCTGGAGCGAGCGATGTGGGTGTCCCCGCCTTCATAGATCTCCTACTCGCCGAGTGGGCGGAGGATGGCCAGCGGTCGCGTGTTCTCCGGGGGCTTGACGAGCTCGGCCCCGGCTTCCTCACGTCCGACGAAGCCGAGCAGACGGCGCTGCTGACCCGTTTGGACACGGAGGCCGTCCAGGCACGTCAGGACGACGTGAACCCGCTTCCTTTTTTCGCGACGGTGAAGGAGTGGACGCTGGCCGGCTACTACACGTCGGAGATCGGCGCGACGCAGGAACTCCAGTGGCTCGCGGTGCCTGGTCGCTACGACGCGGACGTACCGCTGAACGAAGTGGGCCGCACATGGGCATGACGCGTCAGGACGTACCAGCCGGCCGCAGCAGGGTCTATGACGCGATCGTCGTCGGCTCCGGCATCAGCGGTGGGTGGGCCGCGAAGGAGCTAACCGAGAAGGGGCTCGACGTGCTTATGCTCGAGCGCGGCCGGCCCCTCGAGCACGGCCCCTCCTACATCACGGAGCATAAAGCGCCCTGGGAGTACGAGCTCCGCGGCCGCGACGAACGGGGGGCACAGGACCAGTTTCTGCAAGGACAGGCAGATCCCGTCACCGAGCACACGCGCCACTTTTTCGTGAACGACCGCGAGAACCCGTACGTCTTCGACGAGGACAAACCCTTCCTGTGGATTCGGGGCTACCACCTGGGCGGACGCTCGATAACGTGGGGGCGCCAGTCGTACCGCTTGAGCGACCTGGACTTCGAGGCCAACACGCGAGAGGGCATCGGCGTCGACTGGCCAGTCCGCTATGCCCACCTCGCCCCTTGGTACGACTACGTTGAGCGATTTGCGGGCATCAGCGGTCAGGCCGAAGGCATGCACCAACTGCCTGACGGGCAGTTTCTCCCTGCGATGCCGTTCAATGCCGGGGAAGTCAAAGTCAAAGCAGGTATCGAGGGCGCATTTCCCGAGAGGCGGATGACGATCGGGAGATCTGCGGTCCTCACCCAGCCACACAACGGTCGAGGGGCATGTCACTACTGCGGACCATGCGACCAGGGCTGCTCGGTCGGCGCCTACTTCAGCAGCCAGAGCTCGACGCTGCCTGCCGCGCTGGCCACGGGCCGGCTCACCGTCCGTACGCATAGCATCGTGCACAGCGTCATGTATGACGAGTCGCGCGACGTGGCCACGGGCGTGCGCGTCATCGACGCCGAGACACACGAAGACCTCGAGTTCAGGGGGCGCATGATCTTCCTGTGCGCCTCAGCATTCGGGTCGACTCAGATTCTGCTGATGAGCAAAACCCCGCGCTTCCCCGACGGGCTCGGGAGCTCAAGCGGCGAACTGGGGCACAACATCATGGACCACCACTTCAAGATCGGCATTTCCGGCTATCTCTCCGGGATGGAAAACCGTTACTACTTCGGTCGACGTCCCAACGGCATCTACATAATGCGGTTTCGAAACGTCGACGAGCGAAGTCGCCATCCGGACTTCCTGCGTGGCTACGGATATCAGGGTAGTGCGTCCCGGGAAGGCTGGGGGCGGGGCGCGTCCGAGGTTGGCATCGGGGTCGAGCTCAAGTCCCGGCTGAGGAGCCCAGGTAGATGGCGGTTCGGGATGACCGCCTTTGGCGAGATCCTGCCGCGGCACGAGAACTATCTCGCTTTGGACGATTACACGACGGACGCCTGGGGCTTACCGTCACTTCGGATCCACTGCACGTTGAGTGACAACGAGTTGGCCATGCGGCAGGACATGATGGCTACGGGGATCGACATGCTCGAGGCCGCCGGATGCACTGAGGTGAGCGGCTCGGACAACAACTACCGGCCCGGTGAAGGAATCCACGAGATGGGCACTGCCCGTATGGGGCGGGACCCACGGACGTCAGTCCTTAACGCGAACAACCAGCTGCACGATGTACCCAACGTGTTCGTGACGGACGGCGCCTGCATGACGTCCGCCGGCTGTCAGAACCCGTCGCTCACATATATGGCACTGACGGCCCGAGCGGCGGACTTCGCAGTCGAAGCCCGGAGACGGGGTGAACTTCCAGTCGGTCCAGGGTGACGAGGTGTTGGTACGGACCGTGATCGGGGCGCTCGTCGTGCTGGCGTCGGCAGGTTGCACGGCCACCGGACCGGAGTGGACGCCACTTTTCAACGGCCGGGACCTGACAGGGTGGACCCCCAAGATCAGGGGCAGCGCATTCGGAGTCGACGACGCCGGCACGTTCCGCGTTGAAGACGGCCTCATTACGGTCGGGTACGAAGGGTACGACGAGTTCGGCGCTCGCTTCGGCCACCTCTTTTACGAGTCGCCTTTCTCGCACTACCGGCTGAAGATCGAGTACCGGTTCGTGGGTCAGCAGGCCACCGACGGAGAGGAGTGGGCGTTCAAGAACAGCGGGGTGATGTTCCACGCGCAGGCACCCCAATCGATGCTCGAGGATCAGGATTTCCCGATTTCCCTGGAGGCCCAGTTCCTCGGTGGGAACGGGAATGACGACCGGCCGACCGCAAACCTCTGTACGCCTGGTACGCACGTGCGAGTGAACGGGACGCTGGTCGAACAACACTGCATTGAATCTTCCTCGGACACGTACCACACGGACGAATGGGTAACCGCGGAACTCGTCGTACTGGGTGACTCGCTCATTACGCACATCGTGAACGGAGAGCCCGTGCTGTCGTACGCCCGACCCGTCATCGGGGGCGGTGTGGTCAACGACTTCGATACGGCAGCCAAGCCGGATGGCACAGCACTCACTGGAGGCTACATCGCACTGCAGAGTGAGAGCCATCCCATCCAGTTCCGACAGGTGCTGCTCCAGAAACTGGACGCGGGTGGCTCCTGAGTCCCCTCATCAGGACGAGCAAAACACTGCTGGATAGCCATGCCCTAAGACTGTGGCCTCCTGAAGCGATCACAGCCCGCCATGGATGCCTGGCAACCGGAGCGTCCCATCTAGGAGAGCTTTCGCGGCTTTATAGTGCCAATTCGTACGCGTGCTCGTTTTGTATCGGACGAAGGTCAGGCCCTCGTGACTCGGCTTCGTAATCGAGTTGAAGACCACGATTCGTGGCCCCTGATATTGATCTGTCAGCCGCACGAAGTGCGGCAAATAGTCTTTGCCCCCGAGAAAGACCAACGGTTCTGAGCTACCGCCATCAATCATGGACCAATCATGAAACACATCCGAGCGGTGTCTGCGAAAGGCGGGGCTAATCTTTGGATTCTTAGAGAAGGTGATGTTGTAGTCAGGCGTCAGGAAGGTGGCAGGAATCAACCCCCATCCTGCTGAGAGGATGAAGAGGTCCAAGCGTTCTTCCCCTTCCAGGCTCCGGTAGACATCGTTTCGGTAGAGCCGATAAGCAGGTAGAAGTTCAAGACGATTCGCACCCGGGGAAGCGTTGTAGGAGAGCAGCCGTTCTCGCCAGGTGCGCCCATCCTCGCTCAAGTCGTCAGGGCGTGCGCAGAATTGGCCCTCGCGCTCCTCAGCCTCGCCGGGGTGTGCGACGAAATACACCCGGCGTCCATCGGACGTCCGAAGAGATCCGGGAGATCGATCCTTCCGACCGGCACGTTGGATCACCACTTTCCGACCGGCACATTGGATCACCACTTTCACTTTCACTGGACGTTAGTCTTCGCCGCTAGCGATTCGAATTGATCCAAGAAAGCTGGATCGTAGTTCTCGTTCACGTGGTTCTGATTCCAGAGCCCAGACCTCGCCACGAGCGGTCTGGGGCACGAGTGACCAAGCCACTGGCTTGACGGCGGGTCCAACGAAGTTCCCTCAAGATTGCTCAGGAGGGCGATCGAGTTGCGCTCGATGAACCCTCGGAGGCTATTCGGGCCCGGCTCGTCGTCGATTGCTAGCCAAGCGATCTCCATTCGTCCGATGAGTTCACTCACCCGTTGCTCTAGCGACCGCTCCTTTTCGCGTAGGTCAGGCGGAGCGGAACTACCGACTCCCCAAGTGGCACAATCGACGGAGCGCTTTTGAAGCCACGCGGCACCGACCAGGAGCCGGAAGATGGACCCGCGGTGATTGCCGCCCCCCGACGATTTCGAACCCCTGTGTTGAGAAAGTCGATTCCATAGGGCCGTTTTCGAGCCAGCCTTCAGGGCATGAGTCCCGACTCGCACTATCCGCGAGCCAGTCCCAGTCTCTCCTCGGGCTTCTCCGGGCTCGAAGAAGAAGTAGACGCCCCTCCGTGGCCACTCCAACCGTCCGGTGCATTCCGAAAGGCGTCTCGGTCCGCCCAGGCGACTGGTACACTCCTCGACTAGCTCGTAGAAGCGCTGAAGATGAACCAGTCTGTTCATACCAAGCGCTGTGCCAACCCCTACATACTTCTGGAATGTAGACAAATGAGACACCTCATTACTGGGGACCCAGGCCACCATAGAAAGCCGCGAGACATAGGCCCGCAACTCAGGACGCGCAGAACACTGTTTAGTAGTTCAGCGTCAGCGACGGTGGAATAGGGGGGGTGCCCGGTACTGGGGTGCTAAATCCCCAACACAGATGGCAAATCCTCTTCTTCTAGGATGGCCGCCAACTTCCTTACGTCTGTGACGATTGAGTCGAGGGTCGCTTCGCTGGCGTGGTTCGGGAGGTAGGGCACATCTTAGACCACGTCGCTTGGGCGACACACCTCAGTATACCGCAGCAAGTTTGGAGTAACGCCAGTGTCTCTTATCGCTGACTCATCAGATCGAATCTACGAACCGCTAACGTACCGCTCAGAGGCAGATTTCGAGAAGCAGGTAATCGCCCTCTCTGACCAAATGTTCGGTACGCAAACGATATACGTCGATGTAAAGAAAAAAATGAAGGGCAGTTCTTTCAACACGATCCCAGACGGTTACGTCATCGACATGACCCACCCCGCAGAGCCACGCTTGTACATCGTAGAGAACGAGATCGTGAGCCATGATCCGTTCAGGCATATCGGGATTCAGATACTGAAGTTCGTCACCTCGTTTGAGGACGACGTTACGAATGTGCGTGAATTCCTGATGACAGAGATACACAAATCACCAGAAGCACTCAGTCGGCTAGAAGATGGGAAGAGAGCTTCTGGTGCTCGCAACATCGACGCCTACCTAGATTCGGCCGTCTACGGGGATTTCCATGGACTGGTGATTATTGATGACGCTCAACCTGCCCTGCATCGCGTACTTGAGAAGATCAATGCTGATGTGTCCGTGTTGGAGTTGCGCACCTATCAATCGTCTGATGGAACAACCCTCCATCAGTTCGACACCCTGTATGACGAGGACGAGGATCCGTCTCAAAGGACTCGTGTGAATCAGGATGAAGCCGCAGCGGCAACCAAGCGAACCCAAGACCGAGCTAGGAGAGCAGCCTCTGACACCATCGTAGTCCCAGCGCGTGCAGAAGGGTTCAATCGGGTTTTCATTGGTCAGGATCGCTGGTATGCGATCCGAATCGGGGCGGCAATGAAAAGTAAACTACGACGGATAGCGAGCTACCAAGTCAATCCAATCAGTGCTGTTACGCATGTTGCAGACATCAAGGAAATCCGGCCTTGGAAGGATAGCGGCAAGTACGTGGTCTTCTTTGAGGGAACTGCTCGGGAACTTGCCAGACCCATCCCGATTAAGGACGGGAACCTCGCACCTCAGGGACCAGTGTACGTGAAGTGGGCTGATCTAGAAGGGGCAACGTGCTTAGACGACGCACTCCGCCCTGACAGATAACTAGGAGCACCACACCGGACTGAGCAGCGCCACCAAATATTTTTCAGGAAACGGCGTTCCAGTAGCAGCGATGTGTGCCGAGTCGCACCAATAACGCCCCCTGCTGGCGACGAGGAGGGACCTATGAAGAGAGGACTTCTGCTGACTTACTGCTGACTCGCGAGCACATTTGTCCTCAAAAGCAAAAGCCCCACAACCACCTAAGCGGTTGCAGGGCATCGCTTTCCTTAAGTGCCCCCGACAGGACTCGAACCTGTGGCCTTCTGCTTAGGAGGCAGACGCTCTATCCACCTGAGCTACGGAGGC
>JAYZFL010000051.1:0-10470 GCA_036336795.1 Gemmatimonadota bacterium
TCTCCGGCTCGCAGTGCAGTAGCAGCACCCGCATTGCAACTTCTCATCCCCGAACCAGCACAGGTGCTTGAGGATCCACTTTCCCAAATGAACCTTCGGTACCGTGCTGGCCATACCGAATTGATGGAGAGCTTACTTGAGTCCGTCAGAGAACCTTTCATCTTTCGCGGACAACCATCAGCAGCCCAGCGAGCACCAGCTAGGGTCGTAGTTGACGGGACAGAAAATGTCGGCGACCAAAAAGAATTTCGGGTTCGCCGACTGGGGCGTGACTGCTCGGACATTGGAACCGGTCTCGTGACGGCGGAACTAAGAGCGAAAACATCATCCTCGATGTGGTGGGTTGATGTGGACAACCCTGTGGGCGGATTCTCGACCGAACAATTCGAGGAGCTGGGCCTCTTTTTTGACGAGTTCATTTACGCAACAGAAGTGGCTGAGTACGGACCCTCGACCGACATGGATGGCAACGACCGGATCATCATCGTCATGACGAAGCAGGTCAACAGTGACAACACCGAGAACTCGCAGACGATCGGTTTCGTAAATCCTTGTGATTTTATCAGTCGAGGTGACCCTCCTGATCTAGTCCACACGAGCAATGAAGGTGAATTTTTTTACGCAATCGCTCCCGATCCGGACAGTGTCTTCGGAGAGGCCGTGGACCCTGAGTCCTACCTCGAATTTCTTCCTTTGGTAATTGCCCATGAGTTCACGCATATCATTCAATTTGGACGGCGTGTCGTATCGACTACCGCCCAAGATCTCATGGATAATTTTATGAGTGAAGGACAAGCCACGTTGTCTGAAGAAATCGTGGGACATGCGGTATTGGGAAATTCGGCGGGTCAGAATCTAGATGTCCGTATGGCTCTGGATCTGGATTCGATTCAGGTGTTCCCTTGGTACCTGAATCCATGGGTTGATCTGGTCTATTATTTTGGTTGGCCATCAGATCGAGAGGCTCCCAGACTTGAAGGAACACCACAGGAATGCACTTGGATCGACACAAGTGACAGCCATCCGTGTGGAGGGCGCACGTTGTGGTATGGAGTCACCTGGTCACTCTTAAGATGGCTCTCAGATCAATACGGAGATGCGCTGGGCGGTGAGGCCGCATTCCAGACCGCCATTATCGACGGAGACCGAGCAGGATTCGACAATCTGAGTGACGTGCTTGCTGGTACCGTTGAACTCGACGATCTACTCGCGCAGTGGGCTGCTACATTGTACATGGACGACCGACCGGGAGCTGTCGCTCCCCTCACGATGCCTAGTTGGGATCTCTTGAGTGTGGAGAGAGGTTTGCTGGAAACAGCCTGGTTACACCCCACTTCATATGGATTTATCAACTTTTCAGAAGACGTGACGATCAGAGATCCTTCGACAGCCTATTTCTTAGTTGGTAGCTCAGGTTCACCTCAGTCATACACATTACGGGTGAGTTCTTCGGCTGGCGGTGACATGTCCTCGGCGCTCCAAGTTTGGCTCGTCCGGACTCGGTAATTGAATCGCTATTTATTAGCCTGAGCTAATATTTCGCAGAGGTGGGCCGGATCAAGGTTTCCCCCACTCAGGACGATCACGGTGGGCTCTTCCTTGTTCCTCGGAATCCACAGTCCTGTAAGTGCGGCCGCGAGAGCTACGGCACCACCACCCTCGACCACTAAATGGAGCCGAGTGAGGGCATAATTCATCGCTTGTGAAATGGCCTTTTCGGGAACTCTCAGATGGTGGCTGATCAACTCTTTGACCAAACGAAACGTATATCTATTGTCCAGGCCGATTCCGCCCGACAACGCACTGGCGACCGTTTGTTCTTCTTGCAAATCAATCGGTTTACCTGCATTGAGACTTTCCAACATCACTGAGGCACGATACGCCGAGACTGCTGTTACGGTCGAAGCTGGCGTGACCATCTTCAATGCGTACGCTATTCCTCCCGCAAGTCCACCGCCCGAGAGGGGGCATAGGATCTCGGTGACGTCCGGCAACTCTTCTTGAATCTCCAGAGCGAGGGTTCCTTGGCCAGCAATGACGTAAGGGTCGTCGAAGGGATGAATGAAGGTCATCCCCTCCTGGCGCTGGATCTCCCATGCGGCAACTTCGGCTTCATCGTAAGTCGCTTTGTCTGCAAAGACGTGTGCACCAGCAGTTTCTATCGCTGAACGCTTGGCGGGATCCACCCACTCGGGCACACAGATAATTGCGGGAATCCCACAGATACCGGCTACGTGAGCAACCGCCTTTCCATGGTTTCCACTTGAGCACGTCACGACACCACGTTGTTGTTGCTCTTCCGTGAGTGCCATGATCCTACTTGCAGCTCCACGGATCTTGAAGGATCCGGTTATCTGTAGGCTCTCAAGCTTCAGGTATATCGGTGCACCTGCGAGAGATGATAGCTCAGGTTCAAAAAGGAGTGGCGTACGAATTGCAAACTTGCTGACCGCACGCCGGGCGGCTGTAAGATCAATATCGGATCCCATTTGTCCACTATACCGCAGACAGACGAATAGCCTCGACCTCCGAAGCTATATAGCCGAACGCGGCCCATTGTGATTCGACTGCCAAAACCTGATCAAAGATGCGGGTTGCACGTTCGGTGTCTCCGGCCATCATATACCAAAATCCGATACCGTAACCCAAGGTGGCACCATTCAGCGTTTGTTCTCCGTCCGGGCCTAGAAGGTCACCAGGAGTACGCTCACCCTTGAAGAGAAGAAGAAGGTCGCGGTAGGCTCCATTCTCGATGATGTCGAGTTCGGAATTTATGGGAACCAACACCTCTCGGGCCTCCTGCTGTCGTCCAAGCCTCATCAATGTCATATACAGCCAGTAGCTCGCGGCGATGACAGCATCGTTGTTATTCGAAACAGCCATCAGTTCGATGTAAGCTGCGCGAGCCAACTCGAAGTCCCCGTTCAGATAATGAGCAAGTCCGAGGTGGTACCAAATATTGAATTGGAGCGTGCTCGTTGGAATTCCACGGGCATTCGGTAATCCGTCGGGTTCGACTCGATCAGGCTGTCCCTGGACAAGCTCCGAAGCTTGCTGCAAATCTTCAATCGCTCGGCCTAGTTCCCTAACTGAGATATAGCGATGGCCTCGGTGTCGCTGGAATCGAGCATCGTCTGGATAGGCTTCCTGTCCGGAAGTGAATAGAGCTATGGCCGTTCGATAATGAGCTAGATAACCGTGCCTGCGACCTGCCCAGATTAACGCATCCGCGTCCTCAGGTGACGCTTCGAGATCCGCTAACGCACCCGTAAGATTGGCTTCGTAGAGCTCTCGCACTTCTTCGGGCAAGTTAGGGGGGAAGAGGACTTTCCCTGTGAAAGATCTCGCCTGTGCTCCTACCGGCAGCGGTTCTAGGGAGATCTCGTTAGTGGCTTCCGATGCCGAGGTTACACCAACATCGCTAGCTCGGTCGACACAGCTGCCCATCCATACGAAGCATCCAGCAAGAAGCCAGAATGACCTGGATCTCGGCAAGATTCTACCCCCTCTCTTGTTTGAACAAAATGGTGCCACTTCCCTGGTAACTGTAGCGGAAGGTGATACAACCCGGCTGGGCTGCCGGACAATAATAGCTCAAGATCTGAAATATTCCGTAACGACCATCCGCGGTCCGAACTGAAAACACTTTCGGTTTGGGTTGTAAAATGTGGCTAGTCCAGCTGTAATCGTACCACTTGATCATGGCTAGATTGGCTGGCTCAGGGGTCTCTGTGTTCATTGAATATCCGTCAACAGGGACCGATGTGATCGAATCAAAAAAGACCGACCCGAGATCACGGATTCCTCCCTTCCCTGCGAATCCTGGGCCACCATTCGCGACAACGGTGAATCTGTGAAATGCCAGATCCCAATCGAGGGAATCCGGAGCCTCTACGGCTGAGCCACTCGAGAAATCAAAAAAAGCGAGACCAGCTTCTCTGGCATCAATCGTATAGACGGTCGGACCAACGAGGCTGCCGCCAACCTCCCGAGGATTTTGGGCAGATACGGGGTACCAATCCAATTCGGGCTGCCTGAGGCTCGTTACCACGAATACGGCTGCCACGATTAATAAGACAGTCACGATAACGATCGCTACTACAGGGGGTCCCAATTGAGGGGGTGGACCGATCGTTTGGTTCCCGTCAGACTCTGCCTGGTTCGCGGGTGTCTTCATATGTTATTCGTGACCTGATTGGAGCCGGAGAAATTCCCACAGGTCAGATACTGATCGTATTTCAGGGCGATCCTGCATGAGACCAGCAAGGACCCCGGTGACGTTGGCAGCCGCAAAACTCACTCCCTTGAGGTTGTGCTCTGGAGAAGATCCTGGAATAGGACGAGGGTAACCAGACCCTAGGAATACGATTGATCCTCCCGGTCGTCGAGACACCAAGATTTCCTCTCTTGGGCAGGCCCAATCGAGCATGATCCCGGCAACTCCTTCGAGCTTTCCCGGAAGCCAAGTTCGGTCGTCGTATTCTCGTGGGGAGACGATTAGGGCTCCCCTCTCTATAGCTCTCTTGACGCAAACCCAAAAGGTGAGTTCATGCTCTGCATTTGGAGTCCCGAGGCTAAGATTTATTAGGCGAGCTCCTATTCCTGTAGCCCAATCAATGGCCCGGACGAGAACTCCCGTCGACGTCGACAGTCTTCGTCCGAACACTTTGATAGCATAAATTTCGGCATCGGGAGCCTTCTCTCGAATCGCCGCGGTCACTGCTGTGCCGTGGCCTAAACGGTCCGTGTAGTCATCATGACTCTCGCCATCCTGCTCGAACGCTATTCCGCCCGCTATTCCACCGACATGAGGATGATCCACATGGATACCGCTGTCGATGACGGCCACGATCACTCCACGGCCGGTATGCCCTGTAATGGCTGGATGCCCTGGGCCAACGCTGATATCTACGACGGAATCTTGTCCGGTATCGGAAGGATTGATCATTGGGGAGCCCTTACTTTAGGGACTCTCGATCCAACCGGCTGGACTCCAAAGAGATCTGAAAAAGCTCCGCTGAGTTCAATCAATACCTGGGGCGAACCCTCTTGCACCACACGAGATCCCTCTATTATCAAGACACGATTTGCTCGCTTTACGAGTTCCAATCGATGGCTAATAAGGATCGTCGTACGATTCCGCATAGCGGTTTCATAGCCGTGGATGATCTCGGCTTGGGCCACCGGATCAAGAGACGCGGTAGCCTCGTCAAGTACCAATACTGCAGGGTCAGCCAGAAGTGCGCGCGCGATTGCGATCCGTTGTCGTTCTCCTGCCGAGATGGCAAGCCCACGCTCACCTACCGGGGTCTCCAATCCCTGTGGAAGCGCCGAAAGGAAATCTTCCAGACCCGCTAATTGAGCCGCTTCGGTAACATCAGTATCCGACGCTTTTGGTCGGGCATAGCGTATGTTTTCAGCGATTGAGGCGTTGAAGACAAATGGCGTCTGATCAACCGTCACTATGTGGCGACGTATGTCCGTAAGCGAAAGATGTTTCAGGTCGATTCCGTCCAGGAGTACAGATCCTTGATCGGGATCAAAATGTCGTGTGAGTAGATCTGCGATTGTAGATTTTCCACTTCCACTGGGACCGGCGACCGCTAAAATCTCACCCGGCTCTACCTTGAAACTCACTTCCTCCAACACTGGGTCACCTCGTCCGAAAGTGAAACTGACGTCTTCGAATGTGACCGATCCATGAATTCCGGATAAAACAACGGGAATAGGCTGCTCCGTCACTTCGGGATCTTCGTCTAAAATCTCGTAGACACGTCGGAGTGATACCTTGGCAGTCGCGAAGTTTGCCCAGAGGCCCATAAGTCCCTGCACAGGCGACAGCAACCGCATCTGATACGCCATGAATGCCACGAAAGTACCCAGGGTGATCGTGCCGCTGATGACTCGAGTGCCACCGTAAAGGAACACGATTGCTGTGCCCCCTGAAAGGATCAAGCCTGGAAACCCACCGGACAAATAGGTGAGTAAACGCATCGACATGAGAGCTCCGACGAACGTGTCGTTCTTACGATTGAATCGCCCGACTTCCCTCCCCTGAGCATTGGAAGAAACCACGAGCTTCATTCCCTGAATGGTCTCGATGAGAAAGGTTCCGATGTCAGCGCTGTGTTGGCGTAGGTCGGAAACGCTGACCTCCAATCGGCGCCTGTAGTGAATGAGCGCCCAAAGACTGAAGGGTACCATGACAAGACTGACAAGGAATAGGCGAGCGTCGAGCCACATTAACATTCCCACAGTTCCGATAAGGAACAAAACGTTGCCGATCCATGCCAGAGCAGTCTCCGACGCTACACGCTGAATTTCGCCGATGTCGCTGTTGATCCGGGAAACAATCTCCCCGAGTGACGTCTCAGCGTAGAAGCGAGGAGAGAGTGTTTGGAGATGTTCGTACAGTTCCCTGCGCATATCGAAAAGAACATCCGCAGACACCTCGGTATACCGCATTCCACTCATCACGTTTAGAAGAAATGAAAAAACTGTGATAAGCACAAAAGCACCCACGATGCGAACGAGAGCTCCCGTATCACCACCTATTAGAGCCGAATCGACCAGGAATTTCGAAAGGTAAGGAATAACAAGAGAAAGAAGGGTTCCTAACAAGCTGAGGACGACGACGAGGACAAGCCGTCGCCAATAAGGAGAGACGTACCCGAGGATTAGCCTTAGATCGGACGCCTCCGAAGCCATCCTGTCGCTCTCCCGTCTCTTGTCCAAATCCTTCCAATACCTGAAGAGATCTCGTTACGGGCCGTCCGAACCCGGCAGCAGTACAAAGCCTCGCATGTCGCCACCCACATCAACCGTCCTGAGGAGGTCATAAGTATCGGAGTCGTACACATCGATCGTGTTCCCCGCAACATGGATGTATAGCAGCTCACCGTCTGTGCTAGCCAATAAACCCATACGGGGACGACCAGCGAACTCACGTCGGGTTGAAACTTGGCGGTTTCTTAGATCGAAAGCCCAGAACTCATAATGGCCTATCTCAGAATAGAGGCCCCAGGCCTTTCCTCCTCCTGGTGCAAGAGCAAATTGACCAACGGGTTGACTGGGGCCGAGTGTATAGAACTCCATATCCTTCTCGGCTAGATTCACCCGCGCTACACCCATCATCCGGCGGTTATTAATCGGATCCGTCATCCGGACGAGTCCAGTGAAGAACCCCGGCTCCTCGTAGTAGCTCGCACTGAACCCAGGCCTGATTCTTCCTAAGCCGGCTTCGAGTTCACGGGAAATCTCCCAGCGATCCACTTCCGTAAACGTCTCGGAATCCAGCACGATCATGTCTTCGGCTGAAAAATACACAAGCTTCCCGTCCGGAGAGAACATAAAATTTCCAGACTGGCGCGCATGGCCATCCGGCCACGGTATCGTATCCATGACTTCCTGATTTCTCAGGTCATATCGAACGATGACGCTAGAGCCGACTTCAAACCGATCCGGGAGCTTCGTCGTCGTCTTGCCAACAATCAGAACGTAGGTTTCCTGTGGATCCACGTCGAAGCTTCTGAACCGAAACTGTTCGTTACCCTTGCTCAGCGTGAAGCTGTCGGTGGACCGGCCTTCCGCTAGGTCGATCACCTCAATGTGCTCTCCAGTTGCGTCCGACACGTAGAGGCGCTCGCGATTCTGGGACACAACGAAGCGACCGGGCATTCCGTGTTGTGTCTCGATCAGATCCACCACTTCGAACGTGCGTTCGTCGAGCACCCGAATCTGGTCAGTATAGGTGCTAATATAGAACGTTCCGTCGGGACCGGGCCGTTGAGCAGCAAGTGGGACTGCTATGGAAATTGTTGGCCCAAGCAGGAGCGCCAAGGAAAGGATTTCTGCTATATATCTACCGGCTAATCTGATCAAGTTCTGTGCCTCATCGTCGCCACTTTCATAGGTAAATACTCGGGATGGCGAGCCACCTTGTTCTTCTACTCCGCACCGCACAAAATCAATCACGGGAAAATTAGGTCTAGCTTACGCCAATCCTGTTGAGCAGTAGCACACTTGGAGGTCCAGTCCGGAGAATGGTTGAGGTGGTCCGGAACTTGAACCGGCCAGAAGCAACCGTTGTGGCAATCAAATAGATCCCGCTCCACAGGAGCACAGAGCCCGGCTGTTCCTCCGCTAGAATCCACCTCCCACCCTGGGGCGAAAACGAGAGAACATCCGAGAGGAATATGTGCGCCCTCGCCGGGAAGGCGCCTGCTCTCGAGTGCCATCACATCTCCTCCTCCATCCACTGATGCTGATCTGATTTCACTCTCGTGTCGCGCAAATTCTTCAATGCGCGCTGCCTTACGGTTCACCGCAGTAATGTGCTTCACGTCTCTCCTCCTCAGGCGGAGACTTCGTACGCCATGTCAAATCGGTCAAAGTAGCTCGGGTTCCCAACCGCAATCTCACCATAAACACGCAAACAGGTGTCGGTCCAGGTCCGAATCCAGTCACAATAGTGGAGATTAGGTGCCGTAGTAGTTTCGTATCTCGTATGTGCTTCGTGGTAACAACCTCCAGCACACAGGGGGCGTGCCCAGCAGCTGTGGCAGTCGGTTTTATGGGCGATATGGTGAGTGTCCAAGAATCTGGACTGCAGGGTCTTGTCGATACCATCTTGTATCGATCCGATTTTATGCTCATCAGAACCAGCGAACCGATGGCACAGAGCCACGTCACCATCTGTCGCAACACCTACTAGCCCGAGTCCAGCCCCACACGGAAATGCCTTACTCATCCCCTTGTGGATCTCCTCGAGAGTCTCACTAAGGTTGGAAAAACCATGATGGCGGTTCTCTAGCGCCGCCACCTTGAAGTCTTCAGCGAGGTCCTGGAACTGCGCCAGCATCGTTTCGAAGCCCGCACCCTCGATGGCGTAGTCTCGTCCATCTGCGGTCGTCACCGGAGCGAAGCCGACAGAACCGAAACCGAGCTCGTCCGTCAGGTGGCGATAAATCCCCATAACGTCCAGGTTTTGCCTGGTTAACGTGACTCGGGCACCAATTAAATGTGACGCATGTTGCTTTAGGAGTTCCTTAATCTTCGGTAGCATTACCTCGTAGCTACCCATGCCATTATTGAAGACCCGGAACTCGTCCTGCGCATGCTTTGGTCCGTCGATAGATATAGTCACACCGACCTCATTCTCGACGAGCCATTCGATGATTTCTGGACGAAGTAACGTAGCATTGGTTGTGAGGCTGAACCGGACACGCTTCCCAAGAGTGGCAGCTCGCTCTAGGGCATAAGCGAGCGTCTTCTTGAGAACCTTAAAGTTGAGAAGCGTCTCGCCACCGAAGAAAGTGAGGTTGGCGACCGCATTGTTCCTCGACTCTTCGAGCATAAAATCGACTGACTCGCGCGCAGTTTCTTCACTCATGAACTTGGGTTTTTCGCCAAACTCCGTGTCGACGATCTTGTCCTCTCCGTACTCATAACAGTAAGTGCATGACAGGTTGCACTTGTTCGTGACATTGAGAACCATCGTCGTTAGTGGGAAATCCTTGGGCGGAAGCACGGGGAGGGGATGCTCCGAAGGTGTCCTGGCGTCGCCGATCGCACGGATGTCTCGAAGTTCCATGATGGCGCGGGCAATATCTTTCTCGCTGTATTGTTCAGCGAGGGCAGCCGTCACCTCTTCCCTACTTTTTGCGCCACCCTCCAAGATCCTGAGTACGTCGTAAGAGGGTTCGTCGATGTGAAATACCCCGGCACTGGGAACCATATAGAGAAAGCGCTCTCCGGCGCCTTCGAATGGATGGAACTCTTTCAGCCCGAGTAATGTCATGGAATATCTCCCCAGAAGGGATCCCATCGCATGTAGAGAGGAACGGTGACAATCAGGTGTGAACGTGCTCGGAGTGGCCGTTCATCGGACATCCCAGGTGGGACATGACTCGCCACAACCCAAACATCACCGATATTGTTTCTGTGGCCACTCCTTTCGGGGTTGGGACCGTCTGCTGCAGGGGTGAAAAGGCCGGTGTTTCGATTGAGCTCTCCGACGAACTCAATATCGTCGTCGTTCAAGGTGGCTGAGTATTCCTCAAGGCTCCACGATGCATCAACGACCCCGAGATCGACGTCGTCGCCTGTACCGACTCGTCCATCTGCTCCCCGATGAAACGCTCTTGCTTCGAATTGTACGTACCCTTTGGGCATACGGGCACCACCCACTCTGGCCATACCCCACTCCGGATTCAGTCGAATCGAGCTCACCTCATCGTAGACGAAAAGGCTCTCCGAGCTGCGAGCGCCTGTAACGAAGATGTCTCGAGGGCCGATCGCTGCGTCCGTATCTACCCGCACGCGCAGAGTAGCCGAATTGCTACGGGAATCCTCCACATGGAGCACTGAGATGCCTGGACCGAGATCCACATCATCTGGGGCCAGCGACAGAGAAAGATTTGCACCAAAGACTTCTACACTCTGTTCCCCGGCACCACGGCGCATGGCTCG
>JAYZFL010000052.1:0-22650 GCA_036336795.1 Gemmatimonadota bacterium
TCCAAGACGAACGTCGACATCCGGGGCGGACCATCGCTGGTCGTCCCTGCGAGTATTGAGATATACTGCCGTCCGTCGAGCTCGTACGCGACAGGGGTAGCTGTCCCATCACCGACACGTGCCGTCCAGAGTTGCTCTCCAGTGCGCGCGTCGTGGGCGATAAGCTGGTTACCCGATCCCCGGAACACCAAGTTGCCGGCGGTCGAGAGTGTGCCGCCGTTCCGTCCCACACCCTCCGCCCGCCAGACCTCGCTGTTACTCACCGGATCCCATGCCAAGAGCATGGCCCGGGGACCAATGAGCTCGGGTCTTGGTGGACGGGATCCCGCCCCACGGACGGTTCCCGTGTTCCAAACCCCCTGTTCATACTCGAAACCCTCAGCCTTCTCGTAGTAGGAGTTGTTGTTCTGGGCTGGAAGGTAGATCAGTCCGGTGCTCGGATTCCAGGACATGGGACGCCAATTGTGGGCGCCGTTTGGGCTTGGAGACAACCACACTCCCTGGCCGGTCATACCGTAGCGGGCTTGGGGTGTCTCGATGGGCCTGCCGGTTTCCATGTCGACCCCTGATGCCCAAGTCAGATCGTCAGCAAAAGCTTCTGCAGATATGAGCTCACCCGTACGGCGGTCAAGCACGTAGAAGAAGCCATTCTTGGGAGCCTGCACAATAACGCCGCGCTGGCGACCCTCGATCTCTAAGTCGAGCAGCATAAGCGGCTGCGTGGCAGTGTAATCCCAGTCGTCACCCGGGGTCGTTTGATAGTGCCAAACGAGCTCGCCGTCCGCTGGGTTGAGCGCGAGGATCGAAGAGAGGAACAGATTGTCTCCCCCACCCGGACTTCGGTTGTCGCGGCTCCAGGGTGCACCGTTACCCGTGCCCACATAGAGAAGATCAAGCTCTGGGTCGTACGCCATACCATCCCAAACCGTGCCACCACCTCCGACCACCCACCATTCTCCGGTCCAAGTTTCCGCTGCGGCACTCATGGCTTCACTCTCAAAGGGAAGAGAAGGATCGCCAGGAACTGTGTATGAGCGCCACATCTGGTCACCCGTCTCGGTATCGTAAGCACTGACGTACCCCCGCACCCCGTATTCGGCGCCAGCGTTTCCAATGATAACTTTACCAGCCACAACACGGGGTGCTCCGGTGACGCTGAAATCGGTACCGGGTGGCGTGGTTTGAACCGTCCACTTCACCATCCCGGTCACCCGGTCAAGAGCGACGAGCCTGCCGTCCAATAGGCCCACGAAAACCTTGTCTCCGTAAAGGGCGACGCCCCGGTTTACGTCACCACAGCACACGCTTGGGCCACCCTCTTGCTCGTCGGGAATCGCAGGATCCCAGTGCCATATCTCCTCCCCGGTGCGAGCGTCGAGAGCAAATACGAAGCTCATAGGTCCGGTTGCATATATGGTGCCAGCCGACACCAGAGGTGTCGACTCAAGTCTTGCTCCGACCTTAGGAATGTCCCGAGTCCAAGCCAGACCTAGCCGGACTACGTTGGTTACGTTGATCTCATCGAGGGGACTATAATGTGTCTCCGCATGGTCACGACCGTACGTCAACCACTCGGCTGGAGTTGCCTCCCTCAGGGCAAGTTGGTCGACTACTTTTTCCTGCGCGGTCGTCAACCGCGGCCATTGAGCGGCCAAAGCTAAGGCAAAGACCGGGATACAAACGAACCGTCGATTACGGTGGCATGAATACGACATAATTTGTTCCTCCTGCGGTGACAGCAGCGGACTGTCACGGTGCCTCACGCACGACCGAGAGGCGGCCGTGGGGGCGACCTTGAGGCTATGACCTTGCATCCTGATCATAGCCTCAAGGTTGAGGAAGGACCATCCAAAGTACGTGTTAGTGTTACGGACGCATCGGAGATGGCCTTAGAGGGGACCTGATATCAACCGCTACGGCTCAAGCGTCCTTCTCCCGGAATCCGATCCGGTAGTATGGATTGACTACGCTCGTCGCCATGTTCTTCAGGTGTGCACTGACCCGTTTCAGATAGCGCAAATAGATTGCGACCGTAGCGGCATGCCCTGAATGCCCCGACAACACCTCACCCGAACACAACTTACGTAATTGTTCGTCCACCTTGGAAGCGAGGATGGCTTGGGAGTGCATGATACCCCTGGCCCGATCCACGTCGGATTCCTCCAGCGCAGGTATAATGTCGTCGAACAGGCTCGCCATGATTTGTTCTATCTCGACCACTTCGTCGTGTAGCTCAAGCCCATGGAAGGGCGTAGAAATCGCAGAAGCGAGCTCCACTATATTCTTGGTATAGTCGCCAATCCGCTCGACATCGATGACGATCGCGGTAAGCACCAATCCCAGGTTGATGTCAGGCTTAGACGACACCGACATGTGGGTGACAATCTTCCGACGAACGTTTCTCTCGTACTTGTTGAGTTGCCGATCGCGTTTGTAAATGTCGGTTTCCAGCGTGCCCTCCGAATGGAGCGCCGTGACTGCATGGCCGAACATGTCATGGGAGGCTCGAAGCATCAGCATCGCTTCGTCAAATGCCTCTTGGAGGGGGCCTCCGGACTTGAATAGCTTAACGATTGTCTTCCACATGGCTTGATACCTTTCCTAACTACAAAATAATGTAAAGCACTGGGATGATGTGCAGTACGACGTAGACAAAGATTACCACCGCTGAATTGGTCCTCGTACTGGACGCCAGAACTCCAACCTTTTCAGCCAACCAGATAGGAATATTTCGGAGAGGGCGGAAAGGATAAAAGACGCCTATCCCCAGGATGTTGAAGCTCAAGTGAGCGAAAGCGACGATTACAGCAGCGGGGCTCCCCGTCGAGAACGATGCGAGCAAAGCTGTGACCGTCGTCCCGATGTTCGCACCGAGCGTGTAGGGGAAGATCTGCTTGAGTGACAGAACGCCGGTCCCCGCCAGCGGCACAATTAACGAGGTCGTTGCAGAGCTGCTTTGGACAGCAGTGGTCGTTACCACGCCAAGAGTGAAGCTCGTCATGTCGTTGCGGAATAACACTCGATCGAACAGGCTCGCCATTCGCTCAAGAAACACACCGCGCATCAACCTCATGAGTCGGTGAAGCGTAATGATGAGCACGATGAGCGCAATCGCAATCAAGGGTAACTCGTATGGTAACATACCGACCACGAACTCCGACAGCGGTGTCACCACCACCTTGAGCGGACTGGCCAAACTCATGCCGCCAGCGCCAGCGAAACCCGTCTGAAAGAACCTGGCCATCTTCTCCACAGGGTGGAAGAAGATCTCGAGCGGCAGTATCACTACGGCAGCGAGGATATTGAAGAAATCGTGCACCGTCGACGCTGCAAACGCCCGTCCAAACTCTGCCGGTCGCGTCACGTGACCCATGGACACGATCGTGTTGGTCGTGGTTGTCCCGATGTTCGCTCCCATGAGGATAGGAATTGCGAGCCCGATGGTGAGCGCGTCCGACGCCACTAGCCCAACCACGATTGTCGTCGCAGTCGACGAGCTCTGGATCAGGCTCGTGGCGAGGAACCCGATGAGCAGGCCTGCCACCGGATCCGCAGCGGTGTTCAGCAACTGCTCGGCTAATCCACGGCCACCCATCTTGAACGCGGCACCCATCAACTCGATACTGAAGAAGAAGAGATAGAGCAGTGAGAGAAAATAGATGGTGTAGCCGATCACGGGGATCGGGTTCGCCCTGAACTGTGCTCTAGTGGGGGACTTGCTAGTCACCAAAAGTGAGTTTTATTGGGATGTTACCATATCGGCCGCCGACAACGTCATAATATAATCGTATTTGTCAAGCTCACTTAGTTAGCCAGACTTTTCCTGCCGGATAAGGTGGCCGATGTCGGCCCTGGGTGGGGACAACACCGACCTTGCACGCGACTACAACTTCAGTCTGTATGGAGATTCTCATGGCCATGGAATCAGATAAAACTCTCGCCCCGACGAACCAAAGCATCCCCCAGGTTCTCCCTCCAGGAAACGTATCTCAGGCACGCAGAGTCGTAGACATCACTGCGAGCTTCGCGAACACGAAAAGAATGTATAGCTCACGTGGTTCCGGCCCGCGCGCTTTGCTAATGGGCGCCTTCATGGGATTGGTCTTCATCACGCCGAATCCCCTCTGGGCTCAAGCTCGTGATTACGATTCCTCCCACCCTTTTGGGACTCTCCGTGAACAGGCCAGAGTCCAACAAGCGTGGTTGACAGAACGCCTCGAGACCAACCTACCTATGCTTATGCGAAAGCATGGCGTGGACATGTGGGTGATCGCCATGCGCGAGTACAACGAGGACCCGGTATTCAAAGCTCTGGTCTCACCAACCACTTTCGCAGCCCGCCGGCGAACGATTTACATCTTTCACGATCGCGGACCGGATCATGGTGTTGATCGATTGGCGTTAGGTGGGAACTCGCAAGGAGGAGTCTACGAAGCCGTGCGTGCCACCGCATTGGCAGCGGACGGTCGTGCAGCGGAGCTTTGGGGGGAAGATCAGTGGGACCTATTCGCCAATATGGTCGCTGAGCGAAATCCCCAACGGATTGCCGTCAACATCTCTCACGATATCAACTTCGCCGATGGGCTCACAGCGGGCGAGTGGGAGCAAATGGAGAAAGCTTTGGGAGACGATTTGGCTGAACGGGTAGTCCGTGTACCTCTTTTGGCTTTGGACTACCTGGCCATGCGAGTCCCTGCTATGACCCCGACATACCGCCGTATGCAGGCCATCGTACACGAGATCATAGGCACAGCCTTCTCGGAGGTGATTATCGAACCGGGTAAGACGACTACGGAAGATGTGGTTTGGTGGATGCGTCAGCGGGTCCATGATCTCGGTCTGGGCTCTTGGTTTCAGCCCTCTGTGTCAGTGCAACGTAGAGGGGTAGAAATGAGTGCATCGATCTCGCCTGTCATCCTGCGGGGCGACATCCTTCATTGTGACTTCGGCATAATCGCCATGGGTATGTCGACCGACACGCAACACATGGCGTACGTCCTCCTAGAGGGGGAGACTGAAGCCCCTAAAGGGCTTAAGGGGGCACTCGCCAACGCCAACCGCCTTCAGGACATTCTTCTAGAAGAGACCAGAGTAGGCCGATCCGGGAACGAGATTCTCGTGTCGGTGCTCAACACCATGCACTCCGAGGGTCTAGACGGAACCATGTACACACACCCCATCGGCGACCACGGTCACGGCGCCGGTCCGCTGATCGGCCTATGGGACTACCAGAACGGAGTACCGGGCCGCGGTGACCCGTTCGTGATTCCGGGCATGTGGTTTTCAACCGAGCTTCAGGTTACGACTCCAGTGCCAGAGTGGGATGGTCAGCGTGTGCGCATGGCCTTGGAAGAGGAGGCGGAGGTCACGCTAGAAGGCGAGATGCGGTGGGTCCTCAGGCGACAGACGGAGTTGCATTTGATCCACTAGGGCAGACTATCGGGGGCTTTCGTGACTATAACGATAGCTTATCGCTCACTAGCGGACACGATGCGACAATAAATCTCTAGTTACTAGAGGCTGGCGCCTGCCGGGATGGTCCTGGCCCGGCTCAAGACATGCAACGCCGACCGCTAGCCCTGCCCCAGAGCCCGCAGAATCATGCGCCCTTCCAAGTCACTGAAAAGGCCAGGGAGATCGGCACCCAATCGCCTTGCGACACCGCTGGGTTCGCCAGAAGCCCACGGGGGGAGGGGGAAAGCTGGGGCCAACCCCAAGGCACGGAGAGCCGGCAAAGCAAGGAGGTCCAAGCGGGACGGGAAACGATCCGGCTCGTTCAGAGCACCAAGGTTTCCCCAGGCCCCCGGGTCGTTTGTGGCATCCACCACGGCCTGAAAAGCCGCTCTTGCCGCCTCCTGATTTCCCAGGTGATACTCCGCCTGGGCCAGAAGGAGGCGGACCAGACGTTCCTCCGGATCGTAGGGCCTGCCTTGCCCTAGAGATTCCGGCCACTTCAGAGCAGACAGGAGGTGCTTCTTCGCAAGAGAGAACTCCGCGGCATCAATGGCATCCAACGCCACGGAAGTGTGAGCTTGCTGGTACAGGAGATGGGCCTCGCTCGCGTTCTCCGAGGGCAGGACCTGAATGTCGTCAAAGATCTCGGTGGCCTGCAGTGCACGCCCGACATTGATGAGGGCTCTGGCCTCGAAGAGACCCAGATTGAAGTCAGCGGGGAAACGCGCCCGGGCCACATCCAAAGCCGTGAGCGCGTCCATCCAGCGTTCCTGTTCCTGAAGGTGACGAACGAGTTGGATATGAAGAGCCCAGCTATCTGGGTTAGACACGATACCGCGCCGTAGATCCGCCGTGGGATCTACTCCACGGAGTTGTTCCGCCAAATGGGCCCGCGCCACGTAAAAAGGTCCGAAATCAGGCTCGAAACTCAGGGCCTCGAGGTGGGACAGCGCTTCCTCTCTACGATCGACAGCCCAGAGATTGAGGGCCAAAAGATACTCCCAAACCCAGGCCCCATCGTTAAGCATGGCCCATTCCAGCACCGGTATGGTCTCGGGGCGGAAAGGGAATTGGAACGCGGGATCTCCGCCCGCGGCCAGAGACGAAGGATCATTCCCTAACCAAGCCGCCCAAGCCCGATGCACAGGGCCCAAACCGATCAGGTTTTGTCGTTTTTGCGCTCCTTGTGCGTCGGCGACTGCGATACCGGGTGTTTCTCCCTCCTCCACATTGATGGCCAAGATCGAGCGAGCTGCGCCCGGGAGACCCAGGCTTACGTATCCGATAGCGATCTCCAAAAGACTCTGGTTGGGGTATTCACCCCTCAATGAACTCACTAGAGATTCAGTAGCTTCTTCGGTCGGAAAGGTCAGGTATATTTCGGCCAACGCGAAGTGGTGGAGGGGATCGAGATCCAGCAACTTCTGGATCGCTTCCTGTGCAAGCGCGTCATCTCCTGTCTTCCGGCCAATCACAGCTAATGCCCTCCAGGCTGGTACGCCGTTGCTATCGAAGTCCAGAGCTAGACGGGCGTATCGGGCTGCTTCCGTGAACGCACCTCCAGCAATCATCAGTTCAGCCAACTGGGAATAGGCGGCGGTACGATAGGCCGTGGAGCGGGCCGCCCAACCAAAGGCGTCATGGGCATCAGCAGTTCGTTCTAAGCCGCGATAGAGAACTCCCGCCAGGAAGTTGGCTTTGGCGTCATACGCGTCCAATTGAAGGGTCCGGTTCACGTACTCTAAACCATCGGCCCAAAGGCCACCCCGGTGGCTGAGTTCAGCAAGCCCGAGAAGGGCATCCCGGTTCCATGGCGCTATATCTAAAGCTGCCTGAAAGAGGTCACGCGCCTCCAGATACTGCCGTCCCTTCAGGAACTCTCTGGCCTGGAAAACCTTTCGGTCCAATTCGGGGATACTCGAGAAAGCCTCGAGATCCGTCGTGAAGGGTCGGGCAAGCATGCGATCGGATGGGTTCGAGCTGTAATCCAATTCAAGAAGACCAAGCTGCACTCGATAGGAATCTCCGGGTGTGACCTCAACCATTGTCTGGAAAGGTTTCAGCACCTCAAGGTCGACCGGAATTGAGGTCACGAGACGATCCCCGGACCAAACCCTTAGTGTGTCCGCAATGTTTCGGAAGGCGTTTACGCCGACGGTCAAACGGCGGTCTTCGAGCGAAACGTGCATCGCCCCGTCCCGGGAAGCATCAGTCAGGCCTCCGATCTGTTCCACCGGAAACCAAGTCTCTGTCCACCGGCTGGCTGACAAAGGATCGAAGCTGGCCTGAGTGATGGGATTCACTTCGGGCCCCGGAGAAAACTGGACGAACAACCGACCAGCCTGGAATTCCACGTACTGCCCGTCGGTGTCGGTGAGCAAATCCTCCCAGATTCCACCTTCTCCGGAAAGGGCCCAAAGCCACAGCTTCTGACCCGGCATATCTTCATATCGGGCCCAGTGCCCGAACCCGTAGCCATCGTCGTGATAATACCCGCCAAAAAAATCGTTTAGTTCACCGACTGCATGGTAGGATTTGTGGCTCTCGAATGTGTTGTTGCCGTAGAGCGGGAGATAGCGACCCTGTTCATCCAACGGCCACGGCATCTCGTTTCCCGAATGCTCGAGATAGGCATCTCCCGGGATTGACATCTCCAGGTCATCCTGCGCGAAGGCCGCAGCGGTCATCCAATTGTAGTAGGGCTGTTCCAAGGGAGTTGGATTGTACCAAAGGACGTTCGTCTCAAAGTAGGCCCGGTCGGGACGGAGCCGAATTTCTACCCTCCAGTGGGTCCGGGACGGCAAATCCATACCACCCACCCAACAACTCACACTGCCGTCGGGATTTTCCCGGATCACATAATCCACTGGAGTAGCGGTGGCGGGAGTGTGACCGATAACGCCAAAATTGAATTCGATACCGCCTGAAGTCCACGGGCCCCGAAGAGCGATATTCCTGAATTTCATCACTTCGTTTCGGTAGATGAACTCGTGGCCGGTCTCCTTGACCACGGCACCCCAAATTTTCCCTCCCACCTCAGGCAGCACGAAGACCTCGATGTAATCGTTCTCAAGCTTCACCACCTTCCATTCCCGCTGCTCAGCCGTTGCCGAGTATCCATCAAAGGAGTGATAGGGGTAGAGGCGTGGATCCCGAATCAGGATGGGAACGGGGTTCGGCTCCGAGAACGGGTACGTCCTCAGTGACCGTACTTCCTCCGAGATACGTGCGGTTCGGGGCTGGATGCCTTCCGTCTGTACGGTTCCGGACAGAGGTGTGGGACCCAGAAGAACCAGAACGAGAAGCGGAAAGCGTAAAAGGGACATCGGCATAAGGTGCGAGGGTGGACCAGACTCGGTCAACGATGGCTCTCGGCGACCCTCAATCAAAGCCATTTGAAAGCCACTACTCCCCCGCGCCCATCTCCTTCCGTGGAATTCTCGCATCACTCATGGCCGCCTGGTACACGAATGTGGCCATGATCACGGCATTCTTCATCAAGTCCTCGATCGGGATGGTATCAAAGAAGTCCAGGTTGGTGTGACCACCGGTGCCACCGACCCGGGCCTGTAGAAACTGGAACGCTGGCAGACCGGCGGCATCAAACGGCACGTGGTCGGTGCTGCCCACACCCTGAACCGATATAGTCCTCATCCCCATGTCCCGGAGCGGCTCCATCCAGGACGCGAACGTCTGTCGGACGTGCTCGTTCCCTTGTAAGAAGATGCCCCGATATTGCCCGGGGCCGTAGTCCTGGTTGAAGTACACTGAGAACTTGTCGTATGCAGGAGTAACCCCAACGGCAGGGTTCCTGGGATCACCGAAGTGCTTGGTCACGTACGCACGCGAGCCGTAGAGGCCCTGCTCTTCACCCGACCACAGAGCGACGCGAACCGTGCGACGCGGTACGGCACCCACGGCCCGGAGGATGCGCGCCGCCTCAAGCATCACCGCTACGCCCGACGTGTTATCGCTGGCGTTAGGGCTGGCGTGCCAGGTGTCGAAGTGAGCCCCCAGCATCACGACCTCGTCCGCAAGGTCGGTCCCAGGGATCTCACCAAGCACGTTACTTGCCTGTTCGACGATCTCGCCGTGGCGGTTCCGAATCTCGACTTCGACGGTGACTGGGATGTTCCGACGCAGGATACGGTACATCCGGTTATAGTGCTCAGGAGTGACCGCAACGATGGGCACGGAGGAGCGCGTTGCGGTCAGCGACCAACGGTCCACTTTGGCGCCGGGGCGAGCGAAGCCCCGCACCGCTCCCGGCCAACCGCTCTGGGACTCCAAGACCACTGCCACATCCTGGGCCACAAAGAAGGCCAGACTCTCCTCGGACGTGAGCAAGTCCGGGTTTCGTGGCGGATTCGGATACAAGCGAGAGAAATAGGGGTCCGGACCCGCCGTCGGCAGCACGACGTCCTCTTCGAGCGCTCGTAACTCCTCATCCGTACGGCGAGGAGTGCCGGTAGCGAATCGGGTCAGGTCGATGCTGGCCGGGGGGGTCCCGAGCACAGCCATTCCCCTGAGCCGGCCCCGGTATCGTTCGAGGTCTTGCTTCGTCTGAACGTCTGCGATCACGACCTGGAGCCGTTGCTTCCCATCGGTACCAGGTGTGTGTGCGATCGGGTAACCAACCATCGGTGAGTAGTCCGGCTCCATGAGATGCAATGACACATATTCGTTGTCCCAACTCACCCCGTAGTCCATGAACGGTTCGCGGATGGTGTTGACGAGCCCGATCCGTTTCATCTCTCCCAGAACCCACTCTTGCGCGCGGACCATGTCGCTGGAGTTCGTGAGGCGAGCGCCCAGTACGTCGGTCATGTAGGAAAAGGTGTTCTCGAGCTGTGAACGCTGGAACCCTTCCTCGCGGATACGGGCGATCATATCGAGGTCGATCTCGTGGGGCGCGATGGCAGCAGTCCGCTCCGAGGTCGGTGGAGCCTGGGCTGCTAAGCTAATCCGCCCTGACGGTAGGAAAGCGATCGAGATGACCAGGGTGCGGAGTAAGGAGCGCATGGTGAATCGATCCTAGTTCGGGACGTTTCGAGCTGGGAGGGCCAAGATCGGCGAGGCGGAATCCTAGGGCAACCCGGTGAGCTCGATCGACGTGAGGGAAGAGAGGTGCTTACGGCACCCTATCCAGCGGCTAGGGCCCCTGAACTGACGGGCCTTTCTGACCGTGCTTCGTGTGGTGCTTGCCCCCCATACCAGCGTGGTGAGATCCTCCCTCGTCACGTATGATGTTCGCGTCATACCAGACCACATCGGAGCAATCCCATGATCTCTAGACGTCACTTTATCGGAACTTCATCCACAGCCGCCGCAGGTACCGCGCTCTCACGCCCTGCCGGGCTTCTAGCAGCCGACATTCTGCAGCAGTCCATGCCCGCTTCGATTACCAGGCTCACGTCCTGGGCGGACCGGGCACAACCGATCACCACGGCAGAGCGCGCAAACCGGGTCGAGCAGGCCAGACGCCTGATGCGGGAACAGGGCCTGTCCGCTCTCGCGCTCACTGGCGGAACGTCGATGGTCTACTTCACCAACATCCGATGGGGTGGCGGTGAGCGTCTTTTTTCCGTTCTGATCCCGGTGGAGGGGGACGCCTTCGTCGTCTGCCCCGCCTTCGAAGAGGATCGCGCTCGCGAACAACTCGCGCTTGGCCCCCTAGAAGGCGCAACCGTCTATACGTGGGAAGAGCATCAGAGCCCCTACGAGCGCGTGGCTCAGGGGCTACGGGATCAAGGTGTCGCCACCGGGAAGGTCGCCACTGAAGAGACAATGCAGTTTCGCTTCAGCAACGGCATCGCCCTGGCCGTCCCCGCGCTGGACATCGTCGATGCCACGCAGGTTACGGCCGGATGCCGAGGAGTGAAGGACGAGCACGAGCTTGAGCTGATGAGCCTAGCAAACGAGGTCACGCTCACAGCATACAAGGCGGCGTACCTCGCGATGGAAGAAGGGATGACGCAACAGGACTTTCGGGGGTTGGTCTCAATGGCGCATGATCAGCTGGGGTTCCAGGGTAGCGCCGGTGTGCAGACCGGTGAGTGGTCAGCGCTCCCGCACGGCTCAGTCACGCGACAGGTGATTCGCGAAGGCACCATCCTGCTCATCGACGGCGGCTGCGGTGTCGAAGGATACCGCTCCGACCTGAGCCGGACCTTCGTGCTGGGTGCCCCAACCGATAAAATGAAAAAGGTATTCGAGATCGAGTATCAGGCCCAAACAGCCGCTTTTCAGAAGGCAGCCCCCGGTGTCCCCGCCGAAGAAGTCGACGCCGCGGCTCGGAAGGTGATCGAGGACGCGGGATACGGACCCGGGTACAAGTATTTCACCCATCGTGTCGGCCACGGCATTGGCATGGACGGCCATGAGTGGCCCTATTTAGTGAAGAACAACAAGGTCCCCCTGAAGCCCGGCAACACGTTTAGCGATGAGCCGGGCATCTACCTGCCCGGCGAATTCGGTGTGAGGCTCGAGGATTGCATATACATCACGGACGACGGGGCGAAGCTGTTCACTCCACAAAGTCCGTCGCTCGAGGAACCGTTTGCGAACTGGGAGCACTAGCACCGTCAGGGTTTAGATCAGTCATGCGTTGCCCGCTACCTGAATAATGGCCACTCGTACGGGTTCCTAACTGCCGAATCCCGGCACCAGTTGCTATGGATCATCTCGTGGTCTACCCCAGCACACTTCGCATGATCTCGACGTCCGAATCAAAGCCGTCCGGGTGGAGAGGCCCGAATGAAAAACGGAAAAAGCTTTTCAGGGGCGATTCTTCTCCCCGCCGTGC
The DNA here is from genome assembly GCA_036336795.1 of Gemmatimonadota bacterium. Classification (GTDB taxonomy): domain Bacteria; phylum Gemmatimonadota; class Gemmatimonadetes; order Longimicrobiales; family Gaopeijiaceae; genus UBA822. The sequence goes on from JAYZFL010000052.1 coordinate 12,260, forward strand.
CATGTCACAGTCGATGCCCTTCAGGACGGCCGCACCCTTCTTGAAGAGCCGGTCGTTCAAGTCCGCTGCGGTCATGCCACCGGGAAGCTTGCACCAGTGGTAGAAGCCACCATCGCCCGACCATAGCTGCAGACCGAGGCTCTCAAACGCGTCGCCGTAACGATCCCGTTGGCTCGAGTAAAACGCCGGGACGGCCTTGCGTGCGAGACTGATGCGTTCTTGTCCGAACAGTTCCAATGCATAGCACTGGGATGGATGTGAGACCCCACCCATCCCGAATGACGAGAAATTACTGAGGATCTCCACGTTCTTCCGTGAGGAGATCATCCAGCCGACACGGATCCCCGGTGCCTGAAGCCCCTTGGTCGCAGCCCCAATAACAAAGAGACCGGAGTTGTCGATGTCGTCAACGTATTCGAGAGCGCTCACAGGATTCGTATGGAGGAGTTCGTAGGCCTCGTCCACTAAGACACCCATGCGGCCAGAACAGGCCGCGTCGACCAACGTCTTCAGCTCGTTTCCCGTGCGAGTCTGTCCGGTCGGATTGCAGGGATTGCTTGTGATGACAAGTCCCTTCCCGTCGCAATCGCCCAGATAATCGTCGATGCTCGGGCGGAATCCGTTCGGCTCGGCGCTCGAGACCAGTGTGTAGGACCTACCCAACCCCTTGAGCATGTCGTAGTAGGGCGTGTATTCGGTTTCGGCGACTCGGATGGTGATATCCGGATCGAGAAAGAGCAGTGCCGCAATGATTGCGGGCCGCCCGCCCGCAAAGATCATGACGTTCTCAGGCACGATACTCGAGCCATACCACGTATTGTAGTAGTCGGCAATCGCCGTCCGAAGCGCAGGCATGCCCCATGCTTTCGGATAACGACGATCGGCCCACGAAACCTGCACACTCGAAGGGAGTTCGGGTCCTCCCGGTAGTTGTTCCGTCCTAGGGAAACCCTGACTCCAGGGGTGCGTGCCAGCCTCCCCCATGTAGGTCCCGAAGGCTTCCATGAAGGAGTACAGGGTCTCGTAGATGCCCATCGGGCGGACGTAGCGGAGCAGGTCCATGCGCCTTCTTGGTTTGTCGTGATCGAAGTCGAGAGATCAGCGGCCAAGGATCGCCTTCAGTATCGTAAGTGGAAAGGGGACCCGTCCAACAGCGGACTACAATACTTTCAACGGCGCCCATACCACGTCCACACATTTCAGGGATTTCTCCACATCGCTGCGATGTGGCACAGCATATCGTAATCGTAGAGAATCCTGGAACAATCGGGGTCAATGGAGTCGGCCCCTTGGGTACGTCTTGCTTGCGCCTACCGACCCGCGCATAGGATGTTGACCTAGGTTTCATCCCGGAGTTCGCGCATGTCTCACTTCGTCTCTCTTATGAACGCAGCCTTGGGGGACCGTGTCCGACGGACCCGAATTCTCTCACTGACGTTCATGGGGATTTTGGTAGCAATGGGGTCGGGTTCGGCGCAGGATCGCGGCACGCCCTACGGAGAATGGCGGTATTGGGGAGGAGACGCCTGGAGCACGCGGTACTCGCCTCTGGATCAGATCGACGCCGACAACTTCGGCGACCTCGAACAGGCGTGGATCTGGCGGGGCGACAACTTCGGTCCGTCGGTCGACTACATCCTTCGTGCGACCCCAATCTATGCTGGCGGAAAGCTCTTCACGGTCGCTGGGCAGAGTCGCACCGTCGCGGCCTTGGACCCAGCCACCGGTGAGACACTGTGGATCTTTCGGGAGCCGCACACCACCCGATGGCAACGGTCTTCCAGAAAAAGCCACGGGAAAGGTGTGGCTTACGACAAGATCGGTGACCGCGGAGTAATCTACCTGGTGACACCTGCCTTCTTCCTACACGCATTGGACGCGGAGACGGGACGGCCGTTGGAAGGTTTTGGTGCTCCTGTACCATTGGAAGGCTTCGGCGAAACCGGCACAGTGGATCTACTGGAAGCGCTCGGCCACCCGTATGACCCGGACTACGGTATCCCTGACACGATCGGGTACATCACAAACACGTCACCTCCGATTGTCGTGAACGGGGTGGTCGTGATCGGTAACTCAAACCTCACGGGACGCCTTGACCCACGCCAGGAAAACGTTCCCGGAGACATTCTCGCCTATGACGCCCGGACCGGGGAACACCTCTGGAAATTCAACGTCATTCCCCGGCCCGGGGAATTCGGCAATGAGACGTGGGAGAACGACGCATGGGAGTGGAGTGGTAACGTCAACACGTGGCCGCCCCTTTCCGCAGATCTGGAGCGCGGGATCGTTTATGTCACAACGGACGCTCCGACAAACGACTACTTCGGTGGGTTCCGTCCTGGAGACAATCTGTTCGGTAACAGCATCATTGCCCTTGACGTCAGGACCGGGAAGCGTCTCTGGCATTTCCAGGGCGTGCATCACGACGTATGGGATCGCGACTTTCCCCTTCCGCCGAATCTCGTGGATCTAGCAGTGGACGGCGAGCGGATCCCCGCGTTGATACAAAGCTCTAAGCAGGCCTTCATATACGCGTTTAATCGAGTAACGGGAAAACCGATCTGGCCGATCGAGGAACGTCCCGTACCTCAGTCGGAAGTACCCGGCGAACAGACGTCACCGACACAACCGTTCCCGACGAAACCTGACGCCTACGAGATGCAAGAGCTCACGGAGGACGACTTCATCGACTTTACGCCAGGACTTCGATCGCTCGCGCTCGAGATCGCCAGCGAGTGGCGGATCGGTCCTATGTGGAATCCGCCTCTCCACTCAGAAAATCCCGAAGGAAAGAAGGGTGCGGTCTTCTGTCCATCAGCAACGGGAGGAGCGAACATTCCGGGAGGCTCGGCCATCGATCCGGAGACGGGTGTCTTGTACGTGGCATCGGTGAAGTCGTGCTCAGCCTTCGTGCTCGTTCCTGGCGAGGACAGGGATGCCGTCTTGACTGGTCAGTCGGGTCGGACAGTAGTGGATTGGCATCACTCACCGGTTCCGGGAGGTTTTCGAGGACCCGAGGGTCTCCCGATCTTCAAGCCCCCCTACGGACGAATCACAGCCATCGACATGAACACGGGCGAGCATCTCTGGTGGACTCCCAACGGAGACACCCCGGAGCGAATCAAGAACCATCCCAGATTGCAGGGGTTGGATCTGCCCAACACAGGCCAGCCATCCCACGCAACCGTGGTGGTCACCCGCAGCCTTCTCATGCATGGCGAGGGCAGGTCTGGGGAGCCCCGTTTCCTTGCTGTGGATAAGCGTACGGGGGAGCGCATAGGAGCCGTCGAGCTGCCCGGCACGACAGACACTGCTCCGATGACGTTCATGCATGGGGGTCAGCAGTACATCGTAATGGCTGTCTCAGGACCTACACTTCCTGGGTCTTTGGTCGCTTTACGGCTCCCGTGAGCGGGGGCTTCTGTTGCCTACATGACCTTTGGGCGATTAGCCGGACTACCTGACCTTTTCGTATTTCACTAGTGTCTGACCCGGGACCTCTGCTCCGTAAACGTTGCCGTACCGGTCTGCCGCGACGAACTCGGCGTTGCTCTCGATGAACGCCGTAATACGCCCCATTCTTGCGTCCCCAATTCGGATGCCGCGGACCCAGTCTTCCGGGCGGCGATCGCCGTACCATGACGGCAAAGCCCCGGTTTGTGTGTCAGTCACGTACATCACGTCGTCTTCATCAATGTAGATGCTGCTCGGCGGACCGAAGTGCGTCCACTGCTCCAGGAAATTTCCATCCTGATCGAAGATCTGGATGCGGATATTCCGACGGTCCCCAATCATGATCCGTCCTTCAGAGTTCATCGCAATGGCATGCGCATCCGAGAACTCTCCAGCGGCGGGCCCAGGACCCGAGACACCCCATGCGCGGATGAATCGGCCGTCTGCCATGAACTTCATCACTCTGTTATTACCACCCTCGCCATGGCCGTCGAGGATGTAGACCTCTCCGGTGCGTGCAACCAGGACCTCCGAGGGACCATTGAAACGGTCGAGATCATCCCCCCATACGCCGGCGATCCCAAGCGTCATGAGGACTGCGCCCTCCCCGCTGAGCTTGAAAACCTGTTGCCCTTTCCCCTCGGATGCTCCTTCGTCCGCCCGAGCCCCTGTCGGGCCGTCGGCAACCCAGACGTTGCCTTCGTGATCGACGAAGAAACCATGGGGCCATGCAAAGAGTCCAGCCCCAAAGTTGGTCACGAGATTTCCGGAGAGGTCGAACTTGAAGACGGGATCAAGGTCCGAGCTTACGCAACTATTGGCACCACAACGATCCAAAACCCACATGTGCTTTCCGTCGGGGTCCGGAAAAACACCGGTGACCGCTCCCCACGTTCGCCCCTCTGGCAGCTTTGCCCAGTCCGGTACCGCACGGTAGTCGCCTGCGGACTGTGCGGTGGTTCCGGTAGCGGCGGCCACAGCAATCAGTGCGGTCGCAATCACTAGTGTCGACAGAGAGCCCGTGGCAGGCCTAAGCATGCGGTGTGCTCGGTCGACCCTCAAGCGACGCGAAGTACCGGTAGACGCATGGGGGTTCATGGCTCTGAGAGCCTGAAAACGTAGAGAGCGTTATGCCCGTTCGAACTCATCATTTCAGGCGCGAGGAAGTTTCCGATCCGCCAGGGACTTCCGCCTCCTCTGCCGGTCGGGATCCCGAAGTACTGGACCCCATCGACTTCAAATGTGACAGGAAAACCCATAACAGTGCTGCCCAGACGGCTTTCCCAAAGTTTCTCTCCGGTCTCGACATCGTAGGCTCGGACCCACCGGTCGTAGTCCCCGACAAAGGCCACACCACCACCGGTAACGAGAACACCGGTGAGGAACGGGGCAGCTTGCTCAACGGTCCAAACTTCTTCGAGGGTCTCCACGTCGAAGGCGGCCAGTTTTCCAAAAAACCCTTCCTTCCCGGGCATCGGAAACCACATGCGGTCTCCACCTGTACCCCCCTCCCCTGGATCCAGGATCACCGCTCTTCCGGACATCTCCATACAACTCTGGCTCAGTGGAGCCAAGAGCAGGCGTGTGCCGGGATGGTATGCGGTGGAAGGCCAGTTGTGGCCGCCCGCGGTCGATGGACAAACCGACATCCAGTCTCCTATCCTCGCTTCCTGGATGTCCTCACGATACTGGACCTCACCCGTCTCCCGATCCACTCTTGCAAAAACGTTCTGATAGACCGTCTCAGTGAGTCCCAGGAAGGAACCGTCACGCCGGTCGAGCTTCCACAGGATTCCACTTTTCCCGATCGAGAGGTGGAGTGGTTGCCCGTCTACGTCAACCAGGACCTGCTCGAAAGCTTCATCCATGTCGAGGGTCTCACCTGGAATGTGCTGACGGTACCATACGATGTGGCCATCATCTACATCTAGGGCCAGTGTCGAATTGGTGTACAGCGTCGAGTCGGAGGTTGAGAGTCCTCGGCTCGCTGCCACCCACGGCTTGGCCTGGGCCGTACCGAAATAGACAAGCCCGAGATCTGGGTCCCAACTTCCGGGAATCCAGACGTCCGCTCCACCCCGGAGATCGAAGGGGAGATCGCCCCAAGTATCTCCTCCCGGCTCACCCGGACGTGCCACCGTGTATGTACGCCATAGCTCGCGGCCCGTGCGGGCGTCGTGCGCGGTGATGAAACAACTCTGGCCGTTGAGGCGCGTGCAACCGTTGATACCGTTGATAACCTTACCGTCCGCCACGATCGGCCCCGAACTGTTGCTGTAACCTAGGTCGGCGTCCTCCACGACGGTTTCCCACCGAACGACGCCCGTTCGAGCGTCGAGGGCTACGAGGCTAGCGTCTAGGGTCGCCACGAAGATGAGATCCTCCCACAAAGCAAGGCTCCTCAGATGCCCTCTGCCGATTCCAAATCCTTCAGGAAAGGCGCGGCGATACTCCCAAAGGAGTGTCCCGTCGGTAGCATCCAACGCCTGGATGACATTGGCCTGATTCGGGAGGAAGATCGTTCCATCACGGACTAGAAACGAAGGCTGGCTCGTTCCCGGCTCCATACCCCATACCCAAGCCAAATTCAAGCGATGGACGTTTCCTGTGTTGATCTGATCCAGAGGGCTGTACCCTAGAGCTCCGGGTGAGCCGCGCCAATGCAACCAATCTCCGTCAGGCGGATCCGCCAGATCCGCGTTTGAAGCAGGTGTAAAATACCCGGGTACCCGATAAGTCCGTGTGGCCCCGGTTGCCGTCTCCGTAAGCTCTGCCACCTCCGGAGCGGAATTCCGGGTCCCCGGAGACGACTCCGTACCCACTCGGCCGGGAACCGGGAGACGCACAGCGAGGTTGAGATCACCGGCCTCGTTCTCGGCACCGATTCCGCCGATGACACGGCCAGAAGAGGAGAGACTCAGTCGAGCTCGCGCGGGAGCGACTCCGTTCTCACGAAGTATGAACGCAGCTAGAGCGACGTACTGACCGTCGTCCAATGAACCCGGTGCTTCGGTAGGCATCGTTTCCCGCATCAATTCGATGAGATCCGACACCGACCGCGCTCGCCACGTGCTACGGAAATTGGCTCCTGCAAGCTCCGGCGCCTCGAACGAACCCCTCAGATTCGGAAGGTGACACATGGCACATGCTTCTTGATACAGGGCGGCTCCCGTTTCTGCCTGATCCGAAGTGTAGGCGGCTTGGCGAGGCCGATCCGGTACTTGAGCAGCCACTGCTGTGGCTGTGATCATCACCAAAGCCAAGATCGATGAACCAACGGTTCGACGAAGCCGAGGAAACGAGTCCCGAAAGACGGATGAGGGACCCTGGTTGGGGATCTGCCGCAACGCTCAGCCGCCGTCTTGCTGGGCCGCGATCCGTTGCCGCCGCTCCGCCATCAATCTCTCATACTCATCCTGCTCTAAGTTCGTGATACCGACCCACATGTGGGACATCTCGTCAACACCCCTCCTACCAAAAACAACCCACTGATCGGGATCGGGATTAAGTGGATTTCCTGCGCCCCCGCAGAGGCTGCCACAATAAGTGCCAGGCTCGTCCCGCTGACACCCGCAAGCAACCATGCCATCGATCCCCCTAAATCCGGCGCTTTCATAAGGTGCTGCAGGATGCCCTCTGCAGGGAGAATCAGCAACCCCAGGTGAAGGGGCTATCCTCTGGCGGGGTACCCCTCGGAGACGAGATCATCGACGCAACGGTGACCGTCGATCGAGAGACCTAGGTGGACGGAGGGCGGCTCGTCCGCTGAGGCCGCAGCAACCGATTGCCTCTCCGTAAGGCAGGTGCGGTGGTCCGAGATCGACTGGCGATGGTCGCTCCGGTGACACATTCTACTGTCGGGCTCAAGCGCTATGCAGCAAAGGGCCCCAGCTGTCCCCAAACCCGCGGAGATTCAGTGCTATGACGAGATCCGGAGCCCCTCAGTCCCGGCGAGCCTTCGTCGGCAACCTCGCCGCCGGAGCATTGGCCGCCGGAGCGACACCCAGGATCCTGTCGGCTGCCGAGCGCCGAAACGTGTACGCGCTCGGCGCTCGCCGCCATCAGTCTGCCAACGACCAGCTTCAACTGGCCGTGATTGGCGCGGGCGGCATGGGCATGGCTGACGTGGACACGGCACTTCAGGTGCCGGGCGTGAAACTGGTCGCTGCGGCCGACTGCTACGACGGGCGGCTGGAGCGTGCCAAGGAACTCCATGGCACAGATGTCTTCACGACGCGAGACTACCGTGAGATCCTAGTGCGAGACGACATCGACGCAGTCATCGTCGGGACCCCCGATCACTGGCATACACAGATCTCCGTGGACGCGCTTAGGGCCGGAAAGGCGGTGTACTGTGAGAAGCCGATGGTTCACACGATCAAGCAGGGCGCAGAGCTCGTCCGAGCTCAGCAGGAGTCCGGCAAAACGTTTCAGGTGGGCAGCCAGGGCATGAGTTCGCTCGGAAACGAGAAGGCCAAGGAACTGCTCGAGGAGGGCGCGATCGGCGAACTCAACTATGCTGAAGGTTTCTGGGCCCGCAACGATCCGATTGGTGCCTGGCAGTACGCTATCCCCGAAGACGCATCGGAGGAGACTGTCGATTGGAACATGTTCCTCGGTAGCGCCCCCAGGCTGCCGTACGACCCGCTCCGTATCTTCCGATGGAGGAACTACCGTGACTACGGAACGGGTGTCTCGGGAGATCTCTTCGTGCACCTTTTCTCAAGCCTGCATTTCGTGACGTCGTCCAAGGGGCCGCGGAAGATCATGGCCCAAGGAGGCCTACGGTTTTGGAAGGACGGCCGCGAGGTACCGGACATCCTGCTCGGTATGTTCGACTACCCCGAGGCCAACACGCACCCGCCGTTCAATCTTTCGCTACGAGTCAACTTCGTCGACGGTACGTCGGGCACCACCTTCCTCCGCTTGGTCGGGAGCGAAGGTAGCATGGACGTGACGTGGACCGAGGTCGTGCTGCGTCGCAACAAGGCGGTCAACCCGACGGACGTCTTCCTACAGATGAAGACCGACGAGATGGCGCAGCCGGCCGAGGCCCGGGCGCAGATGCTGCCGCCGGCCGAGAGCGTCTACGTGGCCGAGGACGGGTACAAAGGCGCGCACTTCGACCACTTCATGCACTTCTTCCGCGGTGTAAGAGACGGCACACCCGTGATTGAAGACGCGAACTTCGGGTTGAGGGCAGCCGCCCCGGCGCTCGCGTGCAACGACAGCTACTTCGACGAGAAGGTGGTCATCTGGGACTCAGAAAATATGGAGGTCCTGTGAGCACGCTCACCCGATTCGTGTCGTTGCTGGCACTTTGCACGACCGCGGCATGCGGAACCCGGGTGGACGACGAGGCGCTCACGATGCTCCAAGAGGAGATGCTTGGATGGACCCGGCTCTTCGACGGTGTCTCCACGGACGGTTGGCGGGGATACGGTCGCGAGGATTTCCCAACCGGAAGGTGGAAGGTCGAACAAGGCGAGCTCATTGGTCAGTCGACAAGTGGCAACATGGACGGGGGCGACATCATCACCGTGGCGGAGTTCACGGACTTCGAGCTCGTCTTCGATTTTAAGGTCGGGAGGGAGGGAAACAGCGGGGTCTTCTACCGCGTGCAGGAACAAGACGGCAAGGGCCTGTTCCAGGTTGCCGCCGAGTACCAGGTGCTCGACGACACGGCCTACATCGACATGGGCACGATGGATATGAACACGCATCTCACTGGCGACAATTACGACTTGCATTCAGCGGTCGTGCGCCCGATGAAGCCGGTCGGCGAGTGGAACACTGGGCGGATCGTGGTCGAGGGAAACCATGTCGAGCATTGGCTCAACGGGGTGCTTATGGTTGAGTACGAACTGTACACGGGCGAGTGGGAAGCTCTGGTCTCAGCGAGCAAGTTCGGCGAGGAGGAGCACTACGCCCGGGCACCCTCCGGTTCGATTGGGCTGCAGGATCACGGTACGCCGGTCTGGTATCGCAACATCAAGATCCGAAAGATAGTCGTCACCCACGACGTCGATCCCTCGACGCTATCCATTCGGGAAGGGGGAGAAACCCCGTTACTGGCCCAGGAGCTCGTCTCGATCTTCGACGGCGAGAGCCTCGACGGGTGGACAATCCACGGGACCGAGCGGTGGTACGTCGAAGACGGCGAACTTGTCTGCGAGAGCGGTCCGGACGCGGCGTACGGCTACCTCCGGACGGACGCGATGTACAAGGACTTCGAGCTTACACTCGAGTTCAGGCAGGAGGCGGACGGCAACAGCGGTGTTTTTTTCCATGCGACGCTCGACGGCGTGATCATCACCGGATGGCAGGCCGAGGTCGCCCCACCGGGTCTCTACTCGGGGGGTATTTACGAATCGTATGGGCGCGGCTGGCTCGCCCAGCCAGAGCCGGAGAAGGACCACTTGCTCCGCATGGGCGACTGGAACGAGATGAGGATCCGCGTCGTCGACTCACGCGTCACGACATGGCTCAACGGCACCGAGATGATCGACCTCGTAGACGAGAAAATCGGTGAAGCCACAGGTCACATCGCGCTCCAAATCCACGATGGTGGTGGGATCAAAGTGCGATGGAGAAACCTGCAGGTGATGGAATACCAAGGCTCTAATGCCTCCTGACCCACAGCACTTATTCCCTCTCCACTGTGGCCAAACGCACTACCACTCCCGCACGATCTGCCCCACCAATTTCGCAGGATCAGCGCCCGGTATCGGTTCGAATTTCTGTACCCGACCGGCGAAGCAGTCGGCAAGGTATAGGGCGCCATTCTGGTCGGTCGTGATCCCGTGCGAGCAGGCTAGGCGCCCGGCCTGCGTGCCCGAAGCACCCCAGCTGTACAGGTAGTTACCGTCGAGGTCGAACTTAATGAGCCGGCTCGTTGGCGCGTCTCCTACCCAAATGTACTGGTCCGTCGTGATGAG
>JAYZFL010000053.1:0-6520 GCA_036336795.1 Gemmatimonadota bacterium
CTGGGCCCGGTCCATGTCGAAGGGCGGCTGCAGTATCATGATTCGGTCGGGACGTGGGGCGTCTCCATCACGAGCCGCCCGCTGCAGATAGCCGATACCGCCACCGCCGGGACGCCACGCCAGCGCCCTCGGTCCACCGTCGATGTTCCCGTTTCCATCAACGACCCTGCCCTCTTGGAGGGGCCGCTCTTGCAGAGTAACCACCACTGAACCCTGACGATCGATTACAAACGTTCGGCGCGGAAATCCCCTATAGCCCGTGATAAAAGAGAAGGGCCGCTCAATAGCCGTCGTCAGCAAATACAGCCCGTCAGCACTCACCGACACGGATTCAAACATCTCGGGTTGGCCAAGCAAACGAGGAGATTGTCCTTCCGCCAATTCCGCCAGCTGGCTACGCGTGTAGTACTCAAAGAGGGTCTCGTCGTGATCATCCTCCAGGAGATACGGGTACGTCGGAGTCGGGGTCGGCTCCGCACGAGTGCGGCGTACCACCGGCCCGCTGGGCACCGGATCGCGTGGCGGTTCAGGGCCGCGGTCACGGGGCACCAGGAGCGTGATCAGTGTCCCTTCGGGAGTCCACTGAAGCATGTTGGATGGCTGGTTCCCTTGCCCTCGTGCGCTGGTTCCGAGGGTAGCGAGAACACGGGCGTCGCTGAGGCTCCGAGCTCTGCCACTCTCGGGGTTCGCAGTCCAGACTTCCGTTCCACCGGGAAGATGGGCGAGAAACGCCATCCGTGAACCATCGGGCGACCATGTGAGGTCACTCACGAACGCGCCGTCCGGAAGGTTTACGTCGACGAACGCTCTCCGGTTCAGGGAATAAAAGCGGAGCCCATAGATTCCGTAGGTGTCGAGGTGCCAGAGACGATCCGTCTGCGGACGGATTTCGAGTTCCGCCAATCGGTAGGTTTCCCTCGACATCAGTTCGAGGGTGGAAAGCTCGGTGACTAGGGGTACAACGAAGTGATCCCCATCCGGGCTCATGTAGTTCAATGTGGCGTAGTTCTTGTCTGTCTCGAATACTTTCTGCACCGAAAGGGCCGGAAGGGTGTATTGATCAGCATCGGGATTGACGGTAGCGGCATCCTGAGCCAACCCTGACTGGGGAGCGACCGCCACCCCCGTGAGCATGACGCTGAGTAGAATTGCACCCGGCATACCCCGCACCCTGAATGCTCGCATTTGGAACACCATCGCCTCCCGCTGTGGACGTCCGTGGAATCACTCACCTTAGGCCCGACGACGCACCGCTGTAAAGTCCCGAGAAGATGGCGGTGGACGTCAAATGGCTACAGTGGGATCAAGCGCAGTATAGGAGTTGGATCCCCGTCAAAACCCCGCGCATCACCGTCCATTGCTAGATAAATGATGCCTTCCGGACCCTGACGGACATCTCGGATTCGTCCTATCCCGTGAATTAGTGTTTCCTCTCTTACCACCTGCTGTCCATCTAGGGTGAGTCGAACCAATTGTTCTCCTCTGAGGCTTGCGACGATCATATCGCCACGCCAATCAGGAAAAGCATCGCCCGTATAGAAAAGCATTCCGGTGACACCGATTGATGGAACCCAGATGTGTGTGGGAGGCTCCATCCCATCCTGGTGGGTGGCACCATGAATCGCGATTCCCGTACGGTAGTTCACGCCGAAACCTACTACTGGCCAACCGTAGTTAAGACCCGGACGGATCAGGTTGAGTTCGTCGCCCCCCTGTGGTCCGTGTTCGTTAAGCCAAACATCCCCAGTCTCCGGATGGACAGCGAGACCTTGAGCGTTCCGATGACCATATGTCCAAATCTCTGGATGCACCCCTTCCTGGCCGACAAAAGGGTTGTCCTCAGGAACGCGTCCATCTTCGTATAGGCGGACAGTAGTTCCGTTGTGGCTAGAAAGATTCTGAGACGGATGAGCCGCCAGGTCTCCCTCAGAAGGCCATTGTCGATCACCGATGGTGATAAAGAGATATCCATTATTGTCGAAGGCGAGCCGGCCACCCCACTGTGAACTGCGGTTACTGCCGTCACCAAATGCGTCAGCGTGAAAAATTTCTTCGACTTCAGAGAGCCGATCGTTCTCGAAGCGTCCTCGAATTACAGCAATGTTACCCAGTGAATCAGCACCCGGCTTCGTGTAGCTCAAGTACAGCAGTCTATTCGTTCTGAAGTCCGGATGGAGTACCAAGTCGCGCATACCAGCTTGCTCGCGACCGTCTTGTGGCATCGCACCCTGACCGATCGCTAAGATCTTCGGAAGGCCTTCAACGGGATCATCAATTAAGGAGCCATTTCTCACGATACGAAGCCGGCCAGGACGCTCTGTGACCAGTAGGTCACCCTCCGGCGTAAATGCCATCGAAAATGGATGAACGAGTCCCAAGGAGACCGTGTCGATACTAAAGTCGTGTAAGGCTGTTCGGGTTATGGTTTCAAGGGCGACCTCGTCGGCCAAGCAAGAGGTGAGAACGAGGGCGTTGCAGAGGATAAATGATTTCAATAGGAATTTCATAGCTCACTGCGCTAGGGACACGGGCGGTCTAGAACGACCCTCAGGCAAGCGCGGGTCCAAGAGATTGATACCTCGAAAAACGTGTGAGCGCGAGTCATCCTTGGTCCTCCTCTCGTCCACGGGCTGTGAAGGGAACGACATACGGACAGTGCCCTCATCGTGTGAGAACAACCAACACTTTGCTTGACCTCATCGTTCCGATAGCGTTCTGGATGGCCTAAACGGGACATCTCATTTGACGTTCCCAGCCTCCCCTCCCCTGTCGCCACTGTAGAATCAATGCTAGTGCCGGACGACACTTACCTCTAGAGCAAGACGACATAAAAGCGATTGCAAATCCACATCATCCTACTATACCGCCGTTCTCGCAGCCTCGTGGCCAAGGAGGGTCAGGACAGGGGAGCAAGATCTTGCAGCTTCAGAGCACCAGACACATCTTGACCGCCCTGCATCACCGTTCGCTTAAGCCAGCATCGAGACACCAAATGAGCTCCAAGGACTACACCGAAGCTATCCGTCCCCGAGAACACGCCGTCTTCAATCTGGAAAAGATGGGAAAGAGCACCATCTTCAGTTCGCAACGAATTCTCGTGGGCCTAAACTGCTTCGAGCCAGGACAGGAACATCAGCTCCATTCCCATGAAGGAATGGACAAGATCTATCACGTGATCGAGGGAAAGGGTCTATTCCTACTCCAAGGCCGTGAGATCAAGATGGAGGAGGGACTGATGCTCATCGCCCCCGAGGGTGTAGCACACGGTGTTCGCAACACGAGTGAAGAGCGTTTAATCGTGCTCGTGGTGCTCGCCCCCGCCCCCTGATGACGTGTAGCAGCCTCGTCAGTCCCGAACGCTAATCCTATTCAAGGGATCGGACGTTGAGAGAGACACACGTACTAAGAATCTCACGCACCTAGCGACCGCGGTGGAAGCCTTCGATGCACAATTCGCCAACGAGAGCCTGCTCGAACACGGAGCCGCCAAGAAAGCTTTCTACGCCTCTAGGTCGGGAACCCTCCTGTGGAAGTCGGTCGAGTCCTGGTAGGCCTTCGCGAGCGAGAGCACTTTGGTTTCACTGAAGGGCTTTCCGACGAAAATGATGCCGGTCGGAAGGCCGTCTTCCCCGAACCCATTTCGAACTGCCACTGCAGGCAGGCACGCGTGGTTAGCGAGCTGAAAAAACTGAGATGTCGCCGACCTCCGAGGAGGTGCACCGCCTCCACTCGATCCACCATCTCCTCCAGGGGGAGTCTCCGCCAGCCTGGACCGCGCGTCTCCATAGGGGACTACATACACGTCGAAGTCTCCCAGAGCGTCGTCTAATTGCTGCATCATGATGCCGCGAACCTGCTGCGCCCGAAGGTAAGCAACCGCCGGGACTGTCTGATTAACTCTCCATCCAGTGCCTCGCCCCGGTCTCGACAACTCTCCCTCTCGTCCGCTACGTAGGAAGTCGTCGAAGGCAGCCGATGACTCCGCCGAAAGCGGCCGAAGTCCCTCTGTCGAGAAATCACGGAGCGGTACGTCCATCGGAGTGAGGGCAATTCCCATTGAGCGGAGCTGATCCAGGCTCCGTTGATCGTTAGCCGCCCAGTCGGCGCCCTTGCCAGTATCGTCTTTGAAGGCGTCCCGGAAGAATGCCACTCGGAACTGCGACACGTCAGATTCTGCGTCCCAGTTGAAGGGGATGTCCAGAACACTCGCGTCCCGATCATCCGGACGGGCAATCGCCTTGAACACGATCGCACAGTCCTCTACGGTACGGCAGATGGGACCCAGCCGGTCACCGGTCCACCTGAGTGTCATCGCCCCGAAGCGACTGACCCGCCCGTACGTAGGACGAAGACCAGACGCTCCGCAGGCGACGGATGGACTGAGGATGGAACCGCTCGTTTCTGTCCCGATAGCAAACGCTACGCAACCGGCAACGGTCGCTGAAGCCGGTCCGGCGGACGACCCACTCGAACCCTTAGTCGAGTCCCAAGGATTTCTGGTCCTCCCCCCGAACCAGCGATCTCCACCAGCCAGCTCACCGGTCGTGAGCTTGGCGATCAACACAGCACCCGCCTCCCGCAACAGCTTCACGACGGTAGCTTCGTAGTCCGTCACCTGATCCTTGAACGCATTGGAGCCCCATGTCGTCGGATATCCACGCACAGCGAGAATGTCCTTAGCCCCCCAAGGAAGTCCGTGCAGAGGGCCCCGGTACTGACCATTTCGGATCTCCACATCGGCGCGGTGCGCCTCCTCCATCGCCAAATCGTCCGTGAAGGTAACGACGTTGTTGAACTTCGGGTTGTAGCGCTTCAAGCGACCTAGATACATCTCGGTCAATTCGACCGAGGTCACTTGCCTGGTCCTGATCAGCTCAGCCAATCCGGTCAGCGGCCAGAAGGCGACCTCCTCAAAATCGGCCGGCCTTGTCAGCCCCAATGGTGAACTCGCCCGGAAAGGCCTCTCGGACCGATCGATCTCCGTACCCGGCACGAGCGCGCTGAAGTAGAGAGGTGGAGCCACGCTGTTATGGAGCTCGTACTCGTGGAGCTCAGCGTATCCCTGGAGGTTTCGATTCACCCCTTCTGCCATTTCCTCGGCCTGCTCCTCGGTAAGCTCGAGCCCCGAGAGCGTCGCGGCCTCGCGGATCATCTCCGGAGTCACCTCCAGAGCCTCCTGTTCCTGCATCCGGGCCCAAAGAGTGCCGGGTAACAAAGTGGAAGTCAGACCAACCCCGGAGAAATAGGAGAGAAATCTTCTACGGCTTGTTGTAACAGCGTTCATTCCGATCTCCATTGGAAGAAATCGTCGACGGCTAAATAAATGGTTCTAGTAAGAATCGCCGTGCGCTCGTTCACTCGCTCACGATCACTCTTTCGATCAACCTGATAAGCTCTGCGCAATCGACAAGCTTGTTTGATCCTGGACAGAGTAAAGCTCATGATCCACCCGCAGGAGGCCACTCGTGTTGACCGCTCCAGCCCCGCCCCTCACGTTATCCTGACCCGCTTGGGGTCTCTGCGGACGATGTCGCCTTTACCGTCACGTAGCAAGGGCGGCCGCGGCCGTACCCGTCGAGTCGCTATGAACGCCACTAGCTCATCGGATCGGAGGTCTACACCATGAAACCCCGCAAGCTGATCACATTCCTCATCGTTACCTCGGCTACGGTCGCCTCGATCTTTGTGCAACCGATGGAGGTGGGGGCGCAAGCACGCATCTTCAACACGGTGAAGCAGAAGCTTTCCGAGGGGAAGCAGGTCATCGGTGGAACCGTGTCAACCGCGGATCCCGATATCTATTGCGCAGTCGCCAACTCAGGGTTCGACTTCACCTGGATCGAGATGCAGCATAGCCCGCTGACCTACACCGATGTGGCTCGCATGATTTGGGCGTGCCGTGACGCACCGGCCATCCCATTCATCCGCGTCCCGGACGCAACCGAAGGGGACATTCAAAAAGCCACCGACATCGGTGCGTTGGGCATCATCATTCCAATGGTCGACAACATCGAAAAAGTCCGTAAAGCCATCACCTTCGCCAAGTATCCTCCAGTCGGAAAACGAAGCCAAGGTGGGGGCCAGTACCGGGCGCTGTGGGGCAATGACTATCGTCAAGCAGCCAACGACAACATCATGATCGTCGCCATGATCGAATCCCCCGCCGGAGTCAAAATTGCTGAAGAGATAGCAAGCGTAACAGGTGTGGATGTAGTCTTCGCGGCCAGCTCCGATCTCGGAAGCTTCACCGGACGACGCCAGGGGGATCCCTCCTACGAGGCCCTAGTCACTGAGATCAAGGAAGCAACGATGGGCGCTGGCCTAGCGCTCGGAGGTCCGTTGGCGTGGCTGACGACGCGCGAAGGGTACAGCTTTTTTCAGGGTCCCGGCGCGACAAGTCTCGTAAGAACCGGAGCTCGTGTGATCCTGGACGAGGCCGATCCATGCAAGAATCTTCCTGCTGGAGTGGCCCCGGTCGAAGGAGAGGATCCCTGTCCGTAGAATAGACCGAAGAAAGGGT
>JAYZFL010000054.1:0-57210 GCA_036336795.1 Gemmatimonadota bacterium
TAACCAGATGACTCTCGTTAACGGAGCCAGCATGACCCGTCGGACTATGCTGCTCTCTCTGCCAACTCTTGCCCTCACCACCCGCTGCATTGCTCAACGCCAGGTCGCCCCGCTTTCGGTTATCGGGTTGAGGGGCGTTACGCTAGCGGTATCGGATGTGGAGCGTTCGGTGGCGTTCTATCAGGATCTCTTTGGCTTATCAGTGCAGAGACGTAACGACCAGTCAACCCTACTGCCCTTCAATGACAGATCTCTTGGGAACTTTGGTGGCCATTTTCTGACGATTACCGAAGCGGGTCCGGCCGGACCACGCATTGATCACTTCAGCATGGCCGTCGACAGCCTGGGGACGATGCACGACGTAGGAGGCGGAGACACCGTCTCAAATCCTTTCCCTAACCGTGTCGTCGAAACCTTAGCAGATCATGGGATCACCGAAGTTGACAACAGTGAGGGCTTGAGTGGCAGCCGCTTGAGAGTGCGAGTGGGAAACGACCTTTGGCATGACGGAGAAATCTATTTGAGTGACCTCAACGGCCTCATTATCCGGTTGCTCCATCCAGAAGACTGCGGTGGAGTTGGGCCACTTGGTGCCTACTGCCTACAAAGATTTCCTTCTGCCATAGACCGTTCAAGGGGATCACTTAGTCTCGTCAGTCTAAGCCACCTCACGATCAACGTACCTGATCCCCAGAGCACGAATGTATTCTATCAAGAGACATTCGGTATGGACGTCCAGGCTCTTCAGGCCGCCTCACCCTTGCTGGGTGTAGGACGGGGTTCGGACTTCCTTATGTTTATCTCACTTGGAAGGGCGGGCACAGCCAACACGGCACCGGCTCGCATCAACCACGCCTGTCTTACAGTTGAAGACTTCGATGTTCAACGGACCCAAAGCGTCCTGGAAGGACACGGGATCCGACCCAGAGAAACGCGCACCGGGGGATCAAGCCCCCTTCGACATTGGGTATCGATGCGCATGCCGAACCGAGGGGGCGCTCGCGAAGGAACACCGGAACTTTACTTTACTGACCCAGACGGACTATCCATCCAGCTTCAGGATGTCAGATACTGCGGTGGGGGTGGCTACCTCGGCGAGTCCTGCTGACCTAGGTTCTCGTACCAACGGATGACGCCACCACTCCCAGTGCAGACGAGGTCGGCCCAGTCATCCTGACGAGTGCAACTCCGAACGAGTCAATATTTGTCGAAACCCTCGGTCAATTCAATACGGACTCCTGAAGGATCTATAAAAAAGGCGATTGCGAGTTCAATACTCAAGATCTCTCGGTACGCGACTTGGAGTGTGATGCCACGGGCCTCAAGCATTTCGCAGAACGCTTTCAAGTCATCGACCTCGAAACCAATGTGATCGATTGCCCTGCCCTGGGTGTGCGCACGGTCCCCACGAGAACCATTGAAGCTGAGGTTGATGCCGGGCACATCCGCAGTATTCGGGTGCGTGCCGCGCGCGCGCTGGACCGCCGAGAACAGGTCTATGTACCAGTCCATCAATTCAACATGCCCTCGTGTAAAGAAATGGACATGGTAGGCTGCAGCCTTCACAGAAAGGCCTGTGTCTTCCTGTAGTTCAATCTTGACGCCGTCAGGCGCAATCAGATACGCGTTGTCAAAACCTTCAGCGCCCGTGAACTCCGATTCGACTTCCAGGCCAGCAGCTCGCCACCCCTCCAGCACCTCCGCGATGTTGCGGACCTTGAAGCCAAAATGGTCCATCACGCTGCCTTCGGAGTTTCCGGTTGGAGGCCTTTCAGTGAACACAACGAACATCCCTGGGATCTTTACCGCAGTGAGGGGACCTTTTTCTACCAAAGCACCGTCGAAGTGATCTACCCAGAGCCTCTTGTGGACTTCGACGTCGGCAACGTTCAGATGCACATGTGCGAATGACACGCCGGTCACACTCGGCGATGCTAGTTGTGCTTGCCCCGGCATCACCACAAGCAAGAGCACCACAGCGCCCAGGACTAGCAGCCTCATGTCGAAGCTTCATACATAAGAGTGGCTCTTTATCATAGTTCTGTGGATAGCCGCGCACGGAATACGGCAACCTTCAGAGGAGGATCGACAGTAGCGTAGAAGTAGAGGCGATTTTCTCCGTGAGCAACTATGCTTTTCTGCTGAGTTTGAGTTTTCGGATGATCCCCTCCCCGCTCGCTCTCGACCAGCAGGTACTCGTTTTCCTTTAGAGCGGAATCCAGCTGCCCGAGTTGCACACGGAGATCATCGAGCAACGCTGACTCAACCTCGTCCTGCACATCACCTTCCGACTCCGCTGTGAGCACGTGCCCTGACACCCGCTCATAGCTCGCGAGAAAGTCATTGGAGTTAGAAGAAAACTGGTGCCCTCGCCGAAAGTTGATCTCGGTGAAAGCCTTGGAGTTGAAGTTCGTCTCGACACTCTGAATAGTTGTGCCGTAGCGGCGTAGTATCATAGACCAACTCTACTTCCGTATTCGGACTGATGCCCGGAGTCTTCAAGAACTTAGGACTTCAAAAGTTCTTCCAACTCTTTATCGGTCAGATCATCAGTACTGCGGGACCCCATTTCGGTCGGGGCACGCGAGTGACGCCCCCGCGTGGACGATCCACTCGTCGCGGCCTGAGGTACACCGGCGTAATCGAACTCAGGAATATGGATCCGCTCGAGCTCCCGCCCAATGTGATAAATCAGAGACTTGAATGCTCCGAGATCTCCAGCCGCCAGGAATGTTACAGCGGTGCCCACAGCCCCCGCGCGAGCGGTACGACCAATCCGGTGGGTGTAGTCCTCAGGATCCCTCGGCACGTCATAGTTGACAACGTGGGATATGCCCTCCACGTCAAGACCACGTTGGGCGATGTCCGTGGCGACGAGAACACGCACTTTTTTTTCGCTAAACCGGTCGAGAGCTCTTGTCCGGTGCGCCATCCTGAGATTCGAATGCATGGCCTCCGCCCGAATGCCGTGTCGCTCGAGCCGGGCCTTGAGAGCGTCGGCTCCCACCTTGGTCCGAGTGAAGACGAGAATCTGTTGCCACTCCGGATCCTCTAAGAGGCGGAGCAAGAGATCTGGCTTCAGTTCGGGCTTGACCGAATACACCAGCTCGGTAATACCCTCAGCCTTGGTTCCCGATGGTGCCGCTTCAATCCATACAGCATCTTTGGTGATTCTCGAAGAAAGATCATGGACACCGTGAGGCATGGTTGCTGAAAAAAGCATCGTTTGCCGGCGACGCGGCACCTCACGAAGGATCGCTTCGATCTGGGGTCGGAAGCCCATATCAAGCATGCGGTCAGCCTCATCGAGCACTAAGGTATGTATGGTCTCCAACTTCACGCGACCCCGGCCCAAGTGGTCAAGAAACCTCCCCGGTGTTGCGCTGATCACTTCAATGCCTGTTCGGAGTGCTTCCAGCTGCGGCCCATAGCTCACGCCCCCATAGATGGACGCCGCCCTGAGTCGAGTTCCCTTCGCGAGAGCTTTGGTGTCGTCACAAACCTGCTGGGCCAACTCACGTGTCGGGCAGAGTACCAGCACCTGAAGACCCTGTCCGGCTTCAATCCTCTCCAGACAGGGGATCACGAATGCTCCAGTCTTGCCCGTTCCAGTCTGAGCGATACCGACGATATCGTCGCCCGTCATTCCCGCGGGAATTCCCTTGATCTGGATCGGTGTTGGCCGCTCCCATTCTAGCGCCTCAATAGCCGCGCGGAGGGCCTCCGATACGCCCAATTCATCGAAGGTCACCTCTCTGGGGAAATCTCCCACGGTTTCGTCTTTCACTAAGATTCCTTCACTGTGACTCAGGTGAACTCATACCTCACTATCAACCCGGGTGCGTCAGTACTACATGTACTTATAAGTTGAAGTCAAAGTAACGAGATTTAAAGTCTATCCAACATTCTCTAAAAACACCGTTCTATCGACATGTCCATCAAACCCGAGATTTCCGTCCTTTTCGTGTGCTTAGGTAACATCTGCCGCTCTCCTCTTGCGGAGGGTGTTCTCGCCCGCCATCTGGAGGCGACGGGCCTCTCGGAGCGGGTCCGGGTCGACTCAGCAGGTACAGGAGATTGGCATGTAGGCCAGGGTCCCGACCCACGTTCCATCGCGGTGGCAGCGGAACATGGAGTCGACCTTAAAGGCCACGCGCGCCAAGTGCGTCCTGGGGATTTCTCTGAGTTCACATACATCCTAGCCATGGACCGCAGCAACCTCCAGGATCTTCGGAATCTCAGGTACGGCAGTGGCTCCGACGCGTCTGTCCAGCTTTTCACTAACTTCGATCCGGATCCCAATGGGCACCCTGACGTGCCTGACCCGTATTATGGGGAGGGCGACGGTTTCGCACGGGTTTTTGATATGGTCGATCGGACTTGCCATGCCCTTGCCCACCATTTCCTCAGTGAGTTGACCTCCTGAGTCGGCCACTCCCCGATAGCGTACGCCAAACTGTACAGCGCACACTCAGCAAGAAAGTTGGCTCCGCTGTCGAAATCTTGCACTGCTACGCAGTCCCAGGAGGATGCATTCATACGGCCATTCGCCTAGTCACGAATCTAGACGAAGATTTTTTCCTCAAGTGGGGCCCAGATACGGAAGGGGACGGATTCGCCGCAGAAGCTGACGGTATCTGTGCGCTTCGTGCCGCAAGAGCGCTCACGGTCCCGGAACTGATCGGCTATTCTGCGCCCGGTCACGATCCTGCCTGGATCCTCATGGAGTACATACCTCATGGCAAGCCCGCCGTCGACTACACTGTACGCCTCGGAGAAGGCCTCGCCACCCTTCACCGCAACCGCTTTGAGTCCTACGGCTGGAAACGCGACAATCTTATCGGATCACTCCCGCAGAGCAACGGAGTCATCGACGACTGGCATGAGTTCTGGTGGCAGCGAAGGCTGGAGCCTCAAATAGCCTCAGCACACAACCGCGGGCTACTTTCGGGACGAGGAGCCGAATGGCGCCTACTCGAGGCGAGCCTCAAGAACCTCTTGGCCGGAGCTAAGGTTGAAGGCCCCTCACTCGTCCATGGTGATCTCTGGAGCGGAAACACATTTGCAGGCCCAACCGGAGAACCCGTCTTGATCGACCCTGCCGTGTACCGTGGACACAGAGAGGTCGACCTGGCGATGACCGAGCTCTTTGGAGGATTTCCTGACCGATTCTACTCCGCCTATGAGGACCAATGGCCTCTCCTCGCCGGCTACCGGGCGTATCGCCGAGCCGTTTACCAGCTCTATCCTCTACTGGTCCATGTCAACCTTTTCGGCGGTGCTTACGTGGATTTGACGGTCCGAACTCTCAACAAGGCTCTGCAATCTGCTTGAAAAGTTTCCTAACTTATCCCACAGCGCTAACCGCACCCGCAAACCTCTGTAGTGCTTTCTCCAACAATTCGTCGGAGGTGGCGAAGCTGAGACGCGCAAAACGATCATCACCGAAAGCCGCTCCAGGCACCATGGCGACACCAGTCTCCTCAAGAAGCCAAGAGCAGAAATCGGTAGAACTCTCAGTTCCAGCACGGAACAGTGCGTCCACCTGAAGAAAAAAGTAGAACGCACCCAAAGGTTCTACGAATCGCACTTGTGGAAGCAGGTCTCGCAAGAGAGCGGCGACCAGGTCTCGCCGCCGCCGAAAAGCGACTACCATCTTTTGCGCCGCTCCGCGCGCCCTCTCCGAATCGGCAAATGCACATAGGGCTGCTATCTGAGAGGGTGTCGCCGCATTAGACGTCGTGTGGCTTTGAAGCGCCGTCAGCCTCTTGGCTATTTCCACATCGGAGTACGAAAAACCGATGCGCCAACCCGTCATGGCGAAACTTTTCGACGCGCCATCAATCAGAACATATCGCCCCACAGTTTCGTCGGGGACCTCTAGAATGCTCGCCGCCCGCGTCCGATCGTTCCCAAAGTAAATCTCCCTGTAGATCTCGTCAGCAATGAGGGTAACGCCCCGGGCCTTTGCCCACTCCGCAATCCCCGTGAGCTCTTCTAATGAGTACACGACTCCAGTTGGATTGCATGGAGAGCAGAGAATGAGTCCCTTGGTCTGCTCTGTGTAAGAAGCGGTGAGATCTGAGGGAGTGAGAAGAAAGTTCTTCTGAGGACTGCCCGAAACAAAGACGGGGCTGGATCCAGCCAGGGATACGATCTGTGGATAGCTCGTCCAATATGGGGCAGCCACGAGCACTTCGTCCCCAGGACCGAAGAGAGAGAAGACTGCATTGAATAGAGCTTGCTTCGCACCTGAGCCCACTACCACACCTTCCCATTTCACAGGCGCACTGGCCACCGACTCAAGATATTGAGCAATCGCAACTCTTAACTCCGGCATTCCAGGTGTGGGAGTATAGCGAGTCTGTCCGGATCGGATGCCGCTTATAGCACCTTCCGCCATCCACTCTGGAGTGTCGAAATCCGGCTCGCCGGCGCTTAAATCAATGATGTCTCGCCCTTCTGTGCGAAGTCGCTTGGCCAAAGAGCTGACCGCGATTGTAGCCGAGGGCTGGAGCCGAGACACATTAGGGCTGAATTCCATTCGCCGAATATTGAGGACATTCGCAGGCGGATCAAGTCACCAGGCCATCGTCACCGCCCATCCGACGTTGATTCTGCGGAGACCTGACGTAAGCTTCCCCCCATGGTTACCGTTCCTTCTCTGATCTTTTACTTTGACTATGTGGATCCGGGCTCCTTCCTGGTGGAGAGACAGTTGAACCGGATACTCTCTGATAAATTCGCCCTCATCCGTCACCCCTTCGAGCTGCGCTCGGTATCCGAACCACCGATGAATGCCCAGAGCCCCGAATGGATCACCTACTGTAAGACTGTCGAGAGCCGGGCGGAGGACATCGGTCTCCGGTTGGCACATCCACTTTCCTTACCATGGAGTCGGAAAGCGCACGAGCTTCGTCTTCATGCCGTTGAAAAAGGGATGGAGGAGCCGATGCACCAAGCACTGCTCAAGGCCCGCTTTGAGGATGGTGCAGACGTGGGACGGATCGACGTTCTGGTGAGTATCGCAGGCAGTGTGGGCCTCGATACGACTGAGTCGAAAGCAGTGCTCGACGTGGACCGATATGCCGACGCAGTGGCCGGTCTCCGACATCGAGCTCAGCTAGAGGGTATAAAGCGTACTCCAATGCTCTGCATCGGCCCGAGGCGCCTTGAAGGTCCAGCCCAGATCAACGACCTTCGAGTCTTTCTGGAGGGGAAACTCCCGATTTGAAAAGCAACTTTCCTTCCCCGTATTACACATGTTGTAAGCTGAGACCGAGGGATAACAATGGCAGGATACCAGCGTAAGACAATCCTCTCCCGAGCAGAGGTTTTGGCAAAGGCCGAGGAGCTTATTCCAGAATGGATTGGTTTGACTAAGTCGAAAAGCTCTGCCCAAAGCACGACCTACACGGGTGGAGAAGGTACAGTGACACTTTCAATCCATTCTCATGGACCTTACACCGAAGTCCTTGCGTCTAGCAATCGCCGACGGACGTCCCGTATGGATTACGAGATCCAGAAGTTCCTCAACGCACTACCCTACGAACCAGGGGATGAGGGAGGGCCGGGCTCGGGGGACCCATCCTAATGCACTCGTTCGAAGACCTAGGACTCGCCGAGGAGTTGGTCGAAGCACTCGCTTCAGAGGGATTCGACGAACCTACTGAATTTCAGCGAGCGGCCATTCCCGTGATGCGCCGCGGAAACAATCTGTTCGGAGCCGTGGGTCCGGGAGCAGGAACCTTGGTAGCATATGGTTCTGCGTGCCTCGAGAGGATCCATTCATCATATGGCCTACCTGGGGCGTTGGTTCTCACAGCGACAACGACCGCCGCCACCGCACTCGCGGAATCTCTCGGGCGTATTGCTCTCTCTACCGGGCACGTCATCAGCGCCCTAGGAGGTGCCTGGTCTCACCCAGAGCGGTCCGACGTGCTATTCGGGACGCCACGAGACATCCAAGGCGCAGTTGACGGATCACGACTCTCACTTGAAGGGATCCGTTCAGTTGTCATCGACGGCGCCAGTGCCATTGAGGCCGGCCGCGAACTAGATGCGACAGGCAGTGTTCTCGAGTACGTGTCGCCTGAAGCCCAACGCATAATACTCAGCTTGCCAGTTACAGAGCCCGTTCGAACTCTCGTGTCCACCTACGCCTCGAAGACAGTTAGGGTCCCTCCGGGAACGACTCCAGACTTGGATCGGTCTGAACAGGGCAGAAAATGCTTACGCTTCCGAATCACCGGACAGGATAAAGTAGAAGCGCTGGCAAACCTCGCCTCCGAGCTCTTCGGTGACAATGCCCGCCGGATAGTCGTATTCTGCCGGTCCGAAGACTGGGCAGCAGACGTGGGTGACTTTCTGACATTACATGGATTTCCAGCTGGGGCTCCAGGAGACGAAACTCTCCGGATTTGGCTTGGAGTAGAGCCATTACAAACCCGCGAGGCGGTAAAGTCTCTCGGGGAACCAAGCCATGTATGCACCGTGAGCCTAGACTGTCCACCCGACGTAGACACTCTCCACCGCCGGCACGGAATCGGAGATGACGGTATTGTGCTTCTTTTCCCCCGAGAGGTCCCACACTTCAGAGATACCGCTCGTCGCGCAGGATACAAAGTCCAGCCGCTCACCCCGCCGCCGTCGCAAATCGAAGGCTATGTCGCTCGAATCCGTGAGGATCTAGGCAACGCCGCCTCTAGGATGGATCTCGCCCCCTATTACCTCCTACTGGAGCCGCTCCTCGAGCAATTCAGCCCCCAAGAGCTCGCGACTGCCGCCGTCGCTCTGCTCTCCCGTGCTGTCAACGACGGGGAGACAACCCTCACTGATCTGGAGCCAGGCTCCCTCCAGAAACCAATGGAGTCAGGAGAGTTTGCCCGCCTTTTTGTAAGTATTGGGGAGAAGGAGGGGGTCACACCCGGAAGCTTACTAGGTACGTTGGCAGGTGAGTCCGGTGTAGACGGCGCGTTCTTCGGCAAGATTGACATTCGTGACACTTACTCCCTTGTCGAAGTGAGAACATCCGAGGCCGAAAAGGTAATCAAGGCGGTAAACGGCGTGAGCATCCGAGGCCGAAGTGCTCGGGTAGATTACGATCGAAGTGGCGTAAAGAGACCACCGGGACATCGCAGAAAAGGGAAGAAGCGAAAGCCCTGACGTAGACCCCCAACATCCGGCCACAAGTAGAGTTTAGAGAGGCCACGTCCCCACCGACCGCGGGAACGTGGCCTCTCTCGGATCCTTCGCTTTTCCTAGAGGGAGCTAAGAGCCCCCCCCAACTACTCTCTAACGGATGGCGTCCTTAAATCCCTTACCAGCACGGAAGCCAGGAGTTTTCGATGCCGGAATATGAATCGTGGCACCAGTGCGGGGATTCCTACCCATCCGCGCCTTCCTGTATTTGGCTTCAAATGTCCCAAAGCCGGTGATCTGAACGCGCTTATCCCACCTCAAGGCGTTCGCGATGACACCACCCTTGCCGAACAGTGCATCCAAGGCCCGAGAAGCATCAGCCTTGGTCATGCCGGCGCTGTCAGCAAGAGCGTTTACTAGATCGGATTTGTTCATTTGTTGCTCCTCAAAAGGGGTGATGCGTAACGCATTTCACAGCCATCGCAAGCCGCAAGCCGCACCGACTGAAACCCACGCGTCTCGGGCCTAGCGCGCGAATTCTGGAATGAGTTGCGCCGGGTACGGTTCGGGCAAGCGCTGGTTCACATTACGGTAAACCTCAAGAACCGGGCAGTCAAGAGACAAATTGGCCGAAAACCCGCTTCCTGCCTAGCTTTTTGAAAGCATCCGGCTCTTCATCGCTTTTTCTGGAACCATTCTTGGAAGGGTCCGATCGAATAGTGAGCGCGTTCGTTCTGCATTTTTTCGGGGGAGGGGCACTACTTTAGCTTCTTGGGTTGAGAGTCCTAGGCATGGACGTCAACACAACCGTAGGCTCCCCACAACATCCGGTATTTTCCGCCTGTCGTACCACTACATTGTGTATACAGTTCTAGCTGGCCAAGACCCCCAGCCCAGCCCCTCTCACCGGTGGCCAGACGCCGAACATCAAACAGGATCTTACTCAAACGATTCCACGATTTCAAAAACGATGGGACTCCTAGAGCTCCAAAGATTTTCTAGAACAATTTCGACTCAGGTAGGGTAAGAATTCCTACCAACTGGTATTAGCGTGACAGTAAGTCCTGGCATAGGAGGGTATCCGTTCCTCTGTGAATCCCTCCGATCGAGGCAGATTTCTGGGAAGGGCTGCGTCACCTCAAGGCCGACAAGGCAGAGCACGGCGACTGCAAGGTGCCCGTCCGTTTCAGGACGGAGGATGACCTCAAGCTCGGCGGTTGGGTCTCGAGTAGACGGGGGGACATACCGGCTGGTCGACCGACGCAGGACCGGATCGACGCGCTCAACGCGGACGGGTTCGCCTAGGATGCGCGGTGAATAGAAAGATGGCAACTCTATGAAAGTTGCATAGGTGACCGTGATCACCAAAACGGCTCAACGCTAGCAACAGTATTACCCGCTGATTGAAGTTGTCCGGAGCTTCGCGGTGGAACTCTTACCAGTCAGGGATCAGGAGCAACGGACCGGGGAAACTACTTGTATCGGTAGGTGACGCGGCCCTTGCTGAGGTCGTATGGTGACATTTCTACCTTCACCCGATCCCCTTCCAGCACACGGATGTAGTGCTGTCTCATCTTTCCGGAGAGGTATGCCAGAATTTCATGGCCGTTCTCTAACTCAACCCGAAATCGGGCGTTCGGGAGAACCTCACTGACCATCCCCTCAATTTCGATGGCTTCTTTGGCCACTCGCCTCTCACGTCTTATAGAACTGTTGCACTATTGGACGATAGCACTCACTTCGACGGCGAGCAACGACATGCAGAACACTAAAGTAGATCGTCGTCGTTCTTCTTGGCCCACCTCTTGAGGCGCGATTTGTAGTTTCGGTGGTGATAGCTGGACTTAGCAACCATCTGTCCCTCGGGATGCACCCTTCTGACGGGAAAGACATCTGAGTCCTCCCTCCTTCTGCCATGCTCAAAAAGGCATACAATCCTCGGTGATAGCCCGTGAGAGGAGTACACGGGCTTGGAAACAGCCCTTGCGCTGAACATGTGCCAACACGTCATATTTCTATCCTGTGACAAACCCAAGTGACACCACAACTGACGATGGCACATGGCGGAACACTTCGAAAAGCATGAGCGAGCACATCTACGTGCCACACTGACATCGAGCGGCACGCCATCCTGCCCCCGCTGTGGTGACCTTATGGATCGCTTTACAATCCATCCCCGAGGGGACGTTTCCTACGTGAGGAACCGTGTTTGGCTTATGTGTGCTTCGTGCAACAGGAGCACTATCGTGGATGCTTCGAAAATGGCAGAACAGAAGTCGGCTAACCGATGACGAATCGTATTCTCTTGACACTCTTCGTCACGGCTCTACCCCTCGCAGGACAGACACGTGAGTACGGACCCGTAAGCCTAGAGCTTCCCCGGAGTACGAGAGCCATGGCCATGGGAGGAGCTTTCCAGCTCACGGACCCTGGAAGTGACGGGATCTTTTACAATCCCTCACTTCTGGTCGAAGATACGCGGTTCGGGCTCTCGAGAACGAGTTTCAACTCCGAAGCTACATTTCTGACGATGTCGGCGTCTACCGGTTGGTGGGGAGGTGGGGTAGGTCTAGGGCTCCAAGCGTTAAGCTACACGACGAACGCGGTGAACGTGCGTGAAATCTTGAACGCCGAAGAGGACTTACTGACATCGGGCCAACAAGCAGCTTCCGAATTAGTCGCCACAGTGGGATATAGTAGGAGCATCGGTGACTTTAGCTGGGGTGTCTCGGCCAAGACTGTCGAACACCGACTCGAAGGAACGAAAGACTTGGCCGGCGCCGTCGACCTGGGAGTGTCGGTGCTAATCGGCCGATTCAGAGTCGGTCTGGCTGCACAGCATTTCGGCACAAACTTGCATATGGGTGAGTCAACTCTGGACTTGGCCAATCAGGTTACGGCGGGAGCTTCCTTCCAGAGATGGATAGTCGGTCCATTTGACCTTGGGGCATCCGCTGCGCTTTCACGTGAGGCAGATGGGACAGTGACCCCCGCTTTAGGTGGCGAGGTCGCATGGTGGCCTGTTGTGGGCCGGACATTCACCGGATGGATCGGGATTCGTCCTGTGGAGAACGGGCCATCACCTCAACTAACTTTCGGTGGAGCTTTTTACGGGGACGCCCTGGGGATGGAATACGCTTTCCAGGATTTCGGCTCCTTCGGAAACGCCCACCGCTTCGGAATTAATTGGCGCTGAAATAGTAACGCCAGACCTCATCGGCATTTTATCGTTTCTCCCGGTCACGGGTTGGATGGCATTCGCACCGCCATGAACGCATCATCCAAGAACGCGATGCCAACGTCATCTAACACAACGGTCCCTGCGACGCTGAGATCGAACACTAGCCGAATCTCGTTCAACGTTTCGAGGTCGAGCGCCGGATCCAATTGAGTGAAATCGGATAGAGGGATGGAAAAAGTCTGAAACACAAACTCGTGAAGCTCTGCGAAACGGGAGCGCTCAAGGTCTCCCCTTCTCAGGACATGTATCTCTAGCGGTCGCCGAATCGGTCCATAGCCGCTCAACGCCACCTTGGCGGAGCGTCCCTGCGAATCTACGATCTCCACACTCACGTCGACCGGCTCTTCCGCCCGCCCCTCGTCGTTCGCGTCGCCTCGTGTGGAACCAGCTTTCGAAGGGACCTCACCCTCCTGATCTGTTCCAGCGTCCGCCAACCTCGGCCCGGGTTCATCGTCAGTTGACAACAAGGAAAGTTGCAGTGACGCACCGTCACCCAAGCCCCACACGTGGCCGAGTGTGTCCGGCAAGGTGATGCTAAAGGTCGCAGGGCGTCCCAGTTCTTCGGTTCCTCTCACTTCGCGATTCCATCCCAGCCAAACCGCCTGATTGACCTGAGACGACGAAGTGTTCGCTCGGTTCCGGGACCGGAGCGTCAACTCTCTCTCACTCCAGACCGACAGGCTGTCGCCCATGAGTCCAATGCCTTCCGCGCTTCCCGTGGTAACATCAATGTCTTCCTCGAAGGTGGCCAGCGGGCGGAAAGTTTCGTCCTGGAACTGGGTCACATACATCGTCTCGGGAAGCCAGTTGCCCGCTACCCGGTGATCGCGGAAGAGCGGAAGGTACCGCCCATTCTGATGGAGTGACTTTTCGAGGAAGGCTGAAATATAGATTTTCGCAAACTCCTGCTGGTCCTCCGGATCGAGGAGACCACGGAGGTCAAGCATTCGACCACTCCTGGGACCGCTGTCGTGCGCACCCCACGTCGTGTTCCACTGTCCGTGGTTGGCTCGATATACGTAAATGGCGGCCTTCAGGTGGGGTTGGTTGTCAGTGAACTTGACCCTCTGGTAAAGGCGGATCCCATGAAAGCTCGTGACGTCCCCATCGTGAGAACCATGGAAGACCATGTAGTCCACATTCTCCACAGGCACGAAGCGATTAGTCGGAAGATACTGACCATCGACAGGAGCGATGGCTATGATGGCCTTGATATCGAAATCAAAGGCGAAGGTCAGACTGGCGTCGTCCGGGTAGTGGCTTAAGCGGTTGAACGCGGCCGCATGGCCCACAGCTTCACCACCACGCGAGTGGCCAATCAACGCGAGATTACTCATGTCCACTCTGCCAGAAAAAGGATTCGACTCGTCGGCATTGAACGCCTTCCACGCTTCAAGGTGCTTCAGCAAAAGCCAACCTCTGGCATCGTTCTCACCTCGGATACCTCCATTCACAAAGTTCATGTCGATAGAGGCTAGGATATATCCTCGGCTGGCCAATAGTTCTCCCAGGTAGTCATAGCCCGGATCTGAGAAGTCCCGCGGATCGTGGTTCCCGTGGACCACTAGTACGAGCGGGAAAAGACCTTCCCCATCGGGGTACCAAACACGCCCGTTCAGAGGGAACTCGCTCGGCGAGAAACCCCAGTACTCGTTTCGGGAATCCTCTTCTTCTCCGAGGGAGATGAGCTTGGACGCGTCTACGGTTTCCGTCTTGAAAGCTATCGCGTCCCTATATTCCGGCCGGTTCTTGTCATCGCCGTGTCCGTAGGTCAGTGTTCGCACATCAAACGGACCACGGGATGATGGGCTCGGACCAGCTAGGAGTTGCTCCGCAAGAACTGTTTCGTGATCACTGACCTCGAGCTGGAGCGCACCCCGGCAGCCCACAGTGAGCACAATCAGTGACGTCCAAACGACAGAGGCGCGACTCGGAATATGCATGTGGATTCTCCAACGCTGGACCGATCATTACGGAGGGGCCAAGATTGTTGATCCACCCCAGGGTGTAATTCTAGATGTCCTACCCCCACACTTGCAATTACCGGCCAGACTAGAGCGTTTCCCAATCTCCATTCCATTCTGTAGATTCGCATTCCGCACAAGGAGTTGCTGTACCCCTCCGGCATCGACTTGAACAAATTATTTTGGAGTAATCCAAGATCTGCGAACCAAGCCCACGGGTGTTCTTTCCCAGCATTCAAACCAAGGGTCGACTCATGCCAAATCGCTTCGTTC
Organism: Gemmatimonadota bacterium; assembly: GCA_036336795.1. Taxonomy (GTDB): domain Bacteria; phylum Gemmatimonadota; class Gemmatimonadetes; order Longimicrobiales; family Gaopeijiaceae; genus UBA822. Next base: position 14,620 of record JAYZFL010000054.1, read on the forward strand.
AAATCACTACGAACTTCGGCACTTTCCAGGTGGAGCTATTCGAAAGTCAAGTACCCGCGACAACGAAGAACTTCGTGCAACTGATTGAGAGGAGCTATTACGACGGTACCGTTTTCCATCGAGTGATCGACGGATTCATGATCCAGGGCGGTTGCCCCAACGGCGACGGAAGGGGAGGTCCAGGTTACACAATCCCCGATGAATTCCATTCCGAGTTGCGCCACGATTCGGAGGGAATTTTATCGATGGCGAACGCCGGTCCCAATACAGGAGGATCACAGTTTTTCATCACTCTGGCAGCCACCTCCTGGCTTGATGACAAGCACGCGGTCTTTGGCAAAGTGGTCGACGGGATGAAAACGGTCCGAAGGATCGGAGAGACTACAACCGGACCGGGAGATGTTCCAATAGAAGCGGTCGCCATAGAGAGCGTCCGACTCCTTGCAAGTTCCGATGCGTCTGACGATTGAAATGCTCTGTTATAAGTATTGGCTTGAGGTAGTGTGTAACCGTCATCTACATACCAGAGGGCCTGCAGTTCGTTATAGCCACGTGTGAATCACTTGAGAAGGGACGATGGGTTCTTACCGCCGGTCTCATCAGCCCCTGAACAAGCCCTTCTGATCAGGACACGTCCTTGATCCGGCGCGGTGGGGTTCTAGTCACAGATTAGGGGATTGCGAAAGTACCGGCACTTTCCTCCCTGGGCCCGGGAGTCGTACGTTTCCGCCACTTTCATCCGAAGTGTAGGAAGATGCCAAGTCAACACGAATCGGAGCGCATGGTGCGGGCATTGTTATTCTCTCTGGGTACCGTCGTACTGACGCTCTTCGCTACCGCTCGAAATCCGTGGGCCCAGCCAATCGAATATACTTCCTTTCTGGGACCCGCAACCATCTCTGAGGCCCTGGGACTCAACGGAACGAACGTTTTCCCGGACAGCACTACAGTGCAGGCAAGAGAAGCCCCGCGAGAGTTTTACTTCTCGCGCGCAGCCTATTCAGGCTACGGGAGAGGGTTCAGAAGAATGTGGGGAAGCTGGGCCACAGACTACCCTAAGGCCGATCAGATTTTCCTCTCGTTCATTGACCGCCTCCTTTCAAATCTCGACGCCTACGAGCGTGAGCATCCTGTCCGCTTGGATGACCCCGGGGTAAGGCATTTCCCATATCTCTATGCCCTAGAGGTCGGCCGTATGGGCCTCACCGAGGCAGAGATCGAAGGGCTCAGGGACTACCTCCTCGCCGGCGGCTTTCTGGTCATCGACGATTTTTGGGGTTCCCAGGAGTGGGCCAACTTCGAATATCAAATGGGGTTAGTACTTCCCGGCTACGAGATCGTTGATCTGCCTCTCGACCATCCGATCTTCACAACCTTCTACGAGATCGAGGAGATTCTTCAGGTCCCTAACATCAGCAACGGGGTCCGGGGCCTGCGGACCCATGAGCGCGATGGATATATCCCCATGGTCAAGGGGATCCACGACGAGAACGGCCGGCTCATGGTCGTCATCAACTGGAACACAGACCTCGGTGACGCCTGGGAGTGGGCCGACGATCCTTATTACCCGATCAAGTTCTCCACGTATGCTTATGAAATGGGTGTGAACATGATCGTCTATGCAATGAGTCACTGATGGCCACGGGTTTAGGCTAATGCAAGTGATCTTTGAGCTCCTCTTCAAATACAGGCTCTTTCTTTTTCAAGAGGGAGACTTCGCGTTCGCGTCTCCCTGGCCCGCGGTGGTGATTCTAGTTGGCGCAGTCACCTTGGCTGCCACGGCTATCTCTACATACGGGGTGGCGCGCGGTGACACCCGACCCCTCGATCGCATGGTCATGGCCGGGCTCCGCCTAGGGGTGGTAGCCATTCTCATTTTTGTCCTTTTCCAACCAATTCTCATCCTCACATCGGTCGTCCCACAGCGCAACTTCGTCGGAGTTCTCATCGACGACTCACAGAGTATGCGTATCGCGGGGGACAACGGACTCCCGAGAAGTGCCTTCATTCAGTCAACTTTCGGAAGCGAGGGGAGCGAGCTTATGAGGGAGCTTTCTGAGAAGTTCTCGCTCCGTTTTTTCCGATTCAACCGTGGCACGAGTCGGCTCGGGGACGTGGCCGAGTTGGAGTACAACGGAACCGCCACCGAGCTCGGCAAGGCGATGGTCCGGGTGAAGGAAGAGCTCGCCGGAGTGCCTTTGTCTGGTTTGGTTGTCCTCTCCGATGGTGCGGATACCTCCGGCGAGCCACTCGCAGAATCACTGCTTCCCCTCCAGGCCGCAAACGTACCCGTGTATACCGTTGGGCTCGGGGAAGAAATTCTCACGCCCGACGTACAAGTCAGTCGGGTCGAGATCCCGAGATCGGTCTTGGTCGGAACATCACTAGTGGTCGATGTGATCGTCTCCCATCGAGGCTACTCGGATCGCACTGTGTCGCTTGTCGTTGAGGATGCAGGGCAGATCATGGCCTCAGAGGACGTAACCTTTCAAGGAGATGGAGAGCCGGTCGTGGCGCGAGTCCGGATCGAGACCACCGAGAGCGGCCCCCGACTCCTCCGCTTTCGGGTGCCGGTCCAAGATGGGGAGTCGGTAGAAAGAAACAACGCACGAGAAGTTCTCGTCGACGTCGTGGACGAATCGGAGAAGATTCTTTACTTCGAAGGCGAACCGCGCTGGGAGGTGAAGTTCGTCCGGAGAGCAGTAGCCGAGGACGAAAACCTCCAGGTGGTCGTTCTGCAGCGAACAGCGGAGAACAAGTTTCTCCGGCTTGATGTAGACGATGCCGAGGAGTTGGCCGCCGGCTTTCCAAAGACAAGGGAGGAGCTCTTCCGCTACAGAGGGCTAATCCTTGGCAGTGTTGAGGCAAGCTTCTTCACACACGACCAACTCAACATGATCGCCGATTTCGTGTCACAGAGAGGAGGTGGCCTGCTGGTTCTGGGGGGTCGCAACGCATTCGCAGAAGGGGGCTACGAAGGCACACCTGTAGAGGAGGCCCTACCCGTCCTTCTAGACGACGACCGAAACACGGAGGGAAACCCCTATTTCGAGGAACTCTTGGTGAGTCCGACCCGCACTGGCCTAACTCACCCAGCAACACAACTGGGAGGAGGGGACAGTGAGAGCATAAGGGAGCTTTGGGAGTCACTTCCGCCGGTGACCACGCTGAACCCGATTTCCCGACTCAAGCCCGGTGCAACCGGCCTCCTGACTGGCGGGACCGATCAAGATCGGTCCCGCCAGGTAGTCCTAGCATATCACCGCTACGGCCGTGGTAAAGTCATCGTACTCCCAATCCAAGATTCGTGGATCTGGCAAATGCACGCCGATATCCCGCTTGAAGACCAGACGCACGAGACGTTTTGGCGGCAGCTACTGCGTTGGCTGATCGACGGAGTCCCCGACCCCATTAGTGCTCAGAGTGAGAGCGAGCTAGTGGAACCCGGCCAAGTCGTGAAGCTCACGGCGGAAGTCGGTGATTCGGCGTATCTCGAGGTCAACGACGGAAGCGTGGTTGCTACGGTAATAAGCCCCGGAGGCGACTCTATTATCGTACCGCTTGACTGGGCGGTTGATGAAGACGGCCGCTACGACGGCACATTTCTGACTACAGACCTTGGGCTTTATGAGGTTTCGGTAAAGGCATCTCGTGACGCAGACACGCTCGGGACCACCGTCACCTTTGTGAACGCAGTGCCCTCGGATGCTGAGTATTTCGACGCGAGCATGCGAGGGACTACCCTGCGTCGTGTAGCGGAAGAAACGGGCGGGCGGTTTTATACGCCCGAAACCATAGCCGACCTCCCCGAAGATATCAGCCTGACGGGGGCCGGTGTGACCCTCACCGAAGAACGCGACCTTTGGGACATGCCGATTCTCCTCCTCCTCCTGCTTGGTCTGATGGGAAGTGAATGGGGCTATCGTAGAACGAGAGGCCTCATATGATGGCACGTTGGGGGACCACAATCCCTCGAATCAGACTCGTGGCAGCTCTTTTCGCCACCGCTGGTAATGTTTCGCTGTCCGCTGCACAGGAAACCCACCTCATCGTGATCTCGGGACTCGGTGGAGACCCCGCCTACAGTCAACGGTTCGTAGAGTGGGGGAATACGTTCGTGGAGGCGGCAGGTGAACTGGGGATTCCCGAGAATCGGATCACCTTTCTCGGTGAGAGCCTAGGGCGGGATTCGAAAGTCAGTGCGCGTTCGACACGAGCGAACGTGCAAAAAGCGTTCGCACAGATGGTGAACAACGCAAAAACAGGAGACCAGATTTTCGCCATCCTTATCGGGCACGGCAGCTACACAGCTGGAGAGTCCCGCTTCAACCTTCCGGGCCCAGACATGACAGCAAACGATTTCTCCCTATTGCTGGACCAGCTTTCAGATCAGAGCGTCGCTTTCGTCAACCTGACAAGTGCCAGCGGTGAGTTTGTGGGTGCCCTGTCGGGTCCCGGACGTGTGATCATCACCGCGACCAAGACTGGGATGGAGAGAAACGAGACATCGTTCGGTGGCTACTTCCTGGGGGCTTTCGCCGGAAATGGAGCAGATCTGAACAGGGACGATAGGGTAAGCCTTTTTGAGGCGTTCGAGTTTGCGCGCAGTGAAGTCGCTCGCGAGTACGAAACCTCCAACCGCATCCTCACCGAACATGCTCTGCTCGATGACAACGGAGATGGTGAAGGAAGCTCCGAGTTGGAGGACGGCCCGGACGGTGTCTCTGCGAGGAACATGTTCCTCGTACCGGACGAGACAACCGCAGCGGCCATAGCGACAGACGACCCCGTTCTTCGTGGGCTCTACGAGGAAAAGGGCGAATTAGAGCGGCGTATCGAGGAACTTCGGACCCTTCGAGGCCGAATAGAGGAGAGCCGCTATGAAAGGGAATTGGAGGAACTTTTGGTGGCCCTCGCACTCAAGAATCGGGAGATCCAAGCCCATGGGGGGGATGGAGCGTGAAGAAGAAGATCCGAGTCAAAGGGCTCATAGGGCGGGGATTTCTCACGGCCGTGATCGCCCATCTTGGCGCATCGGCCGGATCGGAGGCCCAGACGCTAGCGGACGCAATATCCGAACTTCGTTCCGGCTCATACGGTCAGGCAATATCCACGCTCAGAACAATCGCTCTCGACAGAGAGATCTCCTCCGAACGGAGAGAGATGGATCGACGCGATGCCTACGTGCTCTACCTGGCGGCCCTAGGGGAGGTCGGCCGGTATGACGATGCGCTCAACGCGGGCAGAGAAGCACCAGATGAGTTGTCTGTAGCCCTTGCCAACACGCTCGGTGAGATTCTCTACAAGGTGGGACGCGTTGACGAGGCCAGGGCAGCATTCGCACGCTCTATCGACGGATCCGCAAGTGACCGTAACTCTGCCCGCCTTAATCAGGCCATCGCCGAATGGGACTACGGAGACCGAAAGATTGCTCTGGCCGAGTTCGACACTTTTATCGACATCTATAACGGTGCCGCGACACTCTCGTCCGAAGACCTGGTGGCCGTAGGAACCGCGGTCCGCTACTTGGGGGTCCAGAATCACGAGTTGTACAAGGATGCTCTCCGCGCCTACGACGAAGCCATCTCTGCTGCCCCGGGCAACCTTGAGGCTCGCGTCCTGATCGGCGAGCTGTTTCTCAACAAATACAACGGACCGGAAGCTGACGCAGCGATGAAGGACGTGATCGCGAGGAACCCAAACCATCCTCGGGCCCTCCTGGGATTGGCCCGGGCGATGGAGTTCAACGGAACTCCCGGTCTGATGGAGCAGACCGAGAAGGCCCTTGAGCAGAACGAGAATCTTGTGGCCGGGCGTGTCTTCAAGGCCAAGCTTCTACTAGGGCTTGAGAAACATGACGAGGCACGGATCGAGATACAGAAAGCTCTCTCCGTCAACCCGGCTTCTCTCGAAGCCTTGAGCGTCTTGGCAGCTATCAATTACCTCCGGGGACAGACGGAGCAGTATGAGAGAATTCGAGACCGGGTCAGGGCGCTCAGCCCGAGCTACGCCGAATTGTACAACGACATCGCGGAGTTGAGCGCCCAAAGTCGCAAGTATCGAGAAGCGTCTAGACTCGCAACTGAAGCCATCGAAATCGATGCGCAGTCTTGGAGGGCTTACGGGATTCTCGGAATGAACCAGCTTCGGCTGGGGCAGATCGAGGAGGGATCCGCTAACCTCGAAACGGCGTTCGAGGGAGATCCGTATAACGTTTGGTTCTTCAATACCCTCGATCTTTTAGACACGTTCGAGTACTACCAAGTGAGCGATGACGACCCTCGCTTTTTGTTCGTGCTGCACGATCGTGAAGCAGCGATCCTGAAGCCTTACGTCGAGCAGATCGCAGCAGAAGCCTATGGAGCCCTGAAGAATCGCTACGGAGGGTATGAACCTCCGCTCCCCATCCGCATTGAGGTATACCCCAGCCACGCCGATTTCTCTGTCCGGACAGTGGGACTCGCGGGCATGGGTGCTCTGGGGGTCGCCTTTGGGAGCGTTCTAGCGATGGACTCCCCAGCGGCACGCCCACTCGGGGAGTTCAACTGGGCGTCGGTTCTCTGGCATGAGCTTGCACACGTCTTCCACCTCGGACTCACAGATCACGAGGTGCCACGCTGGTTTTCAGAAGGCCTTGCGGTCCACGAACAGCGGCAAGCACGGGACGGTTGGGGGCATCAGGTATCTCCCGGCTTCCTAGACCGTTACCGAGAAGGTCTTCTCCTGCCGGTGAGCCAATTGAACGCCGGCTTCGTCCAGCCTTCCTATCCAGAGCAGGTTGTAGATTCGTACCTTCAAGCTTCCCTAGTCTTCGACTTCATTGAGACGAGGTGGGGTTTTCAACCCATTTTCGAGATGTTGCGTGGCTACAGGGAGGGTGAAGCAACACCGGAGCTCGTGGACCGGCTTCTCGGAATGTCTATGGACGAGCTCGACAAAAGTTACGACGAGTATTTCCGAGGCCGTTTCGAGACTGCGATCAAGGCTCTGGCCCTCCCAGATGCCGGCCCCGACATGTTCGAACAACCGCGAAGCATTGAAGATTGGACTCACATAGCCCGTGAGAATCCGGGCTATTTCCAGGCTCGCCTTGCTCTTGGCATCATGCTCTTCGGAGAAGACCGGCTAGACGAATCGGAGGAGCACCTCCAGGCAGCGTTGCGGCTCTTCCCTGAGTATGGGGGACGCGACAGCCCATATTGGTATCTCGCGCAAATCCATCGCAAGCGTGGAGAAACCGGGCTGTCCGTGAGTGCGCTCCAGCAACTAACGGCACTGAATGAGAGCCACTACGAGGCTTTCCTTCAGTTGGGAGAACTCCAGATTGACGCTAGGGAGGTGGACGAATCTGCCGCCGCTTTGGACGCAGCGGTACTCATCTACCCTTATGAGATCGAGCTGCATGAAAGGTTAGCGGAGGCCCACACGAAGCGCGGAGACTTCGCGGGAGCTGTGAGAGAGCGAAGAGCCATCGTCGCCCTAGCACCCGCAGATCTCGCCGAAGCCTATTACCAACTCGCTCGCGCCTACTTCTCGGACAATCGACCCACAGAGGCTCGACGAGCGGTACTTCGGGCGCTGGAGATCGCTCCTACTTACGAGGATGCCCTCGAATTCCTTCTCGAAGTTCGGGCCGGAACAACCTCCACGTCGGACACCCAACCAGTCCCCGAAACTGAAGGCCAGCAATGATCGGCGTTGTCCACCACTATACCACCTCCGCACTGGGGCTGGTCACCGTATTGATCCTGGCTACGTCCGTCGATCTCGCCCACTCAATCCCTCGCCAGTTAGAGGAGACCGTAAGGTCGCCGACTGTTCAGGAGAATAACACGCCTTATGATGGCCGGTTCACGTTCGCTCGGCTTCGCTACGGGGGGAGGCTTACCGGCCAGAACTTCCGGGGACGTCGCGGTCGCGACGCCGGGTGGGCTCACGACTATCCGAGAGCGGAACGTAACTTCATGAACATCCTTCGAGAGACCACGCTCATCCGCCCTTTCATGGACGGCGGCAACATCTTCGTGATGGATGATCCCGAACTCACACGTTATCCCCTCGCTTATCTCTCCGAACCAGGCTTCTGGTACCCCTCCGATAGCGAAGTTGAGGGACTGCGGAACTACTTGCTAAAGGGAGGCTTCCTGATTGCGGACGACTTCAACGGTAGAGATTGGTTGAACTTCGACGCTCAGATGAAAAAGGTGATTCCCGGGGCAGAGTTCTTTGTGCTCGACGAGAGCCATGAGATTTTTGACTCATTTTTTCACATTGAGTCGCTCCGGAGCCTCTCCTCCCCTACGTTCCGGACGGTGCCGCAATACTTGGGGCTCTTTCAAGAAAACGATCCAGAACAAAGACTTGTGGCGATCGCTAACTACAACAACGACATAGGGGAATACTGGGAATTCTCGGATGTCGGCTGGTATCCGATCGACCTCTCCAACGAGGCGTACAAGCTGGGCGTGAACTACGTCATATACGCCATGACACACTGACTTACTGGCCGCTTAGCGGCCTCTACGGAGCACTAAATGGCATTCATGGAAGAGAAGGAAATCGCCGACGCTATGGGCTCAACGGACGCGACTCCCCTCGAGAACCCGGACGACATTGATCTCGCTGACCGCATGAAGGTTGGGCGGGAGCAGATCGTCACCGAGATACGGAAGCTCATCATCGGACAGGAAGAAGTGATCGATCAGATGCTCCTTTCTCTCTTCGTGGGTGGGAATAGCTTGCTCCTCGGTGTCCCGGGGCTCGCAAAGACGCTGTTGATTCACACCGTGGCCGAGGTCTTGGACCTCAGGTTCTCCAGAATCCAGTTTACGCCGGACCTGATGCCGTCGGACATCACAGGCACGGACCTCATCCAGGAGGATCCCGACACGGGCCGGCGAAGCATGGTGTTCGCTCCTGGGCCGATCTTTGCAAACATCGTTTTGGCAGATGAGATCAACCGGACCCCACCGAAAACTCAATCGGCACTCCTAGAAGCAATGCAGGAGCACAGGGTGACGGTACAGGGGAAGACCTACACACTGGAGGAACCATTCTACGTTTTCGCCACTCAGAATCCCATCGAGCTTGAGGGTACTTATCCTCTGCCCGAAGCCCAGCTTGACCGATTCATGTTCAAGATTCTCATGGACCACCTCGCGGAGGACGAAGAATTGGGCGTGGTCCGGACTACAACCGGAATCCAGAACCCGGAGTTCAGCAACGCCGTCACGGGCCCAGACCTGGTAGCCTTCCAACAACTCGTAAGAAAGGTTCCGGTACCGGATGCCGTGCTTCGCTACGCTGTAAGTCTTGTGCGAGCGACACGCCCGAGTCGAAACGGAGACTCTCCCGAGTTTGTGACAAAGTGGATCTCGTTCGGTGCCAGCGTTCGGGCGGCACAGTACCTGATTCTCGGCGGGAAGGCCCGTGCTCTGACCAATGGTCGCTACAACGTGAGCTTCGAGGACATCCGTGCGCTGGCCCATCCGGTCATGCGGCACAGGATCCTCACGAACTTTCACGCTGAATCGGAGGGCATCGATACGGGTCAGCTCGTCGATCAACTTCTCGAGGCGGTTCCCGTACCCAGCTCGGGCCTCTGAGATCGATGGCGATCCGGGAGCGCTCAGCATTCAGCAGTGGAGCAGCCCAGTTCTTGGATCCGGTGGTTCTTAGCAGGATCAACAATCTGGAGCTGCTGGCTCGAACCGTGGTTGACGGTTTCTTGCACGGTCTGCACCGGTCACCGCACCTGGGCTTGTCCTTGGACTTTGCTGAGCACAGAGCCTATATGCCGGGCGACGACATCCGAAGGGTGGACTGGCGGCTCTTCGCGCGTACCGACCGGTTTTATGTCAAGCAGTTCGAGGCGGAAACCAGCGCGAACTTTATGGTTGTCCTGGACGTTTCTAAATCCATGAGCTTCGGAACTCATTCTGCCAATAAGCTCGACTACGCCCGCTATCTCGCTGCTTCTCTCGCGTACTTCTCGCAGAAACAGCGTGACCGAGTCGGCATAGTGACCTTCGACCACACGATCGTGGAGTACGTGCCGCCATCGACTCGACACTTGGAGCTTATTCTCCACACGCTGGCACGTGTCAAGCCGGGTCGGCCGGGAAGCCTGCGTGATCCTCTACGGCGTCTGGGTGAGACGCTCAATCACCGCGGGATCATCCTTCTCCTATCAGACTTCTACGAGGAACCGCAGGAGGTGATCGACTCGGTGCGCCACTTACGGTCGAGGGGCCACGATGTCATAGTCTTTCACGTTCTCGATCCAGAGGAGCTGGGGTTCACATATAGGACTCCCGCCAGTTTTCAGGATCTTGAGAGCGATACGATGATACCGATCGTTCCAGACGAGCTCGCCGACGACTACCGTGCACTCATCCAAAACCATACCAGCGAGCTAAGTCGTCTCTTCACAGGGAGTCAGATCGACTATACGCTACTCGACACGTCAAAGCCCCTGGACTATGCATTGTTCCACTACCTTTCGCTCCGTGAAAAAGTGACCAGGGTCCGCTGATGGGTCTCCTCGCTCCCCTTTTTCTTCTTGGTCTCGCCGGGCTTGTCGTACCAATCCTCGTTCACTTGACACAGAAGCAGCGTCGCAACGTGGTCCCGTTTCCCTCCCTAATGTTTCTGCGAAGAATCCCATTTCGCTCAGTTCAACGTCGTAAGATTCATCACTGGCTGTTGCTAACCATCCGCGCATTCGCTCTCGTACTCCTCGTTGTGGCCTTCGCCCGTCCTTTCTTTCAAAATGCTGAAATAGCTGTTGGTTCAACGCTCGGTCCTCGCGAGATCGTGGTCGTGGTGGATCGCTCCTACTCCATGGGGCTCAGCGATCGTTGGGAAAGGGCGAAGGAAGAGGTGAGACGAGTGGCACAATCGCTTGGCCCTTCGGATCGCGCCAGCCTCGTGTTCCTGGGGAGAGGGGCGGACGCCGTTTTCCAATCGAGCTCGGATCAACAGCGCCTTCTAAACGCAATCGACACAGCAGTGGTGAGCGATGAGGTGACGCGCTACGGTCCCGCGCTGAAGCTCGCCCAGACAATTCTAGAGGACTCCGAGCTCCCTAACCGCGAAGTCGTGATCGTCAGCGACTATCAACGCTCCGGCTGGTCCGGGGACGAGGGAGTCACGTTCCCGGCTGGGACCCAGATTACGCCGATTGAAATCTCTGATGAACCTATCGCGAACTCTACTATCACAGCCGTCACCCTGCGGCGGGATTTCTTTTCGGGTCGGGAGCGCATGACCGCTACCGCACGAATAACCCGCCGCCAAGGGGTTGAGCCGATACAGCAGTCGATTGTCTTGGAATTGGATGGCCAGAATGTTCAAAGCCAAATGGTCCAATTGGATCCTACCGGATCTGCATCGGTCACATTCGAGCCATTTACCCTGGGAGAGGCATACACTCGAGGGGCCATTAGACTGGAAGCCGACGTACTACCGCAGGACAACCAACTACACTTTGTCCTCTCTCCTGGTAGAGCTCTGCGCACTCTCATCCTCGAGGGTGGCAACGCTCGTCCCGACGCGAGTCTCTATATCCAGCGAGCGCTGGAAATCAGCGAGGAATCGGAATTCCAAGTTGAAATCAGGCGATCCATATCAATTTCGGAAACCGACCTCGAAGCTGCGGCGGTAATCGTATTGAACGATACACGCCTCCCCCAGGGAGGCACCTTTGATCTTCTGCGCCGATTCGTAGAAGAAGGTGGTGGACTCCTGGTGGTGCTCGGTGAGCGAAGCTCGTGGCAGGGGGGCCTCGAAGGCATAATGCCCGGACGGTTCGGACTTGCTGAAGATCACACGCGAGGTGCTGCCAGACTCGGGTTTCTCGACTACACCCATCCCGTCTTCGAGCTCTTCGGCGGACCCAGGGGCGGAGACTTCGCGCGAGCCCGATTTTTCCGCTCCAGAGTTCTTACAGTTGGTCCCGAAAGCCGTGTTCTCGCTCGCTTTGATGATGGATCAGTGGCTCTTGCCGAGCGACGCCTAGGCCAAGGCTACGTGTTGGTGTGGACCAGCACGATGGACGCCTTCTGGAACGACCTAGTAGTCCAGCCTGTCTTTCTACCGTTCGTCCATCAGCTCGCGCGGCACCTCGGAGGAGATAGAGAGCGAGTGCCCTGGTTCACGACCGGACAGGTCCTCGATATTGCCGATCCTGACGGAATGGCGTTCGTGGTGAATCGGGAATTAGAGTTAGCGGACGATGTAGAGCAGGTGGCAATCACCCCGAAGGGTGCGAGCATCTCCTTGCCGGTGACTACCGGACCTCGTTTCTTGGAGTTGAGCGAACAGGGCTTTTACGAAGTGCGCCCACCGGGGGCCAACCCCGACAGGGCTTTCACCGTGGCAGTGAATGTCGACGTGACAGAATCTGATCTGGAAGTAATGGATCCCGCGGAGCTTGCGGGAGCAATCTCTCCACGAGAATTGATGACCGATGTGGGACGACCGGATGGCCTTCTAGCGCGGGAGGTTCAGGAAAGGGACCAGGAGCGCCGGCAGGCCCTCTGGAGGCTTCTTATAACAGGGGCACTGATCTTGCTCTTGGCCGAGACCGCTGTGTCGAACTGGCTTTCAAGAGCGACGGCAAGGACATCTGAGGACAGGAGGGAGTATGCACCGCTTAACCTCTAAGGCAAACCGCCAGTCCGAAGTCCTCCGTATGGTACGTCTCATCCGAAAGCGTTGGCGCACTCGGATCGCCGTCCGTGGTGCAGCAACCGTGCTCGCCGTCAGCCTAGGTGTGTTCCTTGCATCAGTCTATGGGCTAGAGTTTTTCCGATTCAGTGCTTCTTCAGTCGTATCATTCCGCGTCATCCTATGGGTCGTTGCCGTGGGTCTCACAGCTTGCTTTTTCGTCTGGCCCCTCACCCGGAAAGTTTCGGACGAACAAGCGGCACTTTACCTAGAGGAAAACGAGCCCTCTCTGGAAGCAGCCGTCTTGGCAGCGATCGAGACTAGGGAGGTTGGAAGCATTACTTCCGTGGCCCTCGAAGAGAAACTCGTGGAGAACGCTCTCCGTAGATCCCGGGACGTGGCTTACGGTCGGAAGATCGAGCAGAAGGGTCTCTACCGAGCTTCGGGAGCACTTGCAAGCGTCGTGTTCGCCACTTGTATCCTATTCTTCTTGGCCCCCCCTCAACTCAAGCACGGAGCGTCAGCTCTTCTCTTCCCTACTCGAGATGCGTTGGCGGTTAACCCCTACTCACTCCTTGTGGCTCCCGGAGACGTGACCATAGCTCGCGGTTTCGATCTGATGGTAACCGCCCAACTCAGGGGGTTCGAGAACGAAGACGTTCAGATTTTCTTCAAATCCGAGTCGTCAGGAACATTCGACAGACTATCCATGCTCCCGGATGGGATGGACGGCTTTGAACTCCTAATGCTCAGCGTGGATGAGAATACTGAGTATTTCATTGAGTCCGCAGGTATCCGCTCCGAAACGTATCAGATCGAGGTGGCGGATCTCCCTTACGTGGACCGCCTTGAGCTCGAATATCATTTTCCTTCCTATACTGGACTTCCTCCGCGAACCGTGGAGGCGGGCGGCGATATCGCCGCCCTGAGAGGCACAACCGTGCGGTTGAGGGTTTTCCCCACGATGCTCACGCCCGGCGGACGTCTCCTGGTGGACTCGCAGCCAGTGGAGCTCGTCGCCGGAGCCGATGGCACATGGACCGGCAGCTTGACGGTTCGAACCGAGAGTTACTACCAAATCGAGCTGGAGCGTGCCGACGGCGAACTCGTGCCTGCCTCACCCCAATACACGATCGATGTCCTCACAGATCAGCCGCCCTCAGTATCGCTCTCGAAGCCAGGCCGGGACACCCGAGCCAGCCCCATTGAGGAGCTATTTCTCGAGGCGAAAGCGGACGACGACTTCGGCATTTCGGAGTTGCGCCTCATCTACTCAGCTAATGGAGGTCCCGAGGATACGGTTAGCATTTTCGACGGCCGAGCAACCCCTGAGGTGACGGCGGGACACACCCTCTTCCTCGAAGAGTTCGGCCTCGAACCGGGCGATCTTATTTCTTATTACGCACAAGTGAATGACAATAACCGTGCAGCCGATAGTCGCACCGTCACCAGCGACATCTATTTCGTCCAGATCCGTCCATTCCGGATCGACTACCGACAGGGTGAGCAAGCTGGAGGAGGAGGAGGAGGAGGAGGAGGAGGCCCCGCCGACGAAGGTCTCTCCGAGCTTCAAAAACAGGTTGTCGCCGCAACGTTCAACATGTTACGAGACCGAGAGGTCTACGGCGAAGAAGAATTCCAAGAAAACCTAGTGAGTGTGCGGTTGGCTCAGGCCCGAGTCCGACAGCAAGTGGAAGGACTGTTGCAGCGTTTGCTTTCTCGGGGAATGGCGTCCGACCCCCAGTTCCAGCGCATCGCCGAACTTCTCCCTAAGGCCGTGGATGAGATGAAGGCTGCTGAAGTGGGACTGGGCAAGGGAGACCCGAAGTCGGCCATTCCACCAGAACAAAGAGCGTTGCTAAATCTCCAGAAGGCTGAGGAATCATATGAGGCCGTAGTCTCCCAGGGAGGGAATCAAGGAGGTGCGGGGGGCGGTGGTGCATCGGCGGACGATCTCGCCGATCTCTTCGAGCTCGAGCTCGATAAGCTCAAGAATCAGTACGAGACAGTTCAGCGTGGAGAACGCCGGGAGGCCGCAGAGGAGCTTGACGAAACCTTGGAGCGCTTGAAGGAGCTTGCACGGCGACAGCAGCAAGAGGCCGAGCGGCAGAGACGTGCTGCAGCTCAGCAGGGGAGTGCGGGAGGAACTGCTAGCCGAAGTCAACGACAACTTGCTGACGAAACAGAGGAAGCGGCTCGACAGCTGGAGCGGCTAGCCCGCGAGATCAACGACCAACAGCTGATGGAAGCCGCGAGGGAAATACGGGACGCGGCCGATGACATGCGTCGCTCTGCGGCCTCGAATGGCAGTAGCTCGGGATCGGCAGACGCGAACTCGGCGCTTGACCGGCTCGAAGAGGCCCGTCGTCGACTGGCACGTGACCGAGTGGACCGGCTGAGTGAAGATGCCGAGGAAGCCCTTCAACGAACGCAAGATCTGGCAAGCGAACAACGCGAAATCCAAGACCAGATGGCCCGTCTAGGGGATGAGGATGGCGGAGATATCAGAGCTGCCGCAAGGCGTTTGTTCGAACGGAAAGAAGCGATGGCAGAGGAGTTGGCAGATCTCGAGAGCCAGATCGACAGACTTTCTAGCGATGCTCGCTCAGATCAGCGGGCGGCGTCTGACCGTCTCAAGGAAGCAGCCAACTCGATAAGAGACAACAAACTCAAGGAGCGCGTCCGATATTCTAGAGGTCTCATCGGCACACGAGATCAGGACTATACGAAACAGTTCGAAGCGGAAACGACCCGGGCAGTCGATGAGCTTCAGCAGCGCCTAGAGGGCGCCGTGGGAGCGGTGGGCGAATCTGAGGAAGATCGCCGGGCAGAGGCACTCGACAGGGCAAGGGACCTGACCCGGGGGGTCGAGTCGCTCTCCCGCCGCCTCGGGGAGCGTGGAGACCGTGGTGAGGGAGCGCAGCAGGGTGAGGGAGCGCAGCAGGGTCGTCAGGCCGGAGGCCAGGACGGAGTCGGTCAAAGAGGCTTAGACCGCACCGGTGTCGGATCTCCAAGAGGAGGAGATGTCGATTCGCGACCAGAAGAGTTCTCACCCGGGGATATCCGTCAATTCCGGCGTGAGGTGCAAGAACGCATTCAGGAGGCCCTCGACCTCCAAGGCCTTCTCCAAGAAGAGGATCTTAATACCCAGCAACTCAATGACGTGGTGGCCGCCCTCCGCGCGCTAGATCGCGATCGGGTCTATGAGGATGTAGCAGAGGTGGCGAGACTACAGTCACAAATTATCGAAGGACTGAAGCAGCTCGAATTCGGGCTCCGTCGCGAATCGGAGGGGGCAGATAGTGACCGAGTCTTCTTGTCCGGCTCTGACGAGGTCCCGACAGGCTTCCGCCGATTAGTGGAAGAGTATTATAAAGCGCTTTCCCGGCAGCCCGGTAGTTGAGTGGGTGGAGTGATCAGCTCTGACGTGACCCGTCAATGAAGACCGGAGTTTTGGTTCTGAGCTTCGGAGAACCGGAGACCTCCACGCTCGAGGAGGTTGTTCCGTTTCTGGAACGCATCTTTGCTCGGAACGCTTCGTTGGAGCCGGGTAAGGACAGCCTGAATCGGGCGCAAAAGCTAGCTAAGGATCGAGCACCCGGACTGATCAAGGACTACGATAAGATCGGCGGCTCCCCTCTGAACCGGCAGGCCCAGAAGCAAGCCCAAATGCTGGAGCTCGCTCTCCGACGCAGAGGGGTCCAGGTGAAGTGCTACTCAGGAAATCAATTCACAGAACCGTTCATTAAGGCTGTGGTAGCGGAAGCCGAGTCGGACGGCGTGGAACAGCTCGTAGCTCTCCCTGTTTATCCTCTCTGCGGGCTGTCGACTACCATAGCCGCTTTGGACGACACTCAAAAGGCTTTGGAGGAGCTTCCGCGGACTATAACCCTCCGAGAGATCACCGGTTGGCACAGACACCCAGACTATATTCGGTTTCGCGCGGACAACATTCTCGATTTTGCGAAGAGGGAGGGCATCGAGCTTCACGCCATCGATACCAAACTCGTGTTCTCAGCCCATGGCACACCAACAAAATACCTAAAGAGCGGTCCCAGGTATGAGGAGTACGTCCATGAGACATGCAGGATGGTTGCCCGAGCGCTGGGGACCACGGACTATCTACTTGGATATCAGAACCACACGAATAGAGATATCGAATGGACATCCCCCTCGATCGAGGATGTGGTCCAGAATCTCGAAGCCTCCCGCGTCGTGGTCGAAGCGATCAGCTTCATGCATGAGCAATCCGAGACCCTCGCCGAGCTCGACGGTGACCTCAGAGAACTGGCTGAATCGTCAGGGCTCGAGTTCCACCGGGTCCCCATCCCCCACGATCATCCGCGGTTCGCAGTTCTCTTGGCAGACCTAGTCGAGGACGTCCTCAGAACGGAGCCCATCATGGGCGAACTAGGGCTGCGACGTTGTCTCTGTCGCCCGACACCGACCACCTTCTGCCTCAACGCTGCAGATTAAGGGGAGCGCCTTGCACCCGTTCCCTCTAACTCTCGATCGGAGCCGGTAAACCAGAAGTCTCAGCCAGGCTCCGTGCTAACCGCTTCGCATCTTGGACTCGGCCCAGAATGCCTGGCCGAGTAAAATAGTTAGAGCAGATGGACAGTCCGGGCGGCAGATCAAACTTCCGTAAAGCGTCCCAACTCGTGTCCCACGCAGGCATCCTCGTTCTTGACACCATAAGGGTCTCCGCCGAATACCCTGTCACCACTCGGAACTCTTCGCACGCTATCGCACCAATTATGTCGTCCGCCAAACTCGGAAAGTCAGGATTTTTCATGCCTCCGAGGTATGCTGTGTAGAGCCCAGGGCGATCGAAAAGACTGTGATTCCAAGTCACGCCCCTCGTCTCGAGGGCTTCTCCGAGCGCTACCTGATAGCCGAGGCCCCGCAATGAAGCCTCGGATCGCATGTGCACCAGCGCTAAAGGATTGTAGTTTAGGCTCGCGAGCGCTGACGCTTGTTGAGGGTATTCCACTTCCAGAATACGGGCCGCCGCGTCAGCCGGACATGCCAGTACTACCTCATCCACTCGCTCGCTGCCGTCCCCCACCGCGATCTCCCATCCGTTAGCATTTTTCTGGACGGCTGAAACTGGAGAGCCAAGTCGCACACGTTCCGCTAACCCTCGGTGTAAAGCTCGGGGAAGTGCGCTGAGTCCTTCTCGAAATGAGCAAGGGGGTGCCGCAGAAACCTCACCGGCGCCCCTTAGCATTCGAAAAAGGATGCTCCGTTGTACACCTAGATGCGCGAGGGTCTGAGTCAACGCATATCTGGCCGGCATACGATCGGGGTCCGAACCATATAGCCCTCCGTATAGGGGGCCGAGTAGACGACTATATGCGGTCCTCCCAAACTTTCTTCGCAAAAACAGACCGACGGTTTCGTCGTGCCTCAGACCTGCAGTGAGTGGCTCAGCCAAGATCCGTACCTTGCTCGACCAAGGCAACAAGTCCGTAGCAAAAGCCTGACGAAGAGAAAGCGGAGCCTGTCGAAGCTGACCCCGACAGTATACAAACAGAGGGAGATCCGTATCTGCAGTTACCAACTCGTCCGTTAAGCCAAGATCTGAGACGAGGTTACGGAATCCCGGAGAGAGCCGAGCTCTTTGTGGGCCCAACTCGAGCACAAGGCCCTCCTTTCGCTCAGACCAAAGGACACCTCCTGCCTGGCTCTTGGCCTCCCAGAGAATAACATCGGCCCCAAGAACGACAAGCTCATACGCCAGCACGAGACCAGAAATGCCCCCTCCGACAATTCCAATCAACAGGTCCTCCGACGTTCCACCCCGAAGCGCATGGCATCCTAAGAAAGAGTGATTGCCCCGCCCGAGTCTACTACGAATGGCTAGACTTTCAATAAGACGCTTGACAGGATTGCACGGCCAAGCACATTTAGGCTCACCTAATATTCATATTTGGACAGCCTCAACCAAGGTTCGTTATGCCGGAAGAGACCCACGATAAGAACTCTCATCAGCCGGACAGCAACACGGTAGACAAGGAAGATACGATTCCGATGTCTCGACGGCACTTACTCCGATCCGGCGTCGTTGGGGCCGTGGGTCTCGCGGCTGGATCAAGCGCTTTAGCCGCAGGGAGGTCCAAGCATATTGAATCAATATCAACAGCATCTCGAGCAGCGCACCATCCTTCACTAGCCGGAGCTACAGGTGACGTGGCTTCGGATGGATTCAACCCCACTGCTTTCCTCAAGGAATTCGACTACGGTACAGTCTCTACGCTTCCCAGCGGCCAAGTCCTTCGCGAGTACGAGATCATCGCCACAGATCGGGAAATCGAAGTCGCTCCGAGAGTCTACTTTGCTGCGTGGACCTACAATGGAACGGTTCCGGGACCTACCATCCGTTGTACAGAAGGTGACCGGCTCAAGGTGAACTTCGTCAACGCAGGTAGCCATCCCCACACCATTCACTTCCACGGGACACACCCCGCAGATATGGATGGAGTCTTCGAGGTAGTTCAGCCAGGCGGGACCTTTATTTACGAGTTTGACGCCGCACCGATGGGATTTCACCTGTACCATTGCCATGCCATCCCACTCAAGCGTCACATCCACAAAGGACTCTACGGTGCATTCATAATCGACCCTAGAGAAGAGCGACCCAAGGCCAATGAGATGGTGATGGTGATGAATGGGTTCGACACCAACTTCGACAGCGACAACGAAGTTTATGCGGTCAATACAGTGGCCTTCCACTACCAAAAGCACCCGATCGAAATCGAACAAGGCGAACTGGTGCGTCTCTACCTCGCGAACATGACGGAGTTCGATCTCCTAAATTCGCTACACATGCACGGCAACTTCTTCCGTCTGTATCGGACTGGGACGAATCTCGAGCACCATGAATGGACGGATACGGTGATGCTGTGCCAAGGTGAGCGTGCGATCTTAGAATTCACCTATGACCATCCCGGGAAATACATGTTTCACGCTCATCAGAGTGAGTTCGCTGAGCTCGGCTGGATGGGAATCTTCGACGTAAAACCGAGGGCCGTCGTATGACGCACAACACCCCGGGACGGGTGCTCCTCGTGGCAAAGGGTCTAGCTCCACTCGTCCTGTTGGTCGTGTTTTTGACCTTGTTCATCCGTTTAGGTCCGGTCGGCGTCTTTAGGGCAGCTTTTCCACCTATAGAAGAGCTCACCTTCGAACGGGTGGCCTTCCCCGAACCCGGGCTAGTCCGTGTCCACCTAGTTAACGGTGGCCCAGAACCCTTGACGGTTGCTCAGATAATGGTAGATGAGGCGTTCTGGGAGCATTCGGTCACACCCGATCGAGAGATCGGTCGACTCGGAAATGCTGTCGTTGACGTTCCTTATCCGTGGGTCGACGGTGACCCTCTCGTGATTACCGTCGTGAGTTCCAGCGGGACAACGTTCACAGAGGACGTAGCGGTTGCCACACAATCTCCCCAGGTCACTCAAAAATACGTCCTCACATTCGCCCTTCTTGGCATTTATGTCGGAGTCATCCCGGTCTTCCTGGGGCTGCTCTGGCTTCCGTTTCTCTCAGGGATCGGGCGTCGTTGGGTGGACTTCTTCCTCAGCTTGACGGTCGGCATCCTCCTTTTCTTGGCAGTCGATAGCCTCGAAGGAGCATTCGGGCTGACCGATCGGGTCGCGTCGGCGTTCCAGGGCCTTGGTCTCATAGTTTTGGGTGTAACGGCAACGCCTCTAGCTATCCACGCTTTGGAGCGTACACGCCATGGGGAAAATAGCTTCACCGGCCCGATCGGGGTGGCGGTTCTGATCGCTTCCGCGATCGGTCTCCACAATATGGGGGAAGGTCTTGCGATCGGATCGGCTTACGCGGCCGGCGAAGTCTCGTTGGGAACCGGGCTTGTCTTTGGGTTCTTACTCCACAATACCACGGAAGGCCTTGGAATCGTGACCCCGCTTGCCCGTTCCCGGCCTTCACTAACCACCTTGGTGACGCTCGGTCTTGTCGCGGGCGTCCCCACGATCTTCGGCACCTGGATCGGGGGCTTCTCCTACTCGCCCATCGCGAGTGTGCTATTTCTCGCAATCGGCGCCGGTGCGATCATCCAGGTCATTCTGGTCTTGGGTAAGACGCTTAGGTCAGATGGCCATGGGGGCTTTACAGGCCCGCTAAACGCTGCCGGGCTGGTAGTAGGGTTGCTCCTCATGTATGCTACTGGACTCTTTGTGGCGGCGTGAACCGAATTCCCCAAATTGGAGCTGGCATATGTACGAGAGAGCTTCTGTAACCTTGGCTGCACTTGTGCTTATGTGCGTGCCAACCTCCGTGTCCGCGCAAAGCGCACCGATGATGAGTGAGGTCAATCCCTCCTTCTTCGAGGGGATGCGATACCGTCAGGTGGGTCCGCTCCAGGGTGGACGTGTTACCACGGTAACCGGCGTACCGTCCCAGCCTCGGACCTTCTATATGGGTGTCGCTTCGGGCGGTCTTTGGCGGACCACCGACGGGGGCGAGAACTGGGAGCCGATCACCGAAGGGAAGGTGCCGGTGGGCTCAAGTGGCTCGATTGCGGTCGCCGACTCCGACCCCGACGTCATCTACTACGGCACGGGCTCGGATGGCGTGCGCAGCAACGTCTCCACCGGACGTGGCGTGTACAAGACGGTGGACGGCGGTGAAACGTGGTCGTTCGCCGGTCTCTACGACGTGGGGCAGATCGGAGCGGTGAGAATTCACCCCACCGATCCCAAGACGGTCTGGGTCGCCGCGAACGGTGACATATTCAAGCCAACCTCTGAACGCGGTATCTATAAGACGACCGACGGCGGTGAGACGTGGCGCAACACGCTCTTCGTTTCGGACAGCACTGGTGCGATGGACGTGGAGATCCAGCCTGGTAATCCGAGCGTCGTCTATGCGTGGATGAACCGCATCGAGCGTAAGCCGTGGACCATCATCAGTGGCTCACGAGAAGGTGGCTTCTATAGGAGCACCGATGGCGGCGAGAGCTTCGACCACATCATGAACGGCTTGCCCAACGAGTTGATCGGCAAGGCGAACATGGGGGTGACCGCCGCGAATCCCGATCGCATCTATGCGCTGGTCGAGGCCAAGCCTGGAGGAGGGCTGTATCGCTCCGACGACGCGGGTCAGAGTTGGATGCTGGTGAATGACGACGGTGCCATGATCCAGCGGCCCTTCTACTACACGACGCTGGGCACTGACCCCACGGACGCCGACGTCGTCTATACTGGCGCGGAGGGTTTCTGGAGGTCGACGGACGCCGGTCGATCGCTGACCAGGATGTCGACGCCCCATGGTGACAACCACGACATCTGGGTCAGCCCGAATGACGGAAACACGATGATCCAGGCGAACGACGGCGGCGCCAACGTTTCGTACGACGGCGGCCAGACCTGGTCCACTCAGTACAACCAACCAACCTCGGAGATCTACGGAATTCACACCGACGACCGGTTTCCGTATCGACTGTATGCCGCTCAGCAGGACGACGGCACACACATTATCTCGAGCGTTGCCGACGGGGGACAGCGGAACGTCGACTGGTGGTCCGGCCCCGGGTGTGAAACGGGCCCGGTCGTGCCACATCCGATCTACCCGAACGTCGTCTATGGGTCTTGCAAGGGTCAGTTCGCCGTTCAGGACCGGGATACGGGCCAGTCGAAGCCGTATTGGGTCGGTGCACAGTCGCTCTACGGCAATGCGGGCCGTGACCTGATTCTGCGCTTCCAGCGCGTGTCACCGATGGAGTTGTCGCCGCACGATCCCAACCTCATCTACTACGGCTCGCAGCACGTCCACCGCTCGAGCGACATGGGTGTCACCTGGGAGACGATGTCCCCGGATCTGACCGCCTTCCCTCCGCATGGCCAGGGCGCCAGTGGAGGGCCGATCACGCGGGACGTCACGGGTGAGGAGTTCTACAGCACGCTCTACGCCATCGAGGAGTCGCCTCATCAGGCCGGCGTCATCTGGACCGGCGCCAACGATGGCCCGTTCCACATCATCCGACCCGAAACTGAGACTTGGACGGACATCACGCCACCGGACCTTCCCGAGGGTGGCCGCGTGGCGTGGATCGACGCCTCACCGCACCGGCCAGGCTCAGCGTACTATGCGGTCTACCGGTACCTGCTCGGCGACTACGCACCCTACATCTACCGGACCGACGACTACGGGCAGAGCTGGACGCGCCTCACGACCGGTGACAACGGGATCCCGGAGGACTGGCCCACGAGAGTCGTGCGTGAGGATCCGGACCGGGAGGGCTTGCTCTATGCCGGCACGGAATTCGGCCTCTTCATCTCGTTCGACAATGGAGGGAACTGGCAACCCTTCCAACTAAACATGGCCAACGTGCCGATCAACGACATACAGGTGAAGAACAAGGACCTGGTGATCGCGACGCAGGGTCGCGCGATATGGATTCTCGACAACGTGTCGGCGCTACATCAGATCACGCCTCAGACGAGACTCGCAGAAGTCCAGCTGTTCGCACCGAGGGACGGCTATCGTACTCCGACGGCAGCTCATCTCCTCGGACCTAACATCGACTATTATCTACCCACACTTGCTTCCGGCACAGTGACACTCGACATCCTCAACCAGGCCGGAAGCATGATCAACTCCTACAGCAGCAGTGCACCACCCGAAAGCGCTGGCCGCGGCGGCGGCGGCACGACCCCATCGTCCGTGACAACCAAACCGGGATTCAACCGAATGGTGTGGAACGTTCGGGACACGGAAGGGCTATCCGTACCGCCCGGACAATATCAGGCTCGACTGAGCGTGGGCGGTGAGTCTCAGACTCAGCGGTTCAATGTCCTCATCGACCCGCGCGTCGAAGCTGGCGGTGTGACCGTCGCCGACCTCCGTGAGCAGTACGAGCACAACACGAAGATGAACGCAATGGTGGCCGAGGTGGACGCGCTGATCGAGCGGGTCCGGGCCGCGCAGGAGAGTGGCGACGCCGGTTTGCAACTTCGCATTGCACAGATCGCGGAGAAACTCATCACCGCGCCAATCCGCTACAGCAGCCCGGGGTTGCGTGATCACATTACGTACCTCCGCGGGATGACCGCCCGAGTCGACATGAAGATCGGGCGTGACGCAATCGCTCGGCACCAGGTGCTCCGCGGTGAATTGGATGAAATCACTAGCGAGCTGAATATGATTCTCGGGTCCCGCAACTGAGGGGCCGACCCTTACGGATCGTGATCCACCGCGAGGAGCCCTGCCCTGCGCGCATGGGGCAGGGCCGGGCGCCGAACGTGTGAGGTCGCGAGTGCCCAGGGGGTGATTCCCAGCGCCAGCGTGCCTGCGGTGGCCGCTGTGAGCCTCAGGAAATCTCTGCGATCGGTCGACATTGCTCCACCCCTGGGCTTAGCGCCCATCTCCGTCTTGCTCGGAGATACCGCGCTTCTGCGTGATTGCCAGCCCGAGATCCTTGCCCTTCAGGATGGCTGGCACACCCTCATCCATCCAGACAGGCGCAGGCGCATCCATCAGGTAGTGGTCGAAGAACTGCTGCATGCGCATCGCCCAGTCTCGCTGGTTCTGGGATTTTTGTAGCCCGTGCAGCTCGCCGTTGTAGTTGAGCAACCACGCAGGTTGACCGAGTCGTCTGAGGGCCACGAAGAGCTCGATGCCCTGCTCCCACGGCACGGCAGTGTCCTCATCGTTGTGCATCATGAGAAGCGGAGTCTTGATTTTGTCTGCCGTGAAGATCGGCGAGTTCTCGATGAAGCGCAGCGGTTTCTCCCACAGGGATCCGCCAATACGGCTCTGTCCGTGCTCGTATTGGACCATACGGCTCCTCCCTGAACCCCAGCGGATTCCGCCGTACGCGCTGATCATGTTCGCTACGGGAGCCCCCGCCTCTGCAGCCGCGAACAGGTCTGTACGCGTCAACATGTACGCGATCTGGTAGCCACCCCAAGAGTGCCCCTGCACACCGATCTTGTCGCGATCGACGAAGCCCTGATCGAGCAGTTCCAGAACACCGGGCACGACCGCATCGAGAGCGCTCTCGCCCGGGTACCCGGTCGCGTATGGGATGTCCGGCACGAAGAGCAGATACCCACGGCTGACGTAGAAGCTACGATTGATCGACGAGCTGCCGGCCGCAGGCACTGTGTAGGAGTGCAATCCGTCCGAGTTGCGCTCGTAGAAGTACACCATCATCGGGTACTCCTTCGACACGTCGAAGTCCTCAGGCTTATAGAGGATGCCCTGCAACGGGATGCCGTCGTTCGAAGTCCACTCGACGAGCTCGGCGGTGCCCCACAGGTATTCGTCCTGGTGAGGATTGGCGTCGGTGATCTTCCGTGCGTCTCCGAAGTCGGCATTAGCCACCCAAACGTCCGGAAACTCCTGGAAGGTCGATCGCTCATAGAGGATCACATCAGCGGACTTGGCCTTGCGGATAGCCGAGAAGCGCACGTCGTCCATCACGAGCTTCTGAGGGACAGCGTTTCCGTCGAAGCGGTCCCGGTATACGCCGCTCGCCTTCGTATACAAGTGGAAGGAGGTCAGGTAAACTTCTGAGTCGCTCGGCACGTAGGGATCATCCGGGTCTACATCGATCACGCGGAAGCGAACATCGGACTTCCGGCCCACGCCCTCAGTCAAGTTGCGCGGCGTGGCACGCCCCGTCGGGTCCAACGCCCAGGCATCGAAACGATCGTATACGATGAATGCTTCGTCACCTGAGATCCAACCCGCCGAGCCGTACGAGCTTAAGGCGTCCGGCCGATCGGAGTAGAGGTCGTGGACCGGCACGCCGAGGTTCTCCGTGATGTTCCTCTTCTCACCGCTTTCGACATCGACCGCGAACCACGCCATTTCGAAACCGTCCCACCAAGTCACGTACTTGCCGCCAGGAGAAAGGCTCGCAGAGCCACGCTCCATCTCCGCAATCTGACGCGTCGCGCCGTCTTCGACGTCGACCAAGTACAGATCGGAGTAGCGTCCATCCCACGAAACCAACTGGCGGTACGCAAGGTTGCTGGAGCCAAGCGCGACCGTCCCGTCGCCACGTCCGGCGACCGTGACAGACGGCATGCTCTCGGTGGCGAGCTGAATGACGCGACCGCTTTTCAGGTCCAGAACCGCCTGGTAGGTACGATCCTCCTCCTGAGACTGCTGAAGCAACTGCATGGGCTGCAGGAACGGGTCCTTCCAGTTCCAGATGTCGACCACGACCCGTTCGTCCTCTGGGGTCTCGTCCTCGGGTTCGGGCTCGGGCGCATAAGTCGTGCCAAAAAACACCCGTTGGCCGGACTCCGAGAAGGAGACGCTGCCGTTGTCGCTCGGAGTCCACCCGCTGGGCAGACCGGCAGTACCAAGGCTCGCGTGCCTCGTAGCCTCTCCGTCAGTCGCAACGTAAAGCGCGAAGTCCGGAGCGTCGTCCGCGCGGTCGTCCCGGTCCGTGAGGAACGCTGCGGTCCCGTTATCGGACACCGCGAGCTCGACGTAACGCCCTTTGCCGGTGCTCACAGCCGCGGACACCCCGCTCTGATGAACGCGGAAGACCCCGTCTGAGGCGCCGTCGTCGCCCGAGGCCGTGTAGTAGAGGGCCGAACCGTCAGCGGCAAACGCGTACTCCGCCACCAACTCGAAGCGCCACTCGATTCCGGAATCGAGTGTCCGAGCAACGAGTGTCGTGCCATCGTCGGTGCGGGGTGCCTCCGCGTCCTTCTCTTCGTCCTCCTCCTCCTCTGCGGCTGGCTCCTCGGAAGTTTCGTCTTCCTTTTCGTCGTCGTCAGCCTCAAGTAGGTAGGCCATCCAACTGCCGTCGTCTTCCGGAAGTCGGAACGAGTCCACGTTCGCCATCCGGGTCACAGATAGGTCGGAAAGGTCGACGACTACCAGTGAGTCGTGAGCCTGAGTGTCTTCGTCGTACCCTTTGCCGCCTTCGGCCTCCCGGCCGGTGTCGACCGCTTCTTCCATCGGCTCGACCAGGGCGATCAGGTAGCGCGTATCGCTGGTGAACGCCGGCTGCGCGCCACGCTCGATCGTGAGGGAGCGATCATCGTTCAAGCCGCGTACGATCATGGTCGCATCGCCGTCTCCGGGCACGAGTCGGTATGCGAGCCAGCGGCCGTCGGCCGAGACGATGTTATTCTGGATGCGATTCCATCTATCGAAATCCGCGTGGTCCAAAGGTCGCTTTTCTTGAGCGGCCGACAGGGACGCCACCGGAGTGGCAACGAGGGTCAGGAAGAACGTGAGCAGGGCTGCGCGTGAGCTCGTCATTGGTCTGGTCCATGGAGGGTGGAACAAGAACGACATGGTATCAGAGGTCCGCTTAACCGGCAACGACCCGTGTAAATTGCTCGCAGGAGACCCATCCCCTATCTTTTATTCTACCGTCAGGGGTACCCTAAACGGGGTTGAGAAAGTCCCTTGGAACCTGATCCGGCTGACACCGGCGTAGGAAGCGCGGCATGTTGCCAGCAAAATGAACCATGAGAGCCGCCCGGCCCATCGCCCGAGCGGCTTTTCCTGTAGATCTCGAATAAGAGCCCTATACAGAGGAGAGGATCGTGCCTAAGCAGAATGGCGCCACCGCACACGAAATACAACAACCGACACACGAATCATCCGGTGATTATGGACTAGCTTTCCCGAGTTCCCGTAAGGTCTTCCTGGAAGGTCGGCAGGGAGTCCGGGTGCCCATGAGAGAGATCGCACTGACCGGTGGTGAGCCCCCACTCCGGGTGAACGACACGAGCGGATCGTTGGAGGCTGATCCTCACACAGGGCTACCAAAACTCCGATCGGAGTGGATTGAACAGCGCTCAGGGGTCATCGAAGGGGACGCGATATACCGGCCACTCGACCCGGAGAAAGCGGCACCAATCCCTGAAGCACTCCGAAACCGCCCCCTCCGCTCTTCAGGTGGCCCCGTCACGCAGATGCATTACGCCCGCCGCGGTGACATCACGCCGGAGATGGAGTTCGTCGCTCTTCGCGAGAGCATGGACGCGGATTTCGTACGTAAGGAGGTCGCACTGGGTCGGGCAATCATACCAGCCAATATCAACCATCCCGAGTCCGAGCCAATGATTATCGGACGGGCCTTTCGCGTTAAGATCAACGCCAATATCGGCAACTCCGCCGTCGGCTCCTCAATAGAGGAAGAGGTCGAGAAATTGAGATGGTCGACACTTTGGGGAGCAGATACCGTGATGGACCTCTCCACCGGCAAGAACATCCACGAGACGCGACAGTGGATCATTCGGAATTCTCCCGTGCCTATCGGAACCGTGCCAATCTATCAGGCGCTCGAGAAAGTTAACGGGGTTCCCGAGGAGCTCACTTGGGACGTCTACCGGGATACGCTCATCGAGCAGTGCGAACAGGGGGTAGACTACTTCACAGTGCACGCTGGAGTGCTTCTTCGCTACGTCCCAATGACGGCGAATCGTATGACGGGGATTGTCTCCCGGGGCGGCTCAATCATGGCTAAGTGGTGTCTGGCACACCACAAGGAAAGCTTCCTCTACACGCGGTTCCGGGACATATGCGAGATCATGGCCGCGTACGACGTATCCTTTTCTCTAGGTGATGGTCTCCGTCCGGGCTCCCTCGCAGACGCCAACGACGAAGCGCAGTTCGCCGAACTGTACACACAGGGTGAGCTCACTCGGATCGCCTGGGATCATGACGTCCAAGTCATGTGCGAAGGTCCGGGCCACGTTCCCATGCACATGATCAAGGAGAACATGGACAAGCAACTCGAGTGGTGCGACGAAGCGCCTTTCTATACGCTCGGGCCATTGACAACTGACATCGCGCCCGGGTACGACCACATCACAAGCGCCATAGGGGCAGCTCAGATCGGATGGTACGGAACGGCGATGCTCTGCTACGTGACTCCAAAGGAGCACTTGGGCCTTCCGAACCGTGAGGACGTGAAGGCGGGTGTGATCGCATATCGTATCGCAGCCCATGCAGCGGACCTTGCGAAGGGACACCCAATGGCGCGCGAGTGGGACGATGCGATTTCCAAGGCCCGGTTCGAGTTCCGGTGGGAGGATCAGTTTAATCTGGCGCTCGACCCGGTTACCGCCAGGGAGTTCCACGATGAAACGCTACCGGCGGAAGGAGCCAAGGTGGCCCATTTCTGCTCAATGTGCGGCCCAAAATTCTGCTCAATGAAGATCACGCAGGATATCCGAGACTACGCATCGTCTATCGATGCCGGACTAGAGGAAAAGGCCGCCGAGTTCCGTGACAGCGGGAGCAAAATCTACGTAGATGTAAGCGGGGCCTGACGTTTCGCGAGTCCCGGCTCAGCCGGACAATCAAGCGATCGAAAATCGATCGCCAAAGCTCCGATTCTTACCGCTCTCGTTCCCAGTGGACTTTGTCGCCGATTCGTACCACGGCGTCGTTCAGGACACTTCCGTGCACGCCCCCTCTCCACTGCGACTCGAGAGCGTTCCGGAGTCCGTCCTGAGCCTCGTCCATGATTCGACAGGGCTTCGTCTCTCCCCGAATAAAGATCCGAAGGTCCCCGATTACCAGCGTGCGACCAGGGGTATCCCTCAGTTGGATGCCAGCAACCAGGAAATTCGCTCGACGCATGGCAGGATCAAGCTCCGCATCAAGCTCCTCCTCAAGACCTTCGAAGACTTCCTTTTCGATCAAACTCACGTGACGTTTCTGGTCGAAGTCCGCCCCACCCTTCAGCCCGCGCCCTCCGACGGCTACCACTTCGTTCACCGCGTCCATCGGGCCCCCACGGGACCGCTTGAGCCAAATCGCCTCGAGTCGTCCCATGCTAATGGGCTGTAACCGGCAAGCGGTGCGTACCGGAAGCTCCACAGCACCGCCACGACAAAGTGCATCGATCCGGAAATAGCACCGGGATCTCGAAAAGGTTTACCGAAGTCACCGTGGAGTCAGTTCTACTGAAATACCAATCAATCATGGACTATAGGCTTCTGGGTTAACGCCAGTGCTCCTGAAGCTTCGAGAGGACATCACCACCAGGACACAATTTTTCAAACGGCACGTCCACGAGAGGCTGATCTACCATGTTTTCAAGAGCGTGCATATCAAGACTGGTGGGTTCAATGTAGAGCAGTCCGGTAGCCACCTCCCCCCTCCCTTGCAACTCCTTCAGGTGATGGTAGGCGCCGTTCCGATCCGTAGGATCATAACCTTCACTAACGGACCGAAAGCGCACGACACTCCCGTCGTGCATTGTCACGGCCGTCAATTCTCCTGCACCCTGCTCAGCCTGAAGTTCTTGACGAAATGGAATGAAGTCAGTGTTTACGACTTCCTGAGCGTGGCCACGCGTATGGGCATAACTCTTCGTAGAGCCCTCATGGTCGTTGAAGGTCACGCACGGAGAAATCACATCGACCAGAGCGAACCCTCGATGACTTAGTCCCGCCTTGATGAGCGGCACAAGTTGAGGTTTATCCCCCGAAAAGCTACGTGCCACGAACGATGCCCCGAGAGTCATCGCCAGGGACGCAGGGTCGATGGGACTCATCCGGTTTTCCTCGCCTTTTTTCGCCCTCGTCCCGGCATCCGCCGAGGCGGAGAACTGTCCCTTTGTGAGGCCATAAACACCGTTGTTCTCCAAAACATATAACATATTCACGTTGCGGCGGATGGCGTGACAGAGCTGGCCGAGTCCGATGGAAAGCGAATCGCCATCGCCGGAGATGCCGATATAGATGAGGTCACCGTTGGCCGCATTCGCACCGGTTGCGATGGACGGCATGCGCCCATGGACTGAGTTGAAGCCGTGGGCTTCCTTTAGGAAGTATGCAGGCGTCTTGGAGGAACATCCAATACCACTGAGCTTGGCTGCTTTGTGCGGCGGAATCTCCAGCTCGAAGAACGCCTGGACGATCGCTGCAGTCACCGAATCATGTCCACACCCTGCACACAGGGTCGACATGGACCCCTCATAGTCGCGCTGAGTGAGACCGAGTTGGTTCCGTTTCAGAGCCGGATGCCGAACTAACGGCTTCGCTGTCTGTGACATTGAGCCCCCTATTCAACCGCTACCGGAATGAGCCCCAAGCGCTCTCGTACGCCCCGGAGCACGACATCGGCGCTCAATGGATTGCCCTTGTAGTCGAGAACCGACGCCAGGGTTTTCTTCTCGACATCAGTTGCAAGGATCAGCAGCCGTCGGAGTTGCGCATCCCTGTTCTGCTCGACCACGATGTTGATCTCGTGGGCCAAGAGAAACTCGTTTATGGACTTCGAAAATGGGAATCCTCTAATCCGGATAAAATCCACCGGTATACTCTCGTCGGCTAGCACAGCGATTGCCTCCAACACAGCCCCTCGACAGCCCCCAATCGTAACAATGCCTACAGTAGCACCTGGCACTTGGATAATCTCAGGTTCGGGAAGCACATCAGCTGCACTTTCCACTTTTTCAGCAAGCCTGTCCATAACCTCCTGGTACAGGTCTCCGTCTTCCGTGTAGCGGCCGAAGCGGTCATGCCCGGAGCCCCTGGTAAAGTAGGCACCCTTCGGATCCACTCCGGGGAGAGTTCGATACGGGATGCCATCTCCATCGACATCCATATATCGATAGAATACTTCCATGTTTTGGAGTTCTTCCGCGGACAGTACCTTGCCACGGTCCGGCCGATATGTATCGTCCCATTCCAGTCGATCACACATCCAGTCGTTCATTCCGATATCCAGATCGGAGACCACAAATACCGGCGTCTGGAATCGCTCCGTTAGGTCGAAGGCATGGACTGCAAAGTGGAAACACTCCCCTGGATCGGCCGGAAAGAGCGCTATATGCTTCGTGTCTCCGTGAGAAGCGAAGACAACCTGGAACAAGTCTCCCTGTTGGGTACGCGTGGGCATACCCGTAGACGGACCGGTACGCTGAATGTCGAACAAGACGGCCGGAACCTCGGCGTAGTAGGCCAAGCCAATGAACTCGTTCATCAGGGATAGTCCGGGCCCACTGGTTGGAGTGAACGCGCGAGCCCCTGCCCAACTGGCCCCCAGCACGATACCGATTGCAGCGAGCTCATCTTCTGCCTGGATGACACAGTAGAGATTCTCGCCTGTCTCGGGGTCCTTTCGGAGTTGTTTGCAAAGCGCGACGAACTCGTCCATGAGCGAGCTAGACGGGGTGATCGGGTACCAGGCACCCACAGTTGCGCCAGCATAAACACATCCGAGGGCCGCGGCCATGTTTCCGTTCATCAGCACGGAGTCACCAGTAGCTTCCATTCTTTCGAGGCGGGCCGGGAGCGGATAGTCGAAGTGCTCAAGAACGTAATCGTGGCCCATCTTGATCGCAGAGTTGTTGGAGTCCATCAGGTGAGGCTTGGAACTGAATTTTTCCTTCAAGATCTCGTCGATCACGTCGAGATCGATGGCGAGAAGGGCCGCCAAAGCTCCAACATACGTGATGTTCTTCATCAAAGTACGCTTTCTCGAACCCCTGAAGCTCTCCACACACATCTGTGCCAGCGGTATACCCAAGAAGGACACGTCATCTCGTAGTAACGCCTCGTCGAGCGGCCAGCTCGAATCGTAAAGGACACTGCCTCCGGGTCTGGTTCCGGCAATATCCTGCTCATATGTCTTGGGGTTCATCGCCACGATAACGTCGAAGTGCGGGCTACGGGATGTGTGGCCTCTTTTATTGGCACGAATCTCATACCAGGTCGGAAGTCCCTGGATGTTAGAAGGGAAAATGTTCTTTCCGGAGACCGGCACACCCATGCGGAAAATGGCCTGCATGAGTATGCCATTCGCACTGGCGGATCCGGTCCCATTGACCGTCCCAATCTTCAAGACGAAGTCGTTGGTGTGGTCTCGGGTATCGTAGTCCAAGTCTCTTGACCGGCGTAAGGGATGAGTAGATCGAACTTCATCATGTCCCAAGCGGCTGTGGGACAGCGTTCCGCGCAAAGACCGCAGTGTACGCACAGGTCTTCGTCCTTGACCATAACGCGTGCGGTCTGTGGAAGTGATTCGGATACATAGATATCCTGATCGGTATTTTCGGCTGGGGCCGTGAGACGACCCCTGAGCTCCTCTTCCGACCCGTTGCCCGTGATGGTCAGACAATACACGGGACATACATCGATGCAGGCGTCGCATTCGATACAGAGGCTCGGGGTAAAATCCGTCTGGATATCACAGTTGAGACACCGCTCCACCTCGACGGCTGTCTGCTCTGGATCAAACCCGAGCTCGACCTCGACCTCTAAAGCCTTGAAGCGCTTCACCAGATCGACATGATTCATCTTGGCGCGCGCAGAAGGATCGTAGCCGCTTCCATAGCTCCAAGAGTGCAAACCCATCTTCTGGGAAACGAGATTCATACCGTAAGCTGGCCGATCGGCAAGTGATTCTCCCTTACAGTACTGGTGAATTGATATCGCGGCTTGGTGCCCGTGTTCCACGGCCCAAATGATGTTCTCCGGCCCCCACGCCGCATCTCCTCCCACAAAAACGCCATCCCGACTCGTCTGAAACGTCACCCGATCCACTACCGGCATTTCCCATTCGTTGAAGTCGATTCCGATGTCGCGCTCAATCCAAGGAAACGCGTTGTCCTGACCAATTGCTAAGATTACGTCGTCGCAAGGTATAACGGTCGAACGAAGTTTCGTACTAACAAGGCGTCCAGTTTCATCGGGAGCCCACTCCACAATGTCGAACTCCATCCCGACGAGCCTGCCATCTTCGATAAGGAATCGCTTCGGAGCGTGGTTCTCGACGATGTCAACGTACTCCTCTTCGGCATCTTCAAGCTCCCACGGTGAGGCCTTGAAGTGTGGACGACTCTTCCGAGCGATCACCCTCACGTCTGTCCCCCCGATCCTCTTTGACGTACGACAGCAATCCATGGCCGTGTTTCCGACCCCAATGATCAGAACCCGTTCTCCGATTGAATCTACGTGTTCGAAGTGCACGGATTCCAGCCATTCGATTCCGATATGGATATTGGCTCCACCTTCCTCACGCCCAGGGATGTCCAATTCTTTTCCTTTCGGGGCACCGGTACCGATGAACACCGCATCGAAATCACCCTGGCTTAGAAACTCTTTTAGGCTGTCGACGGCATGATTGTAATGAACCTCCACACCCATATCGAGAACCATTTTGATTTCTTCGTCCAACACCTCGCCCGGAAGGCGGAATGCGGGAATGTTCGTGCGCATCAAGCCACCGGGACGATCCATACGCTCAAGAATGACGCAGTGATACCCCAACTGCATGAGGTCGTTGGCCACTGTCAAAGAGGCCGGACCTGCTCCGATCAGAGCGACTGTTTTCCCATTCTTTTCCTCCGGCGCCGAAGGAAGTAGGTCGTCGATTTCTCCCCGCAGGTCGGCGGCCACCCGTTTGAGCCGGCAGATGGCGACAGGCTCCTCTTCGACTCTCACACGACGACAGGCCGGCTCACAGGGTCGGTCGCACGTCCTGCCCAAAATGCCCGGGAAGACGTTCGAGTCCCGATTCAGCATGTACGACTCGGTAAATCGTCCGTGCGCGATCAGTCGGATGTACTCCGGAACTGGCGTGTGGGCGGGGCACGCCCATTGGCAGTCCACAACCTTATGGTAGTATTCAGGTTGAGTGACGTCTGTGGGATCCATCCTCACGACTTCTCCTGCCATCGGCTTATGGGAATTTCGCGACCATGAATGTGGTTACCCGGCGAATTCCGCAAGGTGGCCACTTGCGGACACGGAAGACAGGGAAGGTTAATGGTCTACAACTCACCGCGCCAAACCCGGTGTACCCCTCTGTCAAGCACGGCTTCAGTGACTGGAAATGTCGATGCGAGCAGGCTCTTCACACGCTGACGTCGCTGGGTCACGAAGAGCAGCGCTCCCCCCGGCATCAAATGGCGTGGGGCTCCACTCAATAGCCGTTCGAGCATCTGTCTAGACTCCGCTTTTCCCTCATGGTACGGCGGATTGCTAACGATCATGTCGTATGAGTGCCCCCGCACCCCGCTATATCCATCCGAAAGAATCACCCGGGCATCAGGAACATTCTGGATTACGGCTTTGAGGGCCACCGCGTCAGCATCGAGAAATTCCACGCTCGCAGACGAGTCCTTTGACAACACTGTCGCTCCGATCAAACCGGACCCACATGCGAAGTCAAGAACCCGCGCTCTTCTGGGAAGACTCGAGAGGACTTCGATTAGGGTCATCGTCCCGGAATCGACTTTCCCATGCGCGAAGACACCGGGATACGAGATCCAATCACGAAACGAATCGCACATCATCATGTTTGTGATTTGCGTCCAATCGGTCAAGGCTCCTTTCAATCCGGTCGATACCGAAGATCGGACCGCACCCAGAACCCGACAACGGCTACCGGTCGATACGGTCGTGACCTCCTTGAACAAGGGCTCCAATAACGGCCTCGCACTTCGAATTCCCTCATCGCCAGCTCCATAGACCCAGAGTCGGGCACCTATTCGCAGAGAAGCTGCAGCAGCATGGACCGACATCTGAAGTTCATCCTTAGCCTTCGGGAGCCTTAGAGTCGCTGCATCGAAGGACCCCGCGGGTGGCCAGGCGGTGGCTCGCCGGTCGCGGAGTGCCATCCGATGCCAGGAATGGGGTCTGGCGCCCAGGGATCTCGCGATCACGGCAACCTCGGGTTGCCCCTCAAGCATGACCAGCACATCACCTTCAAGCTCTACTTCAGGAAGCACCGAACTCATGAGTTTGGCAGCAGCGAGTTCCCGCCAATCCGCGCTTATCTTGGGCACCATAGGTACTTAGAGGTCCAAATCCCCTCAGAGCTCAGTCGCCGTTGATCATCTCCGCCATACGTTCGAGCCCCACAGCCATCTTTTCCTCGGGCAATCCGAACGAAAAACGGATCCACTTTTTCAGCTCCTTCAGCGGACGATTGGCACCCCCCGGATTAACATCGAAGGACCTGCCGGGAACCGTTATGATCCTCCGTTCTAGGCCCTCGCGGAAAAATGCCTCCGCGTCATTCAACGGCTTAGAGAGACCTCCAAGATCTGCCCAAACATAGAAAGCTCCATGTGGTTCATGTTCACAGCGGATTCCCAAATCTCGTAGTCCCTTCAACATGACATTTCGTTTACGTGCGAAGACTCTCCGCACTGCGCTAGTCTCCTGATCGGCCCGCTCAGGCTCTAGCGCTTTAATCGCTAATCGCTGCGCTGGCAGACTTGGTCCCCCATCCATAGCGCTGGCAGCTCGATTGAGCTTTTCTATAATGCTGGACGGACCGACCACCCATCCCAGTCGCCAACCGGGATACCTAAAGCCCTTAGTCATCCCGTCGACCAAAAGAACCGGATCCTTCTCCACGTGCCTAACGTATCTCGCCGCCGACTCCGGTCCATTTCCCGGCTCACCATCTTCAGTATAGGTAAACTGAGAGTACGATTCATCCATGATGAACGTGCACTTAGAGACTCGGGCGGCAAGCACGTACTTCTTCAGGTCCGCACCTCGTACAAGCTGTCCAGTCGGATTGCACGGATTGCTGAGAAGGAACGCCTGCAGTTTATTGGCCTGTATCTCTTCTCTAAGTCGGACAGACGTCAGAATGAAGGACTCGTCAGAACCGGTGGACACCGGTACAGCCTTCATTCGATGTAGCTGATACCCCAGCAAGTCCTCATACACCGCGGAATCCGGAACCCGATAGCCGATACGAACATCCGCCAAGGTGGTGAGGATTCGGGACAGCATCACCCGACTGCCAGATGAAATCGAGACGTTCTCTTTCCGATACTTCGAGTCCGCGTCCTCACGGTAGAGGCGATTGTAGTGCTCAGCTACGGCCTCACGAAGCTCGTCGATTCCCCCAACCGGCCCATAGGCGTGATCGTGGGGCTCCAGCGTGATCCAGGAGAGGCGGGAAGGCGCACCTTCAATTCGGCCGACTTCGGGTTGCCCCTGCCCCAGGTTACACCAGTCCGGACGACCGGGTCTGTATCCAGATTTTTGGGCCTCAGACATCACGTGGAAGACCCCCGTATGAGGAGTTTCGCGAAATATCAATTTTTTCTTAGCCACGGATGAGATCTCTTTCAGTGCTTAGTGGGGTCCGTCAGGCCACGTCCCGTGCCCGGAAAGACTGAAACGCCAGCGGCGTTAGCTTTATCAACACTAACAGGAAAAAGCCGAAAACCATTATCCCAGTGATCGTAAACATGGCTCCGGACGATGCCCCGAGCCAGTTGGGCGGTATATACGTTGCCGTCGGAGCAAGTCGCATACGGGTCACACCTGTCACTATTCCGTCGACATGGAGCCAGGACACGAGCAGTGCCACCGAGAGATTGAGGCCAATCACCGACCAGCGTATATCACGCCCGCGAAGCGATCTTCGGGTGTCCGAACCGTTTCGCATTGTCAAGAACTCAGAAACGATCCAGATCACGGCCCCTAACAAGATCATCGTATCAATTCCAATCGTGGCTCCCATAGCGTGTCCGGTAACAGCATATGTTCCGTGAATTATAGCGTTCAACGGCGGAACCGAAATTAGGACAGCCGAACCCACGATTGCCACTGACCAGTATTTAGCGGCCACGAAGCAGGCTCGAGTGGCACAGAAAGGCTCATCTTCTGAGATTCTCACCAGAGCCCATAGATCCGATACAGCTCTCACGAGGATAATGATCTCCAACATGCTCACCACGAAGGCAATCCACTTCACTGCCTCACTCTGAGGCAGGTGGTAGCTGTGGTGACCGAAGTTCGTGAAAGAGTTCAGAAGTCCTACGCCGAACAGCGCATAAGCCGTGGGCGAGTGTCCATATCGGGGATCACCCGATATCCTTTCGCCGATGTAGATGACTGAGCCGTAGACAAAGAGGTTAAACGCTCCGACGAGCGTCCCGGTGGCCTTCCATTGAACCCTCAGGTCCTGAATCGGGTCTGCCCAGATTCCGGGTAAGAGATAGGCGTGCTGCTCCAAAAACGTGTAGATGAATAAGATCGTCCCCACACCCCACATCGTGACGTAGATCGGCCGATCCCAGAAACCCGGCTGTACGACCCGAAAGAAGTTCCACGCGTAACAAAGCCATCCCGACAAGATCAGGACCGAGAAAATAGGATGGAAGCCCACATACTCCCTACCAGATCCAACTTTCAGCAGTAGGGTTATGAGGATCCCCAACCCCGCCACAGCCCAGCAGATCACCTGAATTCGAAGTCTGCGGCGATCGCCCCATGTAGCCTCACCCCCATGGTCCATCAAGTAACGATGGACTACTGCCATACCTCCCAGAAAAATCCAAGCTGACGCAAAGGTGGTATGTATGGGACGAAGCTGACGAAGGTCGAAGCCAACAGACTGAAAAGCCGGCGCCATCGATGGCACTGAGTAAAGTGCCGCAAGAAGACCCGCAACCAATGTGATACCAATGGCGACGAGCCCCCCTCGTATGAACGTCAGGGTGGCAAATTGTCGAATGGGATCTGCATCCTCAAATGGCAAGGCCACTAGTTCTATTCCCGACGGGGATGTCGGAACAGCATCTTCCGGTAGTTCTATCGTCTTTATTCCACGGTGCCCTCCCTCCTCTTTCATCAAAACTCCCACCAGGGTATTCGGCGCCACTCAATCCCAGGTGTATCAGACGACGCTAATGCTGCCTCTAAGCTTTCACGGCTGAGGGCTAACCATGAAAGAAATTCGACAACTTCGTCGACTTCGGAGACTCCAAACGGAGGCGCTGGCGGCGGCATTCCCGCCTGGGGGCGACCGCGCATTAGAACCTCGCGAAGTTCTCCCAAAGCAAGACGCTCCGTGACCAGAGAGAGGTCCGGCGCACCCACAGGAGAATCGTTCAGCGGAATATGACAGGCACTACAGGGCCGGGCCTTAAAGGCACGATACCCCGCCGACACCCCGGCGGGCGCCTCTCGGAGTGCATTCGCCAAAACAAGGTCGAACGCACCCCAGGGCCCAGTCCCTTCGGTCGTCCCCCCCAATCTGAGTTGCCCTCGCCCTAACTGCGGCTGGTCTAAAGCCACTAGATAAGCGGACAAGTCAGAGATCTCTTCGGCGCTAAAGTGGTAAGCAGGCATCTGGCCACTCCCGATAGTCAAGAGCGACTCCAGTCTTGAGTTGTCCAACCGGCTCGCAGCGTTGGTTAGATCCGGGCCGAGGAAGCCACCCTGACCATAGATCTGGTGACAAACCTGGCAGGCATTTTCGTGCCATAGGGTTCGCCCCCTCAGCTCCTTTTCGGACAACGGATCTTGACGCTCATCCGTGTACACGAGTGCTGTCTGGACTCCAAAAGCAGTCACCAGGCAGGCCAGCAGCACCTTCTTGGTCGCACCGTCAACCATTCGTGTTATTTTTCCCCGTCTCGTGCGGACACACCCATCACAGGTACACAAAGGATTGCAATTCTAAGGGATCCAAAGCTCACACCCAAATTCTTGGGCACCTGCTCCTTCCTCCCCATGGTCTGTTCTGGTAACCTCTGGCCCCAAGAATACAAGGAGCCGGCACGGCAGGATACTGGTTCATTGTGTGGGCTGGACAGCTAAACACTCGGCGATGAAGAAACAAAAGCTCAAGAAAGAACTCGGCCTATTCGATGTCTACTCCATGGCCACTGGAGCCACGCTGAGTTCCGGCTTCTTCCTACTTCCCGGCTTAGCCGCGGTAGGAGTCGGGCCGGGATTACCACTGGCGTACCTTCTGGCTGGGCTCATGATCGTCCCGGGACTCGTCAGCATGGCCGAGCTAGCCACGGCAATGCCCCGCGCTGGCGGTGTATATTACTTCCTTGACCGTAGCATGGGGCCGTTGATGGGAACCGTCGGTGGCTTCGGCACATGGATCATGCTGATTCTCAAGTCGGCGTTTGCTCTTATTGGCGTTGGGGCCTATCTCCGGCTCTTTTTTCCTGACCTTAACATCCCTCCCATCTCCGCGGCCTTTGCAGTGCTCTTTGGTGCCATCAACGTGCTAGGCGCAAAGAAGTCCACTTCCGCCCAGGTACTGATGGTCTGCGGCCTCCTGGTTCTCTTGGGTTGGTTCACTGGACTTGGGTTAATGAATGTCCAGCTCGCCAACCTAGACGGAATGTTCAGCGGTACTTCCGTATCGCTTGTCCCGACTGCGGGTCTCGTAGTTGTCAGCTACGTGGGCATCACACAAATCGCAAGCGTAGCGGAAGAAATCCACCACCCCGAGCGCAATATTCCTCTCGCGATGTTCCTCGCCTTCGCCACAGCCCTCGTCATCTATTCGGTCGGAACGGCGGTAATGGTGGGAGTCCTCTCCGCCGATACCCTGGCCAGTGACGGAGGAGATCTCACCCCCGTGGCGACCGTAGCCAACGCCCTAGTAGGGCCCTGGGGTATGTTCTTGATGACCGCCGCAGCTGTGCTCGCCTTCTCTTCGGTCGCGAACGCCGGCATCCTGAGCGCCTCTAGGTATCCGTTGGCGATGAGTCGTGACAACATCCTCCCTGCTTTCCTTTCCCGAATCCAGGGCTTTGGAACGCCGGTCTACGCCATCTGTACGACGGTGGGCCTGATCCTCGTGTTGGTCTTACTCCTAGACGCCACAAGCATCGCCAAACTAGCCGGTGCTTTCCAGCTCATGATGTTCGCCTTGAGTTGCGTCGCAGTAATCGTTATGCGCGAGAGTCGCATTGAGTCGTACGACCCAGGTTATCGCTCCCCGTTTTATCCCTGGCTTCAGATTCTCGGTGTACTAGTGCCCTTTTGGCTCATCGTACAGATGGGGATTTTCCCAAGTCTCTTCACAGCCGGAATCATCACCTTCGGAGCAGTCTGGTACACCTACTACGCCCGCGATCGAGTGGAGCGTGAAGGCGCTATCTATCACGTTTTTGAACGACTCGGGAGACAACGCAACCTCGGACTTGACCGGGAACTCCGACAAATCATGAAGGAGAAAGGCCTCCGGGAGGCCGATCCATTCGAGCAAGTTATCACGACCGCCGCCATTATCGACGCACCTGGTGGCACGAGCTTGCGCAAGGTGATCTGGAAAGCTTCGGCCCAGCTCGCCGATGCTTGCGACAGCTCCGCCAATGAGCTTGGCGAGGCCTTTCTCGAAGGAACTGTTATCGGGATGACGCCGGTGGCGCACGGTGTCGCATTGCCGCACCTACGCCTGCCTTCGCTCGACTCAGCCCAGATGGTTTTGGTTCGCTGTGCCGGGGGAATCGATTTGGATGTGGAAGTGGAAGGGGCGGATCCGGAAGAGCTCGAGCCCGTTCGGGCAATCTTTTTCCTCGTGAGTCCACTGGAGAATCCTGGCCGACACCTCCGAATTCTCGCTCAGATCGCGGGACGTGTAGACCAAGCGGACTTCATGGACGCCTGGCTCGCCGCATCAGATCAACAAGAGCTTAAGGAGGC
Organism: Gemmatimonadota bacterium; assembly: GCA_036336795.1. Classification (GTDB taxonomy): domain Bacteria; phylum Gemmatimonadota; class Gemmatimonadetes; order Longimicrobiales; family Gaopeijiaceae; genus UBA822. The sequence continues at coordinate 55,680 of JAYZFL010000054.1, forward strand.
AGTACTCCGGATTGATCGCTTACTTACACTCACGCTGGAGCAGGACATCACCGGGACTTCTCTGGTTGGGCTCCCCCTCAGGGAGATGCAAATGCCGGATGGCACTTTGATCGCCTTGGTTCGTCGGGGCCGTAAAGTGATTGTCCCGAGAGGTGATACAGTCCTCAAGGTGGGCGACCGATTAACCATCGTTGGGGAAGCGACCAGCCTACGGATCATGAGTGAGCGCTTCGGGAAGCATCTGAACTAAGAACAGCCGTCCGTCAAAGATGGCCATTCATCGTGATTGTGAGTCTGATATCATCCTCATAATCACGCTGGAGCCAAACCGACCCACGCACAGGCTACATATCGGCCATGGTGGGACAGCGATAAGTCAACCTGCAGTTCGGTGTCCCCCATCCGGACTTGGGGGATTCGCCCACTCGACTCCACCCTCACCTCTTCGGATGCAACGGCCATGCCTGAGGCAATCGACTCTCTCGCCAACTCCCTCACTATTCTACTCGGATCACCTAGTGCGCTCTCCACCAACCCCACCTCTGCCGATCTAAGTACCTGGTGACCCCGTGTGAAACTCCCGGATTGCCACCGGCTCGGCATTCCTGACAATGTCCCGCTGGGGGACGCATACGAAGTCGCCACTGCGTGGACCCAATCGTCACAATGCCTCAGGTGAACAAAGAATGACCCGCCGCCGCCGTGCACCACTGCCCACCTTTCTTCAAGTCTGTCCACTACAAACTGTCGTGGTAAGAATCGGACGGACGGATCAAATTTTCTAGCCACCTTGTAGCTACTTTCCTTAGCCGCCCACAGAGCCCAACGATGTTGATGGATCAGGTGGGGTTCGGGTAGCTTCTTCCTCTCAGTGGGCGTGAATACCCTTGCGTCGAAATGGCGGTGAATGACCTCCGGCTGACTGAACGGGTCACGAAGATCGACCACGTCGTTACCGACGAGCAAAGTACTCTTTCTCCATGCTCACCAGCCGCCCGACGATCTGCTGGGAAAAATCCCTAGAACGTCGCAACCCGGAATGTTCAGACCTCGGTTTGAACACTTCGAAGTCGACATAAAATGAGTTGCTCCGAGCAGGAAAGGTCGACCAAGTATCCTGCCGGTCACCCCTCAGGTAGACACAGAGCGCTCGACAACCATCGACAGAGTTGAGGATTCTCCCTACTGAGTGCGCCACTGAATCACTGCGCACTCTCCCCGTGCGGCTACGGCCAGATTCGGCGAAGATAAGCGCGGTATCACCTTGGGAAAGGAGGTGCTGAACCCGCTTGATGACATGCGACACGTCCTGTCGCCGTCCTCCGCGAATTACCGGTATACACTTCGTGATCCACGCCCCCACACGGTTGGGCCAAAGGAAAGCGTATTTGGTGTACTCCGGAATATTCCAAGGTATCCGTGAATAGTTGAAGAGGTACCACCAACTGCCCCCAAGGGCCCACGCAATCAACGCGGAGTCCACCATAGTTAGGTGGTTCGGACAGATCAGTACGGGGCCGTCACTGGTCCG
>JAYZFL010000055.1:0-32693 GCA_036336795.1 Gemmatimonadota bacterium
ACTTAAGGAACTCCAAGAGTTGGACCAAGAGATCGTCCAAGTGCGATCCACCGTTCAAAACTTCGAGGTCTTGCTGGAAGAAGTTGATGGTCCCGTACTTCGCTCGGAGCAGGACGTCAAGGGTCTCCAGACACGCCTCCAGGCGATCAAGCTGGCAGAGAACAAAGTGGAGCTCAACATCGAGGAGAAACGGATCCGGTCCAAGAAACTTCAAGAGCGAATGGAGGGGGTCCGAAACGTAAGGGAGGAAGCCGCTGTCCACGCGGAGCTCGAGATGGTTCGGAGAGCGCTAGAAACTGACGAGCAAGAGGCGCTCAGCCTGCTCGACCAAATCGGCCGGATTGAGGAGCGCCTTGGTGAGGAAGAGTTAGCCTACCAAGAGGCATTAACTGAAATAGAACCGCGCCGAGTCGAACTGACTCAAGAGCGACAGGGAGCTGAGAATCTCCTCGAAGAACTTGAAGGGAAAAGAGGAGCCTTTGCCGAAGGGATTGACCCCAAAGAGAGACGAATTTACGAGAATATCATGGCGGGTTCTGGGGAAGTAGCTGTTTCCGAGCTTACGCAGGACGGAGCATGTGGGAACTGCTTCAGTCTTGTACCACTGCAGATTCAAAATGAAATTCGTCATGGGTCCGAAATGATGCGGTGTGAAGGGTGTGGGGTGATCTTGACGCCGGAATCAGCCGAGGGGATTGCCCGAGCCGAAGTAGAGAATACAAGGATTTCAGATGCGCTGAGGGCTACGGAGGCGGAACGGGCTGTCATTGCGGAGTCGATTGCAATTGAGGAAGCTGAGGAACTCCTGGTCGTTGAGACTGGGGAAGCCATGCCGACCGAAGAAGAAGCTGAGCCAGAAGTTATTTCCGATGCAATTGAGGAAGCTGAGGAAACCCTGGTCGTTGAGGCTGGGGAAGCCATGCCGACCGACGAAGAAGCTGAGCCAGAAGTTATTTCCGAAGCCGGATCTGAGACTTCTACTTTGAAGGTTGATGAGGACCCGCCGCTCAGCGAGGTCGGTGGGAGTGACCGGTCTGGGGACGACGAGACTATGGACGGGGAAGCAACCGATGTTTAGAGACTTGTTGAAGCATTGGGGTGCGGTTGTGTGAAGGAATCTTCTAGAGATCGGAGAGCGTTGCGGATCTGGTGTTTGGCGACACCTGGGACGAGAGCGAAAAAGCAAAGATAACCATGACGAGGTGGAGCAGAGCTACGGCGAGAAGGAGCGACGGACCATAGGCCTTCAAAGATTCCTCACTTACGGATAGGGCTGGTGCCCCTAACACGATTCACTGCACTTCTTCAAGAGGCCTCTAAATGGGTCTTCCGGGATTGATGACGTGGAAACTTCGCCATTTACTTCTCGACCGATCCTTCCGACGGTCACCCCAAGATGGGCGGAGCTCGGGCAAGTGCCTGCGGAAGTCACTCATGCCCTGAAAGATACCCTTTCTATGCCTGGTGTCCTTTGCGCACTCTTAGCGGTACGGGGATACGAAGATCCAGAGGAAGCTAAGAATTTTCTTCGACCTAGGTTCTCGGACCTCGCTCCTCCCGAGCTCCTTTTGGGGGCCGAGCAAGCAACGGCCCGAATCGATCAGGCGATCGATGACGGACAGACTATCCTCGTGCACGGTGACTATGACGTAGACGGTGTGGCCGGCGCGGCCCTACTGACCAGGTGGATCCATCACCTGGGTGGCAGAGCCATTCCTTTTGTCCCCAATCGAGTAACGGATGGCTACGATCTTGGTCCGGCGGGAGTGAAAGCAGCGAAAAAGGCTGGAGCGGCACTAATAGTTACGGTGGATTCGGGCATAAGAGCCCACGAAGTAATTGCCCGGGCGACCGCCGCCGGTCACGATGTCATCGTTACGGATCACCACACTCCTGCGGAAACGCTACCGCCCGCGCTTGCAATAGTTAATCCGAACCGTGCCGATTGTTCTTATCCGAATAAGGGGCTGTGTGGGACTGGGGTGGCGTATCGGTTGTCCGAGCTGCTGGCACTGAGGCGAGGGATTGCTCAGGAAGAACTTCACTCTTTGCTTGATCTCGTCGCAATAGCGACAATCGCAGACGTAGCCCCTCTGAACCAGGAAAACCGAACGCTTGTGCGCTACGGTCTCAAGGCTCTGGCACGGACCCAAATTCCTGGGCTGCGAGCTCTATTGAAAAGTACCGGCCTCGGTGACAGACAGGTGGAGGCCGGACAAGTGGCTTTCCAGTTGGCACCTAGGATTAACGCAGGTGGGCGGATGGGGGAAGCAATGACCGCTCTCGACCTACTCATGACCGATGACTCAGCCAAGGCGCAGCAGCTTGCAGATCAACTGGAGATCGACAATAACAAGCGCCGTGAAGAAGAAGCTCGAACTCTGCGAGAAGTGCTCGATAAGCTGAACGTGACATTCGATCCGGAACGGGACTTCGGAGTGGTAGTCGAGGGCGTTGGATGGCACCCGGGAGTGATTGGCATCGTAGCTTCTCGGATCGTGGATCGCATCCATCGGCCTACTGTTCTCGTTACGGTTTCAAATGGACAGGGGAGGGGAAGCGCGCGATCCATCCCGGGTTTTAACTTGTTCGGTGCTATTTCCTCGTGTCGCGAGCACCTGGGTCGCTTTGGAGGGCACCGGGCTGCCGCGGGAATGGATATCGCTAGTGACCGAATTGACCCCTTCCGAGAGGCGTTCAATAAAGAGGCCCGAGAGCGTCTTGGTGGAGAGGTTCCGTACCCTACCCTAAAGCCAGAGCTCGAGATTCGGCTTTCGGAGGCTACGGAGGAGGTGGCGCATCTCTTATCCTACTTTGGGCCGTTCGGTATCGGTAACCCGAACCCTGTGTTCTTGGCTCGTGGAGTGGGACTCCTCAGTCCGGCTAGAGAGGTTGGCGACGGCCATCTCAAGTTGAAGGTCTCCCAGCAGGATTGTTCACTTGACGCCATCGGCTTCAACCTGATTGAACGGATTCCTCCGGAGAGTTTGGGGACCGGACCTGTAGACCTTGTCTTCAAGTTGAAGCTTGGAGTTTTTCGGGGCCGCCGCCGAGTAGAGGCTCATGTCCTAGATGTTCGGCCATCTGAGGTCGGCGGCGTTGGTTTTAGAGGGAATACAGAGTGAGGATCATAGCTGGCAGCTGGAAAGGCCGGAGACTCAAGGGTGTACGGGGTCGAGATGTGCGACCGACCACGGACCGCATACGTGAGTCTTGGATGGGGGCGATAGGTCAGGATCTGATCGGGGCGCACGTCCTCGATCTCTTTGCAGGATCCGGGGCTCTGGGGTTGGAGGCTTTGAGTCGAGGTGCGTCGAGCGTCGTTTTTGTCGAGCGCTCGCGGAGAGCGCTAGCCACTCTACGGGCCAACGTCCAGCTTCTGGATGCGGAGTCGAGAGTGACGGTCATCGCCAATGACGCGACCTCTTTCGCGAAAAGTCTTACGAGTGGAGCGTACGACCTGGCGCTTGCAGATCCACCCTATGGAAGAGGACTGGCCAGTTATCTCATTGAGATCTTCCGGAAGAGCGAGTTTGCGTCCCAGCTCTGGGTTGAGCATCCTAGGACAGATCTGATGCCTGAGTTTCCTGGACTCCGGCAGCGAAAATATGGGCACACTGTCATCTCGATCGTTGAGGCGAATCCATGATGCGTGATCAATCGGTGGTGGCCATCTATCCGGGCTCTTTCGATCCAATAACAAAGGGGCATGAAGATGTTGCACGCCGCTCTCTACGGATTGTGGATCGTGTGATTGTCGCGGTTGCCCACACCGCGACGCAGATCAAAGGAAGTTTGTTCAGCCCTTCGGAGCGCGTGGAAATGATTCAGGAGGTTTTCGCGGACGAGGAGCGAATTGAAGCGGCTGAATTCGAGGGACTCCTTGTAAATGTTGCGAGGGACCTGGGCGCGCAGGTCGTCATACGAGGCCTGCGAGCCGTCTCGGATTTCGAGTATGAGTTCCAGATGGCGCAGATGAACAGAGAACTATGGAGTGACATGGAAACGATTTTCCTGACTCCCGATCAAAGGTATTCATTCCTTTCTGCATCCCTGGTCCGTGAAGTGGCCCGTCTTGATGGTGACGTGTCTAGCTTCGTATCTGGCTCTGTTCTGAAGCGCTTGGAAGGGATGCTTAGGGAATGAAGTTGTTCGATCACGTCATCAAGATTGATGATGCGATCTTCTTTTCTGATAGTTTATGGACTGCTCGGAGCTGTGAATATTTCCTCCTCGGGCTGTTTCTTTTATGGTTTTTGCAGGGCTTGAAGTATGTGCGCCCGCGTCCCCGAGTGAGCCGATCCAAGACCGAGGTACAATGGCATTTCAGGTAAGCAAGTCGGGCGATGTGATGGTTATCGATGTTGAGGGCCAGCTCATCGTCGGAAATCGTCAGGCATTGAAGCAGAAGATTCTCGACGAACTCGGGGCTGGGGAGCGTAAGTTCATCGTAAACTTCTCAGATACTGACTATATCGACTCCTCGGGGTTGGGCGTCCTTGTGTCGCTCTCGAAGAAGATCCGGGAACAGGAAGGGGTACTCCGATTGGCTAGTCTCAACGAAGACCTTCGAACACTTTTTGAGCTTACAAAGCTCGACACGCTCTTCGAAATTGCCGACTCCCGAGAAAAGTCGGATGTCCTCTGATTCGTCCGCCGATCGACCTCACATACGGGCCAAGAGATCCCTAGGACAGAATTTCCTCGTCGATCCGAATCTTCAGCGGAAGATTGTAGACCTGCTGTCCTGCTCTACCACGGACACTGTATTGGAAATCGGTCCGGGGCACGGTGCATTGACCCGGCATCTAATCGGACGTGTGGGATATCTTGTGCTGGTCGAATTGGACGATCAGTTGGTTGAGGAGTTGGCACAGGACTGGGGAACTCATCCCGACGTCGAGCTTCATCATCGAGATTTCCTTGAGCTCGATTTGGCTTCCGTAGTTGGAGACCTATCGAAACTTACTGTGGTCGGAAATATCCCCTACAGCATTACAGCTCCGGTCATCTTTAAGCTTCTCGAAAGGCCGCGGCCTCAGGACATTCTGCTGATGGTACAGCGGGAAGTTGGCGACAGGCTTCTCGCAGATCCTGGCACGTCCGAGTACGGAGCGATGACGGTGGGGGTGCAAAGTGTAGCTGAAGTGAAGCGGATGCTCAGTGTGTCAAGACGAGCTTTCCGGCCGATTCCCCGAGTAGACTCGTCTGTCGTCCGGATCCGTCCAATCTTCCCGCCACCGATTTCGGAAATCGAGGAACAGTCTCTCAGAACCCTAACTCGAGCGACTTTTCAGTGGCGGCGGAAGCAACTCCAAAAGATCCTTCGTGAACATGCGGATCTGCGGTTTAATCAATCCTTAATAGACGGGATAGCGGAGGAGATGGGTTGGGACCTCACGCGGAGACCCGAGACCCTTTCTCCGGACGACTTCATCCGCCTGGCGCGTTTCGTGTCCTCGTACGAGTAGCAGGGCGCTCCGACATTACCGATCAGGCAAGTCGGATCGTTCGATGGAATGCTTGCGTTGGCGCCGGCGCCCTTGTCGCCCTACTGTTGTGAACCTTTTCACAAGTGTGGGTGTGGCAGGGAAAGTGGGATTCGACGTGTCCATGTCAAAGAAAATCTCGGAGTCTGTGATACGGCGCCTTTCTCTCTATCTCCGAAATTTGGAGGATTTGCAAAGGGAGGGACTCGCCACGGTTTCGAGCGAGGAAATGTCAGGGCGGAGTGGTACGACAGCCGCCCAGGTTCGGAAAGACTTGTCTTTGTTTGGATCTTTCGGTAAGCGAGGTCTGGGTTACCAGGTCTCGGAGCTTGCTGAGCGCATCCGCAAAATCCTGGGTCTTGACCGGCGATGGAGACTCGGCCTAATCGGTGTCGGTCGCATCGGCTCCGCCCTCGTAGAATACGATGGATTCGGCCAACGCGGATATGATTTGGTTGCCATCTTCGATTCGGCCGCATCTAAAGTGGGTGAGATCCGGGGTGGTCTTACTGTGCTCCATGTAGACGAATTCGAGGTTGCTGCTAGAGAGGAGAACATCGAAATCGTGATTCTTTCTATCCCCCTTGAGGCGGTCTCGTCGGTCATGGATCGGGTAAGTAGAGCAGGCGTAACGGGGATCCTCAGCTTCGCCCCTACTAAACTGGAGGTTCCGGAGGGAGCTGCCGTAAAGTACGTAAACATGGTCATGGAGCTCGAGGCTCTGTCTTTCGCTCTGAGTCAGCAGGAAGAAAAGGCGTGATAGGAGACGGTGCGCTTCTCCACACTACAGCCTTGTTTCGTGCAGGGAACTTTCACTATCTGCTCGAGTTCGATCAGGAGGTTCTGGGACTTCCTGCCAATCCCCGACCTCGTGATTACGCAACGTTAATTGACTTTAGCCTTGCTCCCCGATGGACCACCTGAAAACTACTGACCCCGAGATTTTCGCTGCTGTTCAGAGCGAAATCACCCGCCAGTGTATGCAGCTGGAACTCATTGCGAGTGAGAACTTCACCTCACTGCCAGTTCTCGAAGCCATGGGTACAGTTTTTGCGAATAAATATGCGGAAGGACTTCCCGGGAAACGCTATTACGGTGGCTGCGAATACGTGGATGTGGCTGAAGATCTCGCTCGAAGCCGTGCCATGAAATTGTTTTCGGCCGAGCATGCTAATGTCCAACCACATTCAGGGGCGCAAGCCAACATGGCTGTCTACTTCGCCTTGCTCGAGCCTGGCAACACGATTCTTGGGATGAATCTCAGTCACGGAGGCCATCTGACACACGGATCATCCGTGAATTTCAGTGGCCAGATGTATCGGGTTGAGGCCTACGGAGTCCGGGACTCCGATAGTCGCATCGACTACGATGCCCTCCGCACACAGGCATTGGAAAATCGTCCCGAACTAATCATAGCAGGAGCAAGTGCTTACCCGCGGGTCATTGACTTCGAAGCCTTTGGGGCGATCGCGGATGAGGTGGGTGCGTATTTAGTCGTCGATATGGCACACATCGCAGGTTTGGTGGCCACTGGCCTCCATCCCAGCCCGGTAGCGTACGCCGATGTAGTCACGTCGACGACCCACAAGACGCTTCGAGGGCCCAGAGGTGGGCTTATCCTCTGTAAGGAAAAGCACGCTCGGAAGATCGACAAGTCGGTCTTTCCCGGTACGCAAGGAGGTCCTCTAATGCACGTCATTGCCTCGAAGGCGGTGGCATTTAAGGAAGCCCTAGAACCCGACTTCAAAAGATACCAACAACAAATTATCATGAACTCCCAAGCACTTGCCGAACGACTCCTAGAGTGGGGCTTTTCCCTCGTAAGTGGTGGCACGGATACCCATCTCCTCCTCGTGGATTTGAGGGGAAGCCATGAGGATCTTACCGGGAAGGAAGCTGAGCAGGTGCTGGAGCGAGCTGGTATGACTGTGAACAAGAATACGGTCCCCGGCGAATCTCGGCCTCCCTTTGTCACGTCTGGCCTCCGGATCGGCACAGCTGCCGTGACGACCCGGGGACTGGGTGAGAGTGAGATGCGGCAGATTGCTGACTGGATTGCGAGAGTACTCGCCCGACCTTCGAGTGAAAAGGTGATCGAAGCGACCCGTCGGGAGGTCGAAACAATGTGTGAGGCATTTCCGATTTATCAAGAACTTATCACTCCGTTTTAAAGAGAGTTGCCTAGGGTAGCGCTAGGACTACAAGCACGTCAGATTTGGCTATGACCGATCTCCAATTTGCTGAAGAGGTATTGGATCAATTGCAGGAAAAGCATCCGCGATTCCACGGGAAGTCCTACCTCTTTCTCCTCTCCGCTCTGCACCACGTGATACAGACTCTTGAAGAGCCTCGACATATCACGGGCGAGGAGCTTTCGAATGGGGTTCGTTGTCTGGCGTTGGAGCGCTTTGGACCTATGGCTCGTTCGGTGCTTCAGCATTGGGGAATCCTTTCCACCGAAGACTTGGGCGACATCGTTTTCGCTTTGGTGGACTGCGGCGTTCTCATCCGACAAGAGGGTGATAGCCGCGAAGATTTCCGAGATGTTTTCGACTTCGAGGAAGCGTTTGAACGGAATTATCCCTGGGCTCCAGGGATCTAGTCACGTACGTCAACTATCTACCGTTGTGGGGGGGGGGTTAGAAGATGTCTGAAGAAACCGGATTTCCTAGCTGCTTGAAATGTGATTCGGGGATCTTGCTCCCCCTTTCCGATTACGGTCGTGACGGTGCCGCCATTCGATACAAGGCTTGGGTGTGCTCCAACCCCGAGTGCGGGTTCAACATCCGGATCGATAACGGGGAGATTTCGCTGGGTCGAAGCATCGGCCAAAGCTATAAGTAAGTCGCTTCCCGACTTAACGGGGTTAACGGAAGAGTCACTCCGTAGAGGCACGTCACAATGAACGCCATACCGATCCGACCCTTCGGTAGACGACGGGTATGGGCTCCGACCGCTACGGAAGCGACGGCGTTCGATCGTCTAGCCATCCAGGATCACGGTATACCTCAAGCAACGCTGATGGAGTGTGCAGGTCGGTCCGCCGCACAAGTTCTGGAGCAAATGTTCCCCCGTGGAGACGTGGTAGCCTTCATCGGAACGGGAAACAACGGTGGAGACGGTCTCGTCCTCCTAAGAACGCTCCGGGCTTGGGGTCGTCCTGTGAGTGCGATCCTCGTCGGGGATCAAGATGATAGGGCGGATTTGATGCACGGGTGGGACGTGCCACTCCGTGGTGATGAAGATCTTCTGGCTGGGAGCGGCAAGTCCTGCGAGGTCGTCGGTAGGGCAGAAATTGTAGTCGATGGGATTCTTGGTACCGGTATCAACGGTGCTCCTCGGTCTCGGCAGGCCCGGGCGATCCAGACTATCAATAAATCGGAGCGCCCCGTTTTCGCCTTGGACACTCCGTCGGGAGTGGATGGAAATACTGGTAGGATTGAGGGAGATGCTGTAACGGCACACGTGACAATCTCCTTTGGTTGGCCCAAGCTCGGAACGCTTCTCCAGCCTGGTCGTGCCAAAGTAGGTCGTCTCATCGCAGTGGAAATCGGCTTTCCATCGGTGGAGAAAGAAGTCTTCAGGGCTATGGCGATAACGCCTGCATGGTTCGTCGAGGCTCTTCCTGCGAGGGAACCTGATACGCACAAGAGCCGGGTAGGGTCACTCTTACTGGTAGCCGGGAGCACTGGTATGGCTGGTGCCGCTGTGATGGCGGCGCGTGGGGCCTTACGGGCTGGGGTGGGATTATTAAGAATCGTTTCCGCACCTGATAATCGCTCAATTGTGCAGGGTGCAGTCCCGGAGGCCATTTTTGTCGCGGGAGATGACCAAGAAGCTCTAAGGGAAGCCGCACATGCGTCTTGTGCTATGGCGCTGGGTCCCGGGTTGGGTGATGGAGATGAGGTGTCGAAACTTCTGGTATCCGTTCTCGAAGCTACTGGAGGACTGCCAGCGGTGCTTGACGCGGACGCGCTTAACCTCGCCGCATCCGGTGCGGGTCCTACCCTAGAGGAGTGGGCTGTTGAGCGTCCCGTCCTGATAACTCCCCATCTGGGAGAGATGCAGCGTCTCTCCCAGATGGGGGTTTCTAACATCGAAATGGACCGTGTCTTGGCCGCTCGAGTTTTGGCTGATCTTGCGGGTGTGACGGTTCTCTTGAAGGGCCTTCCGTCCATCGTCGTTACACCCACGGGGACGTGTTATGTGGATACTGTGGGGACATCGGATCTTGCGGCCGGCGGAATGGGTGATGTGCTTACTGGGGTCGCTGGATCTCTCTTGGCTCAAGGTGTAACACCGAGTCAGGCGGGTGCCCTAGCACTCTACCTTACAGGGCGTGCCGCACGGCGGACCGAGATGGGACCCAGTCTGACTCCGTCGGATGTCATTGACGAAATAGCGGCGGTCCGGACAGAACAGGGTTCGGGTGAAACCGATCTCTCGCTGCCGTTCATACTTTTTGATCAAGACGCGGCGAGGTGATTGTGTCCAAACTGGGCGCGGGGCTGTGGCCCGGTCCATCTGTTCGAATGGGTGCTGGAGTAGAGTTTGAGATGATTCGTGAACTCCTAGGGCCTCCCACTGATCTGGGGCCAACCGTCTTGATTGGCCCCGGAGATGATGCGGCTGTGCTCGACCTGAATCGAGCCGTTTTATCCACGGACCTTACGATCGAGGATGTACACTTCCGACGAACGTGGGTGACCTTAGCGGAAGCTGGGTCACGTGCAGTCAGGGCGGCTGCTAGTGACTTGGCAGCCATGGCAGCTTCTCCGGTGGCTATCCTAGTCTCGTTGGCGGTCGCCACGGACCAGTCCGATGCGTTGGGAGAGCTAGGTGAGGGGATCCGTTCGGCGGCCCATTTTCTTGATGTACCGTTAGTAGGTGGCGACTTGACTGCTTCACCCGGACCGGTCGTTATCGATGTCACTGTAGTGGGTGAAGCGGACGTACCGGTGACCCGAAGTGGTGCGATCCCAGGAGATGAAATTTGGGTAACCGGGGTGTTGGGTGGGAGTGCTGGGGCCGTGCACGCATGGAGAGGAGGCTCGGATCCGGATCCGGAGCTCCGCGAATTGTTCGTAGCGCCGACGACTCGGATTGAGGAAGCTCGTTGGCTGGTGGACCGAGGCCGCGTTCGAGCCATGATAGACCTTTCGGATGGTCTCGCAGGCGATGCCGGGCAGCTGGCGGCAGCTTCAGGTGTTCGTATTGCCCTCGATGCCAAGGCCTTGCCCATCCATCATAGATTGCCAAAGGAACACGCCTTACGGCTCGCTATGTTCGGCGGAGAAGACTATGAGCTCTGTATCGTGTCTGAACCGGATGGTATCGAATCCATCGTCGGTACCTTTAAAGAGCGTTTTAGGACCCAACTCACACGGGTCGGATACGTCGAGGAGGGGGAGGGAGTACACTCCTGTACGGATGGTGTAGTGATGAGGATCGATGGAGGTGGGTTCGACCACTTTGAGTCCAGCACGGACTCATGATGAGATCAGCCTGGGTTCTCGCCGTCGGAGCTCTTCTTACAGTTTGGTATGTCGGTAAGGTTTATCTGTTTTCTCTGTTCGCTACGTGTGAAGCCCTTTGTAAGTCTTGTGATCTGGCCCTCCGGCGGTGGTCACGGTCAATCCTGTATTTGGCCGGAGTCGACGTTAGTATGGAAGGAGTCGAACATCTCGATGTGGGTCAAGCGCTCATAATCATCGCCAACCATGAGTCGTGGTTCGACGTCTGGGCGCTCGCAGGCTGTCTTCCGTTCGATGTCCACTTTGTAGGAAAGAAGGAATTGACTTCGATCCCGATCTTCGGTCGTGCCTGGAAAGTCTGTGGCCATGTCTCGGTCGACCGTGCGGACCGTGACTCCGCCATCGAATCGATGGTTCGGGCGGGCCGGCAAATCAAGAAGAAGGGGCTCCGCATGGTTTTTTTTGCGGAAGGCACGAGATCCTCCGACGGACGAATGCTACCGTTCAAGAAGGGCCCGTTCGTCTTGGCTATTGAAGGTGGGATTCCTGTAGTACCTGTTTCAATCGTGGGATCGCGTCCGATTATGCCGAAGGGATCTTTTAGAATCAGACGTGGAAACATCGCCCTCAACATCGGAGAGCCCATCTCCGTGACCGACCTGGCGCACTCCGATAGAGATCGTTTGAGAAAGACCGTTCGCGACGCTGTCGTGCGACTGAGGGGGGGTGAGGGTCCTACGTCTCGTCTTCCGGGTGAACCACCTCTGGATAACGTTTTCGGATCGAGGCGGACCGTCAATTCATCAGGCTGACCCTAGGCCAGCACAATTCCAAGGGAAGAGAAGAAACGTGTCAGCGATAATAGGTGTGAGAGGTCGGGAGATCTTGGATTCTCGTGGTAACCCCACGGTCGAGGCGGAAGTACTTTTGGACACCGGCGCGAGTGGTCGGGCGGCAGTCCCGAGCGGCGCGTCTACAGGAGAGCACGAAGCAGTCGAGCGTCGTGATGGTGATTCAACTCGCTATCGGGGAAAGGGAGTCCTTGGTGCTGTTGAATCCATCAACACCGAGATATGTGCCGCCATCAAGGGACTTGATCCTCAAGACCAACTCAATATCGATCAAACCTTGATCAAGCTGGACGGTACGCCCGCGAAGGCACGTTTGGGTGCCAACGCCATCCTAGCCGTGTCCATCGCCGTGGCCCGAGCGGCGGCGAGGGATAACCAACTACCCTTCTACCACTACCTCGAGACCTCGGAGTCGACCCTTCTACCAGTTCCGATGATGAACATCCTGAATGGAGGTGCCCACGCACCGAACAACGTTGATATTCAGGAATTCATGGTCATGCCTGTAGGATTCGATGTGTTCTCAGAAGCCTTACGTTGTGGCGTCGAGATCTTCCATGAACTACATGCGGTTCTCTCGAAGAAGGGACTGAACACTGCGGTCGGGGATGAAGGTGGGTTCGCGCCTCACCTGTCGAGTAATGAAGAGGCCATTGAGCTAGTTCTCACGGCGATCGAAAAGGCGGGATTTCACCCAGGAGACGACGTTTTCCTTGCACTCGACGCGGCGGCGAGCGAGTGGGTGGAGAATGGTGAATACATCTTTAGGTGGTCTACCGGAGAGAGACGTGACGTAGCAGGGATTGTGGATTTCTGGTCTGAGTGGATTGATCGTTATCCGATCCGCTCCCTTGAAGATCCACTCGGAGAAAACGACTGGGAGGGATGGAAGAAGCTGACGGACGCAGTCGGAGATAGCATCCAGATCGTTGGCGACGACATCTTCGTTACCAACGTCAGCAAGCTTGAGCGTGGAGTACAAAATGGTGTAGCCAATGCGATTCTCATCAAGGTGAACCAGATCGGAACCCTAACGGAAACTCTGGATACGGTCAGTCTCGCTAAGGACTCGGGCTATAAGACGGTCATCTCTCACCGCTCGGGGGAGACCGAGGACACCATGATTGCGGATCTTGCGGTTGCCACGGCGGCAGGCCAGATAAAGACCGGAAGTGCCAGCCGGACGGACCGAATGGCCAAGTATAATCAGCTTCTCAGGATCGAAGAGAGCCTGGGAGACTCCGCCACATTTCTTGGAAGAGACTTGTGGTCCAAATAAGGCGCCTCATCTTTCCCGCGCTCGTTGGTATCTCCGTTTACTTTGCTGTCTTTGGAGGAGAATATTCGATCTCTGAAGTGCGGCGGGTTCGGGCTGAGCACAATGGGCTAGAAGGACGGTTGGCCGAACTGGAGCGGATCAACGATTCTCTCCGTGCCCGAGCCGAAGCATTAGAGTCCGACTCCGCAACTATTGAACGGTTGGCTCGAGAACGATTTGGAATGATTCGAGAAGACGAAATTCTGTATCGAATCACCGAGCCTCCCGATTCTTCGGAGGCTCCTGAGGACAGGTAACAGCGTGACGACAACCGGGTTTCTCCCGTAGACGATACCGTTTAAGGTCGAAAGAGAAATCGACCGTCAGTGTTTGTTTTCGGTTAACCCTACTGAGCTGATACTGGAGTTCGCTTGAGGGAGTGCCGCCAGCCAAAAAGTGGGTGGTCTTGATCCTGCCTTGACACCTCCGAACACTCCGTTGAGCTTTCAGAGCTTGAACAGACGGCGGAGTAGCTCAGGTGGTTAGAGCAGCGGAATCATAATCCGCGTGTCGGGGGTTCGAGTCCCTCCTCCGCTACTCCGAGCCCGGGCCCTCGGTCCGGGCTTTTTTCTGCACCGATGAGGGGTCCTCAGTCTTATCCTTGATGTTTCGGGATGGCTTCCTAGGCTTGGGAGTGGGATCTCACGAGTGATGAGTGATGGATTACAGTAGCGAACCGCGGACTCATATTGACAACTTTCCACGCGGTGACGCGCTCTCCGAACCCAGGAGTTCAGAATATGAATGATCGGGCAACGACGTTGCTTGCAGGACGAAGAGAGAAGTTGGAGCGTGCAACAGGGCGCCCGCTTACTGTCCCGTTGGCGAATGACAGGACTCCGTTATCGGAATCCGAACGGGAGCACCTGCGTATTGTGGCTACGGATCTCTATTTGAACGAGCTCGCTTGGGAGAACATCACAGATGAGGAGCAGATCGAAGGAGAACCACTGGCTGAACTGACGTTCCCGGGATTTCTCGCCTACATCCAAGGACTACTTCTTGATACGGTGATGCCGGACTCCTTGGCGCCAGCTGATCCCCGGCCGGAGATCGTACAGGAGGTTATCGACTTCTTGGCGCAACGGGTGGTGGAACTTCAGGACGACCTTGGGAGATCCCACGGGCGCGCTACCCACCTAGATCTCTCTCTCGCCGTAACCGATCGTCTTCTCGACCTTGTCCTCCTCCGCCTCCACGGCGTGGACCCGACCGATGCAGAGGGCTTCAGGGACGCAGTTAAGGCGACCTGAAAGTCTTGAACAGTGGCTTCTTCAAGATGGCCGCGAGCAGGCCACCCGTACCTGGCCGGAAGCCCCTTGCTTATCGCTCACCGTGGTGGTGGCAAGCTAGCGCCGGAAAATACCATGGAAGCCTTCCATCTCTCCGTAAAGACTTGGAGGGTCGACATGCTGGAGATGGATGCACGACTTTCGGCTGACGGTGAGGTCGTCTTGATACATGATGAGACTGTGGACCGTACGTGCAACGGTGTTGGAGTCGTTTCTCAAATGACCTGGGACCAGCTTAGAACGCTCGATGCCGGTTACCGCTTTCGAAACCTCTTAGGAGAAATGTCTTTTCGTAGTTTGGGTGTTAGGATTCCCCGCCTGGATGACGTTCTGGAGGCATTTCCAGGAATCCGGATCAATGTCGAGACTAAGTGCCAAGAGGTAGCGGAACCCCTTCTCCAGATCATCCGACGACATCGGGCTGAACACCGAGTCCTCATCGCCGCAGCGATAGAGTCCACACGCAGAGAGGTAAGAGGGTATGGGGGACCTTGGGGCGCGTCTCGTCGCCAAATCGCTCTTTTTTGGACGAGCGTACATGCGAGAATGACCGACTGGGTCCGTCCGAGATACGACGTTTTACAAGTACCTGAGGTATGGCATGGGATCCGAGTCGTAGCTCCGCGGTTCGTGGACGAGGCGCACCGGATGAACCTCGCGGTGCATGTCTGGGTGGTGGATGACGAGCAAGAGATGCGCCGCCTGCTATCTTGGGGTGTCGACGGGATACAAACCGACCGGTTGGATGTCCTCTCTAGTGTGCTTTCCGATGTGGCGGACCGGCCGCCGCCACCGCTTCAGCAGGGATTAGTCAGATGAAGGAGCGGCGGGAGTTGGCCCGTGATTTTTCAGAGCATGTGGTAGCGCGGGACTTTTTCTCTGAGGGAGATCGGCTCCTCGTGGCCGTTTCTGGAGGAGTCGATTCTCTCACACTATTGCACCTCCTTCGGTTCACCACGGCTCTGCCGTCTCTCAGTCTGATCGTCGGGCATTTCGACCATCGTATGCGAGCCGAGAGCGGTCGAGATGCCCTGTGGGTTCGTGGACTCGCCAGGGCGTGGGGCCTAGAGTGCAGAATCGGAGAAGCGGGTCGTATCCCTAAGAACGAGGAGGAGGCGCGGCTTGCTCGCTATGCATTCTTGGAACAGGAAAAAGGGACGTCGGGTTCCCGATGGATCCTCACTGCCCACCACGAGGATGACCAAGCGGAGACGATCTTATTTCGTATCGTCCGAGGTACAGGCCTGAAGGGTCTCAGAGGTATTCGGGAGCAGAGATCTCCCGGGATCCTGAGACCGCTCCTTCCTTTCAAGAAAAGTCGTCTTATGTCGTATGCCGCCGCCGTCGGCCTTGGTTCTCGGTGGGATCCATCAAATGTCGATCCGATCTTCGCTCGAAATGTAATCCGTAACGAGATCCTGCCACGGCTTGAGAAGGAGGTCGCTCCTGGGACACGACAATCACTAATTCGCCTTGGCCTTACAGCGTCAGCAGAAGAAACGGCTTGGAGATCCGCTCTTGCGAAGCTCGATGAGGACTTCGTCGTCCACGCTTCAGGCAATAGAATCGAGGTGGATCGAACTACTTTTCTCACTTATCCCCCTGAGCTTCGTGCTCGTGCACTCCGCGCGTGGACGAAGCGTCTTGGTGCACGACTGAGTGAAGGTGGAACCCGTTCCGCTGTTGCGTTTACTACGCGCGGGGCTAGTGGGCACGAGTGCCTGATCTCCGGCTCCGTACGCTTGCTCCGTACGTTTGATCGATTCGTGCTAGAGATACCCTCGGAGTTTGGTCAGGACGAATTATTACAGATCGACGTACCCAGAGACGGTTGTGGCGGGTTCAAAATTGGTGGGAGGAACTGGACCGCTGTTTGGTCCATGGATGATCTGCCTCTGAGAGGATGGGTGGAACGGTTTGACATTGCTCATCTCTCCCTACCGGTGCGGGTAAGGGCTTGGTGCCCAGGGGACAGAATCCGTTACTCCTATGGATCTAAAAAGTTAAAGAAGGTGTTCGGTGAGGCTCGTATGCCTCGGGATGGAAGAGCTCAGGTGCCGGTTGTCGTGGACGGTCAGGGTAGGGTACTCTGGGTCCCCGGTGTGACGCGCTCCTCGCTCGTGCCACCCAAGGATAATGGAGACATTCTGACGATTTCGGTAAACATGTTGGAGGATGCTGAACTAACACGCTAGGGTGCCTTGGAGATCAAAGATTGACCACCATCGTTTACTCCGAAGCCGTGATCTTTAGGAGCGGCTTGAGGATAGACCGATAGATGACCAACATCTATTCCGGAGATGACGATCTGGCGGTACTCAGGTTACTCAAGGAGTCCCGTTGGATCGAGTTCAAAACGCCAACAGAATCCTTAGTGGATTATAGACTAGATTAAGAGCAGAGCTTCCGCGACCTATGGTATATAGCGAACTTGTGATCAAACTTGGGACTCTGACGCTTTTTACGGTGTAGAAAAAAGAATGGCCGAACACGACCCCCTTCGAACGCCTGACGATGGCTCGAAGATGACCCGATTTTCGAGAACTGGGGCATTCTGGCTGCTCCTGGTCCTTATGACGGCGCTCGCTATCCAGTTTATGAGGGGGCAGGACCAGGCAGCGATCGAGTTTACGTACACGGAGTTCAAGGCTCAGCTTGATTCGGACAACGTCCTAGAAGTTACAATTGTCGCAAGTCGACGCATTGAGGGACAACTTCGCACCCCGCGGATTGAGGATGACCGAGAGTATCAGGATTTCACGACTATGCTTCCCGGTGAGATCAGCTCTGAACTCCTGGCTGATCTGGAGCAGCGCGGTGTTGAGATCTCGGGTGAGCTCGAAACGCGTGGGTGGGGAACGCTCTTGCTGGGTGCGTTGCCGTGGCTACTCTTCATCGCATTCTGGATTTGGATCTTCCGCACGATGCAGGGGGGAGGAAACCGAGCTTTCCAGTTCGGAAGATCCAAAGCGAAGCTGATCTCTCCGGAAGCACCCAAGGTGACCTTCGCTGACGTGGCGGGAGCGGACGAGGCGAAAACCGAACTCGAAGAAGTTATCGAATTCCTCAAGGATCCCCAGCGTTTTTCGCGCCTTGGGGGACGTCTTCCTAAAGGTGTTCTCTTGGTGGGACCACCCGGAACCGGGAAGACTCTACTGGCCCGTGCTGTGGCGGGTGAGGCTGCTAGGCCGTTCTTCCAGATGTCGGGTTCGGACTTCGTGGAAATGTTCGTCGGTGTCGGTGCATCTCGAGTGAGAGACCTTTTTGAGCAGGGGAAGGCCCAAGCCCCGTGTATTATCTTCGTTGACGAAATTGACGCGGTCGGTCGGCATCGGGGAGCAGGTCTGGGTGGTGGACACGACGAGCGTGAGCAGACCCTTAACGCTCTACTAGTCGAGATGGATGGCTTCGAGTCGAACGAGGGGGTCATCCTTTTGGCGGCGACTAACCGGCCCGACGTGCTGGACCCCGCCCTGCTGCGTCCCGGTCGATTTGACCGACAGGTCATCGTAGACGCTCCGGACATCCGCGGGAGGGAAGGGATTCTTCAGATTCATGCTAGGAAGCTGCCTCTTGCCGCAGACGTGGACCTCAAGGTCGTCGCGAAGGGCACGCCTGGACTCAGTGGGGCTGACCTGGCGAATATCTGTAACGAAGCTGCGCTTTTGGCGGCACGTGATGATAGTGACAAAGTGGGCATGCAGCACTTCGAGAAGGCGAAAGACAAGGTCATGTTAGGTGCCGAAAGAAGGAGCCTAGTCTTAACAGAGTCTGAACGGAAGCTCACAGCTTACCACGAGGCTGGGCATGCAGTCATTGGACTCCGCTTGCCCGGATTGGATCCTGTTCACAAGGTTACGATCGTACCGAGAGGAAGAGCTCTTGGGCTCACTGCCAGCCTGCCACAAGAAGATCGCCACACCTACACCAAGGAGTGGCTTGAGGGACAACTCTGCATGCTTTTCGGGGGCCGTGTGGCCGAAGAGATGATTTTTGGTGAAGACAAGATCACGACCGGGGCTGGAAATGATATCGAACGAGCTACGGCCATGGCCCGACAGATGGTGACCCGCTACGGTATGTCGGAGACGATCGGTCTGGTGGCGATTGGTCAAGGAGACCAGGAGGTCTTCCTCGGTCGGGAGTTGGTACAGCGCCGGGAGATATCTGAGCATACCGCTACACGAGTAGACCAGGAGATCAAGCGCGTGTTGGATGAGGCACACGAGGGGGCTAAAGAGATTTTGACGGAGCACAAGGATCTCTTGGAGAGGATTGCACAGGCTCTGCTGGAGCGTGAATCACTTGATGCCACTGACGTCGCGCTGTTGGATGCTGGTGAAGAATTGCCACTTCTGTCGGATCTGGAAGAGGGAGATGATTTTGTAGACTCGACCGAAGATACAACTGCCGCGTCAACTGAGGACGAGGCAGACCTTGAGGTTGCCAGGACGGAGCCTGAAATTGACGAAGGATCCGGTGACGCCGAAGTGGCCTCCAGAGAGGTCCGAACGCCGGTGGCACGGCTTGGCTCCCAGGATCCGGAGACGGATACCCCAGGCTAACTACAGTGGCTCAGGTCTGGAACCAACTGCAGTTCTTCCAACCGGGGTGGCTCGACCTCCTCGAAATCCTCGTTGTTACGTTTCTACTGTTTCGGGTCCTAGTGATCATCCAACGAACCCGAGCCATGCAGATCCTGCTCGGGTTGTTAGTGCTAGCCGGCGTGTACCTAATCTCCCAAATCCTCCGACTGAGTGTCATAGAGTATCTTCTGGAAACCCTGTTCCAATACGGGGTAATCGCGGCGTTAGTTGTCTTTCAACCCGAACTCAGAACTGCTCTCAGTCGCCTCGGACAGAGTCGTTTTCTCCGGTTGGTGAATCCGATGCAGGAGGACCAGCTAATTGAGGAGATCGTTCATGGTGTCGAAGAATTATCACGTAAGAAGACAGGCGCGATCATCGCGATTGAACAAGAAGTCGGGCTTGATGAGTACGCGCAGACTGGTAGCCGAGAACGTGTACTGGTGTCTGCGCAGATGCTAGAGACGATCTTCACACCTGGTTCGCCATTACACGACGGAGCCGTCATCATCGTCGGTCCAGAGATTAGGGCAGCGGGTGCGATCCTACCGCTGACACAGTATGCTGTCAGTGACAAGTCCCTCGGCACGAGACATCGAGCAGCCATTGGCCTCAGTGAAGAAACGGACGCTCTCGTCATCGTGGTCAGCGAGGAAACGGCTCGAATCTCGGTGGCGTTGAGGGGCCGACTGGAGCGCGAAGTCAAGGTGGCACGACTTCGAGAGATCTTGGGAGGGGTGCTGCCGGACCGAGGGTCACCACTCACACTGACTACTCAGGACGCAGGATGATTAGCGTTCGAGACGGCCGTACCCCTGTAAGCACTGGAGATGATGGTGGCCTAGGAATTTCAAAGGCACTACTATACATTGGCGCGGCCTTGAAACGAAAAGGTCGTCAATAAACGAGAAAAATAGTAAGACCACTACACAAAGGAAGGTTGCTTGGACGCCAGTCAATACCACTTGTTATCGCTCTTTTCCGACGGTGGCTTGATGATGTATCCCCTTGTGCTGTGCTCGCTCATAGCGCTAGGTGTGATGATTGCTAAGTCATGGACGTTGTGGACTGCCCACGCCAGTACCCAATCGGTTCTCGCCGAGGTTCAGGAGGCGGCTGACGCTGGCCATCTTGACCAAGCACTTGAGCTTGCGATGGCTAGCCGAGGGCCTGCCGCCGCTATCATAGTAGTTGGCTTGAGGCGCATCGATGCTGTTGAAGGAGCCCAAACCGGCCTGACCTCCGCAATTCGTACCACCGGTACGATTGAACTCGGATTCCTAGAGCGTGGACTCGTTATCTTGGCCACGATAGCTAACGTCGCGCCCCTCATGGGATTTTTAGGCACGGTCGTTGGGATGATATTGGCGTTTGCGGCGATCGAAGCAGCCGGGGACGTCGATCCAACACTTGTCGCAGGTGGAATTAAGGTAGCTCTTCTTACGACAGCTACCGGCTTACTGATTGCGATACCCGTCAACATCGGGTACAACTTTTTCGTAACGCGGATTGACGGCCTGATTCTGGACATGGAACAGGGTGCCCAGAAGGTGTTGGACATGGCGTGGGAGATTCAAATGCATCACCAGCCCGTGCCTGGAGGTTCTCCTACGGATCGCCCTTCCGACGAGACGCTTGGAACGGGTGATTCGACCGAAGTGTAGACAGGAACTTTACCGCCAACAAATTGGTAAGTTGCCCCTATAGGAGAGGACGGTAGAATGGCCGTTTTAGACAAAAAGAAATCGAAGGTCAGCGACAAGGTTCCGTCGTCATCCATGGCCGACATCGCGTTTCTTCTTTTGATTTTCTTCCTTGTGACGACCACCTTCCCGAAGGACAAAGGGTTGGCCATCGTACTTCCGGAACAGGGTGAGGACGTGCAGGTCAGTCAGAGGAACATCCTCCACATCATCATCCAACCCAACGGTATCGTCGAGGTCAAGCGCGGAGAGAGTCCACAGGTGCAGCAGACCAGCCCCGACGGAATCGAGGCGATTTGGAGGCAGGACGTGTCCTCGAATGACAACCTGATCGCTGCGGTGAAGACACATCCGGATGCGGCCTACAAGTTTATGGTGGACGTTCTAGATGCTCTGCACACGGCTGGTGCAGAGCGCATCTCCCTTCAGCTTCTCGAGGGATAACAGAATGCCAATCAAAGGGGGTGGATTCTCAAGGAAGTCCCAAGCGTCTTCGGACGTGCCGGACTCTTCGATGGCTGATATTGCGTTTCTGCTTTTGATCTTTTTCATGGTGACAACGGTTTTCCAGAACGACCGAGACAGGCCTATCGTATGGCCTGAAGCCGAGGCCACTGAAAAGATCGATGAAAAAATCAAGAATATTTTGAACATTTGGGTTGAGCGTGATGGCGGTATCTTCATTAATGACCGACCTTACCCAATGGGTGACGTAGCGGGTACAGTGGGTCCTCTCTATGCTGCCTCGGATCGAGCGTTGGTGATCTCGATCCGAGGGGATCGTGAAGTGACGTACACAACGATCGACCTCCTTCAGCAGCAGTTGGTGGCTGCTGGAGTGGTGCGAGTGGTGTTCGCTACTGAGTTAGAGCAACGCATGACCCGGGAGAGACGATGAACACTGAAGCGATGCCTGCCGAAGCGCCGACGCTGGGCTTCGAGACGGAGAATGATCGATTCAAGCGGTCCTTTGCGTCATGGTTCTGGAGTTCCATGATCGCTGCGACCGTTGTTCATTTCATGCTCTTTCAGTTCTGGCCCACTTTAACTGCGGAAGACGTGTCCTTTACGGTTGAAGAGTTGGAGACTATCGAGCTTCCACCCGAGATCGAAATCCCTCCTCCTCCCGAGCAGATCTCACGACCTGCGACACCGGTCATGGCGGCCGCGGACATTGATGAGGATATCACTATCTCACCAACGACCTTCGAGGAGAATCCGGTAGAGGATTTGCCACCACCACCCACAGAATCTGCAGTAATCGATGTGGCTGCTGCGCCGACGTTTACACCCATGACGGTCCGGCCAGAGATCCGGAACCGTGGTGCCGTTGTGGCAGCGATGGAACGGGCTTACCCACCCATTCTTCGGGATGCTGGTCTCGGTGGCCAGGTGATCGTGTGGTTTTTCATCTCCGAAGAGGGTGTTGTTATGGATAGGAGAATCTTCAGAGGGTCGGGTCACCCGCAACTCGACGATGCGGCTCTTGAGGTTGCCGATGTCTACCAGTTCACACCCGCGCTGAACCGTGATCAAAGAGTAAAGGTGTGGATTCAGATTCCGATTACCTTCCAGGTTCGGTAGATAACGGTCACCAGTGTTGCGGAAAGGACCCCGTCGGCCTGGCCGACGGGGTCCTTTTTCTTACACTGGTATCTTGCCGTAAAGTGCTAAAGTAGAATGATTACTTCGACGTATGAGAAGAGACTCGCTGATTCTCTTCCGGAGATCCAGGAGCGAATCACGGACGCTGTTGAACGCAGCGGTCGTGGTCGTGACGATATTACTCTGGTGGCGGTTACCAAAGCTCATCCGATTGATGCGGTTCACGCGGCACTGGCGCATGGTATTCTTCACTTGGGTGAGAACCGGGTCGAAGAACTCGAATGGAAGGCTACGTCTTTGGGAGGCGAACGGGTCCGATGGCACATGATCGGCCATGTGCAACGAAGGAAGGTTCCACGCTTGCTTGGTAGGGCGGACTTGGTGCATTCCGTGGATTCTATCCCATTGGCGGAACAGCTGTCCAAAAGGTCGGTCGCAGCGGGCGACGTAGAGGATGTGCTGGTTCAGGTGAACGCTTCTGGTGAAGAGACAAAGGGGGGCTTTTCGGCAGAGGGGTCAGAGGAGGACATCTCAGCTATATTGAGATTACCGGGTCTGAACACGAGAGGCCTCATGACTATGGCGCCCTTCACGGACGACGAAACTGTCCTGCGGAAGACTTTTCGTAGAGTGAGGATACTCCATGAGGAGCTTTGCGGGATGGAGGGCTATTCCGGGGAGCATCTTTCAATGGGTATGACAAACGATTTCGAAGTCGCTATCGAAGAAGGCAGCACGATGATTCGCATCGGAACCGCTCTTTTCGGGAGACGATCTGCAGATGATTGATCTCACACCACTGGATGTACGCAAGAAGCGAGGAGACTTCGCGAAAACGCTTCGAGGTTACGACGTCAGTGAGGTCGATAGCTTCCTCGAGTTGGTAGCTGAGCGTATGGAGGTTTTGGTTAAAGAGAACCTCAAATTACAGGAACGGAGTGACAGGCTAGGAGAGCAAGTCGATGCTCAAGAGGGTCGCGAAAACGCCATCCAGGATGCTCTTGTGACAGCTCAGGAACTTCGACGGGATGTGGAGACTCAGGCGCAGCGAGAGGCCGAACTCATGGTGCGTGAGGCCCGTGGCCAGATCGATGAAATGGTCAAGGAGGCTGGTAAGGTGCTAGTCGAGCGTCGGACCGGGCTCGAAGAGTTAGAACGACAACGTGAGCAATTTCTGAAGGCTTTCCGGACGCTTCTTGAGAGAGAAATGGACACCGTTGAGTTGGAATTCAGCCGAGAACCCATCGAAGACATCACGTTGGATATCACTGTCGGTTCAATGGGGCTCGATCCTAAATGGAACAACTTGGTCGGACCGTCAGTCGCAGAAGTCGATTCGGGTGAGGAGGAACACCCCGAGCTCGCGTCCGCCGTGAGTGAACCGAAGACCAAGGAGACCGAATAGGGATGGAGTGGGACAGAGTTAAGGAGCGTGTCGAGGGGACAAGGGGGCAAGCACGGGGTGATCTCGAGATGGTAATCGTCCTCGATAGCGCCTTAGGTGTTTCGGTGGCGGAGGTCCGCCACTTTCCGGTCATCCAAGGGCCACTAGCAAAGCTCCGATAAACAGGATCACATACGGCACGATGCGATATCCCGAGACACCTGAGAGCTTCCTCATCATGGAGGAAGAAACTCTTTCCCGTTGGGAAGAGGAAAATCTCTTCGAGGCGACGCTTACGGCTACGGCGGACGGAGAGCCTTTCGTGTTTTTCGAGGGTCCGCCTACGGCGAACGGACGACCAGGCCTACATCACGTCATCAGCCGGACGATCAAGGATCTGGTGTGTCGCTTTCGGGCGATGGAAGGGCGCAAAATCACGAGGATCGCCGGGTGGGATACACATGGCTTACCCGTTGAGATCGAGACCGAGAAAAGATTGGGAATCTCGGGAAAAACGGAAATTGAGGAGTTGGGCATCGCCAAGTTTAACGAAGCTTGCCGTGGCTCAGTTTTTGAGTACAAGGAGGAATGGGAGAACCTTTCTGAACGCATCGGTTATTGGCTCGACTATAGTCAACCCTATGTAACGTTCCATCCAGGATATGTGGAAAGCGTCTGGTGGATCCTCAAGCAGTTGGCGGATCGGGACCTTTTGTATCGCGGGCACAAGAGCGTCCCTTATTGTCCGCGATGCGGTACAGGGCTCAGTTCGCACGAAGTAGCGCTCGGGTATCGGGAAATCGAGGATGCCTCACTCCATTTTCTTTGTCCGTGGGTTTCGGCTGACGGTTCGCCCGATTCGGAGGGGCGGGCGTTCTTAGTCTGGACGACAACGCCTTGGACGGTTCCCTCCAACACGGGTCTTGCTGTGCATCCTGATCTGTCCTATGTCGAGGTCGAAGAGAACGGAAGATTGGTGGTGCTGGCGGAAGAACGTGTTGAAGCCGTCTTTGGGGAAGATGTCTCGGTTAAGCGACGCTATAAGGGAAGAGAACTGGCGGGTTTACGTTATGCGAGACCGCTTGATCTGGTTCCGATACCTGACGAGTCCGGAAATGGTTGGACTGTCGTTCTGGAGGATTTCGTCAGTTCCGAGGACGGAACTGGAATCGTCCACGTCGCTCCCGCCTTCGGTTCAGACGACTATGCCGCTGGCCAGCGGCATGGTCTCCCCATGCTCCGCCCGATCGACGAAACAGGCTGCTTCATTGAAGGGATGGAGCTAGTCGGCGGAATGTTCGTAAAGGATGCCGATCTGGTCTTGGCGGAGGAACTCAAAGAGAGCGGTCATCTTTTTCGCTTCGGTACGGTAGTCCATTCTTACCCACACTGTTGGCGGTGTGAATCTCCGTTGCTTTACGTAGCCAGAGATTCTTGGTTTGCGGCCACATCTAAACTCAAGAAGGAGATGCTGGCTCACAATACAGCTGCGAACTGGTTCCCTCCGGATATCGGAGAGGGGCGCATGGGAGAGTGGTTGAAAGGAAATGTGGATTGGGCGTTATCGCGCGATCGGTACTGGGGTACACCCCTCCCGGTCTGGGTCTGCGACGCTGAGCCAGAACACATCGAATGGATCGGAAGCTTTGCTGACCTGGAAGAGCACGCCGGACCACTTGGAGACGGATTCGATCCCCACCGTCCCTTCATCGACGAATTTCTTTGGCCCTGCACCCGTTGTGACGGGACGATGAGGCGTACACCCGAGGTGATCGACGCGTGGTTCGACTCGGGATCGATGCCCTATGCTCAGTGGCACTACCCATTCGAGAATCAGAATCGATTCTCGACACACTTTCCAGCCGATTTCATTTGCGAGGGACTTGACCAAACACGGGGGTGGTTCTACTCGCTCCTCGCGATTTCCACGATGCTCGGTAAGGGCCCTCCTTTCCGAAATGTGGTAGTCAACAATCTGATCCTAGACGCGGAGGGTCAGAAGATGTCCAAATCGAGAGGTAACACAGTAGATCCCTGGGATGCGATAGCGGATCACGGTGCTGATGGCATTCGCTGGTACTTGATTATTTCCAGCAATCCTTGGGTCTCCAAGAGGTATGATCCTGCCGCCGTCCAAGAAGCCTCACGCAAGTTTCTCGACACTCTCTTCAACACCTATAGGTTCTTCACTCTTTATGCGAACGCTGAGGATTGGAGCCCTCTGGACTCGGATCCGGATCCTGAACAGCGGAGCCTCTTAGACCGCTGGTTACTCTCACGTCTCAACTCGGTAGTCGCACAGGTTCGGGAGGAACTAGACCGGTACCAGGTCACCAGGGCCTACCGGAGCTTGGGGGAGTTCGTGAGTGAAGAACTCTCTAACTGGTATGTTCGGCGTTCACGCTCACGATTCTGGGGAAACACGGATGATGAAGACGCCCGTGCGGCATTTCGGACCCTTTGGGATGCCTTGCGTTCGGTTTGTCTACTTGCGGCACCTGTCACTCCGTTCGTGACGGATTGGGTGCACCGAGGGCTCACGGGAACGAGCGTGCATTTGGAGGCTTTCCCCGAATGTTTACTTACTGAAATCGATGATTCACTTGAACGCGAAATGGATGTCGTCAGAGGTTTGGTGTCTTTGGGACGCGCGTCTCGAGAGGAGGCCAAGATCCGCGTACGGCAGCCTTTACGGAGGTTGTATGCCGTACTACCGGGAGACGTTGAAATTCGCCCGGAACTTATGACCCTTCTCGAAGAAGAACTCAACGTGAAGGAGATCAATTTTTCAGCTTCCGCGGATAGCCTCATTTCTTTGAGTGCTAGGCCTAACTACAAGGTTCTGGGCCCCCGGTTTAGCAAGGAAACGGAGTTGGCAGCCACCTCGATTCGAGATCTTCCCGAGGTCGATCTCCAGGCGTATCGCGCTGGTGAAGAGATATCAATAGAGGTAGCCGGACGGATCCTTCCACTCCAAGTAGGGGATTTAGAAGTCCAAGAAGTTTCGAGAGAAGGGCTCGTCGTCCGTTCGGAGAGCGGGTTAACCGTAGCTCTCGACCCGACAATTGATGATGACCTGAGGGAGGAGGGGCTAGCGCGGGAGTTGGTCAACCGAATCCAAAGGCTACGTAAGGATTCGGACTTGGAAATTACAGACCGGATCCGACTCGGCGTTTTTGGGCCAAAAGAGATTCAGACGGCAGCGGGAAGGCACCGATCGTTCATTTGTGGTGAGACATTGGCTGTCCAAATCAAGATCGGTGGTGACGAGGAAGGGGCGTATGTGTACAACTTCGTTGAAAGTTTCCGGATCGACGAGCTGGATGTAGTGCTAATGCTCCAACGGGAGGTCGTGGCGGAGGGTCAAGGAAGTTGAGTAAGAGTTGAAGTGGACGAGTGAATCGTGAAGGAAGACCAGGTTGAGATCCTTTTGGTCGAGCGCGCGGGTGATCGGCTCGACACTTACGTTGCAGGAAACTCAGATCTATCGCGAGCCCGTGTCCAAGCTTTGATTAAGGACGGTCGCGTGTCCGTGAACGGGCATGTTGGACGAAAGTCGGAGCGGCTGAAGATCGGCCAATGTATTGAAGTTCGCGTGCCTCCTCCGCAGGTACTAACCCTCCAGCCTGAGGCCATCCCTCTCGACATCGTTTTCGAGGACCGTTCTCTCGTGGTTGTGAACAAAGAGGCGGGTATGGTAACCCATCCGGGGCCAGGCCACCCCGGTGGTACCCTGGTAAATGCTCTTTTGGCACATGTAAAGAACCTTTCCGGTATCGGAGGCAAACTTCGACCTGGTATCGTCCACCGTCTAGACCGATTTACCTCCGGGCTCATGGTGGTAGCAAAGAGTGACAAGGCACATCAAGCCCTTTCCGAAGCGCTCCGACGGCGTGAAATGAAGCGTTTATACCTCAGTGCTTCGTGGGGACACCTATCAGAGTCTCCACTTGACGTGGAAGCTCCCATTGGTCGTTCCAGAATAGACCGCCAGCGCATGGCGGTCGTGGAGAGTGGACGCTATGCGAAGACGCGCTTCCGAGTCTTGGAGCGTTGGCTCGGGGCTGAACTGTTGGAGGTTGCATTAGGGACTGGTCGCACTCACCAGATACGAGTTCACCTGGCCCATATCGGCCATCCAGTCGTAGGAGACGAGGTATATGGGGTGGGCTGGGAGCGCGGGATCGGTGGGGTAGCTCGGCAGTGGGCACAGGAGTTGAATCGGCGGGTATCGAGACAATTTCTCCATGCGTGGAGACTTTCCTTTCGGCACCCTTCAAGCGGAAAAGCTCTCCGGTTTGAGGCTTCGCTCCCAGCCGACCTCAATACCTGTGCCGAGTGGGCTCGATCAGAGTGAGCCCTTATGGTGTAAGCTTTGGACTTTTGTCCCTTGTTCTCCTGGCTGGACAGGACACCCCGCCGCCAACGCTGTCTGGTGCCAGCTATCTCGAAGGACGTCGAGTCACCGTGTCCTTCCTGCCGTCAGATTCCGTTAGAGCACGGCATCTGCTTCAAACCTTGGACGCAAGCTCTCCGTTGCCAGGCCTCCCGCCTGACTTTCCCACCGGAGTACTTCTGATCCTCGTTCCCGACGAAGTGACTTTTGACCGTCTCGTAGGCGGCCAGACGCCTGATTGGAGCGCAGCGGTCGCATTAACTGCACAATCTACGATACTACTTCCGGCGTTCGTTTCGTCCAGGCGAACCGGCTGGAGTGACGCTCGCGTTCTCCGACATGAATGGGCTCACATCGGTCTACATCAATACCTAGAGGGTCTTCGACTGCCTCGATGGTTCTCTGAAGGCTACGCTCAGTGGGCCAGTGGTGGGTGGGATTGGAGTGAAGCTTGGAAGTTGAGAATGGCGCTCGTGAGGGAGGGAAGTGTGTTGGACTCCTTGACCATCTCTTGGCCGAGGGATGAGTTGCGGGCAAGAATCGCTTACCTCCTTTCTGCAACGACTATTGAGTACTTGGCTGTGCAGAGCGGCCCCCGAGCGCTGGAGGTTCTTCTTTACCAATGGAAGGATACGGGCAGCTTTGAAGAGGCGTTCCGAGGTACGTTCGGTGTAACGACCGCACAATTTGAAGATGACTGGCAGCGCTATGTTCGGAGTCGATATGGCTGGCTTTTTATGCTGGCGCATTCGACTGTGTTCTGGATGCTTATGGGGTTAGTTCTGCTGACGCTTATGATGGCCAGGAGGCGGATCCGACGCGAGAGTATGGCCCGGCTTCGCGCTGGAGACATTCCAGATAAGCCAAATTTTTGGCTGGAAGAGTACGCCGAATTAGATGATCCCGGACCCCACGCTGATCGGTCGGAGTAGGAGTTAACCATACTCTAGGAAAGGACGCCGACTTGTCCCGTATTCTTCTCGTCGATGATGATTCCGACATCCGGTCGGTCTTTCGCAAGAAACTGGAGCTTTTGAGTTACGAGGTAGAGGAAGCTGACTGCGCCGAAGCAGCCCTCGGAAAGTTGAAAGAATTCCATCCGGATGTCGTGATTACTGACGTACGTATGGATGGAATTACAGGGCTAGAACTCCTCAGTCGGATCAAAGAGTCGATGGAGGCTGTCGACGTTATTGTCATGACTGGCCATGACACGATGGGCTCGGCGGTGGAGGCTATGAAGTCTGGGGCTTTCGACTACCTCGTGAAGCCCGTAGGGCTTGACGAGCTTGGTCGGGTGGTCGAGCGCTGTCTGAGTGAACAGGAGCAGGTTCGAGCGTCAACTGTAAGCGAGATGCCTGAGGTGTCAGACGACGATGGGTCGAAGATCGTTGTAGGCCGAGACCCCAGGATGGTTGAAATCTACAAGATGATCGGAGTGCTCGCACGAAACCGTGCCACGGTTCTGATCCGCGGGGAGACCGGTACCGGCAAGGAGCTTGTGGCCCAAGCAGTACATGATCACTCTCTGTATTCGAGTGAGCCTTTCATCGCGGTTAGCTGTACCGCTCTCACTGATACCCTCCTTGAGTCGGAGCTGTTCGGACATGTGCGTGGCGCTTTCACGGGGGCGGTAGGGGGGAAGAAGGGCTATTTTGAGCTCGCAGGTCAGGGAACGATCTTCCTCGACGAGATCGGTGACACGTCGCCGGATTTCCAGTCCAAGCTTCTTAGGGTTCTTCAGGAGCGACAGTTCTATCCCGTCGGTGGTGAGCAACCTAAGCGGACTGAGGCACGAGTAGTTGCCGCGACCCATCAACCCCTGGAAGAACTCGTCTCTGAGGGAGGGTTCCGTAAGGACCTCTACTTCAGACTCCGGGTTGTCGAGATCCATGTTCCGAGGTTGCGTGAGCGTAAGGCGGACATCCCGCTCATCGCGAATCACCTTCTTTCCCGGATTCGGAAGGAGACCGGGAGTACCGTTCATACCATCTCCGAAGAGGCATTACGGTGTCTCGACGAATATGATTGGCCGGGTAACGTGCGTGAGCTTGAGAATGTCTTGATCCAGGCTTCCATCGTTTCACGAGGGCCTGTGATCGGACCTGACCATGTCACGCTGGGTCCCTGGAATCATGTTCGGGATAAGGGGGACGCCGCCGATACTGTGTTGCGCGAGGACCAAGACATGACGTTAGACTGTGTCATAGAACGCCAATTACGGCGCGTGTTGGAGGGCGCTGGTGGGAACAAGACGAAAGCGGCTTCGATCCTCGGAATTTCACGCTCACGCCTGACTCGCTACGTGGACCGCTTCGGACTATAAGGTCTCGGTTTATTGGTCGATATCTGCTTAACCCTAAGGTATTTGTTGCTGTCGGAGTTGACCCACGAACTTGCCGTAAATAGGATCGTGACCATGGCTAAAAAGAACGATGGGAAAGTAAGAAACCAGACCCGGAAGGGTTTGTTAGAGTTTTCTCGGATCAACTTGGCTTTCGGAGCCGGAGCGCTCGCCACGATAACCCTAGGGTACTGGTTGTTGTCCCAGGGTTCCATTTCGATGGCACCGATCCTACTCGTTGTGGGCTATGTCGTGCTGGTGCCTTTGGCGATCATCTTATAGCAGTTGGCCCCGGCGATCTCGGTCTCGTTAAGCCAGTTTGGTGACGACTCGTGCCTGTGTGAACTGGCGGTGTCCATCCTTTGATTTGTGAAACCCGTAACCACTCTCACGCGCTCCGACCCACGGTGTACCAAGTGCACCACCGGCCATCC
The DNA here is from genome assembly GCA_036336795.1 of Gemmatimonadota bacterium. Classification (GTDB taxonomy): domain Bacteria; phylum Gemmatimonadota; class Gemmatimonadetes; order Longimicrobiales; family Gaopeijiaceae; genus UBA822. The sequence continues at coordinate 30,877 of JAYZFL010000055.1, forward strand.
TGTTAATGCCTATCATACCGGCGGTGAGGCGACGAGCCACCTCAGCGGTCCGATCGTCATCCGCACCGAAGACAACGGCACCCAGACCGAAGTGGGTCGCGTTAGCTCTTTGAATCGCCTCCTCCTCTGATTCGACTCGTGTGACGCAGGCGATGGGACCGAAGGTTTCTTCGCGCGCGATTGCCATCTCCTCGGTTACGCCCGTGAGAACGGTTGGGGTGACGAAGTTGCCACGGTGTCCGGATCCACCAGCAAGGACGCTCGCTCCTTCGTTGACTGCTTCTTGAAGCTGCTCCAACACATGGTCTCTCTGCTGTTTGTTGACCATTGGCCCCACCTTGGTTCCCTCCTCCAACCCGTCGCCCTGCTTCAAGTCGGTGGCCTTCTCCCCCAGAAGGGCCTCGAAACGGTCGGCGATCCCGTTCGGCACAAAAATCCTCTCAGTACTTACGCATACCTGCCCGGCGTTCCGGAAGCTGTTCAGAGCAGCGAACTTAGCGGCCTTATTAAGGTCTGCGCTCTCCAACACAATCATGGGATCCTTCCCACCAAGCTCTAGGATGACCCGCTTAAGTCCACCGCTAGCTGTTCGAAGTATGTGTTTCCCGGTTTCTCGTGAACCCGTGAAAGCGATGAGATCTACATCGGACTCGACCAACTGTTTCCCCTGGTCGTCAGCTCCGTGCACCACAATCAACACGTCGGCGGGAAGTAGCTCATTAAGGATGTCAGTGTATGCCTGACCACAGAGAGGAGTCTCTTCAGACGGTTTCAGAACCACAGTATTGCCAGCTGCGAGCGCAGGGAGAGCCATCCACGCTGGCATAGACATGGGAAAATTCCACGGTGTGATCGCAGCGCACACCCCTAGGGGATCATGGTAGACTGTAGAGTGATTCCGCCCGTCATCAAAAATCTCCGGTGCTAGCGCATCCTTGATTTCAGCAAGCTCACTTCCGACATGAGCGAGTGACTTTACCTCTACCAGAGCTTCGAATAACGGCTTGCCCATCTCCTCGGTTACGAGGCGTGCGAGCTCCTCTGCCCGTGCCCGAAAGATGTCTGCGGCCTCCGCCAGGAGGAGGGCGCGTTCGTCGTGACCGAGAGCTGCCCATGCAGGTTGGGCTGCCCGTGATCGGTTCACAACTTCGGGGATATCATCCAGTTGCGTAACGGGGACCTCTCCCACGACGGTTCCGTTGGAGGGGTTATAGGATTTCAACATTTCCATACCTAATCTCTGGGCTGTCATCTATAAGCGGCGAACCGCGGACCTCTTCTGATGGGGATTATATTCCGCTGATTTCGATCGAAGTCCGTGAGTCGGGATCATCTCCAAGGTAGAGTAAATCGGGAACTCAGAACACGGGTAGGCTATCGACTCTGAACCCAAGCGGACCGAGTCACCTTCTTACTTCACCTAAGTGATTAGGTGTGTTAAGTGGGGCGGATGAGGTGGAAAAGCTGGCAAGCTTGGGGCTGTAGAAGGTGAGCTTCTGGCAGGCCCACCACCACAAAGGAGGGCTACTGTAAGCGCCTATTCACTCAAGATGTGGCTCGGGCCGTAGGCCGTAAGTGACATTCAGTGGCGCAGGACATCTACACCCAAGGTGATGACGAGACTATGTTGAAAGTCGTATCGGGCCTGGGACAGCTTCAAGAAGCTTTGTGGGCATGAGCAAACTTTGGGCTCTTGATATTTGTCACTTAGCTTCAAAAGGAATACTCCTAGGGCGGTTAGCTCAGTTGGTTTAGAGCGCCTGGTTTACACCCAGGAGGTCACAGGTTCGAATCCTGTACCGCCCATTGATAAACGG
>JAYZFL010000056.1:0-47930 GCA_036336795.1 Gemmatimonadota bacterium
ACGGTAGCAAGGGAGGGCACCACAAATTTGCTAGGGAGCGGGAGAGTGGAGAGTGAGCGCCACAGTCTCGAACTCTATCGACGACCATCACAGGTACCGGAGGGTGGGGCAGATAGAGAGGGTGCTGCCGCGGTTGTAGGAGGTGCTGGGCGGCCGCTACGCACCCACCCGGCGCCCTATCTCCTCATCCTCGTCCTGCTGACCGGAGAGTGGATCGGCCGGCGGTGGAGGGGGCTCCGGTAACACACAAACCATGACAGATCCTGACTATGGCCCGACTGGTTAAGCGCGAACGTGAAAAAAGAACAGGGCTGTGGCGACGGGTGGTTGACCTTGTCGGACTTCAACAGGAGTTTGGACTATCGGTCAAGCTTATCGGGTCGGGTGAGGACGTTGGTGACTTCGAAACATTCAATCCTGACGACTTCATCGAGGAGGTTTTAGCCGAGTGAGCTTTTTCAGGCTGGACAAGCCAGTCCAGTTCTTAAAGGGTGTCGGCCCCGTCAGGGCGGAAGCGCTCGGACGCATGGGGATCGTGACGGCCCGTGACCTACTCTACCATGTACCCCGCCGCTACGATGACGCATCCACAATCCAGTCCATTGCCGAGGTCGAAATCGGCACGGATGCCACTGTTGTCGGGCGGGTTCGCTCGACTGGTGTGATTCCGACACGGAAAGGCCTTCGCATCTTCCAGGCGGTCCTCAAGGACCACTCGGGTATGATCACATGTGCCTGGCCTGGGCAGCCTTGGTTAGAGCGAAAGCTTCAGAAAGGGGATCTGCTCCTCGCGACTGGCCCAGTGAAATTCTTTCATGGACGACAACTACGTCCGCGAGAATTCTCTATCTTGGGTAGGAATTTGGATGATACGACCGGCGAAGAAAGCGAGATTGGACATATCTTCGCGACCTACCCCGCGAGCGAGGAAGTTCCGCAGTGGGTGCTTAGGGGTCTTTTTAAGAAGAACCTTGATCTCCTTCTCTCCAATGTCATTGAGGAGGAATACTTGAGCGCGGACGAGCAGAGGGTCTATTCGCTTCCCTCTCTTCCGGAATCTCTCGGAGTGCTTCACCGTCCGACTTCTCTCGAAGGTGTGGAGGAGGCTCGCCGACGCCTTGCCTACGACGAGCTCTTTTTCCTGCAGCTCGTGCAAGCCCGAGCGCGTTACCGAGAGACCATCCAGAAGCAGGGCATTGTTTTTGGGCGAACCGACGAGTTGATCCGCCCTCTCCATGAGGCTCTCCCTTTCCGATTAACCACCGCCCAAGCTCGTGTTCTCCGAGAAATCTACTCCGATATGGGGTCGAGCAGGCGTATGAATAGATTGCTCCAGGGAGACGTGGGGTCGGGCAAGACCGTCGTCGCACTCTTTTCCATGCTCTTAGCGGTTGAGGCGGGGTATCAAGCAGTTCTCATGGCTCCGACCGAGTTGCTGGCTGAACAACACGCGCGCAGCATGCGGAAGCTGATGGAACCCTTAGGAATTGAGGTTTATGTGCTGACGGGCCAGTTGGCGGCACCGGATAGACGTGAGACCCTGAGCGCTCTACGGGAGGGGACCGCTACCCTTGTCGTGGGCACCCAAGCGCTTATCCAGAAAAATGTGGAGTTTCGGAAGCTTGGGATGGTTGTGGTCGACGAACAACACCGCTTTGGTGTTCGACAGCGAATGGTGTTTGGGGACCGTGAAAATCCCCCGGACATTCTGATCATGTCGGCGACCCCGATCCCCAGATCGTTGGCGATGGCGCTGTACGGGGATCTTGATCTGTCCGTTCTTGACGAGATGCCGAAGGGAAGAAAGCCGATACGGACTTTTCTTCGCTATCCGAATGAGCGGAAAGACGTTTACCAGTTCGTGGAGGAAGAACTAAAGAAAGGACACCAGGCCTATGTCGTTTATCCACTCGTGGCGGAGTCCGACAAGATGGATATGCGCTCTGCCACTGAGGGTTATGAGCGACTCACGGAAGCAACCTTTGGGCATCGCAGGGTCGGACTTCTTCACGGCCAGCTCTCCAGCGAGATAAAGGACCAAGTGATGCGCGGTTTTCTCGCAGGGGAAATCGACGTGCTGGTGGCCACGACCGTGATCGAAGTTGGGATCGATGTACCCAATGCCTCCGTGATGGTGATTGAGCACGCGGAGCGGTTCGGACTATCTCAGCTCCATCAGCTGCGAGGGCGAGTGGGGCGTGGTGCCACCGAAAGTCACTGCATCCTCATCGCGGATCCGGGTGAGGTGGCCGCGGAGCGGCTCAAGATCTTCTGTAACACTTCCGACGGCTTCGCTGTCGCCCGAGCGGATCTCAGGCTTCGCGGGCAGGGTGACCTGTTCGGTGCACAACAGCATGGGCGCGATCCGGTCCTTCGCTTCGCTGATCTATCGATGGACGAAGAACTTCTGATGGAAGCACATAATCGGGCCCGTTCCGTGGTGAACGTCGACCCGGATTTACAGGGAGAGGATATGTCATTGATCAAGAAACTCATGGATCACCGCTATGCGGAAAAGCTGAAGCTTTTCTCAGTCGGGTAAGCTCGCTAACGTCCGGACTGTTCTTCCCGAACCACAACCAGGGATATTGGCAGAAAAATGAGCTCAGAAGCGATAACTGAGGTGCGATCCCTCGAGGATCACATCGGAGATACGGTCACCGTATTAGGATGGGTCGAAGGGACTCGCGGCCACGGCAACGTAGGCTTTCTCGTGTTACGGGACGGGACGGGTCTGGTTCAAGGCGTGCTCGTCAAGAACGAACTTGAGGAGAATGTCTGGGCACTTCACCAATCTCTCACACAAGAATGTACGGTGGCGCTCAGCGGAGAGGTCAGAGCCGAGCCTCGCGCACCCGGTGGTTACGAGATTGGAGTGACCGAACTCCAGTTACTGGGAGCTTCCGAAGATTACCCGATTCAACCTAAGGACCACGGTGTCGACTTTCTTTTAGATCATCGCCACTTGTGGCTTCGGTCGAGTCTTCAGAGGGCTGGCCTCCGTGTTCGCCACGAAGTAGAGCAAGCTATCCACGATTTTTTTTATGAGCGAGACTTCATCCGTATAGATACACCGATTCTAACTGGATCCATTGGTGAATCTGCCGGCACCCTCTTCGAGACTGACTACTTCGGGGAATCGGCTTATCTGGCGCAAACCGGGCAACTCTACGTCGAAACTGCGTGTCCCGCTTTCCGAAAGGTATACTGCTTCGGTCCCACATTTCGAGCGGAGAAATCCAAGACTCGCCGGCACTTGACTGAGTTCTGGATGATCGAGCCGGAAGTGGCTTTTGCCGATTCGAATGACAACATGAGACTTCAGGAGGATTTCCTTTGTTATATCGTGGAGCGAGCTCTGGAGCGCTGTCGTTCGGATCTCGAAATACTCCAGAGAGATACAGCGGAGCTGGAGATTGTTAAACCACCATTCGAGCGGATCTCGTATACCGATGCCGTTACCATGCTTCAGGATAAGGGAAGCGAGGTCACGTGGGGTGATGACCTAGGAGCACCTGACGAAATGCTGCTAACGGAGCAGTTTGATCAGCCCGTCTTTGTCTACGATTATCCTAAGGCAATAAAAGCATTCTATATGAAGGAGAACCCGGACGACCCTAGGACTGTGCTTTCCAACGATTTACTCGTCCGGGGATATGGAGAACTCATAGGGGGGAGCCAGCGAGAAGACGACCTTGACCGTCTAGCCGCCCGGATCCGTGAGGAGAATCTTCCAGAAAAAGCCTACTCCTGGTATCTAGATTTAAGACGCTATGGGACTTTCCCACATTCTGGATTCGGACTGGGCTTAGAGCGGACGGTGGCATGGATCACGGGGCGGCACCATATCCGAGAATTGATCCCGTTCCCTCGCATGATGAATCGCCTATCTCCGTGAACAAACTGGTTTTCGATATGAAGGACCGACGGCCGGTGTGGGCTCTGCCGAACTGGGCTGTCGAACGCATCCGAGAGGCTCTCCCCACCGATTGGGTATTGACCGTCGTGAAAACTCCGTCCGATGGCTCGGGTGACGGCTCGGCTCAGGCGAACAATGAGGTGCTAGCCGCCGTCAAAGACGCCCGAGTCTATATGGGCTTCGGTATTCCGCCTGAGGTGCTCACGACAGGAACCCTTCTCGAGTGGGTTCACTCGGGTGCTGCGGGAATTGGCAGTTCTATCACACCCGAGATGCTTGAGAGTCCAGTCCGATTCACCAATTCTGCTGGCGTTCACGGCTCGCCAATGGCCGAAACTGCCTTGGGCATGATTCTGCACTTCGCTCGTGGATTTGACTTCGCTCTGGAAGGGAAGGCACGTGGCCGCTGGGACACGAACCCGTTCTACAACGATGATTCTCCCATCCGTGAACTCGGGGAGAGTGTGGTGGGAATTCTCGGTCTCGGTGGGATTGGGGGTGAAATAGCCAAAAGAGCGTTGTCGATGGGCGCCAAAGTGATTGGCCTACGTCGTGACATGTCGGGATCTGATGGGTGTACGGACCGAACTGGAGGGACACTCGATAAGAGGCTTCGGGTGGTCACAGGTGAAGATGGCCTTTACGAGCTTCTCGGGGAGAGCCATTACGTCGTGGTTTCCGCCGCTTTGACTTCGGCCACTCGAGGAATCGTGTCACGTGGTGCCCTAGAAGCCATGAAACCGGATGCAGTGCTCGTAAACATTTCCAGAGGGGCTTTGGTGGACGAAGAAGCTTTGGTCGATGCTCTTAGGGAAGGACGTCTCCGAGGAGCCGGGTTAGATGTGTTCGACGAGGAACCGTTACCGGTCGACCACCCCTTGTGGCATCTCCCAAACGTAATTTTGACGCCGCATGTGTCGGCCGTCACTCGTTCCTATTGGCGGAGGGAGGTGGAGTTGATCCTTGAGAACCTGCGTCGGTTTCTCGAGGACGATCGATTAGTGAATCTTGTGAACAAGATAGAAGGTTACTGAACCTAATCTCTCTCCTCTCTTTTGATATCTTCCCAGATGGCATTGAGCTCGTCTAGGGTCACTTCTTCAAAAAGAAACCCCCGCTCAACACAAAGTTTTTCGAGCCGCTGAAACCTTCGGGTGAACTTCTGATTTGCCTGCTCTAGTAAGGTTGAGGAATGACTTCCAGTGAGGCGCACGAGGTTAACAACGGAGAACAGGAGGTCCCCAAGCTCGTCTTCGAGGTTGAAGTTGTCGTCTGCACCCAGGGCCTCACCTACTTCGGCTAGCTCTTCGCCGACCTTTTCCCACGCGCCGTCTGCACCCGGCCAATCAAAACCCATTCCGCTCGCTCTCTCCTGAATGCGGTGAGCTCGGTGCACTGGATCGAGGTTGAGCGGAAGGCTGGCGAGTACCGACACGTTATGGTCACGCTCTTTGGCCTTTAGGGCCTCCCATTCCTCTTTCTCACCCAGCCCAAAGAGATGGGGATGTCTGCGACGCATCTTGTTCTCAAGTCGCTCAACAACTGAATTTGAGGTAAACGTATTACGCTCCTCTCCGATTACAATTTGGAAAGCGATGTTTAGAAGTAAATCCCCGAGTTCTCCTTCGAGAGCGTTTGTGTTTGCGGTTCGAATGGCATCAGTGACTTCATGTGCTTCTTCGAGAAGGTGGGGGATTAGGCTCTCGTGAGTCTGATCCTTATCCCAGGAGCAATGAATCCGAAGGAAGCGCACGATTTCTAGTGCTCGGTCAAGGGTGCCGGCCCCGAAGTCATGTGCCAGCGGATCGTCAGTATCTGACGTCATTAGGAAACTCCTCCGTATTTAGTGGTGGGATCTTGATTGAAAGATATCTTTTCGCTTTTTTCAAAGTCTATGTCAACGGATCCTCGCACTCGATCCTGGGTGGAAATTCAGCCTCAGGCACTTCGTCGGAACTTTCAACGGATCCGGGAAGCTGTCAGTGGCTCCCCCGCTATCATTCCGATGGTCAAAGCAGACGGGTATGGCCTTGGGATGGAACAGGTAGTCCAAACGGTCGAACCCGACGACCCATTGGGATACGGAGTAGCCACAGCGGAGGAGGGAATTCGGCTCAGGAAGGCCGGCATCGATAGGCCAGTAATAGTTTTTAGCCCACTTCCACCTAGCTCATATGAGTTAGCCGTCACTCATGATCTTACGGTTACGATCTCCGACGTCGATTCGGTTGAGCGACTTATTGATGCCGCCAGCCGCGCGGGGGTAATGGCGCGCTTTCAGGTTGAGGTCGACACGGGAATGGGTCGGGCTGGTTTCGACTGGCAAAGAGTTTCGGAGTGGGGTCCAGCCGTAGCGAGCTTCGTTTCCGATAAGACCTCTTGGGAAGGTTGTTATACTCACTTTCATTCAGCAGACACGGAGGACGATAGGGCGACGATAGCTCAATGGCGACGGTTCACGGAAGCTTTAGGTGCACTGGAGAAAGGGTCGGGAGAATTGACCCATGCATGTAACGCCGCCGCCTCACTACGCTATCCCGCACTTCAAGCGGATGCTGTTCGGCCCGGTATCTTTCTCTACGGGGGCGGTGTTGGTCCGGGGGTTACTGGGCCGGAAGAGGTCGCCCGAGTGCGGGCTCGGGTGACTCTCCTTAGGGACGTGTCGGAGGGAACGACCTTAGGTTATCACACCACCTATCGGTCTAGTGGTGAAGAGCGTTGGGCCACACTTGGAATCGGATATGGAGACGGGCTTCCACGAATCTTGGGAAATCGAGGGAGCACACTGATCTCAGGCCGCCGCGTCCCGATCATCGGACGGATCTCGATGGATATGACGGTGGTAGACATCACGGGAGTGGATGGGGTGGTAGTGGGTGATACGGCTACATTGATTGGAACAGATGGAGAGGAGACCATCACATTGGACGAAGTGGCGGAACTGGCGGGGACTATCAGCTACGAGATTCTTACAGGTCTCACACCACGGCTGCCCAGGGTCTGGGTGACTTGCGATAATGGCTGAATGTCCTACGGGTTCTCGGCGAGAAGTCAACCGTTATGACTGTCCTCTAGGTCGCTCGGATGGGAGAGCAACTCCGAAAAAATTTCAAAAGATGTTTCGGAGCGGGCGTTGGATATTTCCCTTTACAGTGCTTTGGGGTTGTACCGAAGAGAACGCGATGGCTCCGACCATTGACCTGATCCAGGTTGACCCACAGACCGTAGAAATCATCCTTCCGTTTGCTGATTTCGTAGAGGATGTTCAGGTGTTGGGTGGCTTCGGTTCTACCTCAGATCTCGACCGAGGGATCGTGGCCCGGGACTTCAGCGGACTCAATGCTAAGACTCTTATGCGCTTCGGTGGATACCCCGATTCGATTTCCGTCGCGGATCAAACCGGTACTGTACGTGTGGACTCAGACCTGACCTTCATGGGTGGACACGTCTTGCTGTTCTTCGATACGCTTAGCGGATCCGTAGATCAACTTGTCGATCTTGAGCTCTTCACTACCCAACAGTCATGGCACGCTCCGACGGCGACATGGGGAATGGCCGTCGACACGGCGGGAGACCATACGTCATGGGTCCAGCCCGGTGGAGGCACGGCCATCTCGGTCGGATCCGGAACCTTCGATCGGGGCCGCTCGCAGGGAGACACAGTGGCCTTTGTCGACTTCGTGAAGGTCGAGATAGATGCGGCGACAGTGGCGTCTTGGGCCGATACGAGTGATGCCTCAAGGGGATTGCTTGTCACGGCGTCTACTCCCGGAACGCAGTTGAATTTGGTCAGAGCGTCTCTTCGGCTGGACGTGGTCCCGAGTGTAAACCCCGACACCACCGTCGAGGTGTCCGGCGGTTTAGCGGACGTGAGTTACATTTACGATCCCGCCCCTGAACTTCCGGTGGGTTGGTTACGGGTCGGCGGTGCGCCCTCCTGGCGCTCGATCATCACTTTGAAGCTGCCGCGGATGATCGGCGGATCACCTGAGATCTGTGGTGGGGTTGGGTGTCAGTTTGATGTGACACGGGCGGACTTGAATTTGGCGGAATTGATTCTAACTACCCGAGTGACGGAGTCCCCGTTCGAGCCTTCAGATACAACGCGGATGGATATCCGTACGGTGCTCCATCCGGATAGAATCCCTAAGTCGCCCCTCGGCGACCTCTTGTCGCTCGGGGGAGCCACTCTGCCTCCGGAGATATTCGCCCAACAGTCAGGATCCCTGGTTACTATATCATTGACAGGTTTAATGAGTAACGTTCTCAAATCAGAGACCGTCGGAGACTTGCCTTCATCCACTATTGCTCTGGTGAATTCGACTGAGCCCGGACCACTCGGTTTCGCATCTTTTGATGGATCGGGAGGGGCTGGGGCGCCAGCCCTCCGCTTGGTATTGACTTTGGCGGGGAAGGTGGGTCTCCCGTGAGGCGGTGTCTCCTGATGTTCTTAGCTGTGTTGGTGTTGCCGACTTCGGTGTTCGGTCAGTCTATCTTAGGGTCGAGTGGACTAGGGGTACGCTTGGAGCCGCTTGATGCGATTCAGCGCGGACTTGGTGGAGTAGGCGCAGCGATCCAATCTACAACGGTTCTTCCCGGTGATCCCACCGCATCCTTGGATCTGTTGGCTCCTACTATAACGTTTACTGCTCAACCTACTTTGGGAGACTACACGGTCGATTCAGATGAGGGTCACTTTTCAGGCACTCGGTTCCCCGTGCTTGGATTCGCGTTCCCGTTAGGTACGACTAGCGTTCTCACTCTCACGATGGGGAGTCACTTTGATCAGCGCTGGTCTGCGATTGTCCAAGACTCTATCGAACTCGGCGGTGACCGGATCGGAATTACCGATGAGTTTAGTTCCGACGGGGGTATTTCAACGATTCGAGCTGGTTGGGCGAAGCGATTAAGCCCGACATTTGCAGTGGGCACTTCTACGGGCATGTACATGGGTGGTCTGACCCGAAGCTTCGATAGGACCTTCAGCCAGGATAGCCTCTCGGTCCGAAGCCCTATCAGTTCCTTCTCTGACGTTGGACAATGGGCCCACTCGGGACCTGTCGCTTCCCTGAACGTCTCCTGGGATCCTAGTCCGGTAGTTCAGGTGGCCGGCACGATCGATTGGTCCGGCACGATTGCTGTCGAGCCTTCAGGTGAAATCGAAAGGCAGGCGCTGAATGTAGACGCTCCTTTGGAATTCAAGGTCGCCGTGACTACAGTGCTTAGTCCGGCATTTATGGTCACCGCTGGGTTAGCTACAGCTAATTGGTCTGATCTCGGGGAACCACAGATCGATTCAGTCGGAGTAGGTAGGGCCACGACGCTCGGCGCTGGCTTAGAGTGGAACATCGGGAACTTCTGGGCTGGCAGATTTCCTCTTCGTCTTGGATATCGGAGCGCCTCCCTTCCGTTCCTTTTCCGTGGTAAGAAAGTTACTGAGAAAACTGTTTCATTTGGATTTTCTATAACCATGGCCCAGGTCGAAGGGCTTCCACTGGCTGGCATGGATATGGCTGCCGAGTTCGGTGGACGTTCCGCTGGAAATTTCGCTGAGAGTCTCCGGCGCTTCACCATCTCAGTCCGGATCGGAGGTCGCTGACACTGGCGGGTCCATTATGAGGATTTGCCTCCAGACCTTTGGTTGCAAGGCCAACCAATACGATACGGACCGGATGCGGCAGGAGCTCGAAGCTCGAGGAGCGCTTGTCGTGGATCGCAAGAGCGAGGTGGACGTGTACGTAGTAAATACTTGCACGGTCACTAACACGGCGGACGCTGAGGCCCGGCGCTTCATTCGACGTATCAATCGAGAAATACCCAATGTGAGAGTGGTTGTGGCAGGCTGCTCTGCAGCACTTCGTGCTGACGAATATGCCAACATTGACGGTGTGGAGGTCGTGGTCCCAGGTCACGATCCGGTCGAAGTCGCCCAGGCGGTAGGAGTGCAACGGGGACTCGTACAGCTTGGAGTCGGGCGGGGGTTTGACCAACTGAGCTTAGAGCCCATTGGGGGGGAAATACTCTTGCGTCGAGAGGGCGCGACCCGGGCCTGGCTAAAGATTCAGGACGGCTGCGACCGTCGATGCTCATTTTGCGCGACTCGTGTGGCTCGAGGTGCGAGTCGTTCTCGTGCGATTGATGAGGTGGTCCGCGAGGCGCACCAGCTTGCCACCTGTCATCCTGAGCTAGTCCTGACGGGAATCCATATTGGGCACTATGGACGAGACTTAGAGACTCGTTCCACTTTGTCACGACTTCTCGCCATCCTCTTGGATTCCGTACCGCGGGTTCGCTTTCGCCTTGGCAGCATAGAAGCAACAGAGGTGGACGACCTGCTCCTCAAATTGATCATGACGTCAGGAGGTCGGGTTGCTCCACATCTTCACATGCCTCTACAGAGTGGATCCGATTCAATCTTACGCGAGATGAAGAGATGGCACACCCGAGAGGCATATCGGCGTCGTGCGATGGAAATCGCAACAAAGGTGACACCGCTGGGCTTAGGAGCGGACGTGATAACGGGCTTTCCTGGCGAGACAGAAGCAGACCACCAAGATACAATGGAGCTCATTGAGGAACTTCCGTTTACGTATCTACACGTTTTCCCTTTCTCACGGAGAGATGGCACTGTGGCAGCGGACTTGCCAAATCCTGTACCTCGGTCTGTCGCGAGAGAAAGAGGGCGAGAGTTGAGGGAACTGGCAAAGGAGAAGGGCTGCAGATACCGGGCCACGCGCTTGGGACAGTCATCGCTCGTGACTCTAGAGGCCGACGGACGCCGAGCGTTGACTGAGGACTATCTGCGTGTCGAAGTGATAGGGAACGGAATGGAGGACCTGACTCGCCTTCACCGGGGTGTCCTTCGGGGGACGGGAGAGGATCTCTATATTGAGGTTCCCAGGGTGGCCTCTCCCGATGTGGGATCACCTCATCTTTCACACCCGAGTACGATATGAGCCGAACGCTGAAGAAGAGAGCGTACGTCGAAACGTACGGGTGCCAGATGAACATCAGTGACGGAGAGCTGATGGAAGGTTTGTTGGAAGATGAAGGATACGAGATTGTCTCCGTACCCGAGGAAGCGGATGTCATTCTTGTAAATACATGTGCGATCCGAGAACACGCTGAGAGAAGAGTGCTCGGTAGGGTGGGTCAACTCCATGGGCTCAAAAGGGATCGACCTGAACTAATCCTCGGCGTAACCGGTTGTATGGCCCAGAGAATGGGCCAGAGCTTGTTGGAACAAGCTCCGTATATTGATTTAGTGATGGGGCCTGATGGATACCGATCCCTTCCGGAACGTCTGGAGGATGTGTCCGAAGGGCGTAGAGCACGGCCATCACGATCCAGTAAGAAGAGAGGGCCGCAACTCGCTGTATTGGACCTGAGTTTGGACGAGAGCTACGAAGGATTGGCTCAGCGTAGGACATCTCGTGTTTCGGCATGGGTGCCCATCCAACGGGGCTGCGATCATCGGTGTACCTTTTGCATCGTCCCTTATGTCCGCGGGGGGGAGAAGAACCGTAGGCCGGTTGAGGTGCTGCGAGATATTGATAGGGTTGTGGCTTCTGGAGTGACCGAGGTCACCTTGCTGGGTCAGACCGTCAATTCTTACGAGGCCGAGGGCTGGTCTTTCCCTCAACTCCTCCGAGCTGTGGCTCGTGTGGATGGTATTGAGCGTGTGCGCTTCATGTCCCCTCACCCTCGGGATGTGACACGGAAGTTGATTGATTTGATGGCCAACGAAGTTGCAGTATGTGAACACCTCCACTTACCAGTCCAAGCAGGGAGCGATCGAACCCTCCGACGTATGCTAAGACGCTATTCGGTCCATGATTTTCTGGAAAAAGTAGCCCTAGTACGAAAGGCGATTCCCGATATCTCACTTTCCACCGACGTCATTGTAGGGTTTCCGGGTGAGACCCCAGAGGAATTCGAAGAGACCCTCGAACTCTTACGCACTGTCCGTTTTGACGAAGCGTACACTTATCGGTTCTCGCCGAGGGAAGGTACGCCCGCTACCCGGCTGCCGTTCAAGGACTTCGTCTCTGACGCCGAAGCCCAGCGTCGGCTCGAGCGGCTTATCGACGTACAGCGAAGCATTCAATCTGAAATCAACCGGAGAGAGGTGGGTCGTGTCGAGGAGGTGCTTGTAGAGAAAGAAGCCCGTGACCGACATCAGGTTCTCGGGAGGACGAGGCGAAACAAGGTTGTCGCCTTTGCGGGGTCTCCGGACCTCATAGGTGATTACTACACCGTACGCCTCACCGATACGACAGGCGCCACTTTCATAGGGGAGCCCTTTGAGGCTCCGGTTACGCTCTGATGATTCGATTCTTGGGTCTGACCGCCGTCTTCGTTGTCCTAATCGTCTCCACTGTGTTCGCAGCATTAAATGGAATGCAACGGGTGACGGTCGACCTCTGGTTCAAGGTTTTTGACCGAGTACCCATATCGGTCATCGGCTTTGCTGGCCTTTTCACTGGGATGATTGTGATGCTTGCTGCTGGTGTTAACAGTGATCTCAAGGTTCGCACGATTCTCCGTCAGCGTCTCGAAGACGAAGATCGTGAAGAGCGAGAACTGATAGATCGCACACAGCAAGATCTCTTCCCGGACGATCACACGGGAACGGAAGGAGACGACGAGGCGTCCTCAACCTGAGTTGTTAATCCATTCGGCGCCTTCGTGTTCTCCCTTTATTCTAAGACCACCACTTGTCTCGTGGATTATGCCGGGTGTCATTATTGGGTGCGTAGCATCTGTGATCGTTGCTTCCTCTACGGCGAGTCTTCCAACCTCCGAATTCTTGGTCTGGAGTGCGACTCCTATCCTCGCTGCCATCCCTGTGGGTGAGACTAACCGGCGCGGTTAGGTCAACCTGCATGCAGTCGACGGACTCCAATTATCGCGAGTGCAAATTCTCCAGACGGACCGGAACGACCACGTCGGTATCTGTGCACACGGGAGCGGGTATTAGGAAGTTGAAGGGGAGTCTTCGGTAAGGCGATCCAGGGATACTACGGGAGGATATGCAAGAATCGTTGACCTCTGCACAGGTGCCGCTATTATTGGCCCGGGTAGAGGCCGTCAAGCCACTTCAACATCTGAAGATATGACCGAGAGCAGCGTTGTTACGCTTGAACGACACATTGTCGAAGAGAAGCGAAACTATGCCGATGGATTCTACGTTACCGGTGCTTTCAATAACGTCCTGTACACCATCACACTGGCGGCGAAGATTATTTCCAGAGCGGTGAACAAAGCTGGAATCACCGATTTCCTGGGGGCCACGGGCGACACGAACGTCCAGGGGGAACTGGTCCAGAAACTCGACCTATACGCTGAGGACGTAATTTGTAGAGCGATGGAACATACGGGCACCCTCTGTTGCATGGTGTCCGAAGAGTCTCCCGACATCCTGCCGATCCCAGAGCAGTTTCCCAAGGGTAAATACGTCTTGATCTTTGATCCGCTGGACGGTTCATCCAATATCGATGTAAATGTTTCGATTGGAACGATCTTTTCCATCCATGAGAAAATCTCAGAGGGGGAGGACGGGATTCTGGAAGACTGCCTGCAAGCAGGGTTCCGCCAAGTCGCCGCTGGGTACGTGCTCTACGGATCGTCCACGATGCTTGTTTATACGAGTGGACAAGGCGTGCACGGCTTCACGCTCGATCCGTCGATCGGCGAGTTCCTTCTTAGCCATCGGAACATCCTGATACCTGACGCCACCACACCGTTATATTCGGTCAATGAAGCTTATTACCCTCTTTGGTCTCCGGGGCAACAAGCTCTGATGAGACGCTTGAAGGGACTCGACGGAGAATCTGATCTTTCGTGTAGTGCCCGCTACATTGGCTCATTGGTGGCAGACTTCCATCGTACCCTCCTCAAGGGCGGAATTTTCATGTATCCAGCGGACTCGAAGAACCCCGAAGGGAAGCTTCGGCTCCTATATGAATCTTCTCCCATGGCCATGATCTGTGAACAGGCTGGTGGTAGGGCTTCGGATGGACGGTCTCGTATCTTGGATCTTGTTCCAGACACAATACACCAACGGACTCCACTCTATATTGGCTCCCGTGACCTGGTGGAACTCGCTGAGAGTTTTCTGGTCTCAGACTCCGAAGACTAAAGTCAGCAGTTAATCGGATGGTTCCCCGTTTGGTACCCTTTGTCCACGTCCACCAAGGGTGCGGCATAGTTTCCTGAGAAGCACGCGTTGCAGAATGTCCCGTGCTCTGCCACGACTGAAAGCATGCCTTCCAAGGATAGGTAACCCAGTGAATCCACACCCAGTTCCTCCGCAATTTGATCGGGGCTCAGCTGTGAGCCAATGAGCTCCTCATGGCTAGGCATGTCTATACCGTAGAAACATGGAAAACGGACAGGGGGGCTGGCAATGCGGAAGTGGACTTCCTCCGCACCGACTTGTCGAATGAACTTGACCACGCTTCGGACAGTCGTGCCCCGAACCAATGAGTCGTCCACGACGATGACTTTCCTCCCTTCCAAAACCTCCTTCACCGGATTGTACTTCATCCGCGCCGCGAAGTCGCGGTCGGCCTGAGATGGCTTAATGAAAGTCCGACCCACGTAGTGGTTCCTCAAGAGGCCTAGCTCGAAAGGGATTCCACTGGCCTCACTGTATCCCAACGCAGCTGAGTTGGCGCTATCCGGAACGGCGATGACCGCATCCGCTTCGATTGGGTGTTCATTGGCGAGCTGTCGCCCGAATCCCCGACGCGCCCCGTCGACCGAAATGGTCCAAAGACGGGAATCCGGGCGGGCAAAGTAAACGAGCTCGAAAATACATGGAGCGATCGCGTCTACTTCAGGAAGGCTAGGGAGATTCTCAATTGATGTGTTGGTGATCTTGAGAATTTCACCGGGCGCGATGTCCCTGACGTACTCTGCATCCACGATATCCAGAGCACAGGTCTCACTCGCGATGACGTGCCCTCCGGCTAGTGAACCGAGCACAAGAGGGCGATAACCACGAGGGTCTCGGATCGCGTAAAGGGTTTCTCCAATTGTAATTGCCAGCGAAAATGCTCCCTCCAAGTGGCCGAGCGCCTCACACACCTGGCCGTCGATCGTATCTTGACGAGACCGAGAAATCAGGTGGACGATCACTTCCGAGTCGGAAGTGGTTTGGAAGATCGCACCTTCCTTAACAAGGCGAGTTTTCAGATCATGCGCGTTGGTGAGATTTCCGTTGTGGGAAATCGCCATATCTCCTTCAGCGTAGCGTACAAAAATCGGCTGTGCGTTCAGGGCACGACTGCCACCTGCCGTCGAATACCGAACGTGCCCAACGGCCGTCCGTCCCGGAAGCTTTATCAGGGACTCTGCATCGAACACGTCTGCCACGAGCCCCACATTCCGATGGAGACGCGCTTCGCCATCAGAGATAGCACAGATGCCTGCCGATTCCTGGCCACGGTGTTGCAACGAATAGAGACCCAAGAAGACCAATTCTGCCGCTCCGTCGATACCGCTTACGGCGACGACTCCGCACTCCTCTCGGGGTACATCGTCGAAGTCCGACGATAGGACATCACTGGGTACTTCCATGAATGGCTGGGACTTCGTGTTCACGAAGAGCTGGCTCCATCCATCAGATTAGGAATTGTGTCGAAGAATAGCTGAGAAAGGGTCCCCATGTCGACCTCCAATATTGTGTCTTTCCCCGCTATCCTGAAGTTATACTTGCCGGGTACCACTGTACCGATGGAACGACATGGAACACCATGCCGCTTGGCTCGGCGCAGCACTTCGTCCACCGACCCGGGATCGCAGGATGTGATGATTCGCCCATGAGCCTCACCGAACAGAAGGGGTGTGGTGGGGAGATCGTCGTGCAAAGTGACCTCTACACCAAGGGGCGATTCTTCCTGGCCGAGAGCGCTCTCGGCCAGAGCACATGCGAGACCACCGTCCGAGACATCGTGAGCGGAGTGGAGTAGATTCTGTTGGATCATGGCCAAGACCGCGTGCTGGAGACGACGTTCGGCAAGCAGGTCTACTGACGGAGGCTCCCCGGCGACTAACCCCTCCAACACTTGGATGTATTCGGACCCTCCAAGCTCGTCAGTATTGTTTCCCAGTAACAAGATGACGTCACCGGCATTTTGAAAAGCATGGCTCGTGAGGTGATCGACATCTTCCACTACTCCGACCATGCCGATGACCGGTGTCGGAAGGATGGCCACACCATCGGTCTCGTTATAAAAAGACACATTCCCTCCGGTCACGGGTGTCTCGAAGAGTTTGCATGCCTCTGACATCCCGAGAACTGCTTCTCGAAACTGATAGTAGATGTGGGATTTGAGGGGATTTCCGAAGTTCAAGTTGTTGGTTATGGCGGTGGGAAGTGCTCCAACGCACACGAGATTTCTGGCGGCCTCAGCTACGGCACCCATCGCTCCGACTCTCGGATTCAAGTATACGTGCCGCCCGTTGCAGTCAGTTGTTGCGGCCACGGCTCTACGGGTCCCACGAAGACGTACGACACCTGCGTCGCCACCGGGCCGGATAGCAGTATTAGTGCGAACCGTCGTATCGTATTGCCGGTAAACCCAACGCTTCGACGCGATGTTCGGAGACGCCATCAGTTTCATGAACACCTCGGAGTGATCAGGAACCTCTTCAGAGAATCTCGTGAGGTCCATGGAGCGGAGCTCTCTGATTTCTTCTGACTCGATTCCCTCTCTCTCGTAGGTCGGACAGCCCTCTGTGAGTGGGAGGGACGGGATCTCGGCGACCACGCGGTCTCCCTCGAGCACCCGGAATAAGCCATCGTCGGTAACCCGGCCGATCTCTTCAGCTTCGAGCTCCCACTTCGTGAGGATGTCTCTCACCGATTTCTCGCTACCGGACTTCGCCACCACAAGCATACGCTCTTGAGATTCTGAGAGAAGAATCTCATACGGAGTCATGCCAGGTTCGCGAACAGGCACGAGATTCATGTCGATCTCCACTCCATTGCCAGAACGGCCCGCCATTTCTGCCGCACTCGAAGTGATGCCTGCAGCTCCCATGTCCTGGATGCCGGTGATGTGGCCGCCCTTGATCAATTCCAAGCTGGCCTCTAGTAGGAGTTTTTCGGTGAAGGGATCGCCTACCTGAACTTGTGGGCGACTGGCGTGGGAGTCGTCACTGAGCTCTTCGGAAGCAAAGGTGGCGCCATGAATCCCATCGCGTCCCGTGCGAGCACCAACTGCCATAAGGAAATTCCCAACCCCTTCCGCCTCCCCCTTGATGAGGTTCTCCACCTTCATGAGTCCGAGGCACATAGCGTTGACTACGGGATTGCCCTCATAACCCCGATGGAAGAAGACCTCACCGCCGATATTAGGAATTCCTACGCAGTTGCCGTAATCACCGATCCCCTTAACAACGCCAGCAAAAAGATAGCGGACACGCCCGCTGTTGAGATCACCGAAATGAAGAGAGTCCAGAACGGCAATCGGCCGGGCACCCATGGTAAAGACATCGCGTAAGATGCCTCCGACACCGGTAGCGGCTCCCTGGTACGGCTCGACTGCGGAGGGATGGTTGTGTGATTCGATCTTGAACGCCAACGCGAGCCCGCCACCTATGTCAATCACACCAGCGTTCTCACCGGGACCTTGGATCACCCAGGGGGCTGTCGTGGGGAGAAGTCGAAGGAGACGCTTGGAATTCTTGTAGCCGCAGTGTTCCGACCACATCGCGCTGAATACACCCAGCTCGGTGAAGGTGGGTTCTCTCCCAAGAATATCCAGGATCCTCGCGTACTCTGCCGCCGATAGGCCATGCTCTTCGACGAGCTTCGTCGTTATCGGCGGGTCGCCTTCTCTGGGTGTGGCGTTCGATATGGTCTTTGTGCCGGTATCTTCGGGTCTCGCGGTCACGTTTCCCTGAATCCGTCTGTTAGAGTCGTGGGAGTTTTGTTCACACTGCTCCTAACCGAGAGCGATGCGATAGGAGAGCTTTGAATAGGTCGAATCCGTCCATGGAGCCGAGGATGTCTTCGACGGCCCTCTCTGGATGGGGCATCATACCCATTACGTTGCCCGCTTCGTTTAATATTCCAGCAATGCTGCGGGCTGAGCCGTTAGGGTTCGCATTGTCGGTGGCTTCCCCGAGAGCATCTGTGTAGCGGAAGAGTACCCGGCCCTCTGCCTCAAGCCTATCTAGAGTCTTGGTGTCGGCGTAGTAGTTGCCCTCCGCATGGGCGATGGGCATCCGGAGAATTTGTTTCGGCACGTAATCTTGGGTGAATATCGACGATGTGTTCTCTACACGAAGGAGCACATCCTGACTCGCGAACAAGAGACTTCGGTTTCGCAGGAGAGCTCCCTCGAGGAGCCCGGCCTCACAAAGCATCTGGAAACCGTTGCAAATACCCAGCACTGGTCCACCATCTCTTGCGAAACGCTTCACGGCATCCATGATTGGGCTCATTGTCGCGATTGCTCCAGCGCGGAGGTGATCCCCGTAAGAGAAGCCTCCGGGTAACATGACCGCATCCACGTCCCCCAGTTCCTGCTCGCGATGCCATCGGAATTGGGGTTCCCCACCCACGAGCTGAACACACTTGAAGAGATCATAGTCGCAGTTGGATCCAGGGAACGTGATGATGGAGACTCTCATGCCAGAACCGTCTCCTCCTGAACTTCGATCTGGAAATCCTCGGTCACAGGATTGGCTAGGAGTCGCTCGCACATAGACTCGACAAGCTTGCACGCTTCGTCACTAGAGTTTGCCTCTAGATTGAGGTAAAGGAGCTTCCCTACTCGAACATCGTGTACTCCCGGGTAGTCCAGCGAGTGCAACGCACTTTGAATGGCCTTGCCCTCTGGATCCAGCAATCCCGGGCGTGGCACTACTCGAACCTCGAGTCGAAAATGGGTCACGTGTCGTTCTCCGTGTCATCAACGTTCTTAGGTATAGAAATGTGTCGATATCTCTCGGGGGCAAGGTCTCCATAATCCAAGGGGCGCACCTCGGTTTCCGTCTGATCAAGGGTGTCCTCGAGGGGATCTCGGTCCGGCAAGCGCTCTAGGAGGCCATGGATAACCGCGCCGATGAGTCCCCAGGCAGTGTAGAAAAGCAGCATCGGAAAGAGGTAGTAGGCGGGAAATATGAGGGCAGCCGAAACGTTTGTGAAGAGCCACACCGAAGTGAGCACACCCTTCGTGGATTTGAAACTGATCCTAGGGAAGAGGGGATAGGGTATGTTACTCAGCATTAGTGCACCGAGGATTATCAACAATATCCCTATGATCCGAGGCCACGGCATCGTCGCCAGGTACATCTGGAAAACGGGTGTCTGGCTGAACGGGTAAAAGGTAGCCAGAATCATTCCGGGTGTAGGGGAGGGGAGTCCGTGAAAGTGTCTCTTCGCCTCTCCGCCCTGCTCGACGTTGAATCGGGCGAGGCGAACCACGACGGCCATCACATAGAGAAGAGGGAGCACCCAACTCCAGCCTCCATCGGAAAAATAAAGCGTATACATGATGAAGGCTGGTGCGACACCGAAGGAAATCGCGTCGACCAGGGAATCTAATTCGCCTCCGAACGCTGAGCCCGTGCGAGTAAATCGCGCGATTCGTCCGTCTAACAGGTCCGTGACGGCGGCCCAAACGATGAACCAGCCCGCCCATTCAAAGTCCCCTCGGGTCGCGGCGACGATGGCGTAAAACCCGAAGAACAGGTTCGCCATGGTAAACGCTGACGGAAGAATGATGATACCTTTCTGGAATCGCCTCGGCGGCCTGATTCGGTCGATCACACTTCGTCCTTCCGGCCATTGATATGCGCGAAGATGGTTGATCCTCCGATTGCTCTGTCCCCGACGGAGCAGGTTAGTGGCCAATCAAGCGGGATGAAAAGATCCACCCGTGAGCCAAATCGAATCAGCCCGATACGATCTCCTCGTGCGACTTGTTCGCCCTCCTGGGGATATGTGACAATACGGCGCGCCACGAGGCCTGCGATCTGCCTTACGAGCACCTTTTGTCCGCGGGCGATCAGCCCCAGTGAGGACCGTTCGTTCTTTTCACTGGCCTTCGGGTGCCAAGCTACCGCGTATTTTCCTGGTCGGTAAGCTCTGTGTGCTACGTTACCCGATATTGGGGCCCGCTGGACGTGCACGTTGAAAACACTAAGGAAGATTGTGATACGTCGACAACGGCCCTCCACGAAAGAGGATTCGTTTACCTCTCGTATGTCGATGATCTTTCCGTCTCCAGGGGATAGTACGAAGCCGTCTCCTGTGGGATGCTCCCGCTCGGGATCACGAAAAAAATAGAATATGAAAGCGGTCAAAACTGTGAGGAGTATGGCTACAGCAATACTCCAGACACCCAGGATTGGAATGAGAGCCCAAGCCAGAGCGGCCAATGCTAGGCCTATGAGCATGAACGGATACCCTTCTTGGGCAAACCTCATGGAGTCACTTATCAAACCTTAGGCACGGAAAGTCATCCAACTCCGTTCCAGTAATTCTCCGGAAGATCTCCAAATAGCGCGTTGTTGTCTCTCTTACGACGTCGTCGGGGAGATTAGGCGGAGGGGGCAACTTGTTCCAGTCGGTGACCTTGTCCAAGAAATCCCGCACGGGTTGCTTGTCTAAGGAGGGTTGGCCTCTTCCTGGCTCGTACTGCTCCCGTGGCCAGAATCTTGAGGAATCCGGGGTCAATACCTCGTCGATCAGCAGCAGCCGTCCGTCGGGGTGATGCCCGAACTCGAACTTTGTATCGGCGAGAATGATTCCACGCTTCTTGGCTAGGGTGACACCGTGCTCATAAACAGCGAACGAACGCTCTCGAAGACGATGTGCTTCCTCTTCACCCTGACGTTCCACAACCCCCGAGAACGGAATGTTCTCATCGTGTCCTGTCTGAGCCTTGGTCGAGGGAGAAAAGATCGGCGAAAGCAGCTCTTGACTCTCGATAAGGTTTTCCGGAAGTGGCTCGCCAGCTAGGGTGCCCGAGGCCTGATATTCCTTCCACGCTGATCCCGACAGGTAACCCCGAACGACGCACTCCACGAGCACCGGTTCTGTACGATGGACCAGCATACTTCTGTCGGCCCAGGCGATGCGGCATGTGGCTAGGGACGGTACGAGAGCGACGATCTCGTCAGGGTCTACACTCAGGAGGTGATGGTCGATCACCCCTCGGAGGGAGTCCAGCCACCAAGCTGTGAGCTGTGTCAAAACCTCCCCTTTGCGCGGAATAGGCTGAGGGAGAATTACGTCGAAGGCGCTGATACGGTCACTCGTCACCATCAAAAGACGATTCTCGCCAGCATCGTAAACGTCCCTCACCTTTCCTTGGTGAAGAAGTGGCAGGGACACCTGCGGTTCCATCGTGACCATGTCTTTAGACTCGGACATCGGGTTCTCCGAGATGTTTGTTCGCGTCAGATTGCAAACGCTCCAAGGCCGGCTGTACCCACTCGGCCAAGAAGCGATCCACTTGCTGGGGGGCCCGTCCCACGAATTGGGCGGAATCGGCGATCTGCTGTAATTCTGTTAGAACCATATTGAAAGCTTCATCACCGGCAATGCGGTCAAGAAGGTCTGCCGGACCTCCTTCTTCCTTCATCCGCCCCGCGGCTAACATCGCATGCTTCCGAATCCGCTCGTGTAATTCTTGTCGGTCTCCGCCGGCAGTCACCGCCCGCATCAGGATGGTCTCCGAGGCGATAAAGGGAAGGTGCTCCTCCAAATTCCTTTGGATTACCTGGGGATTTACGATCAGCCCGGACGAAACATTCTCCATTAAGACGAGAACTCCGTCCAAGGAGAGGAAGGAGTCCGGAATAGAAAGCCTCCGGTTGGCTGAGTCATCTAAGGTACGCTCTAACCACTGGGTAGCGATCGTGAAAAGGGGATCCTGAGAAAGAGTGATGACGTGCCGAGCAATGCTACAGATACGTTCGGATCGCATCGGGTTCCGTTTATAAGGCATAGCAGATGAACCGATCTGCTCCTCCTCAAAGGGTTCCTCAATTTCCCTGAGGTTCGCGAGGAGGCGAAGATCGTGACCAACTTTAGACGCAGACGAAGCGATGCCGGCCAGAGTCCCGAGAATTTGAGCATCGACCTTCCTCGTGTAGGTCTGGCCGGTGACTCCGTAGCTATCCGCGAAGCCCATACGGTGCGCCACTTCTAAGTCGAGTGCATCGACTTTCTCATGATTCCCTTCGAACAACTCAAGGAATGAGGCCTGTGTTCCGGTTGTGCCCCGAACACCCCGGAAACGAAGAGTCTCCAGTCTGAACTCGATTTCCTCAATGTCGAGGAGAAAGTCCTGCAACCAAAGTGTCGCACGCTTTCCTACGGTCGTTGGCTGTGCAGGTTGGAAGTGCGTAAAGCCAAGCGTTGCGAGGTTTCGATATTCGGCGGCAAAGTCAGCTAGATGAGCGACACAGCGAATGAGGCGGTCCCGGACCAGAATAAGGGCCTCACGGTGGAGAATCAGATCCGTGTTGTCTCCAATGAAGGCGCTAGTAGCTCCCAAATGGATGATTCCACGAGCGGCGGGTGCTACGTCCCCGAAAAGGTGCACATGCGCCATCACGTCATGGCGAAATCTTTTTTCGTAGTCCGCCGCCTTGGCTAGGTCGATGTCCTCAAGGCTGCATCTCATTTCCTCAAGAGCATCGTCACTGATAGGGAGCCCGAGATCCTTCTCCGCTTCGGCCAATGCCAACCAGAGGCGACGCCACGTCCCATATCTATGTGACGGGGCGAAGATGGCTTGCATCTCCTTTGAAGCGTATCGCTCCCCTAGGGGGTGTACGTATCGATGATTATCAGTAGGGTCAGACACGGCTTCTCCGGAATACGAGTTGCCTCACGATGACCTCACCGTTCCGTTCGACGTATACGGTGAGGTTTCCCACGGCGCGACGAAGGAGATCAGCCGCTCGCTCTGCCGAGGTAACAGTTGTACGGTTGATCTGGAGGATCACGTCTCCCTCACGAAGTCCGATCCGACCCTCCAGATCACTTTCAATAGCTACGATCAGGGCTCCCGAGTCGTAACGGAGATTTCGTTCGGTTCGTATCCCAAGAGTGACGGTGACAAGTTCCATTTGCTCAAGGGCTGTCACGCGATCAGCTGAAATTGACGGCAACTCCTCTGCCACTAGGGTAACTGTACCCACTCGGCCATTGATGTATAGGGAGAGGGGTTCGCCGGCCATGAGGTCGAGCATGAGAGATTCAAAGTCTGATTGTGTACGGATTACTGTGCCTTTGGCGCTGACGATGCGGTCTCCCCTAGTGATTCCGGCACGCGCTGCGGGTGATGAGGGAGATACATTGGAAACGGTGACCCCGTGGGTTCTACCCCAGATGTCTCCCTCTTCGGCATCCACCTCGAAACCGAGCCAGGCCCGCTTAACCTCTCCAAAAGCCATCAGGTCATTGGCCACGCGGGTTGCTCGGTCAATGGGGATAGCGAAGCCGAGACCTTCACTCCCGCCACTTCTAGAGAAGATTGAACTGTTAACTCCGATGACCTCTCCCACAGAATTGACCAACGGACCACCGGAGTTACCCGGATTGATGGACGCGTCGGTCTGGATCATACCAAGGTATACTACCCGGTCATCGTTGTCGGGAATAATGTGCCGTCCAGTTGCGCTGATCACTCCAGCTGTTACGGAAGGCTCCGCATTTGAGAAAAGATTTCCGAAGGGATTTCCGATCGCTAACGACCACTCGCCGATGAGAAGCCCCTTTGACGTACCGAGTTTAACCACGGGAAGTTCATCGCCCTGGATTCGCAGGACAGCCACATCAGTCAGCTGGTCAGTCCCGATCAGTTGGGCTTCAAAGTCCCGGCCGTCTGGAAGAGTAACCATGATACGCTCGGCGTTCCGGACCACGTGATCGTTCGTCAGGATCACGCCGTCTGAATCTACGATGAAGCCGGATCCCAGCCCGCGGCTACGTCGTGTCCGGGGCAACGGAAAAGGATCGAAGAAGGAGCGCGTCTGCATCTGCTCCGTGCGGATCACGTTCACGCTGACCACCGCCGGCGACACTCTCGTTGCTGCCTCGACGATTGCGGTGGTCCTAGACCCGTCCAAATTGTGTGAGCGGTCTTGGGTCCCAGCCTGTCTCAACGGCTTGATGAGAGATTCGACGCTTGCCATTGGGAGGTCCTTTTCGATCATTCCTCTCTCGGAATCACAGCCTCCCAACATTCCTAAGAGAATGGCCGCAGCTACTTTGGCAGACCATAATTTCGGCAAAGTCGTCTTTACGCTCGGCATGAGTCGGAGGTCCCCCCTTTTCAGAGACCCTTTCCGAGGGCTTTCCAGTCCGCCATAAACCCGTCCAAGCCCTTGTCAGTTAAGGGATGCTCCAGCAATTGGTACAACACTTTTGTGGGCAATGTACCGCAGTCCGCACCGATCATCAGGGCCTGGACCATGTGTTGAGGATGTCGGATGGAGGCCGCAAGAATCTGTGTTTTGATCCCGTAGTTGTCGTAGATTTGTCTAATTTGACCGATAAGATCCATTCCATCCCCGGAGACGTCGTCGATTCGACCGATGAACGGGGAGATGAATGTTGCTCCGGCCTTGGCGGCGAGATGTGCTTGTGTTGGTGAGAAGCAAAGCGTGACGTTAACCTGGACACCTTGGTCCGTCAGTGAGCGGCAAGCTCTTAGTCCTGCCTCGGTTAGGGGGACCTTGATGACGATGTTATCATGAATCGTCGCCAAACGGACACCCTGCTCCACCATGCCATCCCTATCCAGAGCGACGACCTCAGCACTGACCGGACCGTCCACTGCTTTGCAGATTTCACGGAACAACTCTGATGGCTGACGGTTCCCCACAGCTTTCGCCATGAGTGAAGGATTGGTGGTCACTCCGTCGATCAGACCGGCGTCAGCAGCTCGGCGGATCTCCTCGAGGTCGGCAGTATCGAGAAATATCTTCATGAGTCCATTTTGTCAGAAGGTTTAAGGGTCTGTTTCTTACTTGGGTGCAGAGGTTTTCCCGGATAGGCAACGTGTTGAAGGAAAAGGCCGTTAGGGGGCGCCGGAGGAGAGGTTCTCAGATCATGCTCCGAGCCGATCAAGAGACGTTGGATGTCCACAAGGGGCCGCTTTTCCCAGGCGACGTCAACCATGGTACCGACCAAATACCGTACCATGTGGTGCAAGAAACGGTTAGCTGTAATCCGAAATGTGAGCCCCAAGTCAAGCCATGGCTCCCAGTGCGCTTTCTGGATAGTACAAGAATAACCCCTATCGGGTTGCCCGGATTTTGCGAACCGCTTGAAATTATGCTTACCCTCAAGAAGTTCAGCGGCTTCTTCGAGGAGCGTCGTATTGAGGTCTGCGTTAAGCGGCCAACACCAGCGTCGCTCGAATGGAGATCCGGCTGACTCGGATAACCCGAGGTTGTAGATGTAGGTCCGCGCGATCGCGTCGAAGCGCGGATGAAAATTGGAGGAGACCGGTTGCACGCTTTCGATCCAGATGTCGTTCGGCAATAATGCTGATAACGCCTTCTTGAGCTTATCCGGTTGCCATGACTCCGGCACCGACACAACCGCCACCTGGCCGGTCGCATGGACCCCTCGATCGGTTCGTCCCGATCCGACCACTGGACGTCGGGCATTCGTGAGCTGCTTCAGGGCCGCTTCCAGCTCCCCTTGGACGGTGCGCTCCTCGCGCTGCATTTGCCAGCCGCGGAAGGCGGATCCATCATACTGTAGAACCAGCTTGAGATGATTGTCCTTCACGGCGTTCACGTCCGGAAAGTAGGGGGGGCGCAACCGTTGTCAAGCGATGCCAAGAAGTATTAATCCCAACCGTCTCCGGGGTTATGATCTAGGTACGGAAGACACCGAATGTTTACTCTCAACCCGACGTGGAATGAGCCAAGGAACATTTTCTCCGCTCGAGCTTTCTGACCTTAGGAGTGTCATTCGGAAGGTTGTCGAGGGTAATGACCTCACGGTCTCCGAAGCCGAATTCGCTTTCGATGTTGTCATGGAGGGAGAAGCCTCTCCACTTGAGATGGCTGCCCTTCTAACGGCCCTTCGAGTGAAAGGTGAGGTGCCAGTCGAAGTGGCTGGCGGGGTCAAGGCGCTACGGAAAGCCATGATCCCGATCCAAGCCGAAAGGGTCGCAGGGTTGATCGACACGTGTGGAACTGGTGGCGGGACTGTCACCACGTTCAATATCTCGACCGCTGCAGCGCTGGTTGCTCGAGGTGCCGGCGCCACCATCGCCAAACACGGGAACCGCTCGTTTACGTCTCGAAGCGGGAGTGCTGACGTACTTGAGGCTCTCGGTGTTCGTATTGAGTTGAGTCCAAAGGAAATGGAGCGGATTCTGAAGGAAATTGGTTTAGTTTTCATGTTCGCACCCTTGCTCCACCCAGCGATGAAGTACGTAGGTCCAGTACGGCGAGAGCTGGGCTTTACTACTATCATGAATATTCTCGGCCCGTTGACAAATCCTGCTAGGGTGAAGCGGCAACTGGTCGGGGTAGCAGACTCGTCTCTCGTGCCACTCGTCTCCCAAGCCCTACGAGAATTGGGCCATGTCCGTGCCTTAGTGGTTCACGGTGAGGCCGGTTTAGATGAGCTGAGTCCCTTGGGGCCCAGTCGTGTAGTAGAACTCGACGACGAGTGCTTAAGCGAACGGACGGTGCGTCCGGAGGATTTTGGTCTTAGCGCGTGTCCAGCCGAAGAGTTGGCCGGTGGTGATCCTGAGGAAAACGCGGAGGTGATCTACCGGGTCCTACGGGGGAAAGAACGGGGCGGTGCTCGGACTGCCATCGTTTTGAACGCTGGTGCCGCAATTTACGTTGCAGGGCTCACGGATACTGTTCATGAAGGTGTCGAGATGGCTGTCGAGGCGCTTGATGATGGTAGAGCACTGGCGGCTCTGGAGCGGCTACAAGAGGCGACTAATGCTACACCCAGTAAGTAGTAGAATCTACACTTTCAGGTTGTTGCACTAGTACTTCCTGATCACCCCTACGACGACACCCTGAATCTGTACGTTCTGGGCGTTCTTGATGATCGGTTGTATTGCGGGGTTGGCTGGTTGAAGCCGAACAAGCTCACCCTCCTCTCGGTAGAATTTCTTCACCGTTGTCGAATCACCGTCGACGAGTGCCACAACCATCTGGCCGTCCACTGCTGTTTCCTGCGAATTGACGACGATGTAATCACCGTCCCGGATCTGCTCCTCTATCATCGATTCACCCTCGACGCGTAGAACAAAATTCTTCTGACCCGACTTAACCATATCCTGCGGCACAGAAAGGGTAGTGTGATCCTCAATGGCTTCGATAGGGAGACCGGCCGCAACCGCTCCCAGAAGTGGGAGCTCAGTGGCACCGCCGTCGTATCCAGTGCCGACCAATTCTATGGAACGGCTTTCGTTGTAGGCCTTCCGGATGTAGCCCTTCCGCTCCAGATTGCTCAGGTGCTCGTGTACAGTGGCGAGAGAAGAGTAGCCGAACGCGTCGGCAATCTCTTCAAAGCTCGGGGCGTAGCCATTCTCGTCGATGAAGTTTTCCACATGATCGAGGATCTCTCTTTGTCGCTTCGTCAGAGGCATATCGACCACCTTCATAGGTTAGGAACCCGAATAGGACCCGAACGGAGCATACCCGAACGTTACCCGAAAAGCAACCCAGATGTGGGGCGTTCTGAGGAACGAGGGGAAAGGGTCGGGACGTGAACGCTCCCGAGGACATACTGGAAAGGATCGTAGCGACTAAGAGCCGAGAGGTAGATGTTCTTCGGAAGCACCTGAGCGAACTACGGACCGGTGTCGAGGATACCCCTCCTCCGCGAAACTTTAGCGGTTGCTTGAGGGATTCGAATTCGGTGGCAGTGATCGCGGAGATTAAGCGGTGCTCGCCGGGCGCTGGTCCGATTCGTCCCGATCTGGACCCGCTTAGACTTGCCCGGAGCTATGAGTTCCATGGTGCCTCCGCAATTAGCGTTCTTACGGACTCGGAATACTTCGGCGGATCACTGGAAGATCTCCGGATGGTTCGGAGCCTGGTGGATGTGCCGATTCTCCGGAAGGATTTTATAGTGGATGAATCCCAGATCTACGAGTCCCGTACGGCTGGAGCCGACGCCGTTCTTCTGATCGTAAGTATCTTGGACAACGACCGTATCCGCTCCTTCCGAGAGTTGGCCGAGGACTTGGGCATGTCGGCACTTGTCGAAGCTCACAGTGGGGCTGAAGTAGAAAGAGCACTTGGGTCGGGAGCGTGTCTGCTCGGAGTGAACAACCGCAATCTAAGTACCTTCGAGACCCGTATCGAAGTCACACTAGATCTCGCAGCCCAGGTTCCGTCTGACGTTGTTCTCATTTCTGAAAGTGGGATCTTTACCGGAGAAGATGTTTCTGCGCTGGGCATGACTGGTGTAGATGCGGTGTTGGTTGGCGAATCCCTTCTTCGCCAGGAGAGTCCAGGAAAGGGGATCTCGAACCTCTTGGGTTATATGAAAGGGGGGCGAAGACCGTGAGTGACGTTCAGGTCAAGATCTGTGGTCTCACGACTCCTGAGGATGCTCGGGTTGCCGATGACCTGGGAGCTGATTATCTGGGGATGATTCTTTCCCAAGGTTTCGGGAGAAGTGTTCTTCTCGATACAGCTGTGGACATAAAGCAAGCGGTTGACGCACCCTTGGTTGCCGTTTTTGTCAATGAACCTATCTCCGAGGTCGTGCAGATCGGCCGGATGATTGGGGTGTCCGTTATTCAACTCCACGGAGAAGAAGGCCTTGATTACCTCGAGGAGTTGCGCTGCGAAGGAGATTGGGCGATCTGGAAGGCGGTGCAAGTCAGGGATCGGGTTACAGCGATTGATGCCGTTCGCGCATTCGGGTGCTCGGTAGATGGAGTGCTAATGGACGGATGGCAAGAAGGCTACCCTGGTGGGAGCGGCGTCTCATTTTCTTGGGTGGAGTTGAGTTCGGTCAGGCTTGAGATCCCTACGCCGGTCGATCTGATTGTCGCAGGCGGTCTAGAGCCGAAGAACGTCACTGGTGCGATACGGGCTATGAGACCGGACATTGTAGACGTGAGTTCGGGAGTCGAACTCCGAAAGGGGCGGAAGGATCCTGATTTGATTCAGTCATTCATTCGCAATGCTCGGGCGGGTGAGGATCCGGTTTCCGGTTTAAGAGCGACCTGAGCATGGTTCATGAACACACCAACTGAAGACGGGCGCTTCGGACCGTTTGGTGGACGGTATGTTCCTGAAACACTCATAACAGCTCTGGATGAGTTGGGAATGGCCTACGATCAAGCGTCGGAGGACGCATCCTTCAGTGAGCAACTCGACCTGCTTCTTCGGGATTATGCAGGCCGTCCTTCGCCCCTCTACCGGGCCGTGAGGTTGGAAGCCGCCGTCGGTTCTGGTCCGATCTATCTTAAGCGAGAAGATCTGAATCACACCGGTGCCCATAAGATCAACAATACGATCGGGCAGGCACTTCTTGCCCGCCGGATGGGGAAGAGCCGGATCATTGCGGAGACAGGTGCGGGCCAACATGGTGTGGCCACCGCTACGGCGTGCGCCCTGTTCGATGTCGAGTGCGTCGTGTACATGGGAGAGGTGGACGTAGAGCGCCAGGCGCTCAATGTATACCGTATGGAGCTTCTGGGTGCTGAAGTGCGGCCAGTGTCGTCAGGGACCCGTACACTCAAAGACGCAACAAACGAAGCCATCCGGGATTGGGTCACCAACGTCCAGACGACCCACTACATCATCGGCTCCGTAGTTGGGCCAGCACCCTTCCCACGGATTGTTCGAGATCTACAGGCAGTGATCGGACGGGAGGCCCGGGAGCAGATACTTGCCCGCACTGGGAACTTGCCGGCGGCGGTGCTCGCTTGCGTAGGTGGCGGATCGAATGCGATAGGAATTTTTCAAGCCTTCCGCGACGATGAAGAAGTCGACCTCATTGGGGTCGAGGCGGCAGGGGAGGGGATCGATTCAGGGAAACATTCCGCTACTCTGAGCGTAGGCAAACCTGGTGTGTTACATGGGGCGATGAGCTATCTTCTTCAAGATGACGACGGCCAAGTGACTCCCGCACATTCCGTATCGGCAGGTCTCGATTATCCGGGTGTTGGTCCAGAGCACTCCTACCTCAAGGACTCAGGCCGAGCTAATTACGTTTCGGTGACGGACAAAGACGCGCTCGCGTCGTTTGATCGCCTGTCCAAGCTCGAGGGAATTATCCCGGCTCTGGAGAGTGCACATGCAATCGCCCATACGGAGCGAGTCGCCCCAAAGTATCGTGAACGCGGATCGATCCTCGTGTGTCTCAGTGGACGAGGTGACAAGGATGTTGCACATGTTGCTCGTATGGAAGAGTGAGTGAGTTATCTTTCGACAAATACGGAAGCGGTGTTTCTAGCCACCTTATTTGACGGTTATTCCTTCGTTCTCGGCCGAGGAACCGTCGGATGGTGAACCTCCGGAACCGGTTTGCGGAAAAGAAGAATGAGGGCCTGAGTACCCTGGTTCCCTATGTGACATCCGGTTTTCCCTCTGCGGAGGCGAGCGTCGATGTTCTCCACACGTTAGAGAATTCCGGGGGTGATGTGCTTGAGCTCGGAATCCCCTTCAGCGATCCAGTGGCTGATGGTCCTACTATTCAGGAAGCGACGTTCAAGGCGCTCCAAACCGGGATGACTGTTGAGGGAACACTTGAAATTCTAACAACCTTCCGGAGAAACTCAGACGCACCGGTAGTACTTTTCAGTTACTTAAACCCCCTACTTCAATACGGAGTCGAAGCCTTCCTGGAAGATGCGGCGGACGCGGGAGCGCAGGGACTTCTTCTCACGGACGTGCCGGTGGGAGCCGATCCCAACGTGGAGGATGCCGTGAGAAGTTCTAAGCTTGACTTGATTCCACTCATTGCCCCAACGACCCGGCCCGAGCGAGCGTCGGTGATTGCGGAGAGCGGTCAAGGCTTCGTTTATTACATATCGAGGACCGGTGTGACGGGAGCTCGCGACGGGTTCGCCGTCGATCTGGAGAACGAGGTAAGGGCTCTCCGGGCTAGAGTGGATCTTCCTGTGGCTGTCGGCTTCGGAATCTCGACTCCTGAACAGGCGGCATCGGTTTCACGGATCGCGGACGGTGTCGTCGTCGGTAGCGCCTTGATCACAGCGCTCGACCGGGGAGGGATAGAAGAGGCGGGGACCTTCCTAGCCTCACTCAGGACCGCCATGGACAACGAGTAAATGTAGCTCAGAGTTGAGGGACTCGGGGTCCGGAACCGCTTTAGGAAAGAAGCCTTCGGTTCTACCGAGGGAGTTCCCTAGCTGTTTCGACAAGGCCTCACTAGGTTGGCCGCCGTCCGACCGAACATTAGGAGGTCGTGCAAGGAGAAGTCGATGAAGCACACCGAAGCCCAATGAGCGGAGATCTGGTGCTTCATCCTTTGGTTGCCGAGGCGGCTCAGGGGCGATTGCCACGTTGGGCAGTGGCCGGAACGAAGCGTAGGGAGCATATGGAGAGGGTGGCTGAGCTTCTCCGAGACTGGAGTAAAGCCCGATGTGAGTCGCCGATTGAGGTAGAGCGCTGGGCGGCGCTAGGATTTCTTCACGATGCTTTACGTGATGCAAAGCCTAACGACCTCCGCCCGTACGTGGAGGCCTCCATGGCCTATTTGCCGGGCAGTATGCTTCACGGCCCCGCCACTGCGAGAATGCTCCGCGAAGGTGGCGTAACCGACGAAACACTCCTTACGGCAGTCAAGTATCATACGATTGGCACTGCAGGCTTCGGCGTGATCGGCAAGGCATTGTACGCAGCGGACTTCTTGGAACCAGGAAGGGAGTTCTGCCAAAAGTGGAGATGCGAGCTTCGCGCTATCATGCCCGAGCAGTTGGATACCGTCGTTTGCAAGATCGTGAGTGCTCGGATCCAGCATCTGATCGATAAGGAGCGTCCAGTCAGAGCGGAGACTCTGGATTTTTGGAACACTTTGGTGAAAGGGAGGTCATGGGTAAGCGCCTCGGAACCGTGATCCGTTTTGCCATTGTGCTTGCCGTCGGGATCTTCATTGGCTCGGCAATCTCGCAGTGGAGACCTTTGCCCGAGTCCGAGCGCGTTTCATTACCGAGAAATGTAATTAGTGGAGACCTTGGCCGTGTGCGAGTGGAAGTGCTGAACGCAGGAGGTGAGAATGGAATGGCTCGCCTCGCCACAGACCGCCTCCGAGATCATGGCTTCGACGTAGTTTTCTTTGGAAATGCTGAGGCCTTCGGGCAGAATTCGACGGTTGTCCTGGATCGTTCCGGAAGAATGGAAGCAGCGCTCGCTGTGGGAGAAGCGTTGGGTTCATCAGCGGTTGAAAGTAGACCTGATCCGAACCTTTACCTTGATGTGACCGTATTGCTTGGCAGAGATTGGGTTCCGGAAAATCCCGGTGCGGAAGCCATCGCAGAGGGTGTTCCGTGGTGGGATCTTCGCAAATACATTAGGTGATCGAAGGACATGGTACAGAAAATCCGGCATAAGAAGAGGAGCAGCAAGAGGCGATCCCAGGTTGATCCTGGGAGTACGGTAAGCTCTCAGAAGAAAGACGAAAATGCTTCGGAAAATTCTGTGGTGGAGTGGGCAAAATCTCTCTTCGTAGCCGCAGCACTCTTCTTTCTGATTCGGAGTTTCTTGCTTCAAACCTTCGTGATCACGTCAGGATCGATGGAGGATGCGCTGCTCGTTGGGGATTTCTTGATTGCGAACAGAGCTGCCATCGGTACACGGATCCCTGGGACCCGACTTCGAGTTCCAGGATACTCGTCGCCGCAGCGTGGAGACGTGTTGGTGTTCGATCCTCCGCACGAGCCGAATCTTAAGCTCGTGAAGCGGCTTATTGCAGTGGGGGGTGACACGGTGGCGATGAAGGACGGCGTTCTGTTGCTTAACGGACAAGTGCAATCCGAATCCTACGTCAAGCATACGGACCCAGGAGGTGACGATCCGCACCCCTGGATGGCCTGGCAGAGTCAGTACCTTGTGGATTCAGTGGGCCGTGCCGTTTATCGACCGACTCGGGACAACTGGGGTCCCTTGGTAATCCCTAAGGACCGTTACTTCATGTTGGGTGACAACCGGGACACCAGCCTCGACTCGCGATACTGGGGACTCTTAGAGAGGTGGAGGTTGGAGGGGCGTACTTCGCTTATCTATTTTTCTTACAATAAGGGATCCTTCCGGCCGTTCCCGTGGATACGAGAGATTCGAAGAGGGCGCATCTTTACCAGGATTCGCTGACCGGATTGTCAGGAGTCCATGTATCATGAGGATGTTCTTCCGGTTCGACTCGGGAAGTTGGCGGTATCCGCGATTGCATCAGCCCTCAATTGGCCACACGCAGCGTCGATGTCTCGGCCTCTTGGAACCCGCACTGCCACCGAAACCACGTGCGCCGCAAGGACGGACCGGAACTTTTCGATCCGCTCTCCTCTACTAGCTGTCCAATCCTGATAGGGAATCGGGTTGAATGGAATCAAATTGACGAAGGCATCGAGAGAGGCGGCGAGGGCGGCTAATCTCGGAGCCAATTCAGGAGCGTCGTTAATACCCCTGATCATCGTGTATTCAAACGTGATTCTTCTGCCACCAGCTTGATTGAATTGATGAAGTGCCTCTATGAGTTCATCGAGAGGGTATCGCTTTTCGAGCGGGATGAGTTCATGCCGTAGTTCCGATACCGGAGAGTGGAGTGAGATTGCGAGCCGGAACTGCTCGGACCGCCCAGATAGCTCCAGGATTCCAGGTACGACGCCGACCGTAGAAACTGTAATGCGTCGCGCGCCGATCGAATATCCCTTATTGAGAATTGTGAGAGAAGGGTGTAGAGCCTTTCTGTTGCTGAGGGGTTCGCCCATACCCATATACACGACGTTGGAAATCCGCCCGTAACGGTTGTCACGAGCCCATCGAAGAGAAGATCGGTACTGTGAGACAATCTCGCCGGTGGTAAGATGCCGCCGAAACCCAGCCCAGCCGGTTCCACAAAAGGTGCAGCCCATTGCGCATCCTGCTTGTGAGGAGATGCAGAGCGTAAGCCGCCCTGATCCGGGAATTAGTACGGATTCGACAAGTTCTCCGTCCGAGAGCTTCCAGAGGTGCTTTACGGTGCCGTCGGATGAACGAGATACCGTTTGAGCAATCGAATCCTTGAGGGTGAAAGCGGACGCCAGTGCTTTGCGTTCTCCGATCGGCAAATTGGTCATGTCGCGGATGGAGGCGACAGGCTCATCGAAGATCCAATGACAGGTCTGATGAACACGATACGAGGGCTGGTTTCGCTCGTCGAAGTGAGTGGCGAGAACTCGCTCGAGCTCTTCGGGAGGAAGGCCGAGAAGGTCAATTTTTTGGCCGTACATAGTCTCGTGCTACGGGTATTATCTCGGACGACGACGTAGTCAACTTCACAAAGTCATCCCCAAGATAACAGAACCGGAAACAGATGTGATTTCTTGTATCGTCCAAATCCTCAGGTTAAACTTCAACTGCTTTCGAAGAGTGAGAGGCGGACAAGGAGCTGTCCCATCGCTCGAAAACCTACGATCGAGATAGTCATTTGTTGGGGACCAGCTGTCCTTTGGGCAGTGGTCCTCTTTTTCTTGAGTGAAAGGAGCTTGGGTGACCTCACGCTCCCCTTCTTTGTAGACAAGGTTGTTCATGGAGCGATTTACTTAGTGCTGGGTCTTGCACTTGCATGGGCATGGTACAGGGGGGACGCCACTATTCCAGTGGGTGTTTTCATCCTAATAGGATTCGGGTACGGTGTGTTTGACGAATGGCACCAGAGCTTCGTACCTGGCCGTCAAGCGAGTGCGACTGACGCAGCAGTTGATGCTATGGGCGTTATCTTGGGCTTCGCTATTTTCAGGCGACGCGGGCTATCTTTTCGTCGAGGTGATGAGCTCCCCCAAACTAAGAAATGTACCGTTGATTAATTCGATTGATACCGAGCGTACTGCACTTCGCTCCCGGATGGTGGGTGGGATCCGCCCTGACCAGGTAGGGACGGAGTTGAAGCTGGTAGGTTGGGTTCACCGAAGAAGAGATCTGGGAAGGTTGATCTTCTTGGACCTTCGTGACCGGAGTGGCCTTATCCAGATTTCTCTCGGACCGGATTGGACAGAGGAGTCTTCACTGGAGCTCGCACACGAGGTCGGTGCTGAGGACGTCGTGAGTATTGTCGGATCCGTCGTCGAGAGGCCACCCGAAAGCCAGAATCCGCAGATGGCCACCGGTGGTGTGGAAATCCAGGCTTCTGTTCTGCATCGGCTAACAAATTCTGAGACGCCAGCCATTCCGGTCTACAGGGCTCCCGAGGACGAACTGCCCTCGGAGGAACTTCGGCTCAGGCACCGCGTGCTTGATCTTCGTCGCAGTGAGCTCCAAGCCAACCTAGAGCTTCGCCACCGCATGGTTTTGGCCTGTCGGAATTATCTCGATGGCTTGGGCTTTATTGAGGTTGAGACACCCATACTAACCAAACCGACACCCGAAGGAGCGCGAGACTATTTAGTACCGAGTCGGTTGCACACCGGCGAGTTTTACGCTCTTCCCCAGAGTCCACAAATTTACAAACAACTCTGTATGGCGGCGGGCTTTGACCGGTATTTCCAAATCGCCCGTTGCTTCCGGGATGAGGATCTCAGAGCCGATCGGCAACCCGAGTTTACACAGATTGATGTCGAAGCATCCTTCGTGGAGCCCGACGACGTTCTGCGCTGGATGGAGGGACTCATGGTTGCCATGGCGCGCGACGTGCCTGACATGGAGGTGGAAACCCCCTTCGAACGGATAGCTTATGCTGACGCACTGGAACGTTATGGAATTGATCGACCTGACCTCCGCTATTCTCTAGAGATTCAAGATTGGACAAGGATTCTCGGCCGACTGGAGTCGCCGGTTCTTTCATCTGCCACCCAAGGTGGGGGCCGTATCCGCGGCTTGTTGTTGAAGGGAGGAGGCCGTCTTTCGAGGAAAAGAGTAGAAATGATCGAATCCTGTGCCAAGGATGCGGGTGCACCGGGACTCCTGTGGGTAAAGCGTAGCGATGATGGTGGGTCTGGTTCGCTGGCGCGCTTCATGGACCAGTCGGCTTACGAAGCTTTGGAGATGCTGCCCGGCGATCTGGTACTGGTCGCCGCCGGAGAAGACCTAATGACATCTCCGGCTCTGGCCGCCGTGCGAACTGCAAGTGTTGAAGAACTCCAACTTCCTAGGAATCGCGAACACTCGTGGCTTTGGGTCGTAGATTTCCCGATATTCAAGGCGGATCAAGATGGCCAACTCCAGGCCAATCATCATCCGTTTGTGAAGCCTCATCCTAACGACTTGGGATTGATCGAAGAGCATCCGGAGAACGTCCGAGGATTG
Organism: Gemmatimonadota bacterium; assembly: GCA_036336795.1. GTDB lineage: Bacteria > Gemmatimonadota > Gemmatimonadetes > Longimicrobiales > Gaopeijiaceae > UBA822. Next base: position 36,359 of record JAYZFL010000056.1, read on the forward strand.
GCCTACGACTTGGTATTTAATGGTGTCGAACTTGGCTCGGGGAGCATCCGAAACCACGATCCCATTATTCAGCGACAGATATTGCGATTGTTGGGATTCTCCGATGCAGAAACTGATCAAAAGTTTGGATTTCTCTTGCGGGCGCTCACTTCGGGTGCGCCGCCGCACGGCGGCGTGGCCCTTGGCGTGGATAGGTTGGTGGCTCAGTTCGTGAACGCTTCGAGCCTTCGGGACGTGATAGCGTTTCCAAAAACTACAGCAGCTCGAGCCCTTTACGAGGGGGCACCTGGCCCGGTGACTGGGGAGGATCTTTCGAACTTGGGGCTTTCGCCGAGGACGATTCCGCCGGGGAGGGCGATCGAATGACTGCCGTGCAGGGAACCGTGGTAGAACATCGCCTTGATGCCGAAGGGGTTGATCCGTTGCTGCTCGCTGGTGTGAATGACGCCAACATACAGGAGGTCGCTGGGCTCTTTGGTATTCGCTTGGTATTAAGAGGAGATGACGTAATTCTCTCCGGAGATCCCGAGGCGATTGAGAGAGCAACCCCGCTTGTGCAGCACCTCATCGAACTATCTCGTCTTCGGGTGCCGTTCGAAACCAACGACATCGCTCGCTTCGCAGAGGGATTAGCTACAGGTGGTGTGGTGCACTCCGAAAGCGACGTGGAGATCGCTCTCCCAGGCTCGCGAAAGTTGATTCGCCCGAAGTCGAAAGGACAACGTCACTACCTAATGTCCGTCATCGAGTTTGACGTGGTGATCGGCATCGGGCCAGCTGGAACAGGGAAAACCTACTTAGCTGTGGCTGCGGCTCTGGACGCCCTTTACAAGAGGCGAGTTCGGAGAATTATCTTGGCCCGGCCCGCAGTTGAGGCCGGAGAGAGTCTTGGATTTCTCCCGGGTGACATGCAGGATAAGGTCGATCCCTATTTGCGGCCGCTCTATGATGCTCTTGAGGATATGATGCCGACGGACCGCATGCAAAGAGCTCTCAAAGACTCGACGATCGAGATCGCTCCGCTCGCGTATATGCGCGGCCGGACACTTTCGGACGCCTTCGTGATCCTGGATGAGGCACAGAACTCCACGACTGCTCAGATGAAGATGTTTTTGACGCGGCTTGGCCTTAACTCCAAAGTTGTAATCACGGGAGATAAAACCCAGGTCGATTTGGATCGAAGGAAAGATTCTGGGCTTCTTCAGATTGAGGGTATTCTTCGGGGAATCGCGGGCATCGAGTTTGTCTATCTAGACGATACCGATGTCATCAGGCACCGCCTTGTCAAGGACATCATCCGGGCGTATGCGAGTGCGGATTCCGAGGTTGAGCCATGACCTCCAACGGGCCTGTGCGAGGTAGCTTCTTGGGCGATTTTCAGGAAGAAGAAGAGCTACCCCCTTGGCCGGATTCCATACTCTACCATGGCTCGAGATTACTGGTCATGGTGGGTCTGGCCGCCACTATCACGGCGCTTTTCCCTCCGATTGGTCGTTCCACGGTGGGGCGGTATGAAGAGGGGATGGTCCTGACTGAGCCTGTCATCGCCGAAGTTCCTTTCAGTGTTCCCAAGTCGGTTGCGGAGTTACAGCGTGAGCGTACCGATGCTGCCGCAGGGGTGCCACCGACCTTTGCCTATAGGTCGGCAGCGGGTGATACCATGGTGGCACGCCTCGATCGGTTCTTTGATGAATTGGACTCGATCGCCTCAGCGGGAGATGTAGACGTCCTTCAAGGAATCCTTCTCGGTGAGTCCGTAATAGCTGGCCTAGAACAAGCGATGCTCTTGATGGACGCGGAGACTCGCCAGCTCTTACGTAGCGCGGCTGTCACGGGTGCGAGTCAGTTTTCCGTGATTGGTGTTGCGGATGCGAGTGAGGCGCGTGAACTCACCACGGAGAGCGTCTTGATTCAAGATCCGGGTGCAACGAGTCGCCGCTCGGTCTTGAGTACGGATGTCCTCATTGGCCGTGATTTTCACGAGCAGGTCGTCGGTCAGCTTCAGACGCCTAGTCCAGAGCTCAGTGAACTACTGCGGCTCATCATTATTCGGCACACGGTTTACACGCTTGTTTTCGACCCAAACCTAACTGAAGCAGATCGCGAACAGGCACGACAAGCGGTACCAGAGTTCCTGGGAAACGTGGTTCAGCAAGAAGCGATTGTTCGAGCGAACGAACCGATCACCGAAGAGGATTTGGTGCGCTTGGGAGCTTACGAGGCGGAACTCCGACGCCTGCAGGTACTGGAGGAGCCCGGGCTTCAGGTCGGACTTCTGGTTGGCTCGTTTCTCCTTAATTTTTCTATCCTTGCTGTGTTTGGTGCTCTGATCTATTTCGTCCGTCCCAGAATCTACAAGTCTTTGCGCTGGCTACTTCTTCAGGTCACTCTTGTCGTCGTGTATTTCGGAGTGGCCCGTCTTGTAGCTTCGAATGGCCTTCCCCCCGTGGCTTTGCCTGTGGCGTTCGTCGTTCTGCCCGTAGCAGTGCTGTGGGATTCAAGGCTCGCTCTGATTATAGGCCTCGTCGTGGCGGGCCTGACGGTGGCTCAGCCTCCGTTTGCAGAACTTGAGGTCCTTTTCCCGGTCATGATTGGTGCTGCCGCGGCAGCTATGGGTGTCCGTGTGTTTCGTCGGAGAGCACAAACCTGGGTATTTGTTGCCATTATCACTGGTGCGTACGCCGTAACCCTCTTGGCGCTCACCCTCGTGGGAGAGCGGTCTGCGGGCCAATTTGCAGTGGCCCTAGCCTGGGCGGGGTCCAATGCGACGCTCTCGGCGATCATCGCGATGGGATTCCTCCCTGTGTTCGAGTGGTATACCGCAATCACGACAGACCAAACGCTTCTAGAGTGGGCTGACCCGAACAGGAATCTTCTCCGGAGGCTGTCGCTTGAGGCACCCGGCACTTATGCACATACGATCAACGTGGCGAACCTAGCTGAGATGGCAGCGAACGCGATCGGTTCCCATGGATTACTCTGTCGTGTGGGTTTGTACTACCACGATGTGGGGAAGGTACTCAAGCCGCACTATTTCGTGGAAAATCAACCTGAGGGAAGGAATCCTCACGACAAGTTGAAGCCTGATATATCTGCCGCCATCCTACGAGAGCACGTTGTCGAAGGGCTTCGGCTGGCCAAAGAGGAAAAGTTACCGGAGATCGTACAGAGATTCATCTCCGAGCACCACGGTACGCAACTCATCGGTTTCTTTCACAGTCGTGCTGAAGAGGCGCTCGGTGAAGGAAAATTGGACGAGGCGGATTACCGGTATCCCGGCCCGAAGCCGCAGTCGAAAGAAACGGCAATCGCAATGATGGCGGACTCGATTGAATCTGCTACACGGGTGCTACAGGAACCTACACCCGAACGACTACGGGATCTCGTGGAGGAGATTGTTGAGGGCAAACGACGGGATGGGCAACTCGATGAAGCTCCACTGACTCTTCGTGAAATTACGGTCCTCAAGGACACCTTCATAAAGGTCTTGGGCGGTATTCATCATCACCGGATCTACTATCCCACGACCAAGCACCTGACCCACGTCGGAATGAAACCGGATGGAAAAGCACTGGATTCCAAAGCTGAATCTGAGGGTTCTCCGACAAGTGGGCAGTTGGAGTTAGATGAGAACACTGGTCGAGGCTGAGGATTTGGAAGTTCAGATATCGGTAGGGGGTGCAACCGGGGTGTCGGAAGACTTGCTTCGCTCCGCCGTTATGATGGTTCTTGAAGCGGGTGGCCTCAACGATGGAGAGATCTCTCTTACACTCCTCGACGACGCTGCAATGATGAAGCTCAATCGCCGTCACCGAGGTGAAAATTCCATCACTGATGTTATCTCCTTTGCTCTTCACGAAGGTGATGAGGATGTGTTGGGAGACATCTATGTCGGCCATGAGCAGGCAGTCCGCCAAGCTGCGGCTCTGGGCGGACCATTAGAGGAGGAGTTCGCCCGCCTCGCGATCCACGGCACTCTTCACGTATTGGGTTACGATCATCCAGAAAATCAATCTCGTGTCTCGAGTGAAATGCTTGTAATCCAGGAGCGTTTGGTGCGGAGGCTGCTGAAGACTTGTTGAGCATTAAAGTAGGATCGCACGAAGGACTCTTGTGGAGACCAGAGAACGTTACGGACTTAATGTTCGGAGCCGTGCAGGGGTCACCTGTGACATCTGAGCTGACGGCAAGATAAGAATGATCAGTAGGTGCTGCAGAGCTATGGTGAAGCATAAAGACGCACCACGGTGCCACAATCTTTCTTTGCCGGACAAACAGAGATAGCGGCCTACCGGTGCCGGGTTAGGATGTAACACGGCCGGCCATTCCTAGTGGGGCTCTTCCGTCTTTGGGCCTCCTTTCTGAGGTTATGGCCATGGTCTGCGGACCTTAGTCTAGGATCTGCTTCTATCGTGCTCCTAGCAAGACTTCTCCTCCTCTCTTCTTCAGCAGAGCTCTGGACGAAGGGCTCTCTACACGCCACTGTCCGGGACATGTCTTCCGGTCAAATCAACGAATCTTTCGGTCTACGGGATCGAATGTCTGCGCTTGTCAGAGGTGGCAACGCAGATGACATCGAAGCCCTCTTGGAGGATGCCCATCCTTCCGACATTGCGGACGTGGTGGAGTCACTTGATGAGGAGGGTCGCTTGGCGCTATTGCGTGCGCTTCCCTCAGGACTCGCGTCGGAGACACTCTCGGAGATGGAAGAAGGTGACGCGAGAGGAGAACTACTTGCGTCTCTGGCCCCCGCGGAAGGTGCGGGACTTATCCATGCTCTTTCGGATGACGACGCTGCTGATCTTGTTGGAGAATTGGATCCAATAGATCGAGATCGTATCCTGGCTGAACTACCAGAGGAGGAAGCTGGAGACATCCTAGATCTCCTCCAGTACGGAGAAGATACCGCCGGAGGGATCATGACCACCGCCCTTGTTTCTGTTTTCGGAACGGTAACCGCCGGTGAAGCTGTTGACGTCGTGCGCATCCAGGGCCGGGAGGTAGAGGACTTCTATACGGTATTTGTGATAGACGAAAAAAGCCGTCTGCTAGGAACGGTCCCGCTCGACGATCTGATCGTGGCGGATACGGACGATCTGGTACAAAGCCTAGTGGAGCCGACGGTTGCTTCGGTCTTGCCGGAGGCCGATCAGGAGGATGTAGGTTACCTGATAGCTCGCTATAATCTCGTGTCTATTCCCGTCGTTACAGGAGACGGAGTCCTACTCGGTCGTATTACCTTTGATGACGTCATAGATGTCATAGAAGCTGAGACCACCGAGGACTTACTCCTATTTTCTGGTCTTTCCGAAGAGGAGGAGCTGAAGGGTAGTTCTCTGGATGCTGTTCGCACCCGGTTGCCCTGGCTGTTTCTCAACGCGATGACTGCGAGCTTGGCAGCTGCAGTGGTTTGGTGGTTCAGGGAGGAGATCGTGTCTGCTACTCTGTTGGCTGTAATCATGCCTGTTGTAGCTGGTCTCGGAGGAAACGCGGGTCAACAGGCTCTTGCAGTGACGATCCGACGGTTGGCCACGTCGGCGGGGCCCCTCGATGCCAGGAATCGTGTGGTTAGCAAGGAGCTTTCTGTAGCGCTGTTTAACGGAGCGGCGATGGGGGTTGTTGTTGCAGTTGCAGCCACGGGCCTCGCGATAGCGATGGGAACCCAGACCCGCCTTGGCCTGGTAGTCTTGCTGGCTATGTGGGGGAATATCGCCATGGCCGGGTTCGCTGGTTCGTATATCCCGACTTTTCTAGACCGCCGGGGGCAGGACCCTGCAGTAGCGTCGACCGTCTTCCTCACGGCCCTTACCGATCTGACGGGATTCCTCCTCCTGTTGGGGCTCGCTTCCCTAATCTTGTAGCCATGAACTGGTGTTCACTCAGGCTATTCGAGCAATGAAATGAAGAGATGTTTCCTCGCTGTTGTTGGGATCAGGGTTGCCGGTCGCCCCCATCATTGTTGTTCCAATCTTCTCTATCCAAAGGTGCCTGCTCAAGAATGTGCGTCCGCATGTAGAACTGGTCCGGCACGGTGGATGTTTCCGGTGAGTGTGAGCAATATACGGATGCACTCCTTCTCGGGGACTAGCGGGCCAGTGTGGGTTGCCCGCTCCTTGTGTGGGATCTAGTCTCGCGTCCATGATGGGCAAGCTATCGGAACCTATCCCTGCTCAGTTGGAGTCGCTGCTTGAGAGCTTTTGCTCTGGAGAGCGCGTGGCACTTGCGCGGGCTATCTCGGTAATCGAAGATAAGCGACCCGGGTTCGAGGCCTTCCTACATCGTGTTCTCCAGTTCGGTCCCCGAGCCAAACGATTGGGTTTAACCGGCCCTCCGGGTGCCGGAAAGTCGAGCTTGATTGCCACTCTCTCGACCCTAGCTCGATCTCGCGAAGAGCGGGTTGGGATAGTCGCTGTGGATCCGACATCTCCGTACTCCGGAGGAGCCCTCCTCGGTGATCGCATTCGCATGAACGATGTTGCCACTGACTCGGGAATCTTTATCCGATCCATGGCGACCCGAGGCTCTCTCGGAGGACTTGCCATTACCTCGAAAGAGGTCATTGATTTAATGGATGCCTTCGGCATGGGGCGGCTGATGGTCGAAACCGTCGGTATTGGCCAGACGGAGTTGGAGATCACTGGGGCGGTCGATACGGTGATCGTTGTGCTGGTCCCGGAATCGGGCGACGGGATTCAAGCGATGAAGGCCGGAATGATGGAAATCGCTGATATCTTTGTGGTTAATAAGGCGGATCGACCAGGAGCGGATCGTCTGGTTAAGGATCTACAGGTTGCTGTAAATCTCCGAAAGGCTAAGCCCTACAGTGACGAACCTGCACATCACGGGGTGGATTACTCACGGGTTGGGGTAGATGGGCCAACCAACCGGGATCCCGAACTGATGGAGACGACTTCCTGGACCATTCCCGTTCTGAAGACCGTTGCCCAGTCGGGAGAAGGAGTTGAGGAACTCCTCGCGGCGGTCGACCGACATCATACCTTTCTGGACACTTCGGGTGAGCTTTTCGAGCGGAGACGGGCTCGAGCTGCCGTGCGGGTGCGAGAGGTAGCGGATCGGGAGTTGTGTGGCGTCCTCTGGCAGAGCGAGCGAACCACTGCCCTCCTCGAGGCCGGACTTGATCTCATAGAGACAGGTGATGCAACGCCCTATTCTGTCTCCTCGTCGATATTGACAGAACTCTTCGCTTCCACCGGGAGAACCTAGGTTTTAGGTATCAGGGAGAGAGACATTTTTGCGGATGATGTGTAGATTTTCTGAACCTGAGGCCGGAAGGGATGTATGTCGATACTAGAACGAGATGCCGCCACTTCAGAGGAGTTTGCCAATAAGATCCGCGAGCAGGAAGTTGAGATTGAAGGGCTACGCGAGCGCCTCCGTGTGTGGGAGGGGAAACTTGAGTTAACGTCTTCCCGAGACAGTCTCTTCACGAACAGCTCCGGCCTTGAGGTCAAGCCTCTCTACACCCCCCTCGACCTTGACTGGACCCAAGTCTACTCGGAAGAGCTCGGTTTCCCCGGTGAATATCCTTTCACACGGGGGCCCTATGCGACCATGTATCGAACCAGCCTCTGGACTATGCGTCAGTTCGCGGGATTTGCCACCGCAGAGGAAACCAATGAGCGATACAAGTATCTCTTAGAACACGGCACGACTGGTCTGTCAGTAGCTTTCGATTTTCCAACATTGATGGGTTACGACAGTGATCATCCTCGGTCGCTCGGCGAGGTTGGTGTGTGTGGTGTCGCTGTTTCGTCGTTGGCTGACATGGAGACACTGTTCGAGGGGATCCCACTTGATGAGGTCTCTGTGTCGATGACTATCAATGGCCCGGCTATCATCCTCTTCTGCTTTTATCTAGCGGCTGCGGAACGACAGGGTGTCCCATTTCACAAGCTCCGTGGCACCGTCCAAAATGATATCCTGAAAGAATACCAAGCACAGCATGCCTGGATCTTTCCTCCTGAACCGGCGCTGAGGTGTATCGTCGACATGTTCGAGTGGTGTGTGGAGCATGCGCCCAAGTACAACCCCATCTCGATCTCCGGCTATCATATCCGTGAAGCTGGGGCCACTGCGGCTCAGGAGTTGGCTTTCACCCTCAAGAACGGCTTCGAGTATGTCGAAAGAGGGTTGCAGCGCGGACTCGAAGTAAACCGCTTCGCCCCCAAGCTCTCTTTCTTTTTCGACATCCACAACGATTTCTTTGAGGAGATAGCAAAATTCAGAGCAGCGAGACGTATCTGGTCCCGTTATATGAGAGAGAGGTATGGGGCGACCCATCCGGATGCTTGGAGGCTACGGACGCACGCGCAGACGGCTGGCGTGAGCCTGACAGCTCAACAGCCGGAGAACAATATCGTCCGAGTAGCCTACCAGGCGTTGGCGGCCGTGCTTGGTGGAACTCAATCTCTCCATACCAACTCCATGGATGAGACGTTGGCGTTGCCCACTGAAAAGTCTGCTCGCATCGCGCTTCGGACGCAGCAGATTCTTGCGTATGAGAGCGGGGTAACCAATACGATTGACCCGCTTGCCGGATCCTACTACGTGGAGGCACTCACGGATCATCTCGAAGCGGAGGCGATTGACATCTTTAGGCAGGTAGATGAGCTGGGTGGTGTGGTCCCCGGAATCGAGACGGGCTTCTTCCAAAGTGAGATCGCCAAGTCAGCGCTCCGTCAGCAGAATGAACTCGAGGCGATGCACCGATACGTCGTCGGTGTTAATCGCTTCACAGAGGGCTCGGAAGGGGCGGGGATCGATACACTCAAAATCGACCCATCCGTTGAGTCACGTCAGTGCCGGCGTATAGCGGAGCTTAGAGCGGGGCGAGACGCTACGGCGGTTACGGTTGCATTAGACGCCCTTAACAAGACGAGTCGGAACGGTGAAAATCTGGTGCCTAAGGTCCTCCAATGTGCACGTGCGGGTTGCACACTCTATGAGATCCGGCAATCGATGGAGACTGTTTTCGGTGACTATAAGGAGCCGGTTTTTTTCTAGTTCTAAGGAATATCGCCTATCCTGGTCGACGGTTTCGACCGGATTAAAGGAGAGAGTTGCGCGAGAGCTGTAAGTAATGAACATGGGAGGTGCCAGAATTAGTTACACCCGTTTTTCCAAGCCCGTCTTCGGTAAGCCGAAGAAATATCCGTTAAGATTCAGGAGAAGTTGATGTCGACAGAGGATCGCAAGATCCGGGTTCTCGTAGCAAAGCCAGGGTTGGATGGTCACGACCGAGGGGCCAAGGTCATTGCGGCGTCCTTCCGTGACGCTGGCTTCGAGGTCATTTACACCGGCCTTCATCAAACCCCGGAGATGATCGTTAATGCTGCCGTTGAAGAGGATGTGGACGTCGTGGCTTTATCTGTGCTCTCTGGCGCACACATGTCTCTCTTCCCGAGGGTTTTGGACCTCTTGCGAAAGGAGGGGGCCGGACACGTACTTCTCACTGGGGGTGGTATCATTCCAGGGGATGACATTGAGTCTCTTTCGAAACAAGGTGTGGGTCAGCTTTTCGGACCTGGAACCCCCACGTCTCAGGCGGTGGCGTACATCCGAGAGTGGTTTGCCAAACGCGAGGAAGTGGTCTGAATTTCCTAGGTTGGAACACCATGTCAGACTGGTGTCGGAATCGCGACAAATACGATGCGTTCTGACCCCCAAGGGTCGGGAGGTTTGTGCAGGGTCGAGACACGACCAAGGTAAGTGGATGGTCAGTGAGGGAACCGAAAAGTTCCGCGATTCCGAGAAACAAGGGGTCAAACCGTTTAGTGAAGATGTTCTGGGTTCTCTAGAGCGGTCGAAGCACTGAAACGTGTCTTTCACTGTTGTGCGATCGAAGCGAGCGCGGGGTGAACTTCTCAGGTGGAGGATCAGCGCATTCTTGCTTGGCGCGATCCTGGGACTCACGGGCATCTTTCTGAATTCATCCTGGCTGGTGATAGTGGCTCTGGTAGTGCTCTTCGGGGGAATCTTGCTTCGTATGATTCCGTCAAACGACATCTCAGAGGACGAGCCTCCGGAACGGTCGAACTAGCGATAAGCCCTGAAAGTTCAGGTACATGTTAGGTAATGAGCGTTATCATGTTGAGATGGGTGTCCGCGTATCGCCTCCGGGCGTTCGAAAGCTTGAACGGATCGTCCACGGGATGTTCAGGGTACACGATTTCAGCCGGTGTATGTTGCCACGGACATTAAAACAGGGAAATTCCCCACATATGACACAGCTTGATTGAACTATCAGGCTGTGTCATTCACGAAGTAAGCAGCAATGGCTAAGCTCTTGTGATGCGGTCTCGACGGTGAGAGTCAAGGGCGGGAAAAGTTAAAGGGGTCAATACCCAAGTGAAATCATGATGCGTGACTGAAAAGCATGTGAAATCAATAAAGGAACAAGTGAAATCCAGCGTGTCGTCATCGGTAGGCAACTCGGCAAGGAGATGTCTGATCTGACGGTGCCGTAATAATAGGGACACCCACTCGGGCCGTCGGCCCGCCACCGCGGGCTCAAGCTGTGGCCGGTTTCGCTCCTCCCGTTATTGAAGGAGGTACGAAGCCGGGGCAGCCTGGGCGCATCGGCGGGATTGGCCACGAGTAGTTTCCCGGGAGAGAACTACATTGAGGAGAGAAATCCTCGTGAGTGCGACGACCCGCGAATCGTGGGTAGCGCTCATGGAAGACGGGCAGTTGGTCGAGATGATGCTCGATCAAGCTGATCAAGGGCGGTTGCTGGGAGATATCTATTTGGGCAAGGTCGACGCAGTGCTGCCCGGGATCCAGGCTGCGTTCGTTGATATTGGGTCCGAAAAGGCTGGATTCCTGCACGTCTCCGATTTGGAAACGGACGACGAGGATGACGAGAAGGGGGGTGGGAGGCGAGGGCGTGCCCGGAAGTGCCCGCCGATCCAAGATGTGCTCCAGAAGGGCCAGACGATCATCGTGCAGGTCACCAAGGAGCCCATCGGTACCAAGGGGCCTCGTCTAACCGCTCAGATCTCGTTGCCAGGACGTTTCTTGGTGTATATACCCGGATCGACCCACATCGGGGTTAGCCGAAAGATTGAGGACCGTGAGGAGCGAGCTCGCCTTCGCAACCTATCTAAGCGAATCCTTCCGAAGGGTGACGGAGGGATCATCGTTCGTACAGTGAGTGAAGAACTCAACGAGGACACGTTTCGTAAGGAGTTCAAGCGTCTCAGTTCCAATTGGCGGAAAATCCTAAAGAAAGAGAAAGGAGCCAAGGCTCCTGTGCTTTTACGTCGTGAGGCGAAGCTGATCAGTGGTGTGATACGGGACTTGTTCAGTAATCGTTTTGAATCGATCACGGTGGACGATAAAGGGATCTACAATGAGATCCTCACATATGTGAAGAGCGTAGCTCCGGAGTTGAAGGACCGGGTCCGGCTTCATACTGATCCAGTATCGCTCTTTGACAAATACGGAGTGGAGGAGGAGGTACAGGGTACGTTTCATAGCAAGGTAGTGTTCCCGTCGGGTGGTTATATCGTTATTGAGCCCACCGAAGCACTCGTCTCGATCGACGTCAACA
>JAYZFL010000057.1:0-61995 GCA_036336795.1 Gemmatimonadota bacterium
GGAGCTGCGCTACTGGAAGGGGTTGTGCAGGTGCCGGACTTCGGAGCCACACCCACTCAAAGAGGAGAGTTTCTCCTTGCCCATGATGGAGAATATCTCTATCTGGCATGCCTGATGTACGAGTCCGATCCGGATTTAATCAGAGTGACGACGCTGGAAAGGGACGTGAGCCCCTACCGGACAGACTCTTGTGGCATGCGCCTAGACACGTACAACGATGAGGAAAATTCGCTTGTTTTCATCACGACTCCGGCAAGCGTCCGCACCGACTGGACCTTCTCAAACGATGCGACCGGTGCGCCCAATAGGCAGTGGAACACCTTCTGGGACGCAGAAGGTACCTTCACGGACTTTGGATGGTCCGCGGAGGTGCGGGTTCCCTTTTCAAGCATGGGTTTCCAAGTCATAGACGGGGAGGTCGTGATGGGGTTCTCCGTCACTCGTACGATCGTTCGAAATGCTGAATCGATTGTGCATCCAGCGATCCCACCGAACTGGGGTCCACAGAGCGTTGCGAAGCCCTCACAGCTCAGGAAGATGATCCTTACCGGGCTCGAACCGCAGAAGCCTGTCTACCTGACGCCATATGTCCTGGGTGGTGGTGGACACTCTTACCCTCTGGGGGAAGCAAACAATCGATACGTCAGAAGCTCGGAAAGGGTCATGGAATTCGGAGGTGATTTGCGATATGGGATTACCAGAAACCTCAACCTCGATTTGACTGCGAACACGGATTTTGCCCAAGTAGAGGCGGACGATCAGCAAGTTAACCTCACGCGCTTCTCTCTCTTCTTCCCGGAGCAAAGGAGATTCTTCCAAGAGCGCGGCGCGATTTTCGAAGTTCCACTTGGTTCCAACGAGCGCCTCTTCCATTCACGTCGAGTGGGCCTCGTAAATGGGAAGCAAGTACCGATCTATGGTGGAGGTCGTCTCGTCGGTCGGGTGGGAGAGTGGGATATCGGATTTCTTGATATGCAAACGGCCGAGCACGGGGCTCTGCCATCCGAAAACCTGGGGGTTGCGCGGTTACGCCGGAGGTTCCTCAACGAGTTCTCCTACCTGGGCGGAATCATGACGAGCAGAGTTGGAGACGATGGCAGCTATAACGTCCTCTATGGGACGGATGCCGTCGTTCGGCTCTTTGGACAGGACTACCTCACCCTGAACTGGGCACAGAGCTTCGACAATTCCACTGAACGCGACGATAAGAAGGTCACGCAGCCCCTAGATCGGACATTAATCCGAGCGAATTGGCAGAGGAGAGGGAGGGATGGCGTAACCTACGACGGGAATTTGGTCCGGGCTGGAGCAATCTTTCAACCGGGAATGGGATTCCTCCGCAGAAGAAACTATATCTCCGGGAACGGTAGTGCGGGATATGGGTGGCGGCCTGGCGCTGGATCCATACTCAACCGTTACGGGTTTACGGTGGATGGAAGTTTCTTTGAGAGAAATGAAGATGATTCGGTAGAGTCGGGCGCATTTGGCCTTTCGGGTCAGCTAGAAACCAGGGGTGGGCACCGAATCTCGGCGAGTATCAAGAGAAACTATGAAGACCTGACCAGACCCTTCTCTCTGTCCGACGATGTGACCGTCCCAATCGGATCCTATTGGTTTGCCGAAAGTCGCCTTTCCTACACCCCGCCCCCAGGGGATTTGTTCAGGCCGAGCGCGAGTGTATCGAGAGGACGATTCTTCGATGGAACCCGACTTTCCTTCAGTTTCTCTCCCGCATGGTCTGTTTCCCGTCATCTTCGGTTCAGTGGAACCTATCAGATCAACCGCATCGAGTTCTACGCTCGAAACCAACAATTCACCTCTCATCTCGCGCGGTTGCGGACAAAGCTGACCTTCACCACAAAGACCTCTGCATCTACGTTTGTACAGTACAACAGCACCGGGGACTTGGTCGCTTTGAACGTCCGCTTTAGGTACAACCCCAAGGAAGGGAACGATCTGTACATCGTGTGGAATGAGACATTCAATTCTGATCGCTTTTCACTCGACCCGCTTGCTCCGTTCAGTCAGGAGCGTACGCTCCTGCTCAAGTACTCCCATACCTTCACCCTTGGCCTCTGAGCAATGAAACTAAGCATTGCCCAGTTAACAGCCCTTGAGCGTCAGGATCCGGTGCTGGGGGTGGCCATGAAGCGACTGCCCCCGTTCCCTGACATGCCCGTCGGAAACTTTCGTGGTTCCTACTTCCAAGTATTGGTACGATCCATTATTTACCAGCAGTTAGCCACCAAGGCTGCAGCCACAATTTACGGGCGTGTGCGGCGGCTTGGTCCTGGACCACGCTTCCCGACTCCAGATCAGATGTCTTCACTTTCGGAAGAGCGGCTTCGCGAAGCCGGATTGTCCGGTAACAAGACCAAGGCCATCCACGACTTGGCAGAGAAGGTCCTCCGTGGGAAACTAATCCTCAGGGGAATTGAGCACCAAGACGATACTGAAATCATACGTCGCCTCACGACCGTTTGGGGAATTGGGGAATGGACAGCCCAAATGTTCCTCATCTTCAAGCTCGGGAGGCTGGACGTCATGCCGACCGGAGATCTCGGTGTCCAGGAGGGTCTTCGCATCCTGGATAGCTTAAGGGAGCGCCCCAAGCCGAAGTTACTCCTTGAAAGGGCCGAGCTTTGGCGTCCCCTTCGCAGTGTGGCCGCCTGGTACCTGTGGAGGCTCACCGACAGCCGATGAACAGACGTGTCTCGTTCGCTATCCTTATCTTTCTCTGCACGGTCGAGCTCCAGATACCGCTCACGGCGGCTTCGCAGGATTGGTCCGTGATTGGAGGCGGAGTATTAGGGGCGGCCACAGGATCTTGGATGAGCATGGCCTACATCACGGCCAAGGCACGGGCGGGTGACCCTCTCAACTCCTCCGAAGAGGCGATCAGGGTGGCTTCCGTACCCTTGCTTGCGGGTTTTACGACCGGTATGGCCGTCGGCATTTTTGCGAAGGAGAACCTCGGTTCTACCATGCTGTGGGGCTCGGTAGGCTGGGTTACTGGTATCGGGGTCGGCTCCCTGCTCGGAGGCCATATTTGGGACGATCCTTCGGCGAGGTGGGCAGGGGGAGTCCTCGGTGGGGCGGTCGGCCTCCTCATCGGAGGAACCGCAGGATACCTCATATCTTCCACGGACCCGAATTCTGCTGACAACCCCGGAATGCCACTCATGGTCAGAGTTCACTTCTGATAATGCCCAGAATGGACTTCCTGTACCTTGGTCCGGAGGGTGATAGGATACCGCGACCGTCCCTACTGAGGACCTTGACTGTTTCGTGTGTACTCCTGCTACCCACTCTTCTCTACGCCCAGGCTTCGGTTTCTGAGTTCGCTGGAATTTCTCCAGAGCCCGACCCTGAGGATGTGGAATCGGTCCTCTTCTTGGTTGGTGACGCTGGTGCTGTGGACGGGGACGGCAACCCTGTGCTCCGGCACCTTACCGACGCTGTGGAGAACTGGTCTGAGGCGCTTGCAAGAGATTCCTCTGTAGTCGTGTTGTTCTTGGGTGACAACGTCTATCCGAGTGGTTACCACGATCCATCGGATCGGAACCATGAGCGGGATTCAATTCGACTCGGCAACCAGATTTCCGTGCTCCGGGGACCTCAGGCCAGAGCGCGCAGCGCCAGGGGAATTTTTCTTCCAGGAAATCACGACTGGGGGAACACGGACGGTGCCGAGGCACTGGTCCTCATGCGAAATCTGCAAGACCGCCTAGGGCGTGCCCGTGAGCGGGATGATGTGCTGGTGCAGCTTTCGCCTCATGCCGAATCTCCCGGCCCGGAGATCGTGGACCTAGGGGCAACGGCACGGATCATCACCTTGGATACGCAGTGGTCACTGGCTCATCGGATCGAATCCTCGAGGAGTGCGGCGTTTGGAGAACTGGAAGCCGCCATTGCCGAAGCGGGAGAGCGAGATGTGATCGTGGCGGCACATCACCCGATCGTGACAGGAGGAAAGCACGGTGGTTCGATCAGCGTCTGGAAAACGATGGGAGTGCGCTGGCTCCTCAATCGCACCGGTTCGATCAGCCAGGACCTATCGTCGAATGTGTACCGGAGATTGATCCAAGGACTCCGGCTCACATTCTCCCGAGGGCGTACTCCGCTCGTCTATGCAGCGGGTCATGAACACAACCTCCAAGTGATCTCAGGAACAAAGCGCGGAGATCCGAGGTTCATGTTGGTCAGCGGTTCTGGCAGTAAGGTTGGTGACGTGGAACGGACCCCAGGTACCCGATTCGGCCTTGCCGCTCCCGGATACATGCGTATCGTTTTCCTTAGAGATCGTGGAGTGGACCTGACCGTGTACGCTACGAGTCCGGAGTTTACGACCTGCCCTAATGGAGACGGGCAAGAGCGGACGGAATGCATGGCTCGAGGAGCTCAGTTGTTCGAAACGGTGTATTCTGAGCGACTAACCTCCCCACGATGATTCCCTTGATTGAGGAGGATCTTCATGCCGAAGCGAAGCCGTGGCCGAGCGCCTCGCGACAAGAAAGCCTCACTCAAGCTCCCGGAGTGGCCTTGCAGGCCCAAACTACCGCAAACGCCGCCGCCGCCGCGTCCGTCGAACCCTGTGGGCTCTGTGCCAGGCCCTGACTTCAAGAAAGCCATCAAGAAGCTGGGGAAGAAGCGTTAGAGAAGTGCTACGCGTGAGGCTTGGGCAAGCCCTGACCGAGTCAACCGAAACTCAGTTCAGTTCCTTCTCCTCCTGAGGGTACGGGTATGCTTCTCCCAGAGTCGACTTCAGTGCCTCATCGATCACGAAGAGATCTGTCAGGAGCGCACGCCAGCGTGTGGAGATATTGAAGTTATCCATGAGCGCCGAGCTGACGCCGGTTTGAGCCATCACTAGACTGACCATTGCCTTAGCATCCCGCGCATCGCGCTTCATTACCTCATTCATGGGCCCAAAAGCACTGCCGGAATCCAACCCCTCGACCATCTCTCCGAGTCCCTCTTCCAAGGCGCCCAACGCTTCACGAGTCCGACTCAGGTACTCACGCAATTCCCCGCTGATCCCGCTGTTACGATCAATTCCCTGAGCAGCGTAGGCGAAAAAGTACTCGTAGCTCTCTTCGACGATGTCGATGTGGTCCTGCCACTCTTTAGGCGTCACGTCAGGTAGCAGTGCCCGACTCTGTCGGTGGTCCATCGCCTTCGATCACCGAGCCCGAGGAGAACGCTGCCCCAACCGGAACTTCCGGCTGATCGGTCCGGTCCACTGTCCATCGGTTTGGATCGAAGTTTTCCAGGTACTGTTCTTGGCCAATCCAACCGTAAATCATCGACTTCGTGACCCACCACTTGTCGGGTCTGATAGCGAAATAAATGTGGGATATGACTAGGGATATCAACCCAACGCCCGACAGTCCATGAAGCACATAGACGACCCCCCATGAACTGTCACCCAGTAGGTAGGGATTCGCACTCCAGAACGGTGTTTCGAGGCGAAGCATCATGAGTATGCCTGTGACGATGGCCACGAGTCCAGCCACAGCCGCTGCATGATGGAAGAGCTTGTGATCAATCGGGTATTTCCCTGCCGTGGGAGCTTCCGCAGCCTCCTTCTTTAGCATATGCTGCAACTCTGCCACTCCCGCTTTGACGTCGATCTTGTCAATCCACATCGCCCAAAAATCCTGCCAAAAGATCGCGTGGATGACGTGATAGATGATCGTGGCAGTCAGGACCAGGCCTGCAATCCAATGGATAGTGACCCACGCAAACTGAATGCCGATAACCGGGAAGAACGCTGTGACCAAAAGCACCAGCATCGCAGCAGACATGAGCCAGTGAAATACGCGCTCCGACGTCGCGTGTCGAAGGATCCGACTCGGAAGCCCGGAGATGGCCGAGGTTGAGCCCTCTCCCGAACCAGAAGAAGCCGACGGAGCTAACCACTGAGCCCAAATCGCGTGCAGCACGACGAAGCCGATGCCTATGATCGCTGCGGCCCACATGAGATCCCACGACACACCAATCAGGATGTCTTGATTCCACGGATTAGCTGCTCGACGCCAGAGTTCCATACTAAGCCTCGGTGGTGGCGCGGACGGCCCGACGGACCAGGTTCCGCATCAAGTCGATTTTAAAGGCGTTGTGCCGGAGAGGTTCGGAACCCTCCGTAGCCACGTTTCCAGCTGCGATTCCCAGATCATCCGAGGGAGTCTGACCACGCACGATATCCTCAGCTTTGTCGAGGCGGACTGGGAAGGGAGCGACACCATTGACAGCTAACCGAGCGTCCTGGATTACTCCTCCATTCACTCGCATCGCCGAGGCGACCGTCATGAGCGCGAAGTCCCATGATTTTCGGTCTTCGACCTTCTCATAGTAGAACGTGGCACCTGACCAAGTGGACGGAATACGGATCGTTGTCAACAGTTCACCAGGCTTCAATATAGTCATGCGCTCAATATCAACACTGGGACGCATGAAGAAATCCTGAGCGTCGACAACACGCTCCCCGCGGCTACCCCGAATCACGAACTGGGCGTCGAGTGCGATAAGCGCAGGCGCGGTATCCGAAGGGCTCACGGCTACGCACCTGCTTGAGCCGATGATACAATGCTCCCGGTTCATCGCCGTGGGCGCTGAAGCGTAGCAAGTGTTGCCGCCTGCACGATAGCAAGGCCATCCCCCGCGGTAATACCAGCATCGGGTATCCTGCGAAAGGTTGCCCCCAAGCGTTCCGCGATTCCGGATTTGAGGCGTCGCGATGCGAGCGGCGGCAGCGGCGAGAACACCAAAGCTCGCGGTCAAGTCGGGATGCGCCGCGATATCGGTAATCGTCGTCATGGAACCGATCTCTATTCCGTCAGAGGTTTTGCGGACACCTCTGAGTTCGTCCACGTTGACAAGGTCGACTACCGCCGTCGGCCGCTTGATCCGGTCCTTGAACCAGTCGAAGCTATCCATACCCCCTGACAGTACCCAGCCGTCCTCACCGTAACGAACTAGTAAATCGATCGCATCCTCGACGGTCGTCGGCTGGAAGAGCTCGAACGCCGGGATCATGTCTCTTATGACCGCCATGTTTCGCTTCTCCGTTAGACGTGTAGGTCGGAAAGGCCGTACGCAGGTTCACGGCCTTCAATTTCTGCAAGTATGACGTCAGCTGTAAGCGGTGTCCGACATAGGCACTTGCCACCCAGCGCATCCGCGATCGCCGACGTGAGCGCCGCCGATCCAGCACCGACTGGCGGCTCACCGATCCCTTTAGGGCCCACCGGATTCTGCGGATCCGGGATCTCCACGGCGGCCCAATCGATGTCAATCGGAACGTCGAGGATCCCTGGCGGTCGAGCAATGTAGAGGCGATTAGCAAAGCCGACTCCCCACACTGGGTCGAAGACCCACTTCTGGCTCTTCGCGATCCCCATCCCTTGGATACATCCACCTAAGATCTGTGCTCCGAGGCTTCGAGGATGCAATATTGTCCCACAATCTGCGACAGCGGTGAATTTGACGATGTCGACCTGTCCCGTCTCCATGTCCAACTCTACTTCGGCGAAGCCAGCCACCCAGGACTGGACACCGCCTTCGGCTTGGTAGTTGTCTCTTGCAGCGGCGACGAGACCAGTTCCAGCCAACGCTGTTGCGGACCTCTTCGTCATGTCATTGAGGTCTTCGGCGAGCTCCTCGCCGCTGTATTTGCCACCTAATTCGACGGCGCGTCTAGCTGCTTGGGCCAGGGTCATTCCCTGTGACGGGTTTGAGCTCCGGAAGACTCTACCATCGGAAGTTTCGTAGTCCTCCGGCCGTCCACCCCGATCCAGAGCTGCTATCTCCTGAAGCTTCCGCTTGGCGTCCATCCCGACCGCGTGATTAGCTCGCGTGTGGGCGTAGGTTGTCTGGCTGCCCGCTTGGCTTGAACTCCAAGGGAGATTCCGGCGCGTGTCACCCCAAATCACCTCGCAGTCTTCCCAGGCCACGCCCAGCACGTCCGCAGCGGCCCGAGCCGTGTCGGCCATGGAGTGAGTCCCCAGGTTACCGATTCCTTGATGGATCGCGATTTTCCCGTCAGGACGGATAACCAAAAGTCCATCGAAGCCACGGCTTCCTGCCGTATAGGGGCTCAAACCGACGCCGATGCCGGTAACTTTGGATCCATTCCGTTGCCCGCTTCGCTGCATCCTCTCGTCCCAGCCGAACAACTCGGCACCCTGGTCGATCGCTTCTCTCGCGTTTACGCTTGTGAGCCCGGTCTGGCGGGGACCAAAGAGGACGTCGCTCTCGGGCGCGTTAATCTTCCGAAGTGCGAGCCGGTCGATACCTAACTCTCTCGCCGCCTTATCCATGAGGGGCTCCAACATCCCTATCACTTGGGCTCCTCCAGGACCTCGCTGCGCTGCCTTCGGAGGCGTGTTCGTGTACACTGCAACCCCACGATGGCGTTGGTTCAGCGGTGTGTAGTTGAGCGAAGCCGTTGATCCCGCCGACATGTTGTCACCCGAACGGCCGTATGGGCCACCGTCGCCTAACACGTACATGTCGAGAGCCGTAATCCGGCCATCAGCACGGAAACCGATCCTCACACGAGCCTGGAAGCCGGGACGGGCCCGACCTATGGCACCCTCTTCGTAACGTGTGATCCGGAGCATGACTGGTCGGTTCACCTTGCGGGAGAAGATTGCCGGAACCTGCATGATCGTGCTGCCACTGATCTTGCTTCCGAATCCCCCCCCACAGAACTCGCCGATCATGACTACATCTTCGATGTCCATGTCCAGCATGCTTGCAAGCGCAGCGTGGGTTCGGGCAAGGCTTTGTGTTGAGGTGTGGACGTAGACCTTCCCGTTCTGCCAGTACGCCATCGTAGAGCGGGTTTCCATCGGATGATGGGTTAGGGACTGGTGAACGATTGTTTCATCGAGGGTGAGTTCCGCGTCCGCGAAGCCCGCATCGATATCCCCCACATTCCACTCTGCGGCCGGTTCTCCCATCGCCATGCTGCCCTCGGGGGCTGCGGCGAAGTCTTCCTCTGTCCACTTGATTGTGGCGAGGTCACGCCCGATCATCGTGTTGCCGTCCAGTCGACCGTTGGGGCCGCCTGGCCTGAGGCTGTCCAACGGGCTTAGGACGAAGGGCAAAGGCTCGTAGTCGATCTTTATTTTCTCAATCGCGTCCGCAGCGGTCGTTTCGTCAACAGCTGCGAGGGCTAAGATTGGCTCACCTTCGTAGAGAGGCTCATTCGTGAGACAAGGCTCTCCCGGTGCGTCCACGGAGGGAACGTCGTCCGCGGTGAGGATGTCTACCACGCCTTCCATGGCGAGGGCAGCGCTCGCGTCGATACGCCGAACTCTGCAGTGGGGCATGGGACTCACCAACAATTTTGCAAACAGCATCCCATCGGCCCTGAAATCTTCAGCATACTTGGCTCGTCCCGTGATCTTTGCGACGAGATCGGGAGGGGCTATGTCTTGTCCTACTAGTTTCTCAGCCATGATGCCCCCTTTTATGCCCGCTGCCGGGCGTACTCGGCAGCCCGCAGGGCGGAAGTCAGGATTTTGTTGTAGTCACCACAGCGACACAGGTTACCGGAGAGGGCATGTGCGGCCTCCTCACGAGTCGGATTCGGGTTCTGCTCCACCATGGCGACCATGGACATGATGAACCCCGGTGCACAGAAGGCACACTGAAAACCGCCCTCGTCGAGTACCCCCTGTTGAACGGGATGGAGCGTGCCGTCGGGCTCCTCAAGGCCTTCGATGGTAGTGATCTGTTTTTCGCGAACGCTGTGAGTTAGGACCGAGCAGGAGTAGCTGGGCACTCCA
Organism: Gemmatimonadota bacterium; assembly: GCA_036336795.1. GTDB lineage: Bacteria > Gemmatimonadota > Gemmatimonadetes > Longimicrobiales > Gaopeijiaceae > UBA822. Next base: position 9,798 of record JAYZFL010000057.1, read on the forward strand.
TCGATGAGCACGGTACACGCGCCACACTCCGCGCGGTCGCACCCTAACTTGGTCCCAGTAAGGCCGAGCTTATACCGAAGAGTCATGGCCAGCGTTTCCTGCTTCAATACGTCAACCCGGCGTTGCTGGCCGTTGACGTCCAGCGTGACGAGCCGCTCCACAGAGCCCTGGACGGCAAGCGCCCCAAGGAGTGGCTGTGGGCCTTTGAAGAGGTAGCCGGCGGATGAAGTCGTTGCTCCCGCTGCGATCACGCCCTTGATAAAAATCCTTCGAGAGACCGTACGCTCCGGAGTGCCGATGATCTCGACGTCGCTCATGGAGCCTCACCTCCTTGATTCTTACTGATGGAAGAGTGCCCAAAACGGTCCTAAACCGCCCGGGCTATTTATAATAGTCCACTCAGAGCTTACGGGCGAGGCTCTAAAGAAATCGATGTTGCGGGAGTCGATGTGCTCTTTCGAGACGAATATGCCTCCAAGGAGAGCATGACGAACGTCGAGGTTCACCAGCAGTGGCGAGCGCACCCGGAAACCCAGTCCTGACCATAGTTCGACCTGACCGGTTGGAGTTAGCGAACTGAGGCTCCCACGGATATCTTTCCGCGCGTGAATCAACCACATCCCGATGGGCAGCCCTGCCTTGCCAAGAGCACGGCGATTAAGTTGCTGTCATCTAGCTACGGCCTTTCTGCGACCGTCGAGTCGCTGCCTGGTTACCACGACCAGAATTTCCGTGTGCAAACAGACTCTGGTGAAGAATTTGTCCTCAAGATCTCCAATCCTAGAGAGGACCCGGATCTCCTCGACCTCCAAACGGATGCTCTGAACTTCCTCGCAGGGCGTGAAGTGAGCTTCAAGGTTCCGCTTACGATCCCGACAAAGGATGGTGAGAGCAGATTTTCTTACTCAGAAAATGAGACACCCACGTGGGTGCGTCTGCTTTCCTACCTCAAGGGCGATGTACTTGCCGGAGTCCAACCTAGGACCGCCCCGTTATTGGAGTCGCTCGGCCAATGTTTGGGACAATTGGATGTGGAGCTCTCTGGGTTCGAGCACGCTGCTGCCAGACGACGTGAGTTCCTGTGGGATCTGTCGCGTGCGAACTACTTGATAGAGGAGCATCTCGGGCACCTCACTGACCACGGTCGTCGAGCCATGGTCGAAAACATTCGGGTAGAGTTTGAGTCGACGGTCGTTCCATTCTTGGACGAGTTGCCAAGAAGCATTATTCACAACGACGCCAATGACTACAATGTGTTGGTGAGTGACCCCAGCCCCCAGGGTCGCACCGTAATCGGACTGCTGGACTTTGCGGATATCTCGGAGAGCCCCACGATTTGCGAGTTGGCCATCGCGGCAGCCTATGGAATAATGGGGACCGCTAACCCGGTGGCGATGATCCTCGCCTTAGTCCGCGGATACAACGAAGTTCGACCCCTCACTGAGCTCGAGCTCGAAGTTCTATTCCCGCTTATCCGAGCCAGATTGGGCGTCAGTGTCAGTCTTTCGGCATCGCACTCCAGAACGGAGAATAGGGACCCCTATCTGAGTATCTCCGAAATGCCTGCCTGGTCAGCGTTGGACCATCTCTCCACCATCCATCCACGCCTGGCCCGTAATCTTTTTCGAGACGTTTGTGGCATGGAACCGTGTCCGAGACACCAGGAAGTCAAGGCTTGGATAAAGGCGCACAAGTCCGAGATGGGGCCGCTCGTACTACCTAGTCTCGACAACGCGTTAGTCTTCGATCTGAGCCCTGCCAGCCCTGAGATCGACGACCTTGACGAAGTCCTAGACGTTCCGTTGTTCAGCACGCGTATCTTTCGGCGTATGGAGGAGGCTGGTGCGGACGTTGGCGTTGGTCGCTACGGAGAACCCCGCCTCTGGTATACATCGGCTGGATATGCTAAGAATGGCGGCGACTTTCCAGAGCGCCGGACCGTACATACGGCAATAGACCTGTTTCTTCAGGCTGGAAGCCCGGTCTTTGCGCCTCTTCCAGGCCGTATCCATAGCCTTCGCAACAACTCCGTGCGGCTAGACTACGGCCCTACGGTCGTACTCGAGCACTCTACGAAAAACGGACCGACTTTTTATACGCTATACGGACACTTGAGTGAGAACTCGCTCGACCCGCTCGAAGCAGGTCAGCCGATCGATCTGGGCCAGGAGATCGCTCGTCTCGGAAATTTTCCGTCCAACGGTGATTGGCCGCCTCATCTCCACTTCCAGCTGATCACAGACCTCTTGGACATGGAGGGCGACTTCCCCGGTGTTGCTCTTCCGAGTCAGGGGCGAGTGTGGCTCAGTCTATCTCCTGATCCCGGACTGATGCTCACCCTCCCTCCGGGTTCTCGATACCAACCCCCAGTTAACAGCCGCGTGCTGCGAGCCACTCGACAGACTCAATTAGGGCCGTCCCTCAGTCTGTCGTATCGGGAACCTTTGCACCTTGTCCGAGGCTGGAAGCAGCACTTGTTCGACGCAGAGGGACAGGCGTACCTCGACGGAGTTAACAACGTCTGTCATGTGGGTCACTGCCATCCCAGGGTGGTGGCGGCCGCGCGCCAACAGATGGGTGTGCTGAATACCAATACCCGTTACCTCAACGCCAATATCTTAGAGTACGCGGATCGTCTGACTGCAACACTACCTGACCCACTCAGCGTGTGCTTTTTCGTGAATTCGGGAAGTGAAGCCAACGAGCTCGCGCTCCGGATGGCGCGCGCGTACACGGGCTCTGACGATCTCATCGTCGTGGAGGGCGCCTACCATGGAAACACGGCAGCAACCCTGGCAGCGAGTCCTTACAAATTCGACGGCCCTGGCGGTGAGGGGCCAGCCTCTCACGTGCACACGGTTCCAATGCCGGACGACTATCGTGGAGCCTACGATCGATCCGATCCCGAGCGTGGAAAACAGTATGCCCGGACGGTGGACGAGATCGTCCAGAGCATTCAGGATGGAGACTTCGGACCCGCCACTTTCATTTGTGAGAGTCTTCTCAGCTGTGGTGGGCAGATCGAACTACCACCAGGATATCTCGAAGCCGCATACGGATTCGTTCGTGAGGCGGGTGGCCTCTGCATAGCTGACGAGGTTCAGGTGGGGTTCGGTCGTGTCGGAAGCCACTTCTGGGGATTCGAGACTCAAAGCGTCGTGCCCGACATTGTCACGATGGGAAAGCCCATCGGAAACGGACATCCCCTTTCCGCGGTTGTGACGACCCACGAGATTGCCCAAACCTTCGATAACGGAATGGAATATTTCAACACGTTTGGCGGCAATCCCGTCTCCTGCGCTGTCGGGCTGGCCGTTCTGGATGTGATCGAAGAGGAGGACTTGCAGGTTCATGCTCACTGCGTGGGTGAGCACCTGCTGAAACGACTCCGCTCCTTGATGGACTTCCATCCTTCTTTGGGGGACGTGCGGGGACGTGGTCTGTTTCTCGGTGTCGAAGTGGTCTCGGACGTTGAGTGCCGAGAACCCGCAGCGGACGTCGCTAGTTACATAGTGGAGCGAATGAAGCGCTGCGGGATCCTGCTCAGCACGGACGGGCCGGCTCACAACGTCATCAAGATTAAGCCGCCGATGACGTTCACCGAAGAGGACGCTAACCGCGTCGCGCAGGTAATGGGTAAGGTTTTCTTGGAGGACTTCGTTACGAGGCCAGTGTAACTTCGCCCGACCTCGTACTTATGGATTCAGATCGAATCGAGGCCAGTTGATTTTCTATCGGGAATTCTTAGAGAGGGTGAAGGATCTGATGGGCAATTAGGGCTGGCTTCAGCCACAGAGCCCTCTCACACCTCACCGACTCGCGTAGACCGACACTTTCCCCTGCGCGTCAAACGCCAGCACATCGTACGGTTGGGCCGGCTGTCCGGGTACTTCCATACCTGGAGATCCAACGATCATGCCGGGCACCGACAGACCGAGGATTTCCGGCCGATCTCTCAATACCTCCGCCACGAGATCCGCAGGAACGTGGCCCTCGAAAACATATCCGTCCAACAACGCAGTGTGACAAGAGGCGAGGCCAGGGCTCACGCCGTTTTCGGCTTTGATCGCTCGAAGATCGGGTAAGTCTCTCGAGTCGACATCGAAACCATTCTCCCGAAGATGATCGACCCAATAAACGCAGCAGACACAGGTGGGGGTTTTGTATACTGTTACGGTAGTGGAGCGGACCGAAGGGACGCTCCATAGGAACGGTACAGACAAAGCGAGCGTCACAACCCCTCCACCGACCATTGCTGCAAGTTGCTTTCTGGTCATCAAAGCCTCCAGATGAAACAAGATTCTCTGTGCAACATACTATGGGAAAAGGTAGCTTCATTTGCCAGAGACTGGATGGTTTGGCCAGATTTAATTATCGAAGTATCCCACATCCTTTCCACGGGTGACTCGATGACAAAACTTGAGTTCCAGGCTTACTTCCAGATGGAGTTCTCCAGGGATAAAAGACGGCGTACAAACAAGTCGTGAGGGGATTTTGGTACACTTGACCATCTTCGCAGGAGTGCTCGGTACTGGATTCGGGGATGATCGGCACGTCGTGCTCACAAGGTGCGGACATTGGAGGAAATGATGAAGAAGCAGCTTAACGTAAATGGGATGTCTTGCGGACATTGTGTGAACCATGTGAGATCCGCCCTAGAGGAAGTCGGGGGCGTGTCCCGGGCCGACGTATCGCTCGAGGAGCGCCACGCGGACGTGACGCTCGCAAGTGAAGTGTCAGACGAGGCTCTGATCGCCGCTGTACAGGGTGCCGGTTATGAAGCACAGATCCGCCACTCATGATAGCATGACATCCCTCACACACACGGTGGAACGGCAGACTGAGGGTAAAGACGAAATTGTAGATCTGACCGCGGATCTTCAGTCCTTGGTAAAGGAGAGCGGTATCGAAGTAGGACAGCTCACCGCCATGGTAGTAGGCTCTACGGCTGCACTCACAACGGTGGAATACGAACCTGGCCTGGTCCATCACGACATCGCTGCTGCTCTCGAACGGATCGCCCCGAGAGCGAGCACGTATGAGCACGAGAAGATGTGGCACGATGACAACGGTCATAGCCATGTCCGAGCGAGCCTGATCGGTCCCTCTCTTGCTTTGCCTATCGTCGGTGGGGTACTCCCGCTGGGGACATGGCAACAGGTAGTCCTCGTGGACCTTGATACACGTCCGAGGGACCGACGCGTCGTGGTCAACTTGGTTGGCGAGTGAACCTTTCGAGACGTGTGGGACTCTCGCAGAGCGCACCCTTGGTCTTCGGCGTTCTCGTTACGGCGACGGCGTGGACCAGGAAGGTGAATCACACCCGCCAGATTTTCGAGGAACTGCGGGATCAGGTCGAAGAATCACAATTCTTGACGGTGCTGATAGGAATGCCTGACCCACTCGGGATTGAGTTGTGAAGACCCTCTTTGCCATCTTGATCTTCGTGGCCGGGCTCTACGTAGGGTTCGCGCCGGTTGGACCCTTGCCCCCTCTGGGTCCCTTTCTGGATCCGGTCCACGGGGTGTGGGCCAGCACACGGGGCGCCAACTTGCCACGCTCCGTTGCCTACGAAGTGTCCGGGCTCACCTCCGAGGTGGAGATTATTTACGACGACCGGCGTGTTCCCCATATCTTTGCCGAAACGGTGGAGGACGCGTTTCGGGGGATGGGATACGCGGTTGCTCGTGACCGACTTTTCCAACTTGAGCTGCAAACCCGTGCTACCGCGGGCACCCTCACACAACTCGTGGGGGCAATCGCGCTTCCCGCGGACCGACGGTCGCGCCGACTCGGTCTTGCCTGGTCCGCGGAAAAGGATTTCTCCGATCTTCCTTCCGGATCTCCAGGTGCTGCCTATCTGCAGGCCTATGCGGACGGCGTCAACGCGTGGATCAGAAAGATGAGCCCTGCAGAATTGCCATTGGAATACCACTTGCTGGGTCGAACTCCCATGAGCTGGCTACCCCAATTCTCCATTTATCTACTCAAGCGCATGGGGTGGACACTTGCGATGTCAAACACTGAGCGGCGCAAGCAAGCCGTTGGAGCACTGGTCGGGAATGCCGCCGCTGACGCGCTTTTCCCTATAAATAGCCCGATCCAGGAGCCTATCCAGCCCACCGGACGGAGTGAGCCACGCTTCGATTGGTCAGCGTTGCCCCCACCGGGTGATCCAGATCCGACGAGGTTGGGCCAACTCCAGGCCCTTAACACGTTCTTAGGCCCAATGGATGAGGCCCGTTCAGAGCTTGGTGAGACCGTACTCGGATCTAATAACTGGGCTGTCGCTCCTTCGCGCTCGGCGAGTGGTAACGCAATCCTCGCTGGGGATCCACATCTCGACTTTCAGCTTCCCAGCATCTGGTACGAGGTGCACCTGATCGTTCCCGGTGAGCTTGACGTGTACGGGGTCACGATACCCGGAGCACCTGCGATTACCATCGGATTCAATCGGGACGTAGCCTGGAGCTTTACGAATACCGGATCCGACGTGATGGACCTCTATCGGGAGACAGTTGAAGAAAAGGACGGTATGCAAAGGTACCTGTTCGATGGCGAGTGGCTTCCCTTTCTACGACGTATTGAGTCCTATGATGACGGTGATGGCAGGGTGCTAGCGGTGGACACAATCCTCCATAGCCATCGGGGACCAGTAAGTAGGGACGACGGGCAATACTTGTCGATGCGCTGGACGGTTCTCGAAGGCCAAGGTGAAATCAGTTCCCTGTTAGCGATCAATAGGGCCAGGTCCGTGAAGGAATGGTTGACCGGGATGGAGAGTTGGCTAGCACCCACACAGAACGGACTCGTGGCGGACCGAAGCGGCAACATCGCGATTCGCTCATCCGGACATTATCCAATTCGTCCCATGGGCACGCGAGGGGACAGAATTTACGATGGATCTAGCTCAAAGAGCGACTGGCAGGGATGGTGGCCCGTCGAACGCTATCCCGGTGCGGTGAACCCGGAGCAGGGGTACCTCGCATCAAGCAACCAACAACCGGTGGATCCGATGGAGGACAGCACCTTCTTGGGGGCGGACTGGCCCTCTCCATGGAGAGCGATGCGGATCAACGAGCTATTGAGGGCTGGCTCCGCCTTTACCGCGGAAGACCTGGCGGCCTATCAGACCGATCCCGGAAGTGCACGGGCAGATGTATTTGTGCCCGCTTTCCTAGAGGCTGCTTCGGAGGCCGGAGATGGAGGCGGAAATAGTATTATTCTGGAGGCTCGTGACCTCCTAGGGAACTGGAGTCGTCGCTACACGAAGGACAACGAGGGCGCTGCCCTCTTTGAGATGGCCATGACCCGGTTGGCCCAAAGCACGTGGGATGAGCTGGAGGACTCGGAAGGGCGTAGGGTCGCAACGCCCCGGTCCGCAGTGTTAGCGAAGCTTCTAGGGGATCCTGACAGCCCCTGGTGGGACGATCAGTCCACGGCTCGAGTAGTGGAGTCACGAAACGACATCTTGAGAATGTCACTCGCGGAGGGCTTCAATTCAGCCAGATCTCTCTATGGGCCAGAGTCCGGGGATGGGTGGCGATGGGACCAAGTTCAGACCGCCAATATCATCCATCTGTTGAATATCGCGGAGTTCTCGGCCCTGGGCGTGCCGATCCAAGGTGGACCTGAGACATTGAATCCCATCTCAGGGAACGGCCGTCACGGTGCGAGTTGGCGGATGGTCGTGGAGTTGGCGGATCAGGTAAAAGCGAAGGGCACGTACCCGGGTGGCCAATCGGGCAACCCACTGAGCTCAGACTATCTGGACCGGCTAGAATCCTGGGTGGGCGGGAACCTCGAGGAATTGCGCTTTCCTCGTACACAAGCGGAGCTTTTAGGAGTATCGGTCAGGACGGCAATCCTCCGACCTCCAGATATACGATGATCAATCTGGCACTTGCCGCAGCAATGGCCTTGGGAACCGCCCTCGCCGGATGGTGGGCTGTGCCGGCACTTGGCTTTGTCTATGGCATGTGGCGAGGCAGTGCGGCCACACCCTTCTCTGCATCTTGTGCAGCTATGGTGGGATGGGGGGCCCTAATGGCAGTTAATTGGTTCGGTGGTCCGACGGTCGCACTTTCTCAATTATTGGGTGCCGTCTTGGGTGTCCCAGGATGGATCCTACCTCTGGTGACCCTAGCCTTCCCAGCACTGCTGGCGGGAACATCGGCAGCGTTGGGCTCTGCACTACGACCTAGATCTTCTAGCGGATTCAGCTCAAAACCAGCCAAACGATTTTCTTGAAGATGGGCATCACCGTGATGCCTGTTCGCCGCAAAATGTTCTGATTCTCAGATGTTATACCCCTAAAGTTTGATTGACTCCACGCTTTCCTCGCTTTGAAGTTTCGAGTCTCCCTGCTAAGATCCCGACATGCTCTCTCAGATGATGCAAGGCACCGGTCTCTCCGAAGCTCTCACCCAGAGTCCTATCCTGGCTCTGGCGGTTCTCTTCGGTGCTGGGCTCTTAACCAGTCTGACACCGTGCATTTATCCAATGATCCCTATTACCAGCGCGGTCATCGCAGGCACAACCAAAGAGGATCAACCTAAGTCAAGAACTGTCGGGCTTACGCTCACCTACGCCTTCGGGCTCGCCTTACTGTACGCGATGCTTGGGGCGATCGCCGGGATCTCTGGACAGCTCTTTGGGGCCGTTAGCGCGAGCCCGTGGACCCGTCTTGCAATTGGCAACCTGCTGGTGCTTTTTGGTCTAGCGATGCTGGATGTGATTCCCGTTCCGGTGCCGCAGAAGCTACTTCAACGTGCCTCTCGCAACGAAGGGGGGACCTACGGGGCCGTGTTTGCAATGGGTGCCATGTCTGGTCTGGTGGCCGCTCCGTGCGGTGCTCCTGCTTTCGCCGTCGTCCTCACCTGGGTCGCTGCCACGCAAGCCGGGCTGATGGGTTTCGTTTACCTGTTCGTTTTTTCGCTGGGAATGACAGCGTTACTCATCGGTGTGGGACTTTTTTCCGGAACACTGGTGCTTCTACCGAGGTCCGGTGTATGGATGACTTGGATCAAACGCGGAGCAGCTTTGATTATGATCGGCATGGCAGAGTATTACTTCGTGTTGGCTGGCTACAACCTCTGAGGTAACCATGCGTGTGAGTGTCCCCGTTCGAATTGTTCTGACCCTCCTTCTGACACTACCCATTAGCGCACGAGGCCAGGCCTCGGTGTCGCTGCCACTTGGCGCCCAAGGGCCGGGTGCTGCGGTTGAGGATCTCGACGGCAACAACGTCGACCTCATCGACTATGTGAAGGGCAAGCCAGCACTCATTGAGTTTTGGGCGACTTGGTGCGAGCTGTGCGAAGCGCTCCAACCACAGCTCGACGAGATCCAGTTGAAGTATGGTGAACGGATGAACGTGGTCGCCGTGGCGGTCGGGGTTGCCCAAAGCGTCCGCCGGGTGCGGCGTCACCTGGAGGAGCACGATCCTGGCTATCCCTATTTGTGGGACGCTCGTGGAGCTGCGGTACGTGCCTACAATGCGACTACGACGTCGATCGTCGTCATGCTTGACGGTGATGGAAGGGTGGTTTATACGGGGGTCGGCGCTTCACAGGATCTGACCGGAGAGGTGAGACGGCTCCTGGGTAGCTGAGGACTCAAGTCGACCGATCGGCTTCGGAGGGGTAGGGGCGTCAACAAGACGGGCCCGGCACGATTACTCAGCGCCGAGCCCGTCTGACCTGTGGATTCCCTGAAGGACTACCGATCGCCCGACGGCTCCGGCGTCACCTGGTCGATGATTCCGCCTAGCTCCTCGTAAGCCATCGGATCGTTTTGGTTGAACGACTCAACCGCTCCCGCAATCCGGCCGTCAGGCCCGACCACGATCACAGCTCGGCTGTCGACCATATTGTTGCCACGGAGACCGCCTCCGAAGTTGGCGTAGGTTTGCCCGTTGTTGCTGGCATCGCTCGCGAAGACAAAGGGAAAGTCTGCGTCGTGGAGCCAGGATCCCAGGTCTTCCGCAGAATCGTTGGAGATACCGATCACTACAACGTTCTGTCCGGCGTTGAATAGGCTCGCGTACTGATCACGGTACGCCGTCATTTGGACTGTTCAGCCAGGTGTTCGAACGCGGAAGAAAAACGCAAGGACGACGGTTTCTCCTCGGTAGTCACTCAGGCGAACGGGCTCCTTGAGGGTGCCGTATCGGGTCGCACCGGGAAGTGCGAAGTCGGGAGCCATCTGACCGACTTCAAGGAGGCTGGATGTATTGTCCTGAGCTGTCATCGGCTTAGGCGCGATCGCGAGGCCGAGGAACAGACCGATCGTTAAGGTAGCGCGGCAAAGTCGCACTCGGTCCTCCTTTCTCGTCGGTGGTGGGAAACTGAATCCACCACAGTATACGCAGACGGGCCATGGTACGCATCACTCTCTCGATTATCATGGCACTCGCTACAGCGAGCACATCCGTAGACGTACCCCCTACCAGAGTCGGCCCCTACAGTCGATCGATTGCGAAGCAATAGAACAGTCCATCGCCTCCGGTTCCCTGCAGGTCTTCCTGGCTGCAGCCACTACTAGCGTGGGCAGAGTTCCATGAGGTGGGATTGTCACCACCACCGGTACGGTCAAAGTGCCCAACCTGAGCACTTCCCTCACTACTGCCGGTCCAGTTCTGGCAATTGGTATCGTCATCGCCGCCGAACGCGGTGCCGTCCAACTGCGAACCCGTCAGGATATCGTGTCGGTTTGGGTCATCGCCACGTCCGTTGGTCATTCCACCCATTTCGTTCAGTACCGATTCCTTGGTGAGACCGTTTTCGTCACTATGGAGATTATCGACGTCACTAGCTATCTGGCTACCAGCGTGGTTGTACCACGGACCGGATCCGATCCGATCCCGGGCGTTCACTGCCGCGGCATCGGCTGCCGCCGTCGTGCTGAGGTACGCATGCCATGTGAGATCGCCTGCCCCAGCAGCCCCTGCCAACATTTCACAGTGCTGATCAGCTCCGGAGAGTCCTCCGAGACCGGCTCCATTGCCAGGGCCTGCGCTCGTGAGGAAGAAACTCATACGAGGTTCGGTTGTCGTGTCTGAAGCGTCGTCATCCGAAGGTGCGCAGGATCCTACTAGGACCATCGTAACCACGACGAAGAAAGCTTTGATTCTGCTCATGGGTGTTATCCCTCATCTGTTATGGACAGATTTGAAACTTCGACCCATCGGCACCGGTCCCAGACGATGAACGTCTCGGAACTGGTCCCGACGGGCCGATATAATCTAGCTAATCCGAGCTAATTGGTGGGCCACGGCGCTCCCTGATTCTCCGCAGAAATCGAGCCCATTCCTGTATAGATGAACTTCTGAATCCGTTTTCCCTCGTAGGTCTCTGTGGTATAGATGTTACCCTGCGAGTCCGTTGCGATGCTGTGTACCGCAAAGAAAAGTCCGGGTTGCCTTCCGCCATCTCCAAAGCTCGTCAGAACTTCCATCGTCTCCCGAAGGATGATATACACCTTCATGTTTTGGCCGTCGGCCAAGTAAATGTAGGTCTGCTCATCGTCTGGCGAGAAGGCGATGTCCCAAGTCGAGCCCTGAGAAAGGGTCGCCGGAGCGATGAAGCTCTCGCTCACGTACGTGCCATCTAGCTGGAATACCTGGATCCTGTCGGAAGCACGGTCACAGACGTACAGCAGCCCGTCGTGGGAAGGTTCTGCGCAATGCACCGGACCCCGGAATTGCCGTGCGGGTGGTGCATCCGGTGAATACCGACCAAGGTCGGCCTCGTCGTCCGGAGCTTCGCCGTACGCCCCCCAATATCTCTTGAACTCTCCTGTGGTTGCGTCGATTACTGCAACGCGCTTGTTCAGGTATCCGTCCGCAAAGAACATCTCGTTCGCGTTAGGCTCGAACGAGATCTTGGCCACGCGACCAAAGCTCTCGGTGTCGTGGCTGTTCCCGCTGTACAGCGTCCGTCCATCATCCATGCTGGTGGCGCGAGCGCCCGAACGTCCAATTTGCATCAGGAAAGTTCCGTCGCGCGTGAATTTAAGCACGTGAGAATCGCTTTGGCCGTTGCCGCCGATCCAGATGTTGTCCATGTGGTCGACGACGATACCATGATTCGAGGTTGGCCATTCGTACTCACCCGAGTCGGGGGGACCGCCCCAGGCGTTCACGAGATTGCCATCGGGATCGAACTCTAGGACGGGCGGCGCAGGAGCACAGCACTCACTTAGAGGCGGATCTTGCGCAAGGCCGATCTCTGTTCGCGCAGCGAACTGGTCCGGTGTATTCCGATGTACGAGAAAGACGTGGTCACGGGAGTCGACAGCCACCCCGATTGTTGCCCCTTGAAGCCAGTGATTAGGTAGTGGCTTAGGCCAGAAGGGATCCACTTCGAACATGGGAGCCTGTCCCGCGGTCGCAGAGATTCCCGGAGAGCCCTGTCCATTTGTACACGCACCGATGAGTGCGATTACTGCTACGCCAACGAGCAGTTCGAGCTTCCGTTTCATTGCCTTCCTCCATAACTCTGGTGCGAGGGTTGTAACCGGGAGCTTCGGTGAGATCGTCGTTGGAATCACCGCCCGGAGCGACCCATTCGGTCTGCTATAAGGTACTGCAACACGATACGACCGAACCAGCCATGAATTCGGTCGCTACCCGATCTAAGTTCCTATATGTTGGTTTCGCAAGGGTCTCACGAGGGCATCGCAAGAAGTCGGCGCATGTGTAAGGGGTAAGGTTGTGGTGAGAAACAAGTGCAAGGTTATCACGTTGACGGTCGCCGGAGCTGTGTCGGTGGCGTTGATCGCGGCCCTACCTCTTGGCTCGCCTGCTCACGAGACACCAGCCAACGTGACTGTCCAGGCGTTCCTTAAACCTGAAGGCGAGCGCATGCGTCTTCTCGTGCGCGTTCCGCTCACCGCCATGCAGGAAGTCACGTTTCCTACCACAGGACCGGGTTACCTGTCGATTGATCGGGCCGACTCTGCACTTCGGGACGCAGCTATGCTCTGGATTGGCCAACCACTGCAGTTGTATGAAAAGGAACGCCACCTCGGGAGGCCAGAGATCGCCGCCATCATGGTTTCGATTCCCTCCGACAGGTCCTTCAGAGAATATGAGGACGCCCTAGTTCATGTCATGGGGCCGAAACTCCCGGATGACACCTCGCTGATCTGGCAGCAAGCTCTACTCGACGTTCTGTTCGAATATCCGATACAGTCAGATACCTCTGAGTTTTCGATCCGTCCTGGATTGGAACGGTTGGCGTCTCGAGTCCTTACAGTTCTGCGCTTCCTGCCACCGAGTGGAGTCGTTCGCGCCTTCCAGTACACAGGTGATCCGGGACTGGTCAGGCTCGATCCTCGGTGGCATCAGGCCGCTCTCCAGTTTGTGAAATCGGGCTTTCTTCACATTCTTGATGGAATCGACCACCTGTTGTTCCTCTTCTGTCTCGTGATTCCATTCCGCCGCTTTGGTGCACTCGTCAAAATCGTCACAGCTTTTACGGTAGCCCATTCTGTTACGCTCATTGCTTCGGCCTATGGGTTTGCCCCGAACGCGCTTTGGTTCCCGCCGTTGGTGGAAACACTGATCGCAAGCTCTATCGTCTATATGGCGCTCGAGAACATTACCGGCGCGAGCGTACAACGTCGCTGGTTGATCACCTTCGGATTCGGTCTGATTCACGGATTCGGTTTTTCGTTTGCACTTAGAGAGTCGCTTCAGTTCGCGGGAGCTCATCTTCTCACGTCTCTGCTCTCGTTCAACGTCGGGGTAGAACTGGGTCAACTCCTTGTGCTCGTCTTGCTTATCCCCGCTCTGGAATTCCTTTTCCGCTTCGTCGTCAAAGAACGTGTAGGGGTGATTATTCTTTCTGTGCTCGTTGGGCACACCGGGTGGCATTGGATGACCGAGCGTTGGGACACGTTCAGCCAATACCCGATTCGTTGGCCTTCTGCGAGTAATGAGTTTATCTGGACCGTCATGGCCTGGACACTTCTCATGCTGATCGTGGGCGGTCTTAGCTGGTGGGTGTTTGGTACGGTCCGGAAGCCCGAAAGATCTGTCGCGGCGAGTGAAGCTTTGTCCGAATTTGACGATTAGAAACTGCCAATGTTTCTTGCTTGTTAGGGGGAGACCAGGTTAACACGAACCGTAGTGTCCACTAAGAACGATATTCCCGCCCGACAATCCGGGAGCACCTCAATGCATAGTAATCCCTTTGTGTCTGCTGTAGGTCTCAGCCTCGCTCTTCTGAGCACGGCGGCCGAAGCGCAGACTTTCCGAACCTCTAACGACGTCTCCGGATCCGCTGGATTCGCTGCCGCTGTGGTCTTCGAAGACGGCGAGATCTTTGTCGGTCGTCCAGGTGAGTTCCCGCTCTTTCCGATCCCCGCGAACCATAAGGGCTCGGTACACATTTTCGGGGACAATGACGACGGCTCTTGGGAGGAGACGGCCACTCTGTCATCGGCATCGGTAGAGGTTGGAGACGGGTTCGGAATGGCCCTTTCAGTCGAGGGCAATACACTTCTCGTTGGAGCCCCGAAAACAGGTGAAAATCAAGGAACTGTGTACGTTTTCCGGCGTGACCACATCGGGACGGAGTGGACGCAGAGTACGATTCTGAGAAGCGTGGCTGCGCAAGCGGGTGAAGAGTTTGGGACCGCGGTCTCGCTCGCGGGTGAATTTGCCCTTGTCGGAGCCCCGGGCCGGAGCCGCGGTACCGGAGTGGTAGTGGTCTTCCAATCACAGGGTACAGAATGGACCGAGGTCGGGATTCTTGAGGGATCCGCGGTTGGGATAGGAGAGCGATTTGGGGCGGCGATTGCAACCGACGGAGATCGCGCATTGGTGGGTGCACCGGGACCGTTCCCTGGCATGGTCCCGGGGGCACAATCTCAACCGTTACCCGGATCGGCATACGTGTTCGAGTTAGAGAGGAATAGCTTTGTCGAGCGCGCCCAGGTCGACTTGGACGAAAGTGGACCCGGCATGTTCGGGTATGCTTTGGTGCTCGATTCAGACGAAGCCTTTATCGGTGCACCCTTGGGAAATGAAATGGCGGGTGCAGTCTACCGGTTCACGCGCGACCGCTCCGAGGTATGGTCTGAGGCAGAACGTCTCACAGCGGCGAGCCCTGTTCCGGGATCGGGATTCGGGATGGCCGTGGCGAGCACTGGTTTCGATGTTCTGGTGGGTGCGCCACTCGCGGGCACGGCCCATGTCATCCGTCAGTCCGGTGACAATTGGAGAGAGTTACAGATCTTGACGACTGAGTCCCCTAACTCTTTCATGGGCGTGGCCTTGGCAGCTGAAGAGGATGTAGCTGTCGTCGGGCTGCCGGGTGCCGACTTCTTCGAGGGTGTCGGTGGCATCTACCAACGGAACGATAGCCTTGGGGAGTGGACAGAAGCGGGCTCCATTCTTGATGTCGCTTCCGGCATGAAGAGTATTCTTGGGTCGCCGATCGAATGTGAGGCAGGTGAGGTCGAAGGCTTTAGCTGCTCGGATATCGACCTAATCTCATTCCTCTCTGTCCAGGATTTGGGTGGGGGTCGAGGGATGATGGTAAATGACATCTGGGGCTGGACCGATCCCGACACCGGTGTCGAGTACGCGTTGGTAGGCCGCATGGACGCGATGACCTTTGTCGATCTCCGTGATCCGGCTAATCCCCGGTACTTGGGCGAGCTTCCACTTACTGAAGGTGCTACCCGGAATCTGTGGCGGGATGTAAAGGTTTATGCCGACCACGCCTTCATCGTCGCGGACGGGGCGGGTGCTCACGGTATACAGATTTTCGATCTCACACAGTTGCGTGATATCCGAGACCCCCCTGTGATGTTCGAGGAGACGGCACATTACGACGGGATCTTCAGTGCTCACAACATTGTGATCAATGAAGACACGGGTTTCGCATACGTGGTTGGATCAAGTATGGGCGGCGAAACGTGCGGAGGAGGTCTTCACATGATCGACGTTCGTGACCCGACCAATGCCGCATTCGCGGGATGTTTCTCAGATCCAGCTACCGGAAACGCTGGCACGGGGTACACTCACGATGCGCAGTGCCTCACTTATGCAGGTCCCGACGATCAGTATCGGGACCGTGAGATCTGTTTTGGCTCGAACGAGACAGCACTCAGTATCGCGGACGTGACGGACAAGACGAATCCGCTGGCCATCTCTTCTGCGTCCTACCCGAATCCGGCGTACGTACATCAAGGATGGATTTCCGATGACCATCGCTTTTTCTTCGTTAATGATGAGGGTGACGAGATTGCTGGGACGGCCCCTCGCACTCGCACACTGGTTTGGGACATTGAGGATCTGGACGATCCGGTTCTCACCAGAGAGCACTTCGGAGAGACATCCGCCTCAGACCATAACCTCTATGTCCGGGGCCAGTTCATGTACCAGTCGAACTACGTGAGTGGACTTCGGATCCTCGATATTTCCGATCCTGCCAATCCGCGCGAAGTTGCTTACTTCGATTCGGTTCCGGTCGGAGACAACTCCCCAGGCTTTGCTGGTTCTTGGAGCAACTATCCGTTCTTCGATAGTGGCCTCATTGTCTTCACCAGCATGCGTGAGGGCTTGCTCGTCGTTCGCAAGCGGAGTCAGCCGATTACGTAAGAGCCCCACCTCGGCTAAGGAGAGCGGCTGACATTGGCCACAACTGCTTCCAGGATCGTCGAACACGCGTGACGTATCGAGTGGTCATTGAGATGGGCCCGATCAGCCAGTAGGGGTCACGGAGAAGGTCATGGCCATCCCTGAACCCATGTGTTCCGGGATCTGGCAGTTCAGCATCCAGGTTCCTGGGTTGGACATCTCCACCAGAAGATCGACCGTCGAGCCGACCGGCACGAGCACAGTGTCTCTCCACACGAGGTTTGGACTCGGGACACCATCTTGTTCGAGTACGACAAATCTTTGTCCGTGCAGATGCAGGGGGTGACTCATTGGATGCCACGAATCTACGGTGTTGAAGAGGCGGATTTTTACGAGGTCACCTTGGTTGAATCGCCATCCTCGGGCAGGACCGAGGTCGCGCCGGTCAGCTCCCGGATCGGGCTCATGGAGTAACCACTGTACGTCCATACCAGTGGAGAGCCAGTTCATCATCGGCATCGGATCGTTAAACTCTACGGGCGGATAATAAAGGGTATCAATCTCCATCATCTGGATGACCGGGATGGGGAGTTCGCCGATCTGTAGAGACAGGACAAGCTCTTCGTCTACGGGCCGCCCCGCCGCCGCTCGCACCGTCTCAAACTCTGCCATGACGCTCGGGTTCGTCCTCAGCGTCTCGAACTCAGAACTGTAATCCTGGTCCGTGTTCTCATCTGAGACCGAGAAGACGCCGAGTGTGTCAACCTCGTACTGGAATTCGCCCATCCAGTGATCCACGGCGGTGATCCGGTTGGTGAGGGCGAACTCACCCTCTTCGTCGAAGCGTGCTTCCACGACGTACCGTTGACCCGGAGCGATGATCACGGTCGAGATCCATTCTTCTCGCTCAAATTTGCTAAGATCCCCCGCGACGAGCTTCATGGGTACTCCACCCTCAATTCGGAGGTTGAAGGGCCGCGAGTTTGATGCGTCCGTGATGAAAAGCCGAACGACGTCTCCCTTCTTGATTTCCCTTTGAAACTTAGGTTCACCGTTGGTCAACAGCAGGTTTCCAAAGCGCCCCATTAGAGCATGCGAGGGCGCTTCGAAGCCGAACGGAATCCATCCCACATCATCAAGGAGGACGTCGTCCAAGATCAGCGTCTCCTCAGAGTTCACTGGACTGTAATAGTCGACATCCCGTGACTCCACAATGATATTCCCGTAC
This sequence comes from Gemmatimonadota bacterium, assembly GCA_036336795.1. GTDB lineage: Bacteria > Gemmatimonadota > Gemmatimonadetes > Longimicrobiales > Gaopeijiaceae > UBA822. The sequence continues at coordinate 27,620 of JAYZFL010000057.1, forward strand.
ATCCCCAAGTCCTGCGCGATATGTGCCCGCTGGTGCGGGTGATACCAAAAGATCCCCGCATCCGGAAAGTGTATTTGAGCGGTGTAGGTTGCCCCGACCTGTACTGGGGATTGCGTCTGTCCGGGGACCCCATCGAAGCGATTCTCCACGCGCACGCCATGCCAACGCAGTGTCGTGGGAAAGTCGATCGTGTTCGTGAACTCTACAGTAATTTCCGCATCCTGTGGAACACGGATCGTAGGCCCGGGAGACTGTCCATTGAAGCCGTAGATCTTAACGCTTCGGCCGTTTAGCTCTCGTCGCAGGACCTGGCCTTCGAGTCGGAGGGTGTCACCGTCCAGTAGCGACAGGACCCCACCGACCAGAGCCTCCGGCAGCATGTCGACGTCCATCTCGGGCCCGGGAAGAAACGGGGAGACCGCCGGAAGAATCCCCATAAACGGTGCCATCATCATGGCCATGTTCGGTCCGCCTGGAGGCATACGCCACGCTAAGCTATCGGCTGAATCCATCTGAGACATGTCCATCTGTTGGCTGAGGGCCGAGGTTGCAGTCGAGAGAAAAACAAGAAGGGCAGTCACCCCGATTCTGAGGTTTTCACGGACCGCGAGAAAGGACTGAGTATTTCGACTACTCGTTGCCCGCCGTATAGCGGCTAAAGACCTGTTTCTCATTTACCCGTTGAAGCCGTACCCCACGCAGTTTTCCGTCTCGAAGGGGCCATGCCCAGCGGAAGTATGCATAGCGCCGCTGCGGGACATGCCCCTGAGGGCGATGGGCCCCGTCCAGCGCTCCGCTGAGCTGGCCTCGTTTTCTTCAAGGGATATGACCACGAGGAACTTGTTCCACATGACTTGCCCTCGTAGCGCCTCCCCGCCCAACACGCCGATCCGGGCGGTTTGATCAAGCGACGGTGTTGTCACCCATACGACGTAGTTTCCTTGCCTCGGCGGCCTCAGATTTTGAACGTTGACGGTGATGTCCTGAAGATAGTCACCATTCTCAGTGAGGCTCACACCGAACGGAGATGGAGCGAACATGATCTCAGCCAAACCTGTGGCCATGCCGGACCCAGGCAGCCTCTTGGTGGTGATTAGCTCAATCGCATAAAATTCTGGTGCCGCCGCACGGCACTCGACAGGTGTGGTCGGTGCCAGAGCACCGAGAGCAGCCAACACGATGGGGGCAAATGAAAGCATGGCTAGTCGCTGATGGGGCGCCTGGTGGGTTGATCCCACTTTTGAGCGCTTGAAATGTCCGGTACTCCCCAGTCCTCCCCGTTCCACCCCTGGAACCCGTCCATCCGAAACGTCCAGAACCCTGTACTCATGTCGCTGATCATGATGAGTCCATCTTCGTTTCGCACGTCGACTCCGAATGCACCGTTGAAGACAGGTGTGCTGGTAGTACTTCTTGGACCGATGTAGGTGTCGTAGTACCCCACCGTCATCGGGTTCGTCGGATCTTGAAGGTTCACGACCTGAAGACCGTCCAGATACCCTGACACAAACAGCCACGGCCAGCGGACTTCATGATTGTGAACCAGATTTTTGTAGTTGGCAGTCCAACCCGATATCGGTCTCCGGATGTTCATGACTTCTCCGTCGAGCGCGGGCTTGAGGTCGAAGAACCTCAACGGAGCGAACTCATACTCCGATTCGGCTACCACGTAGCGTCCGTCCGGGCTCGGGGTGAAGGTGTGACCCCCAGTGATGCCACTGATCCCGGTGAGGGTTACCCTCAACTGAGGCTCCTCTAGGTTGGTTATGTCGTAGACGTAATATCCGCCGCCGCCGCCTCCGTAAAAGCGATCCTCATCGGTATCCGGATGATAACCGGCGTAGAAGTCATGATATCCCCGGTTTCCACCGGTGGCTGCGGACTGAGGGTTAGGGATGCGGCCCGCGAGCGCGGTTTCGGCGTCAGCTCCCTTGACGACCATGCCCAGATCATACACGTGGGCGTACGGACCACCGACAGTCGTGAGAAGCAAGACCCGGCCATCGGAGTGTTTATAGACGAAAATGTTATGAAAGCCACCAGGGAGGAGCGGCTCGCGGATCCTGGCCACTTCCCGAACCGTGGAAACGTCCGGCAAGCCGTTCACATCTAGTATGACGGCACCGAGATCGGAATCCGGTCCACCCTGTCCGAATTGAACCGATTGAACGACGTAGTAACGACCGTCCACCTTAAAGTGCTTAACGTCCATCGCGCCGGTCCCGAGGTGCAGTTCTTGATCCTCGATCCGCCACCGGTAAATGCGCTTAGGGTGCTCTGGGTCCTCGATCGAAATGATGTCCAATCCTCGTGGGCCTGCCTCGCCGTAGCGCATCCGAGAGACATATGCATACGGGCGAGACATCTCCTGCTCGACGTCCATGTCAGAAACGCTTAACGCCGGCCCCAGCGGTATGTGCCCTAACACGTGCATGTTGTCACTACCACGGTTTAAGGCAGTCGCTTGAGCAGAAGCCGAGATGGGCCCGCTCCCCATGAGGACAGTAGAGAGCACAAGCACAGTGAGGACGTGTGTCCGGAGCTTCAACATGGACGGTTCTCCATAAGAGACAGTGCGGCACAACCACCGGCATGAATCATTGAGCTTTCCATATAATCTAAGGTGTCGAGGAAATGCCGCCAGATAGCTGCTAGGCCTCTATCGACCCGGGCCCAACAACACGGCATTCATGAACAAGAGCTGCGTCGCTTCCGCATACGCTCTGTAGTTTGGGTCCTCAGCGAAGGCCACGAGTTGACCACGACCGACAGACTGGTGGATCAGGAATGCTTTATTCGCCAGCTGTGGCTCTGCCTCTTCCCAGACGATGCCACCCAGAACAAGGTCTTCCTCGTCAGCGTACCTTCCCACGTTCTGACCCTCATCCAGCCTGATGGGACTGAAGATCCGGCTGCCCTCAACGACTACACCGATCTCACCGTCTGTACCCGCTGAAAGCCAGTGCTCAATGTCGAGAATGACCTTGAGGATCGCGCCGGGAGTTTGCTCAGGAGCTTCGTCCTCCGGTGCAATGGCCTCTAGAAAATCGATGGGCTGATCTAGGGTTCCGGCCTCTTGTGGCTCCTCTCCCTCTGGTCGGCCTCCGCGTCGCTCGGAAATGGTGTTGAGCAAGCCCACACTTTCTCTCGCAGCCCACTGTGTGGAGTTCGCCATAGTGATCAGTGTCCCTCCGTCCCGCATCCAGTCCTGGAGACGTCTAACCAGTCCCGACCCCACGGCAGAGCTGTAATTCCCACTGGGGAATATGATGACGTCGTATTCGGAGAGGATCACCCCACCGAGGCCTGAGGCTCGAACCACTGTGGTCTGTTGACCGTAGCGGCGCTCTAGGACGTATCTTGCCCACCCCACTGAATAGCTGGACCCCGGCTCGTCGTAGAGGAGAAGAACACGAGGTTCTCTCAGCACCCTCACACTGTTGCTCCCGAGCGATACGCCTTCCCGCACGTAGGAATCGTCGATCGGCACGACCTCCGCTCCGTGCGTAGTGGCGATTGCCCCGAGACGCTCGGCCAGATCCGCAGGGTTGTCCGATGATCGCACGATCGCGGTGCCTACTCCGTATTCTCTCCCACCCAGCGTGAATGCCCCACCAGCTGCACGCACGCGGATCCCCTCTCTGAGCGCCTCAGCAACGGTTGCAACAGCGTTCGTTCCCCAAGGCAGAAGATAGCCCACGACTACGGGCCCAAGTGAAACAGTTGGATATGGCGCGTCTACGTCGAGTCGCTCTCCTCGTGCACCGGTCTCTTGTTGGCTAGGAATAACTTCCACGTCCCAGAGGGTCGACATGCTCCATGCGGTTACGTCGTAGATCTCGTCAGGCAGGCGTAAAGCTCTGCGCTCTTTCTGGCGGTCGACAAAGTCCGGATCCATGGGGGTATGTGCGTCCAGCAGGTTCCTGAGTAGTCGGTATGCTGGTTGGCCCCCCGGGATGACAAAAGCGTTCTCAGGCGCCAAGGTCCGATTCCCTAGTGTTACAGGTCCGGAAGCCTTATACACATCGATGCCGTTGAGCACTAGCGTACGTGCGAGCCGATCCGCCATCCCCTTGTCATGTGCGGATGCCAATACGAATTCTGCCGGCCCCTGATTTCCGAGCGTAACCGCACTCCTCCGAAAAGCGAGGTAGTCGCGGAGGATCCGTTCTCGGTTGATCGCCGCTGTCTCCGCCGTCTGAATCGCTGCGGTGAAATGATGTAGGACACCGTCGCCATAGGTAAGGAGATCACCGTCGTCACGACGGAGCACCAACGCCCGGGCGGAGGCCTGTTCATACGTCATACCGAGTGCGCCATGGGTCATGGGCCACATGTCTACGTAGCCCGGATAAAACGCATCATAAGTCGCTCGGTTGAAGTAACTGAACCCGCGGCGATCGAACTCGGCCGCGTTGGCTTCGCCAAAGACGTCCATGAGACTCAGTTGCTGCTCGGTGAACCATGGGTTACTGGGTGGGGCAGTGGGTGGGAAGAAATACGTTGAATTGCCTCCCATTTCGTGGAGGTCTACCACGATGTGTGGCGTGTACTCCCTAAACACGTTGATCTTTCCGCGTGTCTCGGGCTGGCTCTGGATGAACACGTCACGGTTTATGTCGAACATGTAGTGATTACCACGACCTCCGGGCCAAGGCTCGTCGTGCTCTGCCGACCAGGTAGCCTGGTCGGGCCAGCGAGCCTGCGCACTCTTATTCTGCATGACAAACCGAGCTCGCCCGTCCGGATTTTCCGATGGATCAATTAGCACAAGCGATTCGTTAAGGATTCGATCCACTCGCATGTCTCCTTGCGCGGCCAAGAGATGATACGCCTCCGCCAGCGCGGCTCCACTAGAACTGATCTCGTTTCCGTGAATCCCATGGACTAGAGCTGTAACCACAGGAAGGTCGGCTAAGAGACGGTCCGCATCGGCCTGGGCAAGACCACGAGGATCCGCGAGTTGCCTAAGACCGGCCAGCGTTTCGTCAAGGCGTGCAATGCGATCGACAGACCCGATGACAAGCATGAACAGCGGACGATCCTCCCAGCTGTTGGCGTAGTGAATGAGGTGTGTCCGTTCCGGCGCAGCGGCTTGGAGAGCATTGAGGTATCTGACGATCTCGTCCGGAGGCGTAACCTCTTCACGAAAGTCGTGGCCAACCACTTCTTCTAATGTCGGAATCGAAAGATCGTAACGGGTGCCTGGAGCGAGCTCCTGGACAGGTGCGGGAACCTGGAGGAGGACAGCGATGAGGAAGGTGGTCGGCATATATGCTCCTGGCTCTCAGAGAAGAAATGGCTGGAGAAGATAGGAGCGGCGGGTTGTGGGTGCCAGGAACTGACAGACGTCGATGATCAACGTCTGTCAGTTCCTGGCGAGATGACTCCATGGGGGATGGTTAGAGCCCAGCTAGACGCGGTCGAGAGAATCCGAGGTCTCTCAGTATGCCATCGCGTACGCCTCACGCCGGGGATCTGCAGCTGCCGTGAGTGTTCCCCACGGCTCGACTAAGATCATCTGTGCTCCCCCGAAGGTGGCTGTCCACCCGTGGATTACAGTTGGTTCATGTCCTCGCCTGACCAGATCTGTAAGGACAGATCTTGAGATACGATCCTCAAAGGAAACCCGTAAGCTATTTTGGCTTCTGAACCGAGGCGCCTCGATTGCTGCCTGCGGTGTCATCCCAAACAAGAACACGTTGTTGACGATCTGGATCAACGACTGGACCTGGCTATCACCACCGGGTGTGCCGAGGGTGAAGGCCAGAGTTCCGTCGTTGTTCAACGCCATGAGCGGTGTAAGCGTGTGGTAAGGCCTCTTGCCAGGGGCGATGACGTTCGGATGGTTGTTATCGAGAGTGAAGAGCGCGCCACGGTTCTGAAGGACCACGCCCGTCTCGGGCTCGAGGAGTCCTGATCCGAACGACCCAAAAAGGCTCTGGATCCAACTCACTCCATTCCCCCATTGGTCGACGGCCGTGAGATACACCGTGTCTCCTGCGTCATCTGCATCACCGTTTGATTCAGCAATCGCGACGACACCCTGGATGCCGGACAGGACGTGCTCCGCCGCACTCGATCCGACCATAGTAGCGCGGGCTCGCAAATACTCAGGATCGAGAAGGTCATCGATCGGGATGTCGGCATGCTCCGGGTCAGCCACCCAGCGGTCTCGGTCCGCGAACGCGAGTTTCTTGAGCTCCACGAGTGTGTGTAGGTACTCCGCGGAATTATGACCCATCGAAGCCAGATCGTGCTCGGTAGCCATCGCCATCATCTCAAGCTGGGCGATCCCCTGGGTGTTCGGAGGGAGAACCAATATCCGGCGGTCTACATAAGGGCCTTCGAGCGGAGAAGTCCATGTCGTATTGTGGGCCGCGAAGTCCGGTGCTCGGAGATATCCGCCCTCGCTTTCCAGAAAGCGGGCGATCGCTACTGCAGGCACTCCATGATAGAATCCGTGTTTCCCCTCTCTCGCGATGAGTTCCAGGGTCTCTGCGAGGGCCGGATTCTTCAGAAGGGACCCGACCGCAGGTGGCTTTCCTCCGGCCGTGAACACTCCGCGTGCTGGTTCGTTCAAGTTGCGCGATCCTCCGGCTATATCACTCGCGAGGCGAGTCGACACCGGGAAGCCCTCCCGGGCGTACCCGATCGCCGGGGCCAGTGCTTCCGAAAGAGAGATCGTTCCGAACCGCTCCAGCGCGTCCGCCCATGCCGCTACTGCTCCCGGAACGCTGACTGAAAGGGGGCCACTGGAGGGTACGCGGTCCTGCCCGGCCTCTTCGAAGAACTCAGGCGTGGCCAGCGCTCCGGCCCGACCGCTTCCGTTCATTGCCACGACTTCCCGCGTTTCACCGTCGTAAAAGATACCGAACGCGTCCCCCCCAACACCGTTCATGTGGGGTCGCACCACCGCCAAGACACCCGCCATCGAAATAATCGCATCCACCGCATTTCCACCGTTCTTGAGAACGTTGTGACCTACTGCCGTGGCGAGCGGATGATCCGAGCTAACCGCACCGTGCATGCCCCTCACATCCGGTCGATTCGAGGTCGGAAACTCCACGGAAAAGTCATCAGCGGCCGAATCCGCACCCACCGGTGCACAAGCCGTGAGGGCTACGAGAAAAAGTGCAGCCGAGATTCCCAAACGTTGGTGGTATTGCATGGATCAAGTTCTCCTGAGTGCTTCCGTCCACTAAAAAACCGAGACTAGATGCCGGTCGCGTCGCTCCCGACGATCCGGACGACTTCACGTTACGTGCTGGAGACAGGTTGAGCCACCCGCTCCCTCTAGCCTAGGTATGGGCAAGACCAGTTCGGTTAGATCAGCAGTGTGTTGGCGGGAGTTCAGTACTTGTGACTGTGGGGTCAACAGGGCAGGTTGCTAAAACGAAAACTTCGGTTGCATCTGGTATCGAATTATGCGCAGCGTTTTTTTTCTGACAATCGCAGCGATCCTGATGACAGGGTGCTCCTCGTCCCCAACCCCCCCCGAAGCTGAAACCGTGGTCATGGTCCACGGTCTTGGCCGGACCCCGATGTCGATGGCGCTACTAGGAGAGCGTCTGGAGCGGGCTGGCTTTCGCGTCGTGAACTTCGGTTACCCTTCCAGGACCGAAACGGTAGAAGGGCTTGTCAACCGTCTCCGGCAAGCCATACAAGAGTGCTGCCCGGAGGACAAAGAGCGGATCCATTTTGTTACCCATTCCATGGGGGGGATCATCGTCCGCGCATACCTTGCCCAATACTCCACAGGCCACACCGGCCATGTGGTCATGCTCAGTCCGCCGAATCAGGGCAGCGAGATCGCTGATACATTCGCAGATTCACCGATTCTGAGCCGACTATTGGGCCCGGCAGGGTCGCAACTCGGAACGGACAGCACTGGGATCGCCCACCAATTAGGCCCAGGCAGCTTCAAGATTGGCATTATCACCGGAAATCTCAGCCTCAATCCTCTCGGTTCATGGATGATTCCCGGATCGGACGACGGAAAGGTGAGCATAGACCGAGCACGCCTTGAGGGCGCAATCGCCTTCCTGGTAATCCCAGCCACACACACGTTCATCATGAACCGTCAGGATGTGGCTGCCGAATGTATTCTCTTCCTCAGAGAGGGTCGTTTCTCTGAGCAACTTGCCTCACGTTTCGCGCACTGAGATCAACAGTCTCCCGTGAAGTGATTACGCACGGATGCCTCGAGTTGTAGTACCGCACATTGGTACTTTCGATGCTTGGTGAACCTCTGGCTGCCACCCTATAATTGAGGCCCGTCCCAATTGTCTTCCCACCAAGTGCACCACGGTTCAGTGAGGTTAAGCCAGTCCATCGCCGGATCACCGATGGGTGCACCCGGTGGCGCATTGACCTCCAACGGCGATGTGTATGCCTCTGCAGGTCGATTGAGGAACCGTTGAATGTCACTTGCGAGAAGAGCAGCCTGCGGGGCTGATTCACTCTTTGCCATCAGCTCCTCATGTAGTCCGCTCAGGGCGGCTGACGTGATCGCACGGACCTGAAGCATGGGTGCGTTCGCCGCCAGCCATTTCACTCGATCAAGGACCACACCCTCAACGGCTGCCTTTACCTGCTGTTCGTAGGCCGTGTTCGCTGAGGCTCCGAAGCTCGCATCAAATAATCGACCTAGCACGGCGTCGAGCCCCGGCAGCGATGGATCAAGTGCATGCTGTTCCACCACGCGAGCAGTCCGAGCGGGATCTAGGAGCGAGACAACGGTATGACCTGAGGCTACGACAGAGGGGCTGACAGCGTCAAAGGCTGAGCCTGTGTATCGCGGAAACATCTCACGGTGACGCCCAAAGCCCGGAGGACGGGGGGGGATAGCGTTCAGGACGTCAGGAGGAAGGGTCAGCTCCGACGGCTCTAATGTACGCATGAGGGCGTCCAGTGCATTCTCTTGGTCCCTCGCGGAAACCCTCTGGAAGGGCTTTAGACCGTCCCCACGCACGGCATACACGTATTCCACTCCCCCTACCGCCGAAGCTGCCGCCTCGACTTGATACCGATGATGCAAATAAAGAGGGACCAGGGCCTCCTCAATCGTGGCCATCGGCATGCCTTTTCGGATCGCGTTGACACCGAAGCGAGAAAGCGCAGAAGCTCGGACATCCATCATACGCTGGAGTTCGTTACCCATGTCGGTCCCGTTGGCCCACTGATCCGCCTGGGGAGTCGTGGCAATGTCCTGATTGCTCATATAGCGGATGTCGTCACCCCAGGCGACTTCCAGGATTTGTTCGAGTTCGGCTTCCTCCTCAGTTCCGGCGGGGAAGTCCGTGTATCCATAAGTCACAGCTACCTTATCCCAGTCCCCGATGTCGACATCGTAGACTTGCGAATAGTCGAGTGACCCGTCGGCAGTCAAGTTGACCAGGGGGTGCGGGTAGTCCATGACAGAGATACGCCCGGTGCCACTGTTATAGTAGTTGTGACCAAGCCCGATAGTGTGACCAACCTCGTGTGCTGACAGTTGACGAATTCTCGCCAAAGCCCACTCGGACAGCTCCGGCGGAGTCTCGTCTCCGTTCGTGTATGGCGACAGAAGTCCCTCGGCGATCATATAGTCCTGTCTAATGCGCAGGGAGCCCAGTGTGACCACTCCCTTGATGATCTCACCCGTCCGTGGATCAGTTACAGATCCGCCCGAGCTCCAACCCCGCGTTGACCGGTGCACCCAATTAATCACGTTGTAGCGGGCATCGAGGGAACTGATGCTGTCCGGTCGCATTCTGACCTGGAATGCATCCCGGTAGCCGGCTGCCTCGAACGCCTGATTCCACCAGCGAGCGCCGTCTAGCAATGCCGAGCGAACCGGTTCCGGAGTTCCCGGATCTAAGTAGTACACAATCGGCTCTACAGCATCACTGATCCGGGCAGAGGGATCGCGCTTCTCCAGGCGGTGCCGCCGAATGAATCGCTGTGTCATCGATTCGCCGAGCGGTGCAGAGTAGTCCTGGTAGGTTACGGCCCCGTAGCCAGCCCTGGGGTTGAAAGTTCGAGGCTCGTAGCCATCGTCAGGTAGTTCGAGGAATGAATGATGAAGTCGGATGCTTGCCGCTTCACCGGTGGACGCCACACTCCCAACGCCCTCAAAATTCGGGTTGCCACCACCGAAGCCGCCGCCGCTGCCGCTGCCGGGCTGCTGTACGAAGGTCAACTCGACCTCCATTTCGGTATTCGCAGGGAAGGCGTCAGTCATCTCCATGTAGATGACGCTTCGGGTTGTATCCAGTCGATAAGTACCTGGGCGCATGCGCTGACCGGCCCCGATGGCGTCACGCAGGAGAAAGTCGGTGAGATCGACTAGGACACGTCCATCAGTCTCGGCCGCAGCCGTGAATCCCCAGAGGGTCGAGCGGGCGAATGCATCTTTCACCGCCCTGATTTCTTCCGGATTATCCGTGATGGCCCGAAATCGGTAGTTGGGTTGGACCATTAAGATCTTGCGGCCTACCCTCTCGAATTTCACGATCCGGGATCCTCGTAGACCACCCCTATCTAAACCGAGGTCGTTCGAACCCAAACCCGCGCCATATCCTACAAAATGGATCATTTCTTGGTTGAGTTGCGGAATTTCCATCCACAACTGGCCAAGGACTGCGTCCCAATATAAGGGGAGGAAGCCATCGAGCTTCTCCGTCCCTACAGTCTTTTCGGCGATTGACGGCAGCGGAGCGGGTGCCTGGGCACCTCGATCTCCACCCCGACCCTGAGCGAAGAGGACGCTCGGTGGACACATCGATAGGTATAGGACGAAGGCAGCGATCTCAGTAATGCGGTAAGCGCGGATACGGATCATGAGAGTCTCCTTGAACTCCAAGAATGCCCGTTCGTGGCGAGAGAAGAGCTAAGAATGGTACGGAAATCACCGCGACGCGAATGAGGTCGTAGTTATGTCACTTGGCAGAGATCTGCTATCGGTTAAAATTAGGACAGCCTAAATAATTTAGGACAACCTAAAACGGAGGTATGGGGTTCCTTGTTGATCCGTGGTTTCAATATTCCGACTAACGTTTCTATACGACGCCTCTCGTGGGTGGAGTCAAGTTTCACGGTTTCTGGTATGGTGGGTGCGGTGGTGGTGGTTGTTTTGTTTCCGGGGGTGGCCCACGCCCAGTCGATCGGCACCGATCGCCCTGACTTCGTAGAGTCCAGTTCAACTGTGGGAGCCCGCAACCTCCAGGTAGAGGGGGCGGTTGCGTTTGATCATTCAAGCGTGCCTGGGTTGGATGTCGATAACATCATGACACCCCTTCTTCTCCGGGTGGGGATCGCCGATTCTTGGGAGCTTCGGCTTGAATCGAATTGGTTTATCAGTTCAGGGATGACCGATACTGCAACTGGCGGCGAAAAGCTTTCGAAGATCGGTATGTCCGACCTTGATTTGGGAGTGAAGTGGGCGTTTCATGCCTCGGACGGTGCAGGTCCTTCAATGGCGTCTTTGGTTCACGTGGCTCTCCCAACGGGTTCGGACGACTTTAGGGGAAAGGGAATGCGTCCTTCACTCCGAGTGACCATGGAGTGGGCCCTTGGAAGAACCTGGGGAATCGGAGTGATGCCGGGAATCCTCTACGATCGGGACGATCTCGGCAGCTTTGCCTCGGGCATAGCGGCTCTCGCTGTTGGCAAGGGACTCACCGAGCGCCTCAGCACCTTCGCCGAGGTAGCCTTCGAGCAGGTCTCGGAGAAGCAGCGGGGCGGGAATGTCGCCTTCGTAGCTTTCGGCGCCACGCTGCTACTGAACGACTACTGGCAGTTAGACACTGCGGTGGCCGTGGGATTGACGGACCAGTCACCGGACCATGGATTGACTCTTGGGCTGTCGGGACTCTTCGGATGGTAATGTAGCTTTCTTTGAAAGCACATCTCTATATCCACCATCAGGTAGGTCAGCACGCTAAAATTTCGCCGCAAAGAGGGTGAATGAGACACCTGGTTTCCAGATCCTTTGCCCTGATGGAAGATCCAACGGAATGACTGTGGGCGATGGGGTTGGAAGTCCTACTCCGAACCGTTTTTCTTTGAACTTTAATAGGGCTCCTGACATGGAAGGGTCGTCCTGAGAAGCCGAACTCCGATCGTTATCAGCCGTTGTCTTAATACCTATGGCCAGGCCGAGGATGCTGGTAGCGAGTGGGATCGCGATGGCCACCTTGGTGTTCGATGTCTTGATCAGAAGGTCAACGCCCAAACCACTCAGCCCGCCAGCAAGCCCGGCAATGCTGATCAGACGTAAGCGATTCCGACTGATGTTCCACTTGGGTCCCAACAAAGCTGCGCTTAGAAGTCCGACGTTGCCTCCTATGAGTGCACTTGTCAGGGCACTTTCTCCCTCATCACGCATCAACACCGAGGCGGCCGATCCGAACCATGTGCCCCAAAGGCTTCCAAGGCTCACCATTGTTGCCATCTTCTCAGTGATCGGCTTGCGAGCCAGTAGCGTTCCAACCCCTATCCCTGATAGGCCTCCGATGATTGTTGCACCCCACCTAGTTTCGTCGCTTCCCCCAGAATCCAGAGTCGTTGCCCATCCAAATCCTTGCCACGTACCCCATGTGCCACCGAACGTGATGGATCTCGCCTGGCCCTTTGTTAGATTGAGGGATCGGGCCATTCTTGCGCCCCCGAGGTAGCCTGCGGGTCCTCCCAGAAGGAGCCCAGCCCCGTAGGGTCGAGAGCCTCCTGTACTCAACGCGCTGGGCACCGCAATGCCAAGAAAGAGGCCGTATCCCGTGGCCCACACCCGGAATTCGACACTACCGTTGCCTTCCTCACCGATCTGGTTCAGGGCGTCTAATCTTTCCCTGGCCCTAGCTGCTGTCGGTGTGTTTTCGAAGGTCTCGGCTATAAGACGATAGAGTGCCGCTGCGGTCTCCAATTCACCCTCTGCCTCGAATATCTCTGCTGCGCCTAGGAGCGTCGCCGCCGAGTCTGCCGACGTAAAAGCCTGAGCTCTCACAGGTCCGACAGTAGCAAGTAGCAGTAAGCACAGAAGAAAGGGGCCCGCGAGCACTCGGAGACGCGCCTGCACATATGAGGACTTGAAGCACCGGACGCCGCTATTTGTGGACGTGTTGCTGATCTTGTTCATCGGAGCATCACTTGTCCTAACGTATGGATCCGACCCGACTGACCGGTCTAGCCCGACCACTAATTAAAAGATGGAACACCCGTGCGGGCAACGTCAAATCAAGCAGTCGACACCGGGCCACGACCGCCTCCCCTATGAGTGGGATTCCTGCCCGGCATCTGTCAGCCCTAAGCAACTTTGGGCGTTTGCCTTACCTTTAATGGATCGTTATTCTCGTTACACTGGGCAAATCAGTACCGCGGGAAGTGAGAGCGGAGCAACCAACGCTAGCCTTAGGGGGCAGTATGGAAGTCGATCGCAGAGCCTTTTTAGCCACTGTGGGTGTCGGCGCCCTCGAAGTAATGTCTCCAGAGGACAAGGCCGAAGAGCTTGAGCATTACATGATCCATATGCTCGATGACCATGACGAGCATGATTCCGAAGAGCCGCTATCGGAGGAAGAGCAGGAGGCGCAGGAAGCTACAATGGCACGGGGTACGGGACGGATTTTCCAACCCCGCTCTGAGCCTCTCGAGCCGTTGCCCGCCAACGCCACACTTGAGGACTTCTTCAGGCTACGGTTCGCGCCAGCGAGGCACGTGTTGCAGAGCGCTTCGCACGCCCTGCAGACTGGTCAACCCGAGAGGACGATTCTCGCATGCTTGCTGCACGACACAGTACAGGCTCTTATCAGGTCCGACCACGGATACTGGGGAGCGCAACTCTTCGCGCCCTACGTGGACGAGCGTATAGCCTGGGGGATCCAGTACCATCAGGCGCTCCGTTTCTACCCTGACGAGTCAGTAGGCTACGAGTACCCGGAGATGTACAACCGGATCTTTGGTGAGGATTACGTGCCGGAGCCCTATATCAAGCAGGCGTACGACTATTGCCGTGCCCACAAGTGGTACATGGAATCTCGTCTGATCACGGTCAATGACACCTACGCCTTCCAAGAGGGTCTAGACGTCACGATCGATCCGTTCATTGACATAATCGGTCGTAACTTCAAGCAGCCGAAAGAGGGGCTTGGTCTGGACGGCAGCCCAACGGCGCACATGTGGCGCACGCTCGCTAATCCCGAGCGGCCTCTGTAGCAGCTGAAGCTTGCACTGCTTTTGGGCCCCAGTCCCGACCGCCGTTTAGGGAGGTCGGGACTGGGGCTTTAGCGTTTGCAGCCCTAAATCACTGATCGGCTTGTTCGCTCCGCTGATCAGAGCACCTAACGATGGAGCAAGTGACTATGCATAATCTAAGCGCCTTAACACACTCCCTCAGATCCGCGCTGCTCTGTGCAATCCTCGCATTGGCCTCGTGCGCAGATGCTGACTCTGAGTCCGAGGCAGCTTTGATTGGACGAGCCCAAGCGATCCATGATCGTGTCATCACTCTTGATACACATCACGACATCAGTCCAGCCAATTTCGTCGAGGATCGGAACTACACTATGGACCTGGATACACAGGTCAATCTTCCAAAGATGGAAGCCGGCGGATTGGACGTGTCATGGATGGTGGTTTTTGTTGGACAAGGTCCGCTGTCGGAGGAGGGGTATGCTCAAGCCCATCAAGCCGCCATGGACAAATTCAACGCCATCCATTGGTTCGCGGAAGAAAAAGCACCTGATCAGATTGAGATCGCGTATACATCGGATGACGTCCGTCGGATCTCGGCGTCTGGTAAGAAGGTTGCGATGATTGCTATCGAGAATGCTTATCAGGTCGGGTCGGATCTCTCCAACATCAAGAAGTTCCAGGAGTTGGGTGGTCGCTACATGTCGTTGGCCCATAACGGCCATAGCCAGTTCGCTGATTCGAACACTGGTGAGCGGGACGATGTCTGGCTCCATAATGGCTTAAGTGAGCTCGGACGGGAGGCCCTCGCTGAGATGAACAAATGGGGAATCATGGTCGACATCTCGCACCCATCCAAACAGGCCATCATGGAGATGTTTGAGCTGACCCAGGCGCCCTTGATCGCTTCCCATTCTTCGGCGCGATCTGTGAACGACGTCAGTCGTAATCTGGATGACGAGCAGTTGTTGGCTTTGAAGGAGAACGGTGGTGTCGTCCAGACCGTTGCTTTCGCTAGTTACGTCAATTCGGAGAAGAATACGGCTAATCGTGAAGCGCTGGATGAACTCTATGGAACGATCGCGGACGAGATGGGCTTTGAGCTAATTGATCGAGGCACAATCCGATCGCTGAGCCCCGAGGCGAGAGCTGAGTATCAAGAACAGATGAACATCCTGCGTGAGCGTGCAGAACCCAGGATGGAGGAAGTGAACGCTGTTGCTCCTGCAGTGGACGTTGCGGATTTCGTTGATCACGTCGACTACATCGTGGATCTCATTGGACTCGACCATGTTGGTATTAGCTCCGATTTCGATGGGGGTGGAGGAGTCGAGGGTTGGAATGACACCTCTGAGACTTTCAACGTAACGTTGGAATTGGTCAGACGAGGATACACGGAGGAAGAGATTGGGAAGCTGTGGAGTGGTAACCTGCTCAGGGTCCTCGATGAGGTACAGCGTGTCGCTCGGGAGATCCAGAGCGGGGAGTAAACTGGCTCTACCTAAAGCTTCTTAACACCGGCTTCGTGTTCCCTCGTTCGCCGAGTGAGCCAGAGCCCTGATATCGGGAGATCCCATGCGCGTCAACCTCGTTTTCGTTCTTGCCTTCATGCTATCGGTGGCGCAGGCCGTTGCTGCCCAGAGTCGATCACCCATCGATTCAGAAACGCAGTGGACGTTGGCTGCTGTAGGGGACGTAATCATGAATCGTCGCCTTGAACAGTTCGACCATCCCGGTGATCCGGGTTTTCATGAACTGGCCAACGTGATTCGAGCGGCGGATGCCGCATTCATGAATCTGGAGCAGTCGGTTTTTCGATTGCAGGAATTCGATGGATGGCCAGCCGCTGAGAATGGTGGGAACTATGAAGTGGGGTCGCCTGAGACTTTGATGGACCTAGTGAGCATGGGCTTTAACCTCTTCAACCGCGCTAACAACCATACTACGGACTACGGTGTGGCGGGTCTGCGAGCGACCAATCGACTTATGGATGAAATGGGCTTGGTACACGCTGGTACGGGGGAGAACCTTGGGTGGGCTAGCCGGCCTGGATATCTGGACACTTCGCGGGGCCGCATCGCCCTCATCGGAATGGCCTCGACTCACTCTCCTATGTCACGGGCAGGCTCAGCTTCGCCGGAGGTCCAGGGTCGGCCGGGACTCAACGCCCTACGCTTGGATCGACGAAACGAAGGCTCACCCTCGACTATGTCTGCTCTGCGTGCGGCCGCCCGAGCTCAGGGTGAAAATGCCTCTGAGGATGTAAACGAGCCCGTTCGTGTGTTCGGCACGACGGTATTTCCAGGAGCCCGGGATGCTGTAACCGTGAGCCTGAACGAAGTGGACAGGGATCGTGTTCTCCATGAAGTACGCAACGCCACGGACCAGGGTGACTACGTTGTTGTGAACAGCCACTCTCACGAGCCCGGAAACAACTCAATCCTTCCGCCGGACTGGATGGTTGAGTTCACACACGATGTGATCGATGCCGGCGCGAACACATTCATCATCCACGGACCGCATCAGCTTCGTGGGATCGAGATTTACAGGGGCCGGCCCATCTTTTATTCACTTGGGAACTTCATCTTCCAGAACGAGACCATCGACCCCATGCCCGCCGATCAGCGAGATCGATATGGCTTGCCACTCGGCATGCTCGCTTCGGAGATTTATGATCGGCGATTTGGAGTTGATGAAAACGGTAATCCCACCACTGGCTTTCCCACAGGCTCACAATGGTATGAGAGTGTTCTGGCAGTCACCACATTCGAGGGTGACGAGGTAACCGAGATACGACTCTATCCGATCGAACTCGGATGGAGGGCGGATCGGTCACAGAGGGGGACTCCTCGTTTGGCGCCTGATGCACTCGGTCGCAAGATCATCGAGCATCTCGCGGTACTCTCCGAGCCGTTTGGCACGCGCATCGTGTACGAGGATGGCACGGGAGTTTGGCGAAGGTAGGGTAGGGAACTCCGGCCTTCTCCAGGAGGGGACCGGAGTTTTCGTAGAGTATTCATGCCCCTCAGGACTTGGGGACCTCCTTCGTCGGGTCGACGAACGGCCTAGGGACCACTGTAGTGTCCAGCAAATCGGTATTAGTAACAAGGTCATCCACCCTTGGGCCTTGGTTCCCTCACTCGCGAGCCTGCTGGGAACCATGGTGTAGCCGATGTTTTCTTCGAGACGAGGGAAATGAACTGTGGAACTGACCTCCCCGATGACCTTTCCGGACCTCCGAAAGGCCAATATTTTAGTAGATTGCCACACGTAATCACGCACTCAGGGATACGCCATGTCGACTCGCACAGCCCAAGGTGCGAAGACTCTCGCTCGTAGATATTACACGGGTGAAGATGTCTATGAGGCCGAGACCCGAAAGGTCTTCTTCGAGCGATGGATTTACGCTGGGCGTGCGAGCACGCTCGATGGCCCTGGCAGCTATTTCCTGCGCGAGATCGAGTCGGAGAGCATCATCGTCCTCAAGGATGGCGAGCACGAAATCCGCGCGCATCACAACGTCTGCCGGCATCGTGGGACAAGGCTTCTTACCGAACCCAAGGGCCGGCTATCCAAGTCTATTCAGTGTATGTACCACGCTTGGACGTACGCGCTCGATGGTTCGCTCATCGGCGCACCGTTCATGGACGAGGTCGAATCGTTTCGCCCGGACGCCTACCCGCTTAAGGCCGTGGCCGTGGCTGTCTGGGAGGGCTGCATATTTATCAACCTTGCCGAAGACCCAGAGCCCTTCGAGCGGGCTTTCGCCCCTCTCATCGACAAATTTGGCTCATGGACAATGGACGAGTTGGAGATCGCTCACAGTATCAGCTACGAGATCCGGGCGAACTGGAAGCTGATCTTCCAGAACTACAACGAGTGTTATCACTGTCCAATCCTCCATCCCGTCCTGAACGAGCTCACACCGTTCAAGAACTCGTCGAACGACCTGGAGGAGGGACCGTTTCTCGGTGGCCCTATGCGGATGTCGATCGAGGGCGGAAGCATGACCATGAATGGACAGATATGCGCGCCTTCGCTCGGAGACCTGAGCGGAGAGGCGCTCAGCTGCGTCCAGTACTACACCATCTACCCGAACATGCTTTTGAGCTTGCTTCCCGACTACGTGCTCATTCACCGGATCGAACGGTTGGCAACGGAACGATCGAAGGTGATCTGTGACTGGCTCTTCCATCCTGTGGCAATGGCGGCCTCAGACTTCGACCCGAGCGGTGCGATCGAGTTCTGGAGCATAACCAATCAACAGGACTGGGACGTCAGCGCCCTATCCCAACAGGGCATCTTGTCCCAGGCCTACAGCCCCGGTCCCTATTCGGAGCTGGAGAGCATGATCGCGGCATGGGATCGGGAGTACTTGCGGTCGATCGGTGATGTATAGGGTCTGCTATAAGGCATCAGCAGCGTCCCAAGCGCTGATCCATCACCGGGCGGGGATGGACCCCTAAAGCATGGGTTCTTCACTATATTCCCATTGTGGATCTGAGGCCCCCTGATTAGGTACTTGATTGTGTGATTATTGGTGTTTGAAACGCGGAAAAATGGAAGAGTTCAGATGGCAGATGAAGACGTGATGGAGACTGTTACGGAAAGTGAATCGCCGACCTCTGTACATGCGGACATCGAGGTGATTCAGGCAAAGATCCAAGAAGAAAGCGCTTTCGTGAGCCGCCTCCAGAACGAGGTCGGTCAGGTGATCGTGGGTCAACACTACATGGTGGAGCGTTTGCTCATCGGTCTTCTCGCGGACGGCCACGTCCTCATGGAGGGCGTGCCGGGATTGGCCAAAACGCTCACCGTCAGCACCCTCGCCACCGCGATCCAGACATCGTTTCAGCGAATCCAATTCACACCTGACCTCTTGCCAGCGGACCTGATCGGAACGCTGATCTACGATCCGAAATCGTCTGAGTTTCAGACGAAGAAGGGTCCGATCTTCGCTAATGTCATCCTGGCTGATGAGATCAACCGGTCACCGGCCAAGGTTCAATCGGCGCTTCTGGAGGCCATGCAGGAACACCAGGTCACGATCGGAGAGAACACGTTTCCTCTCGATGATCCCTTCTTGGTGCTCGCCACTCAAAACCCAATCGAGCAGGAGGGTACCTATCCTCTTCCCGAGGCCCAGATCGACCGGTTCATGCTAAAGTTGTCAGTAGACTATCCTGTTAAGGACGAAGAGGTCGAAATCCTACGTCGTATGGCTGGGGGCCCTGCACACGTGGTGACCCCCGTCGTTGAGCTTGACGAGATTCTACGTGCTCGTAGCGCCGTTCAGATGATCTATATGGACAGTCAAGTCGAGCGGTACATCGTGGAGCTTGTCTTCGCGACAAGAGACCCCGCCGGGCACGGTCTCTCTGACCTGGTGGATCTCATCGACTTTGGTGCCTCGCCTCGTGCGACAATCAACCTGGCGAAGGCGGCGCGTGCTCATGCTTTTCTCCGTCGCCGGGGCTATGTGACGCCAGAGGATGTCCGGGCGGTAGGTCTCGACGTAATGCGCCACCGCGTGCTACTCACGTACGAAGCGGAGGCCGAGGAGGTCAAGCCGGAGGATGTGGTTACCCGCGTGCTTGACAGCATCGAAGTTCCCTAGGGTTCCGTGAACTGCCGCAGTATTGCTTGGTTGGAGCAGTATTGATGATTCCAAGAGAGATCCTTAAAAAGGTCCGTCGCGTTGAAATCACGACACGGGGTCTCGTGAACGAAGTGTTCTCGGGCGAATATCACTCCGTCTTCAAAGGGCGGGGTATGAATTTCGCCGAAGTGCGGGAATACCAGTACGGAGACGACATCCGGACCATCGACTGGAACGTCACAGCCCGGACGGGCCATCCCTTCGTGAAGGTCTTCGAGGAGGAGCGGGAGCTGACGGTCATGCTCGTCGTGGACGTGAGTGCATCCGGAGATTTTGGTACACGAGCACAGATGAAGGGTGAGGTGGCTGTGGAGATTTGTGCCCTGCTCGCGTTCTCGGCCATAAAGAACAACGACAAGGTCGGCCTCATCATCTTCAGTGATCGGATCGAGAAGTTTGTGCCGCCGAGGAAGGGTCGTTCACACGTACTACGCGTGCTGCGGGAGCTCTTCTATCATAGGCCGGAGGGACGTGGAACCGACATGCGGGGTGCTCTCGAGTATATGACGCGTGTGACCAAGCGGCGTGCGGTTGTGTTCTTGGTGTCCGATTTCATGGATGAGGGGTTTGAGAAGCCACTCTCGGTCGCGGGTCGACGTCACGACCTCGTCGCGGTGCGCATGGGCGACCGTAGAGAAGGTTCCTTTCCCCCGCTTGGGTTTATGGAGCTTGAGGATGCCGAGACTGGTGAGTTGTTTGTCGTGAATACGTCTGACGCCGAGTTCCGCTCGAACCTTGAGCATCGAGCGACTCGAATACGGCGGAACCTTGAGCGGAATTTCCGCCGCAGTCGGGTTGACCTCATCGACATCCAGACGGACGTCCCCTACGTCCAGCCTTTGATACACTTCTTCAAGGAGCGGGAGAGGCGGTTCCGATGAGGGTGGCCAGCGCTCTGTTGGCGTGGTGGGTGCCGCTATTGTTGGTGTCGTTTAGGCCCGCACCTCTGCTTGGGCAGCTACCCCGCCTGTTCACGGAGCTTGACACCTCGGTAGTCACAGTCGGAGATCGAGTGGAGCTTATAGTGGGCGTGGAGCATGATCCGTCCGCTACCGTAGCCTGGCCCGACTCTGTCGACCTTGCGCCGTTCGAGGTGCTCGTCGCCGAGCCGCTTGCTCTGCAGAGCGAAGGCGGGCGGAAAGTAACCGGGGTACGCTTCACCCTGGCTGTTTTTGAGTTGGGCGATCTGGAGATCCCCAGCTTCGATGTTCGGGTCGCCGCACCCGACGGTTCGTTGACCACCGTGTCTACTGATCCATATGTGGTGACCGTACAGAGCGTCGGACTGGACGAAGGTGGAGATATTCGAGCCATCCGGGGGCCGCTAGGCATCCCACTGAGCGTGATCTACGTGCTTCCCTGGTTAATGCTTCTAGTACTCCTGGGCGCTCTCGGATTCTGGCTGTGGCAGAGGAGACGGCCCGAAGAGCCTGACGCTCGCCGTTCGGTTGTCATTCCGGGCCTACCCCACGAAGAAGCGTACGAGGCGCTCGACCACCTCGCCGAGTCCGGCCTTCTGGAGCGTGGAGAAATCAAGGAGTACCACATCATCGTATCAGAGATCGTGCGAGTCTACATTGAGGCGCGCTTCCGCGTGTACGCTCTCGAGATGACGACCAGTGAGGTCACTGATCGTCTTTCGAGCACGGATCTTCCCGTCGAGACCGTTCAGGACTTCGAGCGTTTCGGCGATCATTGCGACCTGGTGAAGTTCGCGAAACTCAGTCCCCGTCCGGAATCGTGTCGCGAGATCCTCGCTGCTGCGCGAGGGTTTGTCGACAAAACTAGACCGCGCCCGGCGGATGTTGTAGCTGGTGGATTGGAGGAAGAGTCGGGCGGCGGTTCGACACCGAAGTCTGGCCCTGAAGACAGGGATGAGTCGGGACGGTCCACCGTTCTCCAGACGGCGCAGGTCGAAGGGGCTTGATGTACCGCTTCGAGGATCCCCGACTCCTGATCATCCTTCTGGTGATCCCTGTGCTAGTGTACCTATATGTGGGTCGTCGCTACGGAAGATCGGCAACGATCCTCTATTCGGATGTAGAATCGCTCAGGCGTTCGGATATGCGGAAGACCGGCCGCTACCACCACGGCCTCTTCGCTATTAGGGTCGCCGCGCTGGCTGTCTTCATCGTGGCATTTGCGCGCCCTCAAACCGGGGTGACCAGCGAGACGGTGAGCACGGAGGGCATCGACATCGTTCTTGCGATGGACGTTTCGAGCTCCATGCTGGCAGAGGATTTCGAGCCCAACCGGCTGGAAGCCGCGAAGGTTGTAGCGGCCGAATTCGTGGCAGGACGCCGAAACGACCGGATGGGTCTGGTCGTATTTGCCGGTGAGGCCTTTACACAGGCGCCGCTTACCCTAGACCAATCCGTAATCACAGACCTCCTGACTCAGATGGAGGTCGGCATGATCGAAGATGGGACCGCAGTGGGTATGGGGCTCGCTACGGCGGTCAAACGATTACAGGTCTCTGAGGCCGAGTCTAAGGTGGTGGTACTACTTACGGACGGACGGAATAACACGGGGGAGATCGGTCCGGTGACTGCGGCGCAAATGGCCCAGGCGCTTGGCATGAAGGTCTACACGATCGGGGTTGGAAGCCGTGGGATAGCCAGAGTTCCGGTCGATGACCCGATCGTTGGTCGGCGGTATGTATCAATGCAGGTAGACGTCGATGAGCCCACCCTCCAGGAGGTTGCTGAGACTACTGGTGGTCGGTATTTCCGGGCCACCGACAGGGAAGGCCTGGCACAGATCTACGAGGAGATTGATGCCCTTGAGACCACGGAGATCGAAGTGCAGAACTTCACGAGCTACGGAGAATTGTTTCACTATCCGCTTGCGGCTGGGCTAGTACTTCTGTTCCTCGAGGTCGGCCTTGGCCAGACGTTCTTACGGAAGTTGCCGTAACCTTCACACAGGAGAACCATACTGTCGTGTTCCGCTTCGCATTGATCGAAATCCTGTTTGCCTTGCTTCTGATTCCAGTGCTGGGGGCCTTCTTCTTGGCAACCCGTTCCGCGAGACAGCGATCACTTGCCCTTTTTGGAGACCTAGAACTTGTCCAGAAGCTCAGTGCAACTCTTAGCCCGAGGGCACGCATGGCGAAGGATCTCCTAACAATTGCTTCGGTTGCCCTATTGGTGTTGGCGCTCGCTCGGCCGCAGTTCGGCACGCGCGTTGAGACCGTGCGGAGTGAGGGATACGACGTGATCGTGGCACTGGACGTATCGCGATCAATGATGGCTGAGGACGTTGTACCGAACCGCCTAGAGAGGGCACGGCTGGAGATCATGCGGATCATTCAACGTCTGGAGGGAGATAGGATCGGGCTCGTCGCATTCGCTGGTAACGCTTTCGTTCAGAGCCCCCTCACAGTCGACTATGGGGCGGCAGCGCTTTTTCTGAACGCCATGAACCCTGACTTAATACCTGTCCAAGGGACCAACTTGGGTGAGGCCCTTACCGTCGCCTTGGACGCGTTCGAAGAAGGGACGCGGGACTATCGGGTTCTCGTGGTCGTCACCGATGGGGAAGATCACGAGGGGGAGATCGCTCAGGCATTGGAGCGTGCAATCGAAGAGGGTGTACGGATCCATACCGTTGGAATAGGCTCGCTGGACGGTGTGCCAATACCGGATTTCAATGCCTCGGGCGTGCGGAACGGTTTCATTCGTGACGAAGACGGTAACGTTGTGACCACGCGTCTAGATGAATCGACGCTGAGGCGTGTCGCCGGGAGTACCGGAGGCCGATACTTCCCGGCTTTAGGACGCGGAGTGAATTTGGATGCACTCATCGAAGAGATTGCCGGAGAGGAGGGTCGGGATCTGGAATCGCTTGAAGTAACCCAGTTCGATGAACAGTTCCAGATCTTCCTAGGGTTGGCATTGGCACTTCTCTTGGTTGAGGGTCTCATTCCCGACCGGCGGAACAGTAAAGTGGTCTGGGCCGGAAGGTTCTCATGAGAGGGATGGCCGCATCAATCTTGGTATGCATCTTCACTGTGAGCATGCCCTTCGGGCTGGCCGGGCAACGGGGTCGCGCAGAGTTGAACGAAGGGAACCGCCTCTACGAGGAAGGTCGCTTCGACGAAGCGCATGAGAGTTATCTGGAGGCGCTTCGGGACGCGCCCGACTCACCCCTCGCTCGCTTCAACGACGGGAATGCACTCTACCAGACGGAGGAGTACCAAAGGGCCCTGGAAGCTTACCGCCAGGCGATTGAGGCAGACGAACCGTCACTCGCCAGCCCCGCATGGTACAACCTGGGTAACGCGCTTTACCGCCAGGGACAATTTCAGGAGAGCCTAGATGCCTTCAAGCAGGCGCTTCGTATTGATCCTGAGGAGGGTGACTACAAGCATAACCTGGAGCGTGCGCTGGAGCAGCTGGAGGAGCAGGAGCAGGACCAACAGTCTGGAGATGGAAACGGCCAGGACCAGAATCGACCGGATCAGACTAGTGACCAAGATCAGAGGCAGGAAGAACAGGATCAGGAATCAGGGAACCAGGATCAGGGGCAGCCACCTCAATCTGATCAACAAGACGAGTCTGGGGGAGGGGAGCAGCCCCAACAGGGACTCGGCGAGATGAACCAGGAAGAGGCCGAACGATTGCTTCAGGCGGTCCAAGAGGATCCGGGCGAAGTCAACCGGCGCGGAGCACCACTTCGGGGACGGCGCCCCAGAAAGCCCTGGTAGGCGGAAGGGTGCACACAATCGAGTCTATGGTGTCGTGGAGACGTATGCTGCGTCATGCCCTGAGCGTTGTCTTGTTCACGGCCAGTGCCCCATTGGTGCTCGACCGTCTCCCGTGTGCCGGCATTCCCACTGTCGCTCCCTTATCTACCGCCGTGCGGGTGTCGGTTGCTTCGTTCCGGGTGGTGGGCCAGGAACTGCAAGCGCGAGCCACGTTGAGCCCAATGGCAGTGAGTCTAAACCAACAGTTTGTGCTCAACATCGAGATCGTGGGAAGTCGTCGCACAGATGTAGATCCAACACTTCCAGACCTGGGGAGTTTTGCCCGCTACCTAAGTCAGGGGTCTTCCACGAACATGCAGGTCATCAATGGGATCACGACTACTTCGGTAACGATTCAGTATCGCTTCCAAGCGATCCGTGAAGGGACTTTCGAGATCGGCGCAGTCGAGGTGGAGACCGACGGACAAGTGCTGCGAACGGAGCCGGTCGAGTTGACGGTCTCGGCTACGACCGCTGGAGCGGGTGGTGGTTCCGGTCCGGACACTGGGTCAGGAGTGAATTCGGATGATCTCTTCATCGTGGCCGAGGTGAGCAAGAGAAGGGTCTACGAGAATGAGCCGGTCGAGGTGAGTTATCGACTGTTTACCCGGGTGAATGTGAATTCCGTTAGCATTGTCGGGATGGGTGAGAATGAGGGCTTCTGGGTGGAGGAGGTGCCTCTGCCACAGGGTCTGCAGACCGAGCAGATCGTCCAAGATGGGCGACAATATACAAGTGCTGTCGTACGCCGCATCGTACTCTTTCCTGCTGGCCCAGGCACAAAGACCGTTGAGCCGCTGAGCATTGAGGCGTCCGTGAGGATGCAGCGGCAACGAAGGAGTATCTTCGACGACTTTTTCGGCAGAAGCTCTCTGTTCGGGTCACAGGTGCCTGTGATGATTACATCCGAAGCTGCGGAGATCCAGGTTGTGTCACTACCGGTGGATGGGCTTCCAGAGAGCTTCACAGGGTTTGTGGGGCGCTTGGACATCAGCACCTCTATCGATCGCTCCACTGTCGAGACAAACGATGCCGTAACCCTGGAAGTGAGAATCGAAGGGGAGGGGAACATCCAGGGGTTAGCTGCTCCGGATCTAGACATTGGTCAGGATTTCGAGGTCTTTCCACCTGAAGTGACCCAGACTATCGATCGTAGGGAGGCACGCATTCGGGGAATCAAGACGTATCGGTACGTCCTCATTCCGCGTGCTCCTGGTGAAAGGACCATCCCTCCCATTGAGATGAGCTACTTCGATCCGGACGCTGGCCTATATGGGTCGTCTGTGTCCGAGCCACTCCGGCTCGAAGTCACGGGCGATGCAGTAGTAGCGATACCCGGCGGGCGGGTGGGTGTGGAGACAATTCGTGAGGATATCAGATTCATCCGGATTGGTCCGCCGAGCCTGGGAATTACAGGTGGTTCTCTGGTGGGCTCCACCGGATTCTGGGTCGTTGCGCTTTTGCCACTGGTGGCCATCCTTGGCTCTTTGGCTCTAAGGCACCACTGGGATCGTCTGGAGGGAGATCTTGCGTATGCCCGAGGACGGAGAGCAGGACGGGTTGCCAGGAAGCGTCTCAGGCAGGCGCGTGAGCTGATTCTTGGAGGCGACGAGAGGGAGTTTTACGCTGAAGTGGAGAGAGCGCTTCGTGGCTTTCTCGCGGACAAGCTGAACGTCTCCGAGGCGGGATTCATGTCCGATGCTGCGGAGTCGGAACTCCTCAAGCGGAGAGTTCCCGAAGAGGTCACAGACGAGTACTTGGCTTGCTTGGGCGTGTGCGACAAGACACGCTTCGCTCCGCCCGCAGCCAGTGACGAAGAGAAATCCGTCTTCTTCGGGCGAGCCGCGGAAGCCATGACCGCTGTCCAGGAGCACCTTTCCTGATGTTGCCGCTCGTTTTCGCTACAATGGTCACTTTTGCCCAGGTGGAGTTCTACCAGGAGGGGAACCGACTGTATCAGGAGGGCGACTACGACGGAGCGTTGGCAAGTTATCTCAGGTTGATCGAAGCCGGTTTCGAGGCTGGTGAGGTCTACTACAATATCGGAAACTCTTACTTCAAGCTGGGGGAAATCGCCCACTCTATCCTCTACTTCGAGCGGGCGAAACGCCTACTTCCGAGGGATGAAGATGTTCTGGTAAACCTGGATTTGGCCCGATCCCTCACCGTGGATGAGATTCAGCCTCTGCCACGTTTTTGGTTGTTCGGTCTTTTTGACTGGTGGCTAGGCCTTCTTCCGAAAACGTTTTTAGTCGTGGTCGTGACGTTGTCTTACCTGCTCGGGACGGGGAGCATCATCATGCTCATCTTGAGGAGCGATCTTCCGTCTGCGCTGTGGGGTGGTCGAATGTCTTTGCTCTGTGGGGGATTTCTGCTTGTGTTTGGTCTCAATCTGGTTGTTCGAGAGTCCGGTATCGCCCAAGCGGAGGAGGCAATTGTGATTGAGCCTCGGGTAGAAGTGAGGAGTGCACCGCTTGACGACCAGACTCTAACACTCTTCACGGTCCATGAGGGCACCAAAGTGCGGGTGGATCGACGTGCCGAAGAGTGGGCGGAAGTGATCCTTGAGGACGGCAAGGTTGGTTGGATTCCCGTGGAGGTGTTCGAGACCATCTAGAATCGTGAACTCGGCGTCCGCACCTAGACGTCGGGAGGCTGACAGAGACGAAGACCATCACCAACCGTTCTTGAACGGGAGTCAGATGCTCAGGGGATCAGGTTACGCTCACGTTTGCGAAGGATGAACATACCCTCGGCGCCACTGTTCACGATGATGATCCCACTCTCTAAGAACGGGTAGTTGCTCCACGAACCGTCGAATCCCGGGGCATCCGGATTCCAAGGAACCGTGTCGAAAAATCCCACAAGCTCTGGATTTTCACGATCCGAGATGTCCAGGATCCGAAGTCCACTCACATAGTTCGACTGGTACATCAAGTTTCCCTTGATGTAAAGATTGTGGTCAGAGGACGTGTTATCGGCGAAGTACTCCTTGACCAGCACCGGATCGTCCAGATCGGTTACGTCCCACACTAGCGTACGAGTCCGATCAACGCCCCCGCCGAGCTCGTCGAGCTCGTCGTTCATATAAAAATAGCGGTGCTCCTCGTCGATCCATCCCTGATGGGAGTAGGCCACGTTGGGATATGTGGCCATCGACAATGCAACAGGGCTGGCTTTGTCTGTGACGTCGGCAATACTGAGAGCTGTCTCATTGGCACCGAAGCAGATTTCCTGACCCTGATGCTCCGCATCTGGCCCTTGGTAGATTATACACTGCGCGTCGTGACTATAACCGGTTTTTTGACTGCCGGTGGACATGTCCTGGAAGCAACCTGCAAAGATTGGGGTGAGCGGATCCTGAATGTTGATCATGTGCAGCCCGCCGCCGCACGTTTCGCCACCTGAATTAGCCCCCACAGCATATGCGAATCCGGTATCTTCGTTGATCACGATGTTGTGGGCACTCGCGATACTCCTGTAATGCGCATCTTCCTCGAATTTAACCGGATCTTCTCCGACGTCTCGCAGTCTGGTCAGGTCGAAAATCTGCATCCCGTGCTGGCCGGCGCCGTCTGACACCACGAACGCGTGGTCCTTGTAGACCTTGATATCCCTCCAGACATTGCTTCGCGCTCCCTCCGTAAGCGGTAGATCCCCAAGATAACGGGGATTCAAGGGGTCGCTCACGTCAACGAAAGACGTCCCGTCGTATCGGCCGACAAGAGCGTACTCTCGACCAGACTGGGAATCAGTCCAGCCCCAGACGTCGTTGACTTGAACACCCCGCCCGCCCCCCAGGTCTCTGACGGAAAGGAAGGAGACAAGGTCGACGTCATCACAGTGATAGAAGGATGCCGTGCCATCCTCGCAATCCACCTGTTCCCCGATCAGCGACTCAACACCTGTCGATTCGCTGAAGAGTAGAGCGGTCTCTGTCCAATCCGACTCTGACCGCTCAAAAACCACTGTCGTTCCGAGTCCGAAATCATCTCCGAGGATGCTGACGACTGCTACCGTGTCAGTTACGGCCAACACCGCACCGAATTGATCTCCAGGGAAGAGATCGGAGCTCTTTAGCTTCGAAGCCCTAGCCCAATCTCCCGAATCCCCGCGGGCCAAAGTATAAACGAGGCCTTCAAAACCTTGGGCACCAGGTGCGGTAATCCATGCCTCATCGGCACCGAAGTGTAGGCCAGATCCGAACTGAGTGCCGGGGTTGCCTCCATCGAACGGCTTCAGAGTCGGGCCGGACTCCCACTCGTCGGAAGTGGCATTATAGGCATACGTGTAGGCGATCCCGACTCCTTGATTGTGGGTGGAAGCCCCGATCATGGCCTGTCCGTTTCGGAGTCCGACAGCGGTGCCAAAGTGGCTGTTGGGCCCTGTGCCGGACCCAGTGATCTTGGCCTGTTGGGCCCACTCGCCGGTGCTTTCATCCAACGTGAAGGCGTATACCGACCCAGTACCATTCTCTTGTTGCGGTGCGCCGATCAGTATTAGTCCGTTTTCGATTACTAGGGAAAATCCGAACAGTCCATCGGGCTCTACGTCACTTCCCATGAGCTTTGTGGATTCGCTCCAACGACCGTTGGAGTCTCTGTGGAATACGTAGACGGCTCCACGATTCCCGGAATTGGCCCAAGACGCCATCAACACGTAGTCGCCGTCAGCGGCAGCCATACGACCGATGTAGTCTCCTTCGGTGCGGTCTCTCGCTTGGAGAGTCTGGACTTCACGCCATGTGCCATCTTGTTCCTTCTCAAAAACGTAGATTGTCTCAAGGGTTGTGGAACCGACGAGGAGGTGGTTCCCTGTCAGGGCAAGAGCTCTGCCGAAATGGTCTCCGTTACTTCCGTTTGATGCTTTGAGGCGCTGGACTTCGTTCCAGACACCACTACCACCACTCCGGTAGACGTACACGTATCCTGGAGCCATCGTGTTGAGGGATTCCCCAACGAAGATCTCACCGTCGCCAATGGCTACGGATTGTCCGTATCCCTGTGCAGCGAGCGGTGTGGAGGCGAGTATACTCAAGACCAGGCCCATCCACTTCACGTTAGATTCCCTCACAGCTGTTATCCCATCAAAGGTTTTTCAATCGTCGAGCTGTCCACTTCCAAACCCATAAGTGGACTGCATTCCACGAAACTTCGTCCAGTATTAATCCACTTTAGCGGAATTGCCAGAGTTTTGGGACCCTTAGGGCACCCCAAGGCATGCAGGCCTGGCAGTCACGGGATAGAGGAGGTTAACGCAGCGGAATGCCGATTGCCTTATTTCTGCTGCGGACAACTCGACAGAATTGGGATAGGGGACCTGCTAAGACAAACGGTCGCGCGCACCCTCAGAGACAGGCGTAACACTCAAAGAATACAGGGTGCGGGAAAACGACTCGATCATCCCCTTCCTCCATTTGATTCTCTTCCGAAGCAAAGGATTTCTTGGATATGAGACTCTTGCCACGAACCCTTGGACGCCGTCATCTTGGGGTCAAACTCCAAAGGAATTCGATGAGAAAATCCCCGATATTCGTAGTGATTATAGGTGTTCTGTTACTCTACGGCTGCGCTACGACTCCGGAGGCAGCACCGTCAACAGAGCTAGTTATGGCCACCGATGAGCCCGTTCCGGAGGTGGTCGAAGTCGAGGTAGTCGAAGTCGAGGAAGAAGCCACTGCTTCTCTGTCCTATTACACGGGTCCACAAGCTTCCCGCGGGGAAAGGTTCTTTCGGGAGACTTGCCTGTCATGCCACGAATCCAGTGAGTTCCGTGGTCGAAGTTTCCAGCGAAGTTGGCGTGGTCGGTCGGTCGCTGACCTATTTGACGAGATTGTTTATACGATGCCCGATGACAATCCGGGTGGCCTCCCGACCCAGACATATGTCGACGTCATTGCCTACGTACTTCGTATAAACCGGTTCCCTTCAGGAGATGTGGAACTGAGTGCCGATATAGATCTGATGCAGGAACTCCCCCTCTTCCCTCGGACTCCTTAGCGGGTCGTATTGGCTTCGTACACGTGGTAACTAAGTATTCAGGCCAGTAAGATTCTCCGCAATTCCGTGAGTTTAGGAAGCATTGGAGTGACGTAGCGCTCAGCGCTTAGACAGTTCTCCAGTCGTTCTGGTATGGAGACCGAAACGCCGATCTCAGCTTCAAGGATTTCGGGGAATTTTGCCGGATGGGCTGTAGAAAGGAGCACCGTAGGCCCGTTACCAAAGGCGCGTAATCCTGCCTCTATACCGAGATAACCCACAGCCGAGTGAGGATCGAGGATGTAACCCGTCTCGCGATGCAGGTCGCGGATGCATTGGCGAGTTCGATCGTCGTTATGGGAACTTCCCACTAGATCTTTTCGCAGACTGTCCACATCTCCATCATACAAGAACAACATTCGCTCAAGGTTGCTTGGATCGCCAACGTCCATCGCGTTTGAGATGGTGGGAATGGAGGACCGGGAACGGATGACACCAGTGTGTAGGTACTCCGGTACTGTATCGTTCATGTTGGTGGCGGCGACGAAGCCTCGAGCGGGTACCCCGAGGGTCCGGGCCATTAGGCCAGCCGTGAGATTTCCGAAGTTTCCGGATGGGGTAGAGAAGAGAGGTGACGATCCAGGTGCCAGTCGACTCCAAGCATAGACATAATAGAAGATCTGTGGCAACAACCGACCGATGTTAATCGAATTCGCTGATGTCAGGCGAGCCTTCGCTCTCAATTCCTTATCTGTGAACGCTTGTTTCACAAGGCGTTGACAGTCGTCGAAGGTCCCGTCGACCTCCAAGGCTCGGACGTTCCCACCCAGGGTGGTGAACTGCCTTTCTTGGTAGGCGCTCACCTTGTCTCTTGGGAATAGGATGAAAGTATGTACGGAGGGGACCTTCAAGAATGCGTGGGCTACAGCACTTCCTGTGTCACCGGAAGTGGCGACAAGGACCTTCCGGTCTTCAGCGTCTGCATTACCGAGAAGCTTGTAGAGGCCTGCCATGAATCTCGCTCCGATATCCTTGAAGGCGAGTGTCGGTCCATGAAAGAGCTCAAGTACATGGATGCCGTTCTTGATTCGGACCAGGGGAACTTCGAAATCGAACACGTCACGGATCATCGACTTGAGATCTGATGAGTCGAAATCTGCTTTGAGGAGATACGCTGCGATGATGCTTGAGATTTCAGGGAATGTTTTTCCCTGTAATTCGTCAAGCACGGTGGGGTCGATCCGACTCAGTCGGTCCACGACGTAGAGACCCCCGTCCGGGGCCAGTCCCTGCTCCAGAGCTGTCCTCAAATCAGTGGGAGGACACCGTCCTGCAGTGCTGACAAGTCTCAAGCAGTGCCCCCAACGATTCGGGCACCTCTCGAATCTACCGGTGATACATAACTGTCGATGCGATCGAGTCCCGCCGAAGCGAAAGCTTGGGTCATGGCGTTTGCCACGACCTCGGCATCTCTTCGGCTGCGGCAAAGGCCGAATACTGAGGGGCCGGAGCCGGACAATCCAGCGCCGACTGCTCCGGCTTCTATCGCGGCTGCGCGCACCTCGGTGAAGCCGGGAATGAACGAGCTCCGCGTCGGTTGGGCGATGCGGTCTACGAGTGCACGGGAGATGAGGTCCCAGTCCTTTTCGTAGAGCCCGACCACTAGGGCAGCGCAATCCGCCCACTGTGCTACGGCTAGGTTCAGTGGGACATCTGTGGAAAGTGCTTCTCGCATGGCCTTGGTTTCGAGTTCCAGATGGGGATGAATGAGCGCAATGGTAAGACCTTTTGGCACCGGGAGATCTATAGCTACAGCGGGGGAGTCGGGTCTCACCATAACAAGCCCCCCGTGTAGGGCAGGCGCGACATTATCCGGATGGGCGGAACCCGTAGCTCGCTGTTCCCCTTTTAAAGCGCATTGGAGTAAAGCCTCCTTCGTCAATCCCGTTCCGAGAAGCGCGTCAGTAGCCACCGCTGCTGCCACAGAACTAGCTGCGCTGCCCCCCATACCACCGGCCAGCGGCAGGCCTTTCCAGATCTCGATCTCAAGCCCAAGGTCTCCCATACTGGATTCCATGAGAACGGCCTTGGCGGCTACGCTCGCCACGTTGCGATCAGGTTCCGTCGGAATGCGGCCGTCATCGCCGTGGACAGCCGTGATCACCACACCCGGATCCGAACCATGCCTAACTTCGACCTCGTCTCCTGGGGTCTCCATGGCAAGCCCGAAGACGTCGAAGCCGCAGATCACGTTGCCCACGGTTGCAGGGGCGAAGGCACGTACACACAGGATGGACGGTTCAGCTTTAGTGTTCACGGAGAATTCGAGCATGCGGAAGGTTGCCGACTGAGGGACCGGTGCGCAAACTCTCTACTACACGGAATCGGAGAAGAGCCCGATAGAGGACCTACGACCGTGGATACCGAAATTGAAGAGGAGGATTGACACCATGAGCCGTTATGTGACGGAAGCCGTCGGGACGTTTTTTTTGGTCTTTACCATCGGACTCACGGCCCTAAATGGAACGCCCTTGGCTCCCTTGGCAATTGGCTCTGCGCTTATGGTCATGGTGTACATGGGGGGACACATTTCGGGAGCCCACTACAATCCGGCCGTGAGTGTAGCGATCCTCATTCGGGGAAAGATGGCGGGGCGGGACCTACTACCGTATCTGATCGCGCAGCTTTTGGGCGCGATTTTGGCTTCTCTTGCTGTTCGGGTGATCACCGGTGGGACCTTCGCCCCGGCCCCGGACGCCAACGTCGGTTTGATAGGCGTATTACTGGCGGAAAGCCTCTTCACGTTCGCACTCGCGCTGGTCGTCCTGAACGTGGCGACCTCTGACGATACTGAGGGCAACTCCTTCTACGGTCTGGCCATAGGGTTCACAGTGATGGTTGGTGCCTTTTCTGTGGGTTCGGTTTCGGGTGGGGTATTCAATCCAGCCGTGGGAACCGGTCCGATCCTGATCGACACTTTCTTGGGTAACGGATCGTTGACGAATATCTGGATTTACTGGGTTGGTCCCATGCTTGGAGGTGTGGCCGCCGCCGGAGTCTTCGACTTGCAACACGGCGAATAGGGTGGCGTAAGCTGTTTTTGAGGGCTGTGAGGAGTTGAACGAGCTTTTTCACCGCATCACAGGTGTCATCCACAAGCGGGTTCAGGCTGAGACACCGGGAGATTTAAGGATGCCGAGTTGAATGACTTAGACAGCCGTAATTGGCTCGATTACTTGCATGTCCGCCGTATGTGCCTGATCCGCATCACGTGCTTGGTCCGGAGCAGTGTTGTATTGTATTTATCCAATCAACTCCAGGGTCCGCCCCCATCCGGCACGCTTACAACGGGAGTACGCTGACGATGGACATCTCTCGGAGAGATCTCCTCAAGGTCTCCGCTCTCGCGGGCGGGAGTGGACTCGTGAGCGCCTTGGGCTTCGACTTGAAGCCCGCCTACGCAGCCTCTCTCGAACTCAAGATCTCCCACGCCCGGGAATTCAAGACCGTGTGTCCCTATTGTGCAGTGGGGTGTGGGGCGATCGCGTATGTGCACGGGAGCGGTGGCCTGAACACGGTGAACTCCATCATCCACGTGGAGGGCGATCCGGACAGCCCCATCAACGGTGGCACGTTGTGTCCCAAGGGTGCCGCCCAGATGCAGCTCGCTATGAGTCCCCGGCTCGAGAAGGGCCCCAAGTACCGTGAGGCGGGCGCTTCGGAGTGGACCGATGTCACTTGGGACTTCGCGATGGAGTGGTTCGCCAGGAAGTTCAAGGATTCGCGAGACGCCTCGTTCGTGGAGCAGGACGCCGAGGGCCGG
>JAYZFL010000058.1:0-45067 GCA_036336795.1 Gemmatimonadota bacterium
GGGCCGTTACGCGCGGGATCAACCGATATGCTTCTGAGTTACCGCTGGTCCCCTGACGGAGACCGGTTGGCGATCGATACCAGTGACCTCATCGCGAAGGATCGGCAGATCTTCGTTGCAGATATGCGGCGCGATGCGGCGCCCGTCGCACGTCTCTTGGTGCACGAGCAGGAGCCTCTCAACGAGACGTTCTATTTCTGGAAAATCGAGTGGTCAACGGATTCGAAGCTCCTCTACTTCCTGTCGGATCGGGATGAGGATTATCACGTCTGGGCCATCGCCCCGTCCGACGAGACACCCGAGCTCTTGCAGTTGACCCGTGGACGCTGGGCGGTCGCCTCAATGCATCCGGTGGAGGGCGGCTTGGTCCTCGTGGGTAACCGGGGGAATGCGGAGGAGCGGCACCTCTTCCGGGTGGGGAATCGTGGAGGAGAGCCTGTACGGCTCTCTCGACGCTCGGGAAGTCACACGCCTACGATCTCGCCTGACGGGAGGTACGCGGCAGTGGCATTTTCTAGTGACGACACCCCCCCCGAACTGCTGCTCACTGCCCTCGGCTCCGAGAGAAGCGAACGCCAGGTCACGCGTTCGCCGACGTCCGAGTTTTCGAACTACGCATGGGTCGTCCCCGAGTATGTCACGTTCCAAAGCCATGTCGACGGGACCACACTGCACGGTCGACTCACCTTACCGCCCAACTTCGATCCCGACCGGACGTATCCGGCGATCTTGGGCTCGGTCTACACCGACGCCGTGCGCAATCAGTGGGGCGGGCGCACCGCCCATCCGACGTGGGGCCTAGATCAGTACCTAGCCCAGGAAGGCTATATTTTGCTCAACGTGGATATGCGTGGCAGTTGGGGCCGAGGCCGAGATCACCGTCGCGGAATCCGCCTCGACTACGGTGGCATAGATATTGAGGATCTCGAGAGCGGCGTGCGCTTTTTGGAGACTCTCGGATATGTTGAGATGGACCGCGTCGGTATCTGGGGCTCTAGCTACGGGGGACTCATGACGGCCATGTCACTTTTCCGGACGCCGGGTCTGTCCGCCGCCGGTGTCGCTGGCGCGCCAGCGACCAGCATCTGGCACGCGCTGACCGGTCAGATGGCGGTGATGCTGGGACCGAAAGATTCTCCCGATGAGTACGCGGACTCGTCCCCGTTCATGCATGCCCACGGACTTGAAGACCCACTGATGATCATCCACGGGATGCGGGATCGTGTGGTTCTCTTCAAGGACAGCGTCACGTTGGTGCAGCGACTCATCATGCTCGGCAAGGACGTTGACCTGGTTGCACTTCCGAACTCAGGGCACGGGTGGGATAACGAGACGTTGGCTCAGACCCGCTTCGCGTTCAATAAATTGGTCGAGTTTTTCGACCGTCACCTCGGGGAAACACACCAATGACGCTCAAGTCGAGATTCCGAGTCATGTGCCGCGCTCTCGTCGGGACCGTGGCACTATTTTTCGCCCAGTTCTTCATGATTAGTGGTACTGCGGCGCAGGTAGACATGGGGTGGGAGAACCTGGTGGCTCTTGATGCTGAACTCACGGTGCTTCGCAGGCCGCAGCAGCAAGACGGGGTTCCGCAGTTCGGGATCGACGCCATGGCCGCTCGTGCTGACGCGATCCGGGCCGTTCAGACTCGGCTCCGAGGGATCGATCCTTCTAGTTGGGCCGTCACGACCAAGGTTGACTATCTCCTGGTCTGGGCGAAGGCAAATGGCATGGAATTCGAGCATCGTGTGATCCGTCCATGGCAGAAGGACCCTATCCTCTATCTTGATCAGGTGCGGCGAGTGCCGTACGTCGACTTACCACTAACCGGCCAAGCGGCGGATCGGTGGCAACAGTCTCTAGCGGCTGTGCCACGGATACTGCTACAGGCCGAAGCCAACCTTACCGAGCCTTCCAGGGAACTGGCCGATCTAACCATTTTCCATCTCGGGAACTTTGATGGAGTGGGCCAGGGCCAGCCGTATCGGGACGATCCTCCGGGTGGGACTATCGGTTGGTTCGAAGACCTATGCGAGCGTGTGGCGGACGCACAACCCGCTGACACCGAGTTGTGTACTAACGCCCTCGACGGGGTCCTCCGGTATCACGACTGGCTCACCGCTGAGCGTCTCGGGATGCCTTCATCAGCCGGAATCGGCACTGAGAACCTCGAGTGGTACTTTCGTAACGTGCGCCTACTGCCCTACGGCGTACGGGACATCATGTTGCTGGGAGAGCGGGAGTTCCACCGCTTTCGTGCCGCGTATGAGATTACCCTCAACCGCAATCGCGATCTCCCCGAACTCGAGCTTACCCGCAGTCGGGAGGAACACGAAGAAAGGACCAGGGAGGCTGAGCAGCAGATCCGTGACCTGATTCGAAAGCAAGACTTGCTGACGTTCCCTGTCGACATCCCGGAATCGTTTGACACGGACACCTTTTGGAGCCCGCGCGCACTGACGGACCGACATTTTTGGGAGGAACTACAGTTCCGTAACGCGCTCAACAACCACATCCACGCGTCCATCCCAGGGCATCGCTTCGACGGACTGTTGGGCAGAGCAGGCGGGAATTCGATCCGCCGTGGGTACGGTGACAGTTCCCGCGCGGAAGGTTGGGCTACTTACATTGAGGAGATGTTGGTTCTGGCCGGTATCACACGCGACGTACCCAGGGCCGACGAACTTTTCTACGCAGCGCTCATGAAACGCGCCAGCCGGATCTTTGCTGAGGCGAAGATGCATGCTGGTGAGTTTAGCCTTGATCAGGCGAATCGCTACATGATCGATTTCGTGCCGTACATGGAAGAGGATCTAGGTCGGTATGATCTTGAGGGTTATCTGCGGCGTCCTGGCTCTGGGAGTGGCTACATCATCGGTAAGATCCAGCTTGAGGAACTCCTTTCCGAACAGGCGTTGGAACTCGGTAGCAGCTTCGATCTTGGGGTGTTTCACGACGACGTCCTGTCTCGCGGCATGATCCCGCTTACGCTTATTCGTTGGGAGATGACAGGAGCAGACGATGAGGTGCGCCCGCTGTGGAGGGAAGCCACGGGAAAGGAGCTTGAGCTGGGATCCGAATGAGGCATGTTTCCAAGAGGAGTTGGGTTGACGTTACTCAGAAAGGGATAATCGAATGAAGATCGTGAAACACATGCTCGCGGCAATGAGCGTTGCGCTGGTTTCGGGCCTCCCTCTCCATGCCCAAGACGAGGCCACCCTCTTGCGTGCTGAGCGCATGCTCGATGTCGAATCCGGGCAGATGCACCAAGACGTCGCAGTGCTCGTCGTGGACGGCCGCATCTTGGCGGTGAACCCTGCTAACGTTCCGAATGGTACCCGTGAGTTGAACCTCGGAGACGTAACGCTGCTCCCCGGCTTCATCGATTCTCACACACACCTGAGTAGCCAGCTCGGCCCGGGATCGTTCACCCGACCCGTGATCGGAACCTTGGCCGATGCCGCCATTAATGCTGTCCGTTTCGGCGGAATCACCGTGCGTGCGGGGTTCACCACGGTCCGTGACTTCGGTGGAGATGCGACGGTGGCGCTGGCTCATGCGGTAGAGCGGGGCGAGGTGATTGCCCCGCGAGTTGTTCCATCACGCAACTCCCTCGGGATCACGGGTGGGCACTGTGACGCGACGGGCTTTGCTCCGGGAATTCTGGAGAATGGCCCCGAAGATGGGGTCGCGGATGGACCGTGGGAAGTCGCCGCTTCAGTGCGGTATCAGATCAAGCACGGCGCAAAGGTCATTAAGACATGCGCCACCGCGGGCGTTCTCTCAATGGAAGGTCCCGTGGGTGCCCAACAGTACAGCTTGATCGAGCTCGAAGCGATGGTCAAAGAAGCTTCACGCCATGGCGTCAAAGTCGCCGCGCACGCTCACGGCTCCGAGGGAATTCTGGCGGCTGTACAGGCCGGTGTCGCCAGTATTGAGCACGGCTCGATGCTGACGGACGAGATCATGGATCTCATGATCGAAAAGGGGACCTATCTCGTGCCGACGACCTACCTCGCAGACGTGATCGATCTCGACGTGCTGCCTCCCCTGGTGCGTGATAAGGCTGAGCTGATTCTACCGATTGCGCGGGCGAGTCTGGCCCGTGCCATCGAAGCCGGTGTACCTCTCGCGTTCGGTACGGACGCAGCGGTATACCCACACGGTGACAACGCTCGTGAGTTTGCAGTCTATGTGCGGATGGGTATGACAGAACTCGAGGCCCTCCAGTCGGCGACAATCCACGCTTCTGACCTGCTCGACGTAGACGATCGTGGCCGGATCGAGGAGGGATTGTTGGCAGACTTGGTTGCCGTACCAGGCGACCCGCTCGACGACATTACCGTTACCGAAAACGTTGTGTTCGTCATGCTGGGTGGTCGCGTCATAAAGCACGTCGTCGAGGGAAAGAACGTACCCATCAGCGACTGAACTAAGACTAGAAGTAACGTAGGATAAAACGATGCTATACAATTATTTAAAGAGCTATAACGGAGCGCCAAGATCATGAGAAATCTGATCAACCATTTCAGCGTAACGGCCTTGCTGTTTTTTGCCGCCGGTTGCGACCCTCAACCTTCTCAGCAGAGAACAGAGCCGACATCGGCCACAATACCAGAGTGGGAAGTGGACCCGACGTGGCCACCGACCCTGCCCAATGACTGGATCCTCGGTGACATCAGGGGACTCTTCGTTGATGAAGAGGACCACCTCTGGGTAGTTCACATGCCTTCGAGCCTAACCCGTCAGGAGATTGGGGCCGCACAGGATCCACCGATTGCCGATTGTTGTTTTCCTGCCCCCCCAGTTCTCGAGCTGGATCCTGAGGGCAACGTTGTGCAGGCCTGGGGTGGTCCGGGCGAGGGCTACACGTGGTTTGACCAGGAGCACGGGATCTATATCGATCATAATGGGTTCGTTTGGCTCGGCACGAGCAATGGATTTCACGTGATGAAGTTCACGAAGGACGGCGAGCACGTCCTCACCATTGGTGAACCTGGCGTGAACCTAGGCAGCAACGATCCGACTCATCTGGGCGGTCCGGCGAATTTCTTCGTGGAGCCGAGCACGAACGAACTTTTCATTGCGGATGGGTACCGCAACCGGCGCGTGGTGGTCTTCGATGCGTCGACCGGTGAATACCGCCGTCATTGGGGTGCGTACGGCAGGCCACCGGACGACGACTACCGATATGAATATCCAGTCAAGCTCGAAGACCCGCCGCAGCAGTACTCTACCCTCCACGGCATCGTTGGCGCGAAGGATGGTTTAGTCTATGTGGCCGACCGTCGTGGAAACCGTATTCAGGTCTTCCGCCAGAACGGAGAGTATCTGATGGAGCGTTTTGTCCTCCCAGGGACTCGGGGGTCGGGAACTGGATTCAGCCTCGGGCTGTCGCGAGATCCCGAACAGAGTCTCCTCTATCTCATCGACGGGACAAACCAACGTGTCTGGATGCTGCGGCGGAACGACCTGGAAATCCTGGGTAGGTTCGGAAGGCCAGGTCGCCAGGCTGGCGAATTCATCCGCGCGCACATGGTGGTCCTTGACTCGCGGGGCTACCTCTACACCGGGGAGGCGGGGAACGGTAGACGTATGCAACGGTTCGAGGAGAAGACTGGGGGTTAGTCCGAGGGGTCACTAGGAATCATTCCTGCCTCTGGACCTGACGGTAGCGTGGTTGGGGCTTGGAAGAATTCGCCACCTGAGATTCGAATGACGAGCCGCGTGTAAGCGGATGCCTCGGAACCTATAAACACGGTTCCGCGCGTTCCGTGGCTCCGGCTGAGTTGCGGGCCTAAGGGGTGCCCAGGCAGAATTGGAGTGTGTGGGCAACCAAAACGTGGCGAATCATTTATGGACCATGGGCCACAATTAGCTGGGGTGAAGATCGAAGCCATGAGCCGATCGGGCTCGGCGGCGCAGTGGTGTCTCAAGAGGTACTTCGAAGAGTTGGACGAGCAATTGGCCGACGGCCTTACAGCCAAGGACGTCTTGACGGATCGTTCAGAGTTCTCAGGACCTCGCAGTTTGTTCCTTGTGGCGAGCGCAGATGGACAGTGGGTGGGTTGCGGAGGGCTCAAGTGCCTCACCTCTGAATCAGCCTGTATCAAACGGATGTGGGTTGACAAGTCATGGCGGGGGTTGGGGTTGGGGCGTCTTCTCCTGGCCTTACTGGAATCTCACGCCAAGGAGCTTGGTTACACTGTAGTGAAGCTTGAAGCGAACCGTCTGCTTCAGGAAGCGACACAGCTGTACCGAACTCAGGGCTACCGCGAGACCATTCCATTCATTGAAGAACGCTGTGCAGAGTGTTGGCACTGGCTCGAGAAAGCGCTCTGAGAACGATCATGCATTCGCATTTTGGGATGCTTTCCCGGTCGCTCCCTTTCGTCCTCCCGTCTTGATTCGAGTCCTGCAGTAGGGCAGGGGAGCATGACGGCCTACGCTTGAAGCCGAGAAGCTGAGTAGAAGCTAGAAACGAAGCCTGTATACTCCGACGATCTAGGGGCTGATAGTCTGCCGTTGGCCAGCTTCGACATCGTGGTGGTACTTGCGTGCTCAACGAAGCGCGTTGGATGTTCGACGTCACCTTGATCCCGATTGCTACACGCAGTGGTCCGAGCGGAGGAAGGGGGTCACAACTGGGATTTCCCTGGCAAGGGAGAACCCAAGGAGGGTTGGCACATGAACGGATTGGTTCCGCTGTCTCATCTGAAAGGTGAGTTACGCTCTTGGCTCGCAGTGCTGACTCTCGGAGCTGCCTCAATCGCCCAGGATCCTCTCGTTGCACAGGGACCCGAGATTCCTCTAGAAGAGTGGCGCTACATCGGTGGTGATGCCGGGCACACCCGCTACTCCTCTCTCGATCAGATTAATGCCGACAACTTTGAAAGCTTGGAGGTCGCTTGGATTTGGCGCGGTGACAACTATGGGCCGAATCGACTCGCCGTGTCGCGCTCGACCCCACTTTACGTGAACGGCTTGATGTATACGGTTGCGGGCGAACGTCGGACGGTCGTCGCAATCGATCCTGCGACAGGGGAAACGATCTGGACGTTTCGCGAGCCCCACACGACACGCTTCGATCGAGGGATGCGAAACGGCTACGGGAAGGGAGTGGCTTACGCAGACGTGGATGGGCGTGGGGTCATCTATATTTCGAGTCCGGCCTTCTTCCTTTACGCGTTGGACGCCAAGACCGGCCTCCCACTTGAGGATTGGGGGGCATCGGTGCCTTTGACTGGCTTTCCTCAAACCGGAGTGAGGGATCTGCTTCCGGACCTCTTGCGGGACTGGGGGCCTTGGGAGCGATGGGACAGCGGCCTTTACGATCCGGACTTCGGGATCCCCCGGGAGCTCGGACACATCACTAGCTCGTCGCCGCCTATCGTGGTGAACGGTGTCGTGGTGGTGGGTAATTCCGCTGAGCAGGGCTACAACCAGACGCGGATTGAGATGGTTCCGGGGGATATTCTCGCTTACGACGCCCGCACTGGAGATCATGTGTGGAAGTTCCATGTGATTCCCAGGCCTGGGGAGTTCGGTCACGAAACATGGGAAAACGACGCGTGGGAGTGGACTGGAGATGTCTCTTCGTGGGCTCCCATGTCGGCGGATCCGGAGAGGGGCCTCGTTTACATTCCAACCAATCCTCCAACAATCGACTTTTACGGCGGATTCCGACCGGGTGACGGCTTATTCGGTACGAGTGTCATCGCCCTCGATGTGCAGACGGGCGAACGGGCCTGGCATTTTCAAACGGTCCACCACGACATCTGGAACTTCGATAATCCAACGGCTCCGGTTGTGTTGGATGTACTGGTGGATGGAGAGCTGACTCCTATCGTAGTGCAGACTACGAAACAGGGGTGGGCGTACACCTTTAACCGCCAGACAGGTCAACCAATCTGGCCTATCGAAGAGCGCCCGGTTCCCCAGTCGGAGGTCTCGAGCGAGATGTTGTCGCCCACGCAACCGTTCCCCACCAAGCCAGCAGCGTATGAGATGCAGGGGTTGACCTTGAATGACCTCGTCGACTTCACTCCGCAGCTCCGAGCTGAGGCGCTTGAGATCGTCAAAAACTATCGGATTGGACCGATCTTCAACCCGCCGATTGAGACCGGTCATCCTTCAGGCCAACGCTCGTTCGTGAGCTGTCCAAATGGGGCGACCAACATCAACGGTCCGACCTCTGCGGATCCGGAGACTGGAATACTGTACGTGTCCACACGACGGGGGTGCAGGTCCGAGAACATCGTGCCGGGCCATCAACTTGATCAGCCGGAAGATATCATGACCACTGGTGAAACAATCTCTGAGTGGGCGGTCGCCAATCGCGGAGATTTCCAGGGTCGAGGTCCCCAGGGCTTGCCGATGTGGAAACCCCCGTACAGCCAGGTCGTTGCAATAGACATGAATACGGGAGAGCACCTTTGGGCCGTCCCGAATGGGGACACACCTGAGTACATCAAGAACCACCCTGCGCTACAGAGCGTGGAATTGCCCAATACCGGACGGATGTCCCACCCCATCACGATGGTGACGTCAACGCTGCTTCTCACTGCGGAGGGCGCAGGAGGCGCGTCCGTGTTGCATGCGGTGGACAAGCTGACTGGAGTGCGCTTAGGTACGGTCGAGATTCCGGCACCAGGACAGTACGGAATGATGGGATATATGCATGAAGGTCGGCAATACATCGTCGTGCAGATCGCTGGTGCGGGTATGCCCGGTTCTCTGGTGGCCTTGCGACTTCCTGAGTAGCGAGTTGTTACTCGTCGCTGTAATAATTTTACTGATCGAGCCGGGTCCCGGGGCGAAGGGCGTGCCAGCCTTCGTGGTCTGTCACGCAGCGGTATTTCTAAGAAAAGATAGGTCGATAAAATCGCTCTCTCGTCGGTCCGATAATGATAGGATATATTGGGCGGTGTAATTCTATTGGTACAAGCGTATCACCTGGAGATTCCCATGAAGATACCCACTCTCTCTCTCGTTGCTGCACTGTTCTTGGCAGTGCCTGCCTCCAGCCAGGTTCCCAACACGGTATTTCTCGATGAGCTGACGTGGATGGAAGTGGCCGACAAGATCGACGCCGGGACGACCACGATTATCGTTGCAACAGCCGGGACTGAACAGAATGGTCCGCACATGGTGCTGGGTAAGCACAAATTCATCGTGACGGAGACAGCCGGGCGGATTGCGCGGACCCTCGGAAACGCTCTTGTTGCGCCAATCGTAACGTACGTGCCCGAGGGGACCGTGGAG
Source organism: Gemmatimonadota bacterium (assembly GCA_036336795.1). GTDB lineage: Bacteria > Gemmatimonadota > Gemmatimonadetes > Longimicrobiales > Gaopeijiaceae > UBA822. The sequence continues at coordinate 9,265 of JAYZFL010000058.1, forward strand.
CGAACAGTGGGGAACCGGCAGCGCGCTGGGACGATCACGCTTCCCAACGAGCACTATATGAAATTGCTCGAGTATGCTGCGAGGAGCCTTGCGGCCGGCGGCTTCACCGACATCGTCTTCATCGGCGACAGTGGTGGAAACCAAAACGGGATGGAGACGGTCGCGGGAATGCTGAACGAGGAATGGTCGGGGCGCGATGCGCGAGTACACTTCGTCGGTGACTACTACTCTGGTCACGGTTTCCGTGAGTGGCTGCAGGAGCAAGGACACTCGATGGAGGATATTGGTACCCACGCTGGAATGACCGATACCTCACAGCTGCTTTACGTGGACGCAAGGCAAATCCGTACAGAGGAACTGGCGCCGTTCGGTGGTTTTGAGGGGGCCGGTGTGCGAGGTGACCCGACGAAAGCGTCAGTCACTTACGGTCGAGTGGGCATCCAGATGAAAGTAGACGCCGCCCTTCGTCAGATTCGGGAGTTGATGTCGCGTTAGCGGCGGTGAAGCCAAGGGTAAGATTGAGTAACCCCTTGGACAGTTTTAGGAACACGATCAACGGGTCGCCCACTGTGTAGTTGGTGCCATTCAGCCGTCGAGGAGGATCTTCCCGTCCGAGAGGACCAGCTCCCCATCGATCCAGACCGTGGGGGCCTGGGTGATCGCGTCGAAGTGCGTCTTTGCGGATACCACCCCACCCAGGTTCGCCGACGTTCCGATACCGATGTGGACCGTACCGTTCACGCCTTCGTCATTGAGCATCTCTCCCGTGAATTCGGTGCAGGCCGGATTCAAACCAAAGGCGAACTGGGCCAGATTGTAGACCCAAGGGTCTTCCTGCTGGGCCAGCAGTTTCGCGAGGGAATCGGCTTGGTCCCCACCCTCGATATCGGTGACGAAACCTCCCGAAATCTGAAAAGTTACGGGATCACGGATCGGACCAACGCCGTAGTACGGTATGCTGCCGTCACAAACAAACACTCCTTCAGCTGTTCCTTGAGCGGGAGCGCAGTTTGCTTCGATGTTGGGGACCGCCGAGAAGCCCGGTCCATCTAACAGGCAGGCATGGCTGTTCCCGGTCACACCTGCCAGGCTCATAGTGAGATCGGTGCCGGACGGATTCGTCGAACGCAGTCGCTCGCCATCGGTGAGCCTGGCAGCCAGCGCCTGGCACAGCGGCTGACGCGCCCGGAAGTCCGTGAATAGACCACCTTCATGCATCATCCGGTTAGTGAAAGCCGTCATGGAGAGTACCCGAGTCCCGGTACCTATGGCTTCACGCACTGCGTATGTGTGCGCCATCGCGAGCGTCACGGGCAGGAAGACCACGTCGGCGCCTGAGATGGCCGCTGCCACTGCCGGCCCCGGTTCCTCGTTGTCGATAGATCGTCCGGGTGGGATCACGATGCTCGCGACGGCTCCGACTTCATGAACCTCATCGGCCACTGCTTGAGCGATCATCATGCGCTCCGCATCGGTCACGACCACTACGTCTTCACCTGCCCGGACATTGGCACACGTCCGCACGAGGATTTCTGCGCCTTCCTTCACAGGAGCACCTGTTTGTTCCGCTGTACGACGCGACCGTCGACGGTGATGGTCGGCTCCCACATGATCAGGTCGTAGTGTGTTGGAGCTACGATCTCCCCGCCGAGAGTGTGGCTCGTCCCGATACCGATGTGGATCGTACCCATAACGCCTTCGTCCTCAAGCATTTCTCCGGTGAGCCGAGCGTTCGGATTCAGGCCGACGCCCAGCTCCGCGACGTTGAAGCAGTGGGGGTCCGAAAAGGATTCCAGGTGTTCCCGTAGAAAATCGGCCTGCTTCCCGCCGGTCATCTCGACGATGTAACCCTCGCGTACCGAGCACACGACGGGATCCTCCAGGATACCGATGCCTAGGTAAGGCACCGAGGCGTCAGCGACGATCGTGCCCTCAGCCGAGCCCGTCACGGGCACTACGTTCACTTCGATGTCGGGTATCGGGCCTAGCTCCCCGGGCTCCGGTATGTTCGTCAGCACGTTGGCCACACGATCCTCGATTCCGAAGTGCAGATCGGTGCCGCGCGGGGAGGTGAGGAGTACAGATTCACCCTCCGTGAAGGCTGCACCTAGGCGGCGGCAGACCTCGGCTTGTCCCTCAAAATCGGTCTCGAGAAGCGCGGAGCTCGTCATGATGGCGTCGGTATAAGCCGTCATCATGCATACCCGGGCCCCCGCTTCCAAGGCAGTGCGCATCGCCCGTGTGTGGGTGATGGAGACACGCACTGGAGAGAAGATTACGGCTGCCTCGGCCATGGCGCGTGCGACGGGTGGGGGCGGCTCCTGTCCGTCCTGACTTCGTAGAGGAATAACGCATAGGGTAACGTCAGCTCCGGCCTCACGGGCGGCTGTGCCGACTGCGTCCGCATAGCGTTGCATCGTCGGGTCGGTCACCACCACCACAATTTCGCCCGGCTGGACGCGTGCATTGACGTGGACGAGCCGCTGGGCTCCAGGTGATAGCACGTTCGCTTCAGCCACGTGCCCTCGCAAAGAACTCGTCAAATCGACCGTCGAAGATGATGGCAGTATACCCGTCGCCGGTGCAGTTGGTCGCGGTCCGCAACATGTCGGGGATCCCTCCCGACAGAGCGATCCAGCTCGCGACAAACTCTCCTTGCGCCTGTCCCTCGATCCCCAGGATGTTTGCGAAGAGCGTGGCACTCCAGAGCGCAGTTCCCATCCCGGCCGGGAGCCCGGGAGCCGCGATCGTAAAGAGTACTACGGCTGGCCAGGCGGCAAGCATCATCAGCCAGCTCAGTTCCATGCCGAAGATGTGGCTCACGACGAAGGGTCCGTACGCGACGTAGGCCAGCGCACTGGCGTCGAGATTCACGACGGCACCGAACGGCAAGACGAAGTCGGCGACTTCGTCACGGACACCGATCTTTTTAGCGTTGGCGAGGTTGACCGGAAGCGTCGCTAACGACGAACATGTCCCCGCAGCGAAGAGTGCGGTCGGCAGGTAGTATTCTCTCAACACGGGCCCCACCGTCCGGCGTCCGACTTTGCGCACGAGCACGAACGTGTAGAACGCCCACCAAACGAGGACGAGTACGCCCGTATAGGCGGTCATGCTGAAATAGTGCGATAGCCCTAGCCTTGCTCCGAAGCGCACCCCCAAGGTTACACCGAACGTGAGGATGAGCGGTAGCATGACGTAGGCGAGCTTGTCCCCCGTCCTTTCAATGGCATTGGCGCTTCTCTTGAGCATGCGGTACGTGGGATCGTGGCGGGCGCCGAACGCTCCGAGCAGCACGCCTGCAAGGATAGCCAGAAGCGGCCACGAGGTTTCACCCTCTCCGAAGCTCTGGAGCATCGCGGCCGCTTCATTCCAGATGCTCCGGTCCCCAGTGGTGATGGGAATTCGAAAGACGGCGGCAGAGGTTACGAGGGCGATGAGCCCAGCGACGGTTGACGTGAAGATGTACCAGAGGACGACTGCGCCGGCGAAGCGTCCGGCGAGCCCGCGGCGCACCAAGGTCGCGATAGCAGGGCTGAGAGCGGCAAGGATCAGCAGCGGCACGACGGCGACGATCCAAGCGATGAGCACCGATGTGGCATCGGCAACTGGCTTGAGCGGTTCAGGAAAGAGACCGCCCACAGCCAAGCCTGCCGCCAGGGCAAAGAACGTCCACACATATGTTGGGATCTTGCGTGTCACCGCCAGTTTCACCTCCTCTCTTCAGCGCTCTTATGTGGGCGGGCCCCGGCCAGGGCGCAAGGGAGGAGAGAATCGGAATGTTTGTTCGCGATAGCGAGCGGTTGGGGTCGCGCATTCACCATTCCATAATCACCCAGCCTACCAACAGTTTCTTGCACGTGTGATGTTTCCGCCTCAGTCGCGGTCTTGCGTGGAGCAGGGGAGAATGAGATGGATATTGCCGGATTAGTGTAAGATCACCCGTTGAAGAAGACTCTGATACTTGTACAAGAGGAATACGCTGAAGAACCATGAAGGATAAAGTTGGAGCATTGATCTGTTCGCTGGCGGCTTTCAGTGCCTGCTTTGGTTCGGATAAGGACTTCTCTATCATCGTTCTTCCGGATACGCAGTACTATTCCGCGAGCATGAACGGGGGCAGTCCAGATATCTTCGAGGCGCAGACGCTATGGATCGTAGAGAACAGAGACGTCCTGAACATCGCTTTCGTAACCCATCTTGGGGACCTCGTTCAGAATGGCGACGATTCTCTTGCGGATTGGGAGGCGGCAAACGCTGCTATATCGTTATTGGAAGATCCAGTGACGACAGGGCTCCCGGAGGGGATCCCGTTTGGCGTCGCGGTTGGAAATCACGAGCAGTCTCCTCAGGGTGACGCGGACGGTACCACGGTGTTGTTTAACCGTTATCTCGGCATTTCACGTTTTGACGGACGAGCCTATTACGGAGGTCATTTCGGAGCGACGAACGACAACCATTACGAGATGTTTTCTGCATCCAATCTGGATTTCATCATCCTTCATTTGGAGTATGATACTTCTCCAGATAGTGCGGTTCTCAGTTGGGCAGATGAGGTGCTTAAGGAGCACTACACACGGCGTGCTATCGTAGTCACTCATCATATGGTAGGAGTTGGAAACCCCGCTGACTTCAGTACTCAAGGACAAATGATTTACGATGCATTGAAAGGCAATCCCAACTTATTCCTTTTGCTGGGTGGCCATGTTGATATCGGAGGTGAGGGTCGTCGGGTGGATTCCCTGGGTGATCGGAGCGTGCACTCTTTGTTGTCTGACTATCAAGCTCGCAACAGAGGCGGAAACGGATTCCTGCGTATTTTGCGATTTTCTCCGAGTCACAATGAAATAACCGTTCAGACTTATTCACCCTCCGTCGATGAGGGCAGGGGGGCTTTTGAGACCGACGAGAATAGTCAGTTCGTGTTGAGCTACGACATGTCACGTTAATGGACTAACTAGAGTCCTCAATTTTGGAGGGCAGCATTGAATCGAGTGGCCTCGGAATGACGACGCAGTCTTCTTCCAGCTCTGGTATTTCTGAAGCTCAGCACCCTGAGGCTTGGACCTGGCATATGCTGGGGTTGGTCAATCCTGCTCTGGTCATCACCTGCAACCTGATCGGTGGACCCTGGGTCTTTGCTGGTGTGATCTACATGCTCGGGCTAGGTCCGCTACTCGACCTCTCACTGGGCTGTGCCAGTCGTCCAAAGCCACCGCGAGCGTCCGGACGAGTCTTCGAGGTTTTGCTCTACGTCCACGCCTTAATGCAGTTCGTTGCGGTGGGGACACTCTTCTATCGTGCAGGTCTAGATGGAAGCTATTGGACAACATGGGGAGCTGCGTTAAGCACAGGGCTCAGCTCTGGTCAATCGGGCATCATCGTCGCCCATGAGCTTTGTCACACACGTCCGGGTTCCTTTTCGTGGTGGGTCGGGAGGCTGAATCTGCTGTCTGTGCTCTATTTGCACTTCACGACTGAGCACAACCACACACACCATAGGCTAGTTGGTACTACCGCAGATCCGGCGAGTGCTCGGTACGGGGAATCACTCTGGAGATTCGTGCTTAGAACGATCCCCGGCCAGTTCAGAGATGCCGTTAACGTCCATGCAGCAAGAGGTAGGACTGTGCTTGAGAATCCGGTTGCGCGTGGTATGGCCCTTCAGATCGTGTTGATCTCGGGATTGTACGTTCTTTTAGGACAATGGGTCACTGCGGCATTCATTGTTCAAGCTGGCTTCGGGGTCTTCCTGCTGGAGTACATCAACTACATCCGTCATTACGGGCTCATTCGACAGATTGGAGAGCGTCAGACCGAACTGCATTCCTGGCAATCCGAGCAGCGCTGGTCGCGCTGGACCCTCCTCGAGCTCACCCGACACCCCGCTCACCACCTAAAGCCAAGCGAACCATTCTGGAGACTTCGACCATACGAGAACGCACCAACACTCCCGTCGGGAATATATGGATGCTTCTGGCTGGCTCTTGTTCCGCCGCTGTGGAGACACATCATGCATCCACGGATCCCGGAAAGGCTCTCGCCAGGAAGTCTCAACCGCATATAACTGGGCGTGTTGGGAAAAGCTTGAGAGGAGTTGGAAACCGTCGAGTGAACGTTCTTAGGCTTGAGCCTATCTGCGCAGGATCACCTCGCCTGCCAGAGCGCCAGTGAACTGACCGTCGTCGATGGCGAGCTTGCCGTTGACCAACAGATACTCGACGCCTTCGCTGTAAATATTCTCTTCGAAAGTGGCACGATCTCGGATGGTTGCCGGGTTGAACACCATAATGTCAGCTCGGTAACCTTCCTTGATCATACCGCGGTCGTCGAACCCGAGGATGCTGGCGGGTAGCATCGTCACTTTACGGACAAAGAAGGGAAGCGTGATAACCTCCTTGTCGAACACATAACGTCGCAGGACACGTGGAAAGGTTCCGAAGGCACGTGGGTGAGTCCGGGAACCAACGCCGCCGTCGGTCGCTGGAGCGATGTAGTCGCGCGTTAGGTAATGCTCGATATCGTCCTCAATCATCGTGTACGACAGGATCCTAGCAGCGTTGTCGAGCTGCAGATGCTTACCGGCCTCGAACAAACTTTCCTGGCGTAGCACGGCGAGTTCCTGAAGCGTCTTCCCGATATATGCCGGGTTGACTTCGAATGCCGTGACCCACATACGGTCCGCGCCGCCACGTGCCAGGATCTCGTGGTAGACGTCTTTTTCTACCTGGGCGGCAAATAGGGGATCGTCCTCAATACGAGCTTTGATGAGTGCCATCCGCTGCGTCCGTTCAAGATCGCGGCCCGTCTCACCCAGGTACGGCTCCCACTTGAATAACTGTGTGCTACGATCCGGATTGGAAAAGGTATACGGATATTGATTGGCAGTGACATCAATGCCTTGATGGCGAGCTTCCTCGATCAGTGCCGTTGCCATGCGACTATCGCCCCAAGCCGGAATACCGGTCGATTTGATATGCAGGATGTGCACCGGAATCTCGGCGGCTCTACCGATCTCGATGATCTCCTTCACCGCGTCCAATTGGGTAACACGCCGGGAGCTGTGGCTCTCCACCCACCAGAGTGACCGTGTCCCCTCGCTGCGCATGTGGCTCGCGTAAATTCCACCGAAAGGAGCTACTTCTTTAGCCAACGAAATGATCTCCTCGGTGGTATTGAAGTGACCATCCCAGTAGTCGAGTGCCGAACTGAGGCCAAACGCGCCGTCCTCCATGGTTTCCCGCACGATCGCCCGCATTTTTACCAGATCCTGAGCGGTCGGTGTTGTTTCGTGTCCATCGATAACTTGGTACCGAACACTGTCGATACCGATCAACATGGCAGCATTAGTGCCTATACCGTTGCGTGACCATTCTTCGGCCTTCTCTCTGATGCCGCTGTCTCTACTCCACGCGCTTCCGTTCTCACCGATCACTACGGTAGTGATCCCCTGCATCAGGTTGTTGATCGTCGCACGTGCGCGCGGGTCCTCGTCATCGAAGCCGCTATTGGCGTGCGAATGCGCGTCAATGATACCCGGCATGACATATAAACCGGCAACGTCGATTTCTCGCTCGGCGGGAACTTCGCCGAGATGTCCAACTGCGGTAATACGACCGTCGGTGATTCCGACGTCGGAACGCACCCACGGGTTGCCTGCTCCGTCGAATACGCGGCCGCCTCGCAGGATGAGATCGTACCCGGATGCCTGGGCTGCGCCACCCTGAGGGATTAGCACCGTAAACGAAATCAGAGTCAGTCCGACGAACGGAAGGATATGCCGTTGAGCGAGCTTGGTATGCATCACGGTCTCCAAACACTTTGTGGAGAAGAACCCTGGGCGGCTCGCAACCTTGCTCCAGGGTCTGTACGCTGTCAACGGTGACCGACATGTGCGTGTTGGATGTGGCGACAGGACGAACTCGACCGCATTATCTGAGTTCTTTCGTCCAACCAGTCGACCGGAGTGCGTTAGCTATGACCTTGACTGCAAACACAGATAACGCTCAATCACGGCGTAACTTTCTCACCTACTTCTCCAGCATGGGCCTCTCTTCCACGCTCCTTCCCGGCGTCCTATGGGGATGCATGCAGGAGACTGAAGAGCAGGAAGTCACTCTGGCTATGACGAGAGCGGCGGCGCAGGTAGCTGGCCTGGACTTCAATGAGGAAGAACTCGAGATGATCGTCGAGGGGGTAAACCAAAGCTTCGAGCGCTTTGAGGAGATCCGATTGACGTCTCTCGATAATTCCGTTATGCCTGCGCTCCATTTCAGTCCGGTCGCCCCCGGGATGGAATTCGAACGCGTCGAGGGCACTCTCCGGGTAGGGCCACGGTCACCCGTGACACGTCCCTCTGACCTGGAAGAGGTGGCTTTTTGGTCGATCACGGATCTTGCGCAGCTCATTGAGTCCCGCCAGGTACGACCCAGTGAGTTGACGGAGATGTATATCGGTCGATTGCGCCGCTACAACTCAACGCTGAACTGCGTCGTAACTCTTACTGAGAGCCGTGCGCGGGCGCTGGCTGAACAAGCAGATGCGGAAATTGCCGAGGGTCGCTACCGCGGTCCGTTGCACGGTATCCCCTGGGGTGCCAAGGACATCATCTCAGCACAGGGATACCCTACGACTTGGGGAGCAGCACCCTTCGAGGAGCAAACGTTCGATTTCGACGCCACCGTAGTTGAGCGTCTGGATGATGCGGGAGCGGTTTTGGTGGCGAAACTAACTACCGGTGAACTTGCTTTTGGGGACAACTGGTTCGGTGGACGTACTAACAACCCCTGGAATCCCGAACAAGGTTCGAGCGGCTCTTCTGCAGGCTCGGGCGCTGCTACTGCCGCGGGGCTGGTGGGCTTCGCCATCGGTACAGACACTGGTGGATCGATCCTCTCTCCTGCGGTTCGCTGTGGTGTGGTTGGGCTTCGTCCCACCTTCGGACGGGTGAGTCGCTATGGAGTTATGGCCGCTGGTTACAGTTTAGACAAAGTCGGGCCAATGTGTCGAACAGCCGAAGGCTGCGCGGTCGTGCTGCACGCGGTTGCGGGGCCAGATGGGAAGGATATGGCCGTGCCCAGCGGCGTTCCGTTCAATTGGGACGTGGGCATGAATCTAGAATCGCTTCGCATCGGTTACTTCGAGTCGGCTTTTAGCGAGGAGGAGCCACGGCAGAGCGCAGATGATAGAATAAATGCTGCAGCCACGCTCGATACACTGCGAACGATGGGATTCGCACTCGAGCCCGTCGAGATGCCCCGCAACACGTTCTCCGGCCGAGATCTGACTTATTTCATTGAATTTGTGGAGCGGGCGGCCGGATTCGATGAATTTGTGCGCTCCCGCAAAGACACTGGACTTCGGCGACAAAACCACCGTGGAGAACTGCGAGTGTCTCAGCTCGTGCCCGCTGTCGAATATCTACAGGCTAACCGTATTCGAATGTTGCTCATGGAGGAAGTCGCGCGAGCGATGGAGGGTATTGACGTACTGGTGTCACCCTGGAGGTCCATCAATCCACTCACCAGCATGACAGGTCATCCCGTCGTGGCGGTGCCCAATGGCTTCACGGGAGAAGTAACTCCCACAGGCATCGCGTTCATGGGCTCAATCTACAGAGAAGATAAACTACTAATGCTGGCCAAGGCCTATCAGGAGGCCACAGGCTTTCACGAGCGGCATCCCGTGCTTCGCGCGTAAGATATGGTCGTGTCCGTGTCTCCGCGGAAAGATCCGAAAGCTCAGGATGTTTTGCCCGCTAGCCCCGATTGCACTGTTTGATCTATCTAAGACAGGAGTAAAGCAAATGCAGAGGTATGCCGTGTCAGCCCTTGGGCTTGTGATACTCTCGATAGCCCTCGGCGCACAGACAGCGCCGGTCACCGGGGATCGCTCCTCACCTCTACGCCCTCTCACGGGTGAAGGGAACATCGGAATCAGCAATGCTGTCCTTCGTGATCAACCTGAGGTTCGTGCCTTGCGAGTTTTCGTGGACCCCGGCGGTACACGGCCGATACACGCGCACCCAGAAGTCCAGTTCCATTTGTTCGTTCCGATCTCAGGTTCGATGCAGTTGGACCTAGACGGAAAACAGTCTATGGAGATCCAACCGTGGCATCCCTACTTCATGCAGGGAGGCATCCGACACGGCTTCCGTAACAGCAGCTCCACGGCGGTGGAGATTATAGAAATTTTTGTGAAGTGAGATTTTCCTCTACTCTGAGTGATACCGGAGCAGGAGCATTGAAGGGTGTCCGATGAAGAGAGCTTTGCTTTTTACGCTCGCTATGACAGGGATCGGGTGTGCTGAACAATCGGACATTTCTTTCTTTGTTCTCGTGAAATCATCCAACTACGCACAGGATAGTATTGGAGAATTGAGACTACTCAACTACCACTTTTTCTCCGAGGTTTTCCTCCTATCAGGCGGGATTTTAGAATCGGGTCGATTGCAGCGTGCGGACACGGACGGGGCTCCACTCGAGTACGAAGATCGGGGAGACAACTTCTACATCGAGATGGGTCATTTCGAGTCTCAGGAAGCGGTAGACCAGACTCACCCGAACGGGACCTACCTTTTCAGCCTCACGGCACCCAGTGTCCAGGTCCGTGAGGTGCCTCTCGAACTGGCGGGCCCCTCGGGACAGACGGACATTCCTGCTCCGATCACGATCTCACTCATGCAGGCTGGCCTTAAGATTTCTCCGCTTGCGGTTGATCCCGACCAGGATCTCGTCGTCGGCTGGAGCGAATATTCGAACGGAAGATCTGATCCACGAGGGATCGTGGATGACATGATCTTCGTGGTTGTCGCGGACTGTCATGGTGAACGGATATTCCATACAGGGCTACCGTTCCAAGGACAGTATTCGACCTATCGGTCCAGGGAAATATCGATCGGATCCGAGCATCTTACGGCGGGCCAGCCGTATTCGGCTTTCGTAGAATTTCCGCATGTTGTGGACAGCAAAGTGACGAGAGGGGTGCCGGGATTCACGTCTTACGCTACGGCGACATATCTTGATCTGCACACGACCGGTCCGCTTTCCACCGCGGCGTGCCCTGCCGTTTCTCCACCGATGGATACGGGGCAAACCGATCGAAAGGAAATGCAGAGGGTTCCTTAGGTTCCTGCGGGGTGGAAACCTATCAGTCAGCCCGGGGGTTCACGCTAGTTTTCTCCGAAGGACGATTGCAGCCACTAGGATCGATCGCACGATGACACTGAACTCCGTTCTGGAAGGAATCTCAACGTTCTCATTAAACCTAAAAAGGCCAGAACCAGGGAATCAAGAGTGTGCCCAAAGCCCAGAATATGAGGTTGAGAGGTGCGCCCACACGGATAAAATCGATGAATCGATACTGGCCGGGCCCATAGATCATCGTGTTCGTCTGATAGCCAACCGGTGTCATGAAGCTCGAAGAGGCCGCGAACACGACCGCGAACATGAAAGCGTGCGGATCTACATTCATGGAATGCGCGGTGGTGATCGCGATGGGCAACAGGAGGGCGACAGTCGCGTTGTTCGACATCACTTCTGTGAGCAGCATGGTAACGGCAAAAAATGCAGCAAGCAGCGCGATTGGCCCGTATCTACCGATTAGGTCAATCATCCCTCCTGCCAACATCGTCGAAGCACCGGTTTTTTCCATTGCGGCGCCCAGCGCGAGCATGCCTGCTAACAAGAAGAGCACACTCCACTCGATCGCCCCGTACGCCTCTTCTGTCGAAATACATCCACTAACCACCATCATCAGGGCACCCGCAGCTGCAGCAGCCACAATTGACAACAATCCGGTCGCCGCGAGCACAACCACCGAGCTCACGATGACAAGCGCTTTAGCGGCTTTAGGCCAGTTGAAGCGCGGGATTCCGGCTCTGGACACCACTAGGAACACACGCTGTTGCGTTAGATGTTCGATCTGGTCGTTCGGTACATCGAGGAGCAGCGTATCACCCGGCATCAGCTTCATGTCCGGGAATTCGACACGTGTTAACGCTCCGTGCTGCCGGATCGCGAGTACCGATGCTCCGTAGTTCTCTCGTAGATTCGACTCCATGAGAGGTCTCCCGGCGAGCGGTGAGCTAGGTCCTACTACTGCCTCAACGAGCCTTGTGTCGGTCGACTCGAGGTGCTCGTCACGCCATTTCTTGCTCATTCCGAATGTCACTCCGACGCGGTCCTTCAACTCGTTGATGGTGCGCAGATCCCCCTTGATTCGAAGAACGTCGTGTTCGTGAAGGATAGTCTCAGGATGCGGGCGCAGGATGTTCTTAGCACGTACGATCTGCAGGATTTCGATGCTGAGCTCTTTGACGAGTGGCGCCGATGCCAGTGATTGCCCGACTGACTTCGATTCTGCTTGTAGTACGAGATCTGTCAGGTAGTCGCCCAGGCCGAAACTCTTCGTGAGATCTCCTCTGCTACGGTGATCGGGAACGAGCTTTTTGCCCACCGTCATCATATAGGCGACGCCGACAGCGAAGAAAATCACGCCCAGCTTGGTGAATTCGAACATGCTGAAGGCTTCGAGACCTGCCCTCTCAGCTATTGAGCTTGCTAGGATGTTGGTCGATGTCCCAAGCACGGTGCACATGCCCCCAAACATGGAAGCGAAGGAGAGGGGCATCAGAAGTTTTGAAGGGCTCGTGTCTGCTCTCTGAGCGACGACTATGACGACAGGGATCAGTATAGCAACTGCCGCTGTATTGTTCAGAAAAGATGACAGGACGCCGACACCCACCATCAGCACGAATATCATCAAATCAGAGCTGCGCCGAGCCAACCTTCCGAGCGCTCTGCCAACGAAGTTCACTGCACCACTCCGGAACATTCCAGCGCTGAGTACGAACATCGAGCCGACCGTGATGGTTGCGGCGTTGGCGAAACCGTTTAAGCCCTCTGTCGGAGTGAGTATGCCGGATACGAGAAGTGTGATCATGACGAAGATCGCAACGACGTCGGTGGTAAACTTCTCGGTGACGAAGAGGATCACAGCCAAGATCGTCAGGGCCAATACGAAGACGATTTCCAGTGTCACTTGTGCTCCCTTTGTTCAATGTATCGGCTGGATCTTGAAGAGTCTTCGATGAAGAGAACATGTAGCAATCAGCTCGCAGGATCTAGCCTCATGGGCGAGTAGCCTGAACTGTGTGGTCGGATGTTATGTGCGGTTTTCAAGTTCGATCCCATTCAACCTGAGTTGCGATTCTGATCAGGGCAGGGGCAAGATTAGCTCATGAAAAAGATTATGCTCCTCACGCTCTTCTTTCTGTCACTTGGCTGCGGGCTGATAGAGCCTGACCCGGAGGTTCTAACGTTGTTTGTCGGTCCAGATTATGCTGAATGTATGACTCTGGTTCCGACTACATGTTTGCAGGTTCGCTTTGACCCAACAGGAAACTGGGAGAACTTCAGTGATCCGATAGAAGGATTCGAATTCGAGCAAGGTTTCTACTATCAACTCAGGGTTAGGAGAATTCATATCGCCGATCCCCCAGCGGATGCTTCAAGCTTTCGCTGGATCTTATTTGAGCTCGTCAGCAAGATTCCTGCCTAGGTGTTTGCTCTTGAGACCTTAGCAATCCCTTCCCACAACGAACAAAGGATCTGGGGCATCCCCTTGAACAGTAACTGCAAAGAAATCGAAGCTCCTTCAACGACTATCGTCCCGGTCTAAGGATACGAATTGACGGAGTTGTTGGCTGAATCGGGCACTCGTAGCTTCAGCCGACGTCCCCAAATACGCTGGAGGTAACATGTTTCGTGATTCGATTCTTCTACTGGTTTCATTTTCTCTGAGCCTTGCTTCGGTAGTGAGCGCGCAGGATTACGAGTACGATCCGACGAGCACAAAATATGAACCAGACTATTTGAGCACGTACTCCATTATTGTTCGTGATCCGGAGACTGCGGAGCTAGGGATCGGTGTAGCCAGTCGCGTATTGGCTGTAGGACGAAACGGATCGACCTTTAAGGGCGGTGTCGGAGTCATCGTTCATCAGATGTCTTCCAATCCTTTTTATGGAAGAATCGGGATGGAAATGCTAGCAGCCGGACTCCCCCCGCAGGAAATCATGGCGCAGCTTGTTCGAAGTGACGAAGAGAGTGAGCGTCGGCAAGTCGCTATCCTCGACATCCAGGGACGTAGCGCAGCATTCACGGGTGGGGGGCCGGTCGGTCTTGATGTCTACTCACATCAGCGCGAGGATTCCCAAGAAGCTTGGAAAGGGCACCGCTGTGGAGTGGACTATTGCGCTCAGGCTAACAGCATGGTCGGGCCGGAAATCGTAGACGATATGGCAGAGTCCTTCGAGTCTACCATCGGGAAACCGTTAACTGATCGCATCCTCGACGCTTTGGATGCCGCCCAGGCTGCCGGAGGTGACCGTCGTGGCCAACAATCTGCGGCCTTGTTCGTCGTGCAGTTGAGGGGCGGGGCCGCGAGTTACTCTGACGTCGCAGAAGATCTCCGCGTGAACGATCACCCGACTCCTTTAGTGGAACTGCGACGCCTCCTTACGGTCCGCCGCTCGAGGGGAATTATTGCTAACGCAAACCAGCTTTTTGAAGACGGAGCGCATGAGCGAGCTCTTCAAATGCTCCTAAGTCTTCGGGACCGGATCCCTATGAAAGACAACATCTGGATAGCCCTTGGAAGTATGTACCTAAAGATGGGCCAACGGGATGACGCTTTGGACGCCATACGTAGGGCCGTTGAGATCAATCCCTATAACACACGTAGAGGGAGTGGGGGATTGCGCAGAAATATGAGCTTTGAAACTCTGTGGTCCGACCCGGAATGGGTCCAGATCATGGGTGATTGATGTGCGCTTTATCTGTAGAACACAAGAGGAGGGAAGTGGTTCTGGACGGGACGAAGCTTTCCGCCAGTTGGATGCCGTGATTGGCCATAGGAGATATACTATAAGATATGATGTCATTCGTCTTTTCACGTTCACTATGAGTCCATGAAGAATTTTCGGATCCGCTTCAGTCTCATTTTTTTGATTGGTGGGCTGCTCTTACAGGCCTGCACCGGCACCGGCACCGGGGGAACTGTGGGTCAGACGCTCAACCCACCAGACAGGTTATCGACGCAAGAACTCGAAGCCCTCTTCCGCGCTCGCACAGACAGCGTTCGTATGCGAGTGCACGAGGCTGACGTGCAGTTCATGACGGGAATGATTAGCCACCACGCGCAAGCATTAGTCATGTCTGGATTTGCGCCCACGAACGGCTCGGGTCGTCAGGTCCGAACGTTGGCGGCGCGGATCATCAATGCCCAGAAGGACGAGATCGCCTTTATGCAACAATGGCTGCTCGACCGAAGGCAACCGGTTCCGGAAGTGGACGAGACCGGCCAAGCCGTACACGCTATGCATATGCCGGGGATGCTGAGTCCAGAGCAGCTTCAAAACTTGGAAAATGCAAAGGGATTGGAGTTCGATCGACTCTTCTTAACCTATATGATCCAACATCACGAAGGCGCTGTCACAATGGTGTACACATTGTTCGCTACAGACGGCGCTGCATTGGACGATATTGCGTTCAAGCTCGCTTCTGACATTCAAGTGGATCAGATTACTGAAGTTGCCCGTATGCGGAGCATGCTTGAGGCGCTACCGGCGCCTGAGCTCAATCGTTGACACGTACCGTACCTACCACGCTCGAGGAAACCTGATATGACCTCTGTCGCCCCCGCTCATTTGACCAAGATGTTCTTTTTGGCCACAGGCTTGGTGGTCCTAGCCGGCTGTGCCGGCCAAAGTGCCATGCCCGAAACAGGTGTAGCCGTCGTGCCCTCGACCATGGGCCCAGAACCGCTTCGTGTTACGCCACCGAGTCCGGATCCTCGCGTAGGGCTGGGAGCGGGCCTCTTCGATGCTGAAGAAGCGACGTGGAACCTTCGCGTCGTATCGAGCACACCACCGACTGAGGAGTTTGTGGGTGTCACGAATTCGGACCTGGCCTTCTCTGGAGACTACGCCATACAGGGTAACTATAGCGGTGTCCAAATCTGGAACATCGAAGACCCGAATCTCCCCGCGTCCGTTGTCACTCACGTCTGTCCAGCATCGCAGAGTGACGTTTCTGTCTATAACAATCTGCTCTTCGTTTCGGGTGAAGGCTTGGGCGGTAGAGTCGATTGCGGTACGGAGGGTGTCTCCGAAGCGATCAGCCAGGATCGGCTACGGGGCATACGGATCTTTGACATCACCGACATCCGAAGCCCACAGTATATAGCCAACGTACAAACCTGCCGGGGGTCTCATACCCATACGGTCTTGGAAGCTCCGGGCGATCCTGACAACGTCTATATTTATGTGTCTGGGTCCTCGTCTGTGCGTCCCGCCGAGGAATTGGCAGGGTGCTCGAGTGCGTTGCCGAATGAAGATCCGAATTCGGCTCTATTCAGGATAGAGGTGATCCGCGTACCTCTCGATAATCCGGCGGCAGCTGAGATCGTAACATCACCCCGAATCTTCAACGACCTTTTGGCGCCAGAAACGCACGGATTGGCACCTGAGGACTTTATTGCAATTGAGGAAGCGCGGGAGCGAGGAGCGTTCATCATGGAACGTGGCGGTCAGCCGCGGATCCTTCGTGATCGCATGGTGCAACAGGCACTCGATGAGATCGTCACTGCCCGGGGTGGCTCAGGAGCCGCGACCGCAGCGGATAGTACCGCACTCCGAGAGCAACTCCTCACGATGGGAGAGGTGCAGGCAGATGGTCCGGCTCCCGGTCCCACGCAATGCCACGATATCACGGTGTACCCGGAGATGGGCCTGGCAGGCGGAGCCTGTGGAGGGTATGGGCTATTGCTCGATATCCGGGATCCTACGGATCCGAAGCGCCTCGCTGCCGTAGCGGACTCGAATTTCGCGTACTGGCACTCTGCCACGTTCAGTAACGACGGGACGAAAGTCCTTTTCACTGACGAGTGGGGTGGTGGTGGTGGGCCGAAGTGCCGTGCTACTGATCCCATGGAATGGGGCGCCAATGCCATCTTCACGATCAATGGCGAAGAGATGGAATTCCAATCCTACTACAAGATGCCTGCACCGCAGACGTCACTCGAAAACTGCGTTGCCCATAATGGATCTTTGATCCCGATCCCTGGGCGTGACATCATGGCTCAGTCCTGGTATCAGGGCGGCGTCTCGGTTTTCGACTGGACTGACCCCAAGAATCCAGTCGAAATTGCGTTCCACGATCGTGGTCCGTCCGATGCAACCCGACAGGGGCCGGGAGGTAGCTGGTCGATCTACTGGTACAACGGCGTGCTCGTGAGTTCAGAGATCGCTCGCGGACTCGACATCTTCGAGCTTACCCCTAGCGACGTGATTTCGCAGAACGAGATCGATGCTGCAAAATCGGTTCATCTCGACTACTTGAACTCACAGGGGCAGCCCAAGTTCGAGTGGCCCTACACATTTGCTTTGGCGGGTGCGTATGTCGACCAACTCGAGCGCTCAAATTCGATGGTGTCGGCACGGATCACTGAAGTCCGTGGGGTGCTGGAAGCCGTGGAAAGCCTCATGTATGGAGAATTGGACTCGCTGGGTTCACGCAGGGCATTGCTGGAGTTGGCTGGAGAACTAGAGGGTGAAGCGGACCAGTCCAGAGACCCGGCTAAAGTAGGAATGTTGGTTGAAGCGGTTCGGGGGCTGGCTGGCAACTGAATCGTAGATCGCCGGTGAGAGTGAAACCGCTCCAGAGTCAGTCTGCCCTCGACACGGGGTAGCGTCTCTGGAGCGGTTTCACTACTGGTCGTTGCGTTAAATGGCAGGATAGGGCAGCGAACTATCGCATGATGAACCGGTGACAAGACGGATGGCCTCACGTCAATGAACTCTGTTGCGGGCGAACCCTGGGATGATATCAGCTAGATGCCGACGGGGAAGCCGCCGCCGGAGTCTTATGGATGGGAGATTCGATGGAACTGAATGAAACAGTTGCATTGGTAACCGGTGGCAGCGAAGGAATCGGTCGTGCGATCGCCGAGGCTCTTGCGGGCCAGGGATGCGAGGTCACCATTACGGGCCGTCGTGAGGAGGCTGTTCGTAATACCGCCGAGCAGCTCGGGTTGGATTGGATAGTGGGCGATGTTGGAAACGAAGACGACGCGGCTCGCAGTGTAGGGTCCGTCATCGAAAAGCATGGCCGGCTCGATATCCTGGTCAATAATGCCGGTTATGGTCTCTTTAGGCCCCTGGTCGATACGACTTTTGAGGAATTACAGAGCGTATACCGTACGAATGTCTTTGGCCCGTTCCTCATGGCACGGGAAGCGGCTCGCCAATTCATCAAACAAGGCAGTGGCGAACTGATCAATATCTCGTCTACCTCGGGCCTCAAGGGTAGTGGTGGGCGTACGGCCTACGGTTCCTCGAAATTCGCGTTGCGTGGCATGACGGAATGTTGGCGGGATGAACTTCGTCGTCACAACGTACGGGTCATGTTGGTCAACCCGAGTGAAGTGATGACCAATTTTGCTGAAAAAGCGGGCGTTGAGCGTGAAATTTCAGATAAGAAACTCCGTCCGCAAGAAATTGCCGCGGCGATTGTTGGAGCGCTCAAAGTCGATAGCCGAGGTTTTATTCCGGAATTTTCGGTGTTTGCGACGAATCCTTTCTGAAGTCCGGTCAACGCTGGGCAGCTTACTGTCCCGACGGTTCAAATCCGTTGATCGTCTGCCCGCCAGACCTTCACCCGTTTCTTGATCTCTTTCCGGTCTTCAATTGTTTCTTCGACGATCGTCCGGAATAGAGCTGCGACTTCGCCGTCAGATGCGAATCGGAGGCCGATGAGTTGTTCGGTGGCCATCCCATGAATGTCTTTCCGAAACTCAGATCCCAAGATGCGCTCAAGTCGGATTTGCTCTTCCAGACGAATCACACGGTCCTGGACTCCGAGTGCATGAAGTCGTGCGTAAAAGGCGATCATGAGGATGGCTATGGCGAATAATCCAGACATCAGCGAAGAGAAGGAGAATGCGGTTGCCATGACGAATATTGCCCAAATCATATGGGCTGCGATCAACGCGAGTGCCAACAAGAAATACTTAGGCGGCGACTTGGAGTGATTATCGTAATTTTGAGTGATGCTGCTCATGGATTTCCTCGTGGTGATAGGGTTCAACTCTTAGGATGGGGCCCCGGCCGATGCCAGTCCTCACTACGTTATTGGATTACGATCACTGTAGAATCTGTGAGTGTGTTGTCACTAGCTGTGATTCTACCGTGAACCTGAAATGTGCCGAGTGGAAGCTCAGGTCCGATCCGCTCGCTATATACTAGGCCTTGATCGGGCTGCACCGTCTCCTGTCCCAACACCTGTGTGAAAGCTTTCCCTCTGCTCCAGGACCAGACCGTGTCTTCCTGGGTTCTGAGAATGGCGAAATCGTAGCGTTGGCCAGTCACGAAATCGAGCACCAAAGGGTCACCGGAGTCGTTCCGGAGCTCCAGCGTCAATTCGATGGTGTCGCCCGGGGTGTACGTCTGTTTGTCGGCGCTCACTGATATGATAGGCGGCTCGCTATTGGCTGGCCTGATCACACCTAACAATTGTCCGTCTCCCGTGCACGCCGAGAGACAGATGAAGACATAGCTGTAAAATGACCTGCTCGGCACTGGCAAGTGTCTCTCCTCCCGTGGCAACGTCCTCATGAGCGTCCCGGTTAGCGCTTAGTGGCCGCTTGCAGCTTCATTGAGTAACCCGAAACGGATTGTTGCTCGAAGTCCCGTTCAGCCGATACCTGCTCGAGTATGAGATGATATCGTGCGATCGCTGATGGGTCCGGAACCCAGATCCTAGCGACGACTTCCTTGGTTAGATTCCCGACGAGTAGCACCCGGACTTGATCCGAAGCCTGTGCATTGGCGAACACCGTGTAGTCTTCGGAAGAGATAGAGTCAATCGGTCCCCCGACAACCTGGAACAACAGTGCCTTTGAGCCCTGGGACGCTGTCGTAAGGTGAACGTTGAGCGAACCAGAAAGAACGTTCCCCGGGCTAATTGTCGAAACGGTATCATCGCAGCCCGCCAGCGCAAAAACTGCGATCACGAGCGAACGCCCAACGGCACGGCGGCTCATCGGTTCATCCCCTGTCGTGGAGCTCTCCATGCGTCAAATTTCGCACCATCGTCCAGGAGCCCTGATCGATGCAAGAGAGCCAGGAGGTCACCAAGATTAAAGACTCCGTCTCTGTTCCCTCGGCGATCCAGTTGCACCCTCTGTGATGAAGCCAAGTTTGGGGTTCCGAGTAGGTCTTCGACCGCGAGCATCGGGTTGATACCCGGGTAGACCGGCATGCCAACTGCATCAACGCCGAGAACTTCGGTCAACTGGAAATCGGTGGCTGAAGGTTCGACGCCATCAGTTGTGGATTCGAGCTCGAGTGCGATCACGGATTGCGTGTCGGCAGGAAGTGAAGCGCTGGTCGGGCCATAGATCATGAAGGTTGCCCCACTCGGACCGATGTTTTGAGCCAACTCGAACCCATCGTCTTCGAGTAACAGTCGGGCACCCGAGACACGAACACGTGACGGATCGTATTCGATGCCGAGCTGAAGACCGACTACGTCAGGAGGAATATCGGCGAACACGTTCAGCGTATTCCTGTCCTGTGTGCCGTTCAGGTCGGCATTCGACTGCAGCAGTATGTCCAGATCTCTGTCGGACACTTCCTCGCCCGCATATCGGCTTGCAGTGAGCGCAGGTGCTGATGCCACCGAGGAATCGGCGGCACACTCGGTGACACCGATGCATCGCCCAAGGATGATGTTGATGGCACGAACGACGTCGACCACGTTAATGATGCCGTCGAAGAAGGTGTCTGCGACCTTCTTCTGTACTCCGTTGAATCCAACTTTTCCGAGGAAGTGATCGATCGTGTTCACAACGTCGGTCACATCCACGACACCACTGAAATCGACATCGGCAATGAGGATGTCTTTCTCCCAGCTTCCGCCACGGCCGCCAGCGCTCACCGGGTTTCCGTCAAGATTGGATAAACTCAATGCCTGTAAATTGAACGCGACCTCGTAGAATACGCGTGGCAAGCCCGCTCGGATGCCGTCGGGGTGCGCTTCAGCTGTCACAGCTGCATCGGCGTTAGTCAGGTCAGTGGCAAGCGCGAATCGATATTCGACGAGTGCGCCAGTTCCGGAGGCTACCGTTTCTTCGAGACCTGTGTCGATCAGAATGCCTGTGACCGAATTGTTTGCTTCGTCTAGGCTGATGCTATGCGTGAGTCCAGAGACTCGCTCGGTTTCAGTGACCCCCACGTAGGTGACGAGATTTGCAGGGTCAGGCCACTGCATCTGATAGCTGACTCCCGCAACCTCGAATCCTTCGTTCTTAAGTCCGAGACCAACGACGAGCGTGTCACCCGACTCGTTGGCACTCACGTCCGTCGTGAGCAATCCGATATTATCCGCAGAGATCTGAATATCGTCTACCCACCACCCATCATATGTATACGCGTAATCTGTCACCAACCGAAAGCGTATCATGACTTCCGGTTCCCCATCGAAACTGCTCAGGTCAACCGTCACGCCTGTCCACTCTTGCCATCCCCCAAAGGTTTCCAGCGTCTCCCAGTACAATCCTCCGGTAGAGCTCGCTTCTACGTAGGCAAAATCGTAGCCATTTTCAGTGGCATAATGGTGATCAAACTTGAGTGTGCTGCGAGTAGCGTCTGCGAGCGAGAAAGGAACGGAAGTGAGGCTTATGTCCAAGTCGTTCTCATAGTGGGTGCCGTCGCCGGGACTATCCGTCCAACTGTAGGATCCCTGGGAAAACCGAACGCTTGTTCGTGCCCATGGTGCGTCCGCGGACCACAGGGTGTCGCTTGCTGTGGTCTCGGCATCGTCGGCGAAGATCGTCCTCATTGACAGGGTTTTCCCTGTAGCCTCGTTGGATAGATCGGATACGTTCCCTACGTTGTCTGAGACCTTGACCGCAAAATAGTAATCGGTAAAGGGATTGAGGCCGGGGGCTGCAACTTTTTCGGTCATGCCTGCCAATTGAGGCAGAGGCACCTCGGTTATCTGCAGTGCCGAACTGAACGTCGCTTCGGTTATCGGTTCCGTCGAATATCGAACATCGTAGCGGGCTGCCTGTCCTGACGTTCCGTCGTCACCTGAAGATGTCCATTCCAACATCAGATGTCGGCCCGCCATTGGGTTGATGATGGGCGTGGCATCGGCTGCCACAATCAGATCGGTCACAGCACTTGGCTTTACCTGGTCATCCTCCATTGAATTGAGAGCATTAACCCTGCGTCCGCTTACAGTTTTCCCGACGAGTGCAGTGACCATATCTCCGCTGAACATGAGGCGGGCCTTCATCTCCGAATTACTCAAGTCAGGAAAGTGTGCGTAGACGAGAACTGCCGTTCCAGAGACTACAGGTGTTGCCATCGAGGTGCCGCTGATGGAGTTGTAAGCGTTGTCGGGCCAGGTAGCCAGAATCCTCACGCCAGGAGCGCCCAGGTCGACAGTGACCTCGCCGAAGTTTGAAAATCCTGCGAGGCCATCGTCGTGGTCAGTCGCAGCCACCGAGATGATAAGGTCTGAGTCGGAAGCGGCAGGGTACATGGGGTTCGTATCGGTATTTGTGCCAGAGTTCCCACTGGCGGCTATGAATAACCCCCCGTGCTCTGTGATCGCGTCCGTCAGCGCCTGCGAATCCCCGCCGCCACCCCAACTATTGCTTGTGAACTTAGCGCCGTGGGCTTTGGCGTACGCGAGCGCATCGACGGCATCCGAAGTATAGCCACCTCCGTGCAGGAATTTGAGAGACATTATTCGCACGTTCCAAGCGACACCCGCCACCCCGATACCGTTGTTGGATACGGCACCAATGGTGCCAGCTACGTGGGTCCCGTGAAAGTCATAGTCCACACCGTCAAAGACGCTGTTGTCGTCGTTTGCGAAGTCCCAGCCGTGGATATCATCGACGAATCCGTTCCCGTCATTATCAATCGAGTCACCCGCTATCTCTCCTTCATTGACCCACATATTCGCAAGGAGATCCGGGTGCTCTGTGTCTATTCCTGTGTCGATGACCGCTACGATGAGCGTCGAATCTCCAGTGGTGATGTCCCATGCTTCCGGTGCATCCACGTCTGCGTCCGCGGTACCTCCAGTCTGACCTGTGTTGCTCAGGTGGTACTGATCTACGTATTGCTCATCGTCGGGTGTCGTCACGGCAGCTATGCCACCGATCGGGAACACACGGTAATCGGGCTCGGCATATTCGACGTCGGGGCGTTCCCCGTACCATGCGATTATCTCATCGAGCGATGAACCCTCGGGTATCCGCACCACATCAGCGTTGATGAAGGGCAAACGTTTAATCACCTCTGCCCTAGACAATCCATGAAGTTGGCCACTCACTAGCGCCGCACTGCTGGAACGATACTTCACGATCACGCGGTCGGTTTCGGCTTCTATCGTTGTCCCGATGGATGTTACCGGCTGAGGCTTATCCTGTGCCATGACGGCGTGTTCGACGCTGGGGCTGACCAAGAAAATGCCGATCAGGAGAGACGGAATAACTCTATTGTTGATAATCGTCGTCATAGTAAGGCGATATTTCACCTTCATTCCAATGAGCGGCGCTTTGGCGTCACTATGGTATCACGAGCGTGCCGCTCCCCGCTTCGACCTCTATGGGGTTACCGTCCTCGCCTGCAGCTTCCGCCTCGTACATATCCAATAACATTGTTGTCGAGGGAGCGTTCGCTTTGATAGACGTAAAGATGTGCGCCATGGTATCGCTCGCTACCGGTATCAGGTCTCCCGCGAGATCCACCAGTACAACGGAGAGTATCCCTTGACCGGAGATCGAGTCAATTGTCGATTCGTAGAAGGGAGAAAACGGCACGCGACCTGTTGATTTGACCGAGTCGACGGTCATAACGTCGGGGTCGAAATTCAAAACAAACTCCACGCCACGCAAAGGTGTGAAGTTCGTCAATCCAACGGGCACCACGTGTGCTTGAGCTCCTGGTGTCGCTGATGAATTGAGTATGAAGATCGAGCTCGGAGTGGCCGGAACAAGAATATTTTCTAAGGAAACGTCTGCAGAACTGTTGCCAGCGCGGTCCGTCACATATCCGGTAATCTCTACGGTTACGGTGTCGCCACCGAGATCTCGAGCGGTTTTAAAAAAGGTGTATGCACCGGATATACCGGGGCTAAACACACCCTCTCCCTGGTGGTGCACAAAATTCTGGTAGTCGTTCCAGAAGCCAGAAGTATCGGCAACAATCTCACCATACGTGAATAAGTGACCGAAATTTTCTCCGGCCGCCACATCGTCCCCCTTCGTACCGTCGCTCGTCAAGAGCGCTATCAGTTTTTGGTCCGCGACAACGTTGAGACCCTCACAACCTACTGGAGCACCCACCCAACAGTTGAGCATTCCTCCTGAGTCATACATCTCAGACAAGATCAGGAATCCACGGTCGCTAGCAGTTAGATCATGTAGCGTCAGACTAGGTGCTCCGTATTCGGAGGTGAATTCAATATCATCGGTAGAAGTGTTGCCCGCAGAGTCCGCCACGGTGATCGTCAGGACATTGGCACCAGATGGGAATTCATAGTCCAGCTCCGCCTCCCACTCCGTCCATGTTTCACCCGTTTCCCAGATGTCTGTAAAGAGCTCCAGATCGACATCCTCAAAAATATTCTCTCCCGCGTCGATGCCACCAAGTTCCGATCCTCCTCCAATAGCACGGTCGTTCGCCATGAAAACGGATGTGAGGGCCACTCCGTTGGTCCCATGCTCGGGGTATTGCTCACAAGCGGTGCACTCATCGACGGCCCAGAAGATTATGTTTATTCTCCCGTCGCCGTCGGAATCAACACATCCGTCCTGTCCCTCAAAGGCCATACATTCATCGAATCCCACTGTCGGTGGCAGAGTATCGGAAATGATTTGGGCGACGGACTGGCTCCCTTGGTTGCCAGCCAGGTCCTGAGCGACGAGCGAAATCTCGTTGACTTCTTCCGGGACTAAGTGGATCTCTTGTTGGAATTCTCCGTTGTTATCCGCCGTGGCCTGGACCGTGTCGATCGCTGAAGTCAGGGTTACTTCGGCCCCTGCCTCGGTGGTTCCCGTGAACGGAAAAGGGTCTGCGCCCGCGTAACGACCAACGTCTGAGGTAGGTGCATCCGGCGCTATATCGTCGTGAACGAGAGTCACAACGGCTGCGGTGCTGCGAATGCCAGCCGAGCTGGTCGCGACAACGGAAATTTGGTTTGTTTGATTGGCCTTGAGAGTGACCGACGCACTGAAGGTACCCGACGCACCTGCTGTCGCGGTCACAATTGCTGCGCCTCCGGAAATCTGGAGAGTCGCGTTCGCGGCTGTTGATCCGGAGATCGTGATGGTGAGCACGTTTGTGTGGCTCTGAGGCAGCTTGAGCGTGACCACTGGCTTGGGCGGGGTCACGGGTGTAGTTGGGCTGCTGCCGTCCCCTCCACCGCACGCGATGACACTGAACAAGAGAATGATCCGAAGATTACGCAATCTCATTAACCGGTGCTTAAATGAATCCGCCTAGACTATGCTCCGGCTATGGAGGCGACAATCGCAAAAATGAAAACCTGAACCACAAATCCGATTGTGCAAACACCGAGAGCTCGCCATGTGCTCGTGTAATCGAGAGCCTGTCGGACAGCGATGACCATGGCTGCGAGCATCCAGATACCGGCGACCACGAAAATTATTGCACGCAGGCCCGGGATAATTCCTACGATCCGGATCAGTCCCGGCGCACTAGAAAATCCAATCGTACGCAGTAATTCACTATGATCCGCCCTGGTCTGTGGCTCTGGTAAGACTTTCGTTCCTATCAAATAGGTGAGAAACGCCCACACGTACCAACCTAAAAGGGCCGCGATAGTAGTTACGATCAGGCCCGCGGCGGGATTTCCAATACCAGCTGCTAACGACGATAGTATGACCACGGTCATGGCTTGAGTCATGGCGCTTCGATCTGCTTCCACCTCTTCGTACAGGTGGACATCCAGCTTAGCCGCACGAATCATACGGTCTTGGATACTAGGCATACGCTTCCTTTATCAAATCAATGTTCGGGAGTCAGTTCACGGGCACGAATTGCACGGGCAAACGAGGGTGGTCTCACTCTTGGGTGCTACACAACAAAGCGATCGCGTCTGAGTCACGGTCCGCCTGCCGACCACCAAGCAGTTCGGCGATCCTTTCGCCGGTCGACGGGTCTTCCATTGCCATAATGAATACTGTGTTGCCGCCGAGGATGCCTGTCTCTTCGCGCAGCTTGTCATAGAGCTCTCCCTCATCAGTGAATCTTGTGCCCTTAGCGTGAAGGATTGCCACCCTGGTGCAGTCGTCACCGGGCAAATCGCCAAGTTGAGCCAGAAGTATCTTCACTTGACTAGGTACTACACGACCAGCCGGGACGAAACTCGGATCCATCAGAGTGGAGGAGATCGAGACACATCCTGACAAGAGCAGGAGAGCACAGAGACTCAAATATGATTTTCTCATCTTGTTTCCTCATCTATCCGTTATCTGCCGACCCTGTGGACGTATATGGATCTACACCTTTGGGGCATGATAGATCTGACGCTTGTGGGTTTTCGCCTTGTGTGAATGCCACCAGCGCATGTTGAGCGACCTATCACGGTTGAGTCGCGCCTGGTTGCATCAGGTAATCCCAATGCTCGCTGGCTCTCCCTAAGATCGGAGCTAGATCTTCAGCAAGCAGATAGCCTTCGTCGATGAGACGAAGTGCCACGTTCGATACGAGACCCACGTACTGTTCGCGGGTGCGATAGCGTTCCGCGATGGCACCTCTCGGATCATCACTCTCCTGCCGGTCGACAGCGGTCCGCGGGAACGGAATATATGAGCCCTGCATGCTGGATAGCACACCCTCGGGTCCAAATTCAGGCTGGAACAGATTCCATCCGGTATAAGTGGCCAACGGCACCTCAACGCCGGGCATCTTCAGGCCACCCGTTTCGTTCCCGTCGTCGTCGACCTGCGGCACCATGATGGGAAAGGCCGATGCCACTTCCGGTGGCTCGAAGCTGACAATGCCTCTCGTCGCGAACTCGGGACCGTAGTCGACGCGATAGGCCTTGTGCGGTGCACCCGGACGGCCGACCCCAGGAAGTTGTGGGAAGTTCAACTGTTCGGGTAGCACAAGATCACCGTCACTGATTAGCGGATACCTGCTGTCAGGAGGCAGTGATCCGTCGTCCGTCCAGTGATTCATGGCCAGTAACAGGCCACGCATAAACCAAGAATAGTCATTGGGGTTACTGAGTTGCTGCCCACTCCGTTGCTCTGCCGGGAAGCTGCCCGGGCCATGCTGTCCACCGGCAAACGAATAGATGCGAACGTTCTCCATCAGAGGGCTGTCCTGGGTACCATCGATGCTCGTATGGATCAGAGATGCCGCGCGTCCCCAGTACTCATATGACGAGTTCGTGTAGAAAATCTTCGGCATGAACGCGGGCGCCACACGAGCCAGTAACCCGTCCCGCATCTCGGTTTCTGGATCTGTCTGCTCAACATCCGTGAACGGGAAAATATCGGTTGGGTACAGCTTGTTTAGGTACGGATGGCCGTCACGCGATGCCTGGGCGAAGCGATGGTTAAAGCTACCACGACCGCCGCCTGCCACGTGTGAGATTACGCCGTCGAACGCCTTCCGGTGGCCTTCGGTTTCATTAAAGCCGTAAAACAGGAATGTCCTGAGAAATCGTCCGCTTTGTGAAATCCCGAACGCGAGTGCACGGTCGATAGCTCCAGCCGGGATAGATAGCTCGTCCGCAGCGCCATATTTGAGCCGGGCCATCACGTCGCGGATAGCTGCTGGGCCGAGGCCGATCACCGGCGGATCCTGTGCCTTATAGATGATGTCATAGATCTTATGCGGCTCGAATCCGCCTTCTAGATAGGCACGGGTTAGGTCTTCTACAATTTGGCCATTCTCGAGGCGCGCGAACTGCCACTGGTCTCGAGGAATCACGCGACGCTGTCCGTCGACGGCATCACGTACAGTCATGACGTTTACTGGGTCGGATGGATCCGTGACCGGATATGCGATGTGGTTTCGGTCGGCTAGGGATCGATCGAACTCACGCTCCTGCACGATAACTTCGCTTCTGACCAATCCTTCGATTGCCGTCCCGCCGTCGGTTGCTATGGGCGTATACAGTCGCACAAGCCCATCGCGCTCCGGTGGGTCAAATTGCCAACCCAGCCAAAGCAGTGTGAATCCGTTACGAAAGAGGAGGCCGTCACCCATCTCTTCTACGGTCTGCGGGTTGACGCTTCCTGCTCCGCGATTGAAGTAGCGCAACATTCCTTTGCCACCTCGGTTTGACACTTCGTAAAGAACCGTGCCGTTGCCATGCTCCACATCTTTAGGTTTGATCAAAAAGAAATCGGAGTGAAATTCGACAAGGCCGTCGGCGTTTCTGGGGGCGAGCGCGATGTCGGTGATGATCTGATTGGCTGGATTATCAGGGTCCACTGCGAAATAAATGGTCCCGATCAATTTCTCGTATGGCCCGGCTAACCCAAACGACATGCCGCCGGCTAGGTCCGCTCTTAACCGCACTTCGATCCGTATGACTTCCGCGTCTGCCGCTGACACTGCAAGGCACAACAGGGTCAGAAGAGTTCCGATCGTCCGAGTCATATGTCCTCCTGGGCTACCTGCTCGAATGGTTATCCCTGAAAAAATCAGCCCCATTGTAGGGGAATCCGTCTGCAAACATGCGCGCCGTCGCTTGATCAATGCAAGCGAGAGAATAGGGTAGGGGACCCTCTAAGTTGCGGTTCTATGATTCCGGCAGCAGCATTAGGGGGCGACAACCGAGTACCCACTGGAAGACCTGCTATTAGTCTGTTTAAGAAAAGAACTTGAATCCAGCTGATGCTGAGCGACATCGCTGAACACCACGAGCATCTGACCGAGGGCGCTCACAAGAGGGAAAACACAATGTCTCAAGAAAGTTTAGATCTCACGGCTATGATTGAGGGTGGCGACGGGATCTCCACCGTGCGGGGAAGCGACACTTTCCGAGGCTGGAATAACATCGGCTATAAAGCTGGCCTCTCGGCCAAGAACGTCGGAGCCAGGAAGCTGTCGATGAACGTAGCCACGATCCCACCCGGAGGCGTTGCCTACGCCCATATCCATGTTGATTTCGAAGTCATGCTTTATATCCTCGAAGGCAACGTGCGCCACGAATACGGTCCAGGCTTGAAGCAGGTTTTGGATAACGAGGCTGGCGATTTCATCTTCATCGAGTCAGGTGTTCCCCACGAAGTATTTAACATGAGTGACACGGAGCCGGTCGTGGCGGTGGTGGCTCGCTCCGACGCCAGTGAGTGGGAAAACATTATCGACTACGACCGAAACTCTGCGGTATGAGTCCACGTATCGCAGGACTCAAGGACTACTGAGCGTTAACCGACTAAAGAGGATTAAAGAATGTTTGAATTGATCGGCCTGGGTGTGGCTGCGATCGTGGGCATATTTGGGCACATTAAATCTCGGAAATTTGTTGGTCAAAGACTGCGCTTTACCGGTGTGATAGAGAAGCCTGGAATCGGGCTTGTGGCGGGAGTGATCGCAACAATCCTGGCGTCTCCTATTGTTGCTGTACTTCCGATCATCGGTACCGGTACCGCCGTGGCGTTCGGAGCGGGAGTGGGCACCGGGGTCGTACTAGGTGCCAGGGATGCGAAGAAGCCACTTTTGGGGGATTGACCTCTTGATCCCTCTTCACTGCTCTCAGGGGCTCTACGCGTGAAACGGTGTACGTTTCTCCGGCTATTCGCTGGCGTCTCTGTTAGTGCCCTTCCTGGGTTCCGCTCCTCTCGGAGAGCACCCCGTCGGGTAGTGGTCGTGGGAAGCGGTATCGTGGGATCCTCTATCGCATACCATCTCGCCCGGCGAGGGGCTGAGGTCACCGTCTGCGAAAAAGATGCGCCGGCTTCCGGAGCCACCTCGAAATCATTTGCCTGGATCAACGCTTCCGCCGGGAAACGACCCTTTCATTATTACCGTCTGAATCGATTGAGCTCCCTGGCCTACCGGCACTTGGAGGCCGAAGTGGGAGGAGACTTCCAGGTCCAGTGGGGTGGGGGCCTTGAGTGGGCCGAGGAAGAGGAAGAAGCTCGTGTTCTTCGGCGGAACACAGCGCAACAACAAAAATGGGGCTATCCGATCCATCTCATTGAGGACGATGATTTCAAGGAGCTGGAGCCTGCCTTGGAACCCCGCGGGCACGTGTTAGCGGCGACCTGGAGCCGAGAAGAAGGAAGTATCGACCCAGAAAGGGCGACTTGGGCTCTGGTTGAAGCGGCCCGCCGTGAAGGAGTTGCGATCCAGTATCCGTGTGAGGTCACGGGAATCGTCCTCAGGTCCGGTGAGCTCCGGCAGGTAGAGACAAGTCGAGGGCCCCTGGAAGCCGACGCTCTCGTAATCGCTGCAGGCGTGGATACCACGGGGCTGGCCGCCATGGCTGGTCTGCAGGTTCCCCTTAGGGATTCTCCCGGACTCCTGGCACACAGCACCCCAGGACCTCGCTTACTGGAGAGGGTAGTCCTGGCGCCCGGTGGCGCAATGAAACAAAAGATTGACGGCTCCATCGTGGTTTCTGGCGGATTCAGTGGAAGGCCAGTGTCCGACGACCCAGGAGGACAGGCTGAGGAGATCCTTCATCGGGCGAAGAGTCTGATCTCGGAGGCCGGACACGTAGGGCTCGCACGGCACACCATCGGTTGGCGCCCTGTGCCAGAAGACGGTTTCCCGGTTCTGGGTTTCTCGGCGCAAGCACCCGATGTCTACGTGGCCGTAATGCACAGTGGCATCACCCTCGCTCCACTGGTGGGACGTTTGGTAGCCAGTGAGATTCTGGACAATGTACAGGTGGAGATGCTGGAGCCCTATCGCTTGGCCCGCTTCGAACGCTAGAGGGCCGGCGCACTTCAGCGCAGTTTTTCCTTGGCTCCCATCTGTGTACGGCACCCAAATGGGATGTCAGGGCACCTGTTTGAGAAGGTTGCGTTTCAGGATTGTCGAAGCGGTGAGTACTCCGGACATTAACGCACCCGCGACACCATCAGTAGCGATGTCCTGTCCCGTAAGAAAAAAATGTTTCAAGGGAGTACGGGGTCTTAACCAATGCTGGCGAAATCGTGCAGGAGTGTGACTAACCCCATAAATTTCCCCCTCCTCATAACCTGTAAAATGTCGAGTAGAAAGGGGCGTCGATAACTCACAGAAATCGATCTTGCCTTTGACTTGAGGTACCGCAGCGTACAACACGTTGAGCATTCGTTCGCTCAGTCGGTTCTTAAGAGTCAGGTATTCCTCCCCTCGTTTCCGCCACGGAGTGTCCCGCCATTTGCTGAACCATTCATAGGGGCCAGCGCTTATTACTTCGATGGTAGAACGGTTGGGATAACGACGTTCCCAGTCCGGGTCCTTTGCCGAAGGAAATGAAATATAAACGAGCGGTAAGTGCGTATCCGGATCCTCCATGTAGCGGCGGACGTTGGCGTCATGATCATATCCGGGATAAATCCAAAGATTAGTCTGCCGAAGTCCAAGAGATTGGGCGGATTCACGGAGTCCAATGTAAAGGCATACATGTGATAGGGACCGCTCTACATTCTTAAGTTTTTGAGAATAGCCTATCCTTTTGGCATCTTGGGGTTCAAGAAGTTTTTCGATTGTGTTAAAGACACCAATTCCGGTTATTACGTCCTCTGCTTCAATTTCTACACCGTCTGTTAGACGTACTCCAACTGCCCTGCCTCTGTTTACCAGAACTCTTTCAACTTCCGCAGAGGTAAGAAGCTCTCCTCCCTGTGCCAGAATTGTAGGCTCGATGCTTCGTGCGATACTTGAAGCACCACCTACCGGGTAGCTCGCCCCATTCATGTAATGACAGACGAGCATTGCATGCATCGCGAATGAACTTTGTCCAGGAGGCAAGCCATAATCTCCCCACTGACCTGTCAGCACCCCTAGAAGACGCCGATCGCCCGACAATTCGCTGATCACCTCACCGGTAGTTCGCTCAGCGAGGCGTTGAAATTTTCCGCGTGTGAGGGGTTGCATTATTCTGGCTAGGAGCGGAGGCAAAGCTTTGTTCGAGAAAAACGAACGCGAAGATCGGCCCACCTCAAACGCTAGCTGAAGGTACTTTTCGATTGCTCTGCTTTCACTCGGGAAGTATTCCTTCATCTGTTCCCGGAAAGGCTCGAGACCTCTGACATAGTCATAGGATTCTCCTGCGATCAATATCCGATCGTAGGGATCTTCCGTGATCTGTGCCCACTCCAGTCGTCCCTCAGAAATGTGGTCGAATAGACGGCGGAGAGTAGATCGGGGATTTTCGAGGCCACCGATATAATGGACTCCGACATCCCACTCATAGCCCCTTCGTTTATAGGCATGAGTGAATCCTCCTGCCATGTAATGACGCTCCAACACTAGTACACGTTTCCCGGACTGGGAAAGCAATGCCGCCGTCGTCAATCCTCCTATCCCGGATCCGATGACGATGGCGTCATACTTCCCTTTGAGGAGCTCTGGATCGTACTTCGTGCCAACCAGAAAACGTTCTGTCTTAGTCACGATGGTTACGCTTCCCACGAAAGTTGGGACGTGCGATTAGTGTCTTGGACAATGAGCTTGAAGGGGAGGGGGCAGGAGAAGCGCAAGTGATCCTATCGTAGGCTCGTACCATGAAGAAACCTCACTATTGTCTTTCCCTATCCTGTCGACCGCACTGTGGGTCGGGCTCTCGGAGCTCATTTGCGGCCCTACAGGGATGACGGGATAAGTGTGAGTTAGCACTATCCGACTGCGTAGGAGCCGAGTTGATAAGTTATATTATCCAGTAAATCATATAGGAGCGAATTCAAGATCATGACCATCCAAGGCGAGGGCTCGCGAGACTGGAAGGAGGCCGCGGTAGATTGGATAGGGGCTCGATGGCAATGGCTAATCCTCATCGTTGTGGTGGTATTTGCGTTTAACCGTTTTGCAGGACTCGCCGTTGGCATCATGGGGCTGACTGCCTTCGTGAACCGTGTTGTCGGTCGTGTTTTGAGCACGAGAAGAGTAGTCCAGCAGGTCCAACAGATCGTCACTGATTCAGATGACTTAAACGAAGATGTCGAACCCTGACATCCAGTTCAGGTGCTATTAGGAGTGTCTGCTAATAAAGTGATGCTCCATAGATTCCAAGTGGTGCCAATTGTAGATCCAACAGTGAGATAGGATGATTCTGAGAAAAATGCTTTCTCGCGTTCAGGGACCCATCTGGGTGCTGGCAGATTCAGACTACGAATCGGATTGAAAATATTCCCCCTGGGGTCAGGTGCCAGAAAAAACTCATCGAGCTTGCTCAGAGGAGCGGGTGAGAAACGTACCCTAGTCACGACACTGACGATTGCCACTGTGTTCGGAGCGGCAGCAGCTTGCACAGACCTCGCACTTGAACCTGATCAGCATCCAACGGCTCTATCCTTACTGCCGGTCGACACGACGTTACTGGAAGGACAAACCGCACTGTTGAAGTTTGTCGTCACCGATCAAAATCAACAGCGCCTAGCGCCACTGCCGACGTGGGCACTCCCGGATTGGTCGCTCTCGGATCCGAACATCTTGAAGGTGTCCCGTGATGGCACCATGGAAGCTCTCGGAGGTGGTGAGGTAAGGGTTTCCGGAAAAGTCGCGGGCCTGGAGGCTGAGACCCGGATCCGAGTGATTCCATTGGATGTTCAGTTGTCGGCACCTGTGATCCAATTGATACAAAGTGTGCAAACGCTCGACGGAAACGTTCCTGTCATCGCAGGAAAAGATGCACTGCTACGCGTCTTCATGACCGGCGACCAAATGAGCTTCTTTGAGCCCACGGTTAGGGTGGCGTTTTATTTGGAAGACGAAATTCTTCACTCGGCCCAGATGCCGTCCCCGCTTTACTTCCTGCCTTCGACTGTGGACGAAAGCAAGTTGAACAGATCCTACAATACCATTGTCCCAGCTGATGTGATGAAACCGGGTTTAGAGCTTGTAATCGAGTTAGATCCGGAGCAGGTCGTCCCACTGGCTCCGGGGAGTTCCGTGCGTGTACCTGAAACAGGCCGCATGGCACTCAATATCCGAGGACTAGAACCTTTCCGCTTGCGTGTCATCCCCGTGCTGGCACCGCGGTCTCCATATCCTGCGGCCTCCGGCCAGGTCTTCGATTGGACTGACAATCTTTCCGAAGACAGCGATCAGGTACAATACACTCGATTTGTATTCCCGATCTCTGATTTCGAGGTCGATGTCAGAGAAATGTACGTGACCCACGTCGATCTCACCACGACAACAGGCTGGAGCAGTTTCCTGAGGGAAATCGACCTTCTCCGGAGAACGGATCCGGATGGAGCGGGTCGCTACTACTACGGTGCGGTCACCCCGCCTCGCGGTTCGGCACGAGGTGGACTTGGATACATAGGTAAGACGACAAGTGTTGGGCGGGCTTCTGAGTTCACACTCGCTCATGAATTGGGTCACAATATGGGTCTTCGTCACGCTCCTTGTTGGAGCGTCTCCAGCTCAGACCAGAGCTATCCCTATGAGGACGGTTCGATCGGCAAATGGGGCTACGATCTACGGGCAAATTCCGGTGCGGGGGAACTCAAGGACCCAGGGTTTACCAAGGACCTTATGTCGTACTGTAATCCCGAGTGGATCAGTGACTACCACTATAGAAAATCCGTGGCATTTCGAACCACTCAGGGGTCCGCAGCACAACGATCTGACAGGTTGCAGCACACGGGAGAGGTGTTGATCCTGTGGGGAGGCTCCGACGGCACAGTGCTAACGCTTGAGCCCGCAATTTCCATGAATGCACCGGTGGCTCTCCCGGAGCGAGGTGGTCCATATCGGATAGAGGGTTTTGACATAAGCGGTGGGACAGTATTCTCGTTCGATTTTTCGCTCACGGAGACCGAGGACATCGATGGCGGCCATTTCTCTTTCGCTCTACCGCTCGATGCTGGAGTTGCGGATGAACTCGACAGAATCCAGTTACTGGGTCCTGAAGGTCAAATGGAGTTCGGAGAAGGTGTATCCAATCCCGGCCTCGCTGTCATAACTGACAAGCAGACGGGTCGTATCCGGTCCATACTTCGGAATTGGGATGAGGCAGACCTAATCTCTTCGGAAGTGGATATACTAATCACAGACGGTGTTCGCACACGCCGAGTTATTGGCGCTATGTGATGAAAATTCCGTTCAAGGCTAGGACGGGAGTTCTTTGTCCTCTAATAATAGTGATGCTAGGCCATCTCAACGCACCTGCGGAGGCACAGGTATATGTTGAGTTACGAGGAGGAACCTCAGTCGGTAGCCACACCGCGACTGCGGCGGCAATGGAGCTTGAACCAGGGTTATCCTTTGCTGGCTTGCTTCTATTTCAGACATCGGACGTGGTCGGACTATACGCAGGCTTCGTTCGAACGGAATTCGGATGTACCAATGGCTTTTGTACCAACCGTGACGTCACGATCACTGGCAACGACATACGCTTGGGATTTTCCTTAAGTCGGGGGAGACCTTGGTTACAATTCGGAATCCTTTACGGAGGGACCGGTGCGGCAAGCGACGAGCTCAGTGGAGGGCTGGGGTTTGAAACGGGCCTAGGCCTAGCCTTCTCGCTCGGCAGGCTTCGATTTTCTCCAGGGCTGGCCTACCGACGACACGACG
>JAYZFL010000059.1:0-44975 GCA_036336795.1 Gemmatimonadota bacterium
AAATATCTAATCCGTGCTCACGCGGGACCGCTCCTCTTCTCGTTTTCTGCTTTGACGGGGCTCCTTTTCTTGAACACGGTGGCCCAGCGGATGGAGAGCCTCGTCGGTAAAGGCTTACCCTGGCAAGTTATTGGAGAGTTCTTACTACTCTCCCTTCCTCATACGGTTGCCCTTACGCTTCCCATGGCCATCCTCGTTTCGGTGCTTTACACGTTTAGTGAGCTTACAGCCGCAAACGAGATTACCGCCATGTCCGCGGGTGGCATTAGGCCCGCGCGTATGCTGATCCCTCTCATAGGTCTGGGGATAGTCCTGGCCGGAGTGATGTTTTTTTTCAACGACCAGTTACTGCCCTCCGCAAACCACAGGCTCAAAGACCTGATGATAGACATCGCTCAGACAAGCCCTACTCTCGAACTCCGAGAGCGAGTCATTAATCAGATCGAATCCAGAGGTCGAGGTGGGAACATCTATCTCCAGGCCGCTACGATCGACCCGGTGACGAACGAGATGACAGAAGTGGTCATCTACGATTTGAGCGATCCAAACGCCCACCGCACCACATATGCCGCGCGCGGAGAGATGGAGTTCAACCGTAGTCGCACAGATCTCTACCTCACTCTGTTTAACGGTGATGTGTTGGAGGTAGCATCCGATCGGACAGGTAAGTTTCATCGGTCCGAATTCCAGATCCAGATAGTGCCGCTCCGGGGTATCGGCAGCGAGCTCAATCGTGGCCAGAATGCTGGTGGTAGCATGCGAAGCGACCGGGAAATGTCCATCGAGATGTTGAAGGTCGAGATCAATACTCGAGCCCAGGAGATCGAAAAAGTTCGACAAACTTCACTTGCACGTGCACGAGGGGCAATCCGGGAGGTGTTGGGGCTACCGCCCGAGAACCAGACCGGACCGGCCAACACAGCGGGGTTACCCGACATGCGAGGGGCCCGAGCCCTCCCGGACGGCACAGACGAGACAACCCGCAGGGTTGCCCTGAACAGCCGTCAAGACCACGCTCAAGTGGAAGCATTACAATCTGCGATTAACCAGTACAAAGTCGAGATTCATAAGAAGTATGCGATCGCGTTCGCGTGCATAGTATTTATCCTGCTTGGCGCTCCGCTGGCCATTCGGTTTCCCAGGGGTGGTGTTGGAATGGTCATAGTGGTTTCCGTGGCCATCTTTGCAGTGTACTGGGCGGGACTGATTGGAGGTGAGAATCTCGCCGACGAAGGTATCGTGCCTCCTTTCTGGGCTATGTGGGCCCCAGACTTGACGTTTCTCGCCATGGGTATAGCGCTCGTGATGAAGATGGGTCGCGAAGGTGGTGCCGCCCGAGGGGGCAAAATCGACGAAATCTTCTTCTTGGGAAATCGGGCAGGTACGTTCCTGAGAACCTTCGGGCGCACAGCATGATCCGTATTCTCGACGTCATGATCGCCAGAACGTTCTTGCGTATCTTCTTGCTCTTCATTCTTGGGGCGCCGCTTCTTTTCACCATCGGCGACGTCATCGAAAAGATCGACCAGTACTTTGACCGTGGGCTTACGGTTGGCGAGGTCGCGCTGGCGTACCTCTTCATCATACCCGAGTTCGTCTCCTGGTCCTTCCCTATCGCCGCTCTAATCGCAGCGGTCTTCACAATTCATTCCATGACCCAACACCGTGAGGTGATGGCAGCGAAGGCGGGAGGGATCTCTTTCCATAGGCTCATGGTCCCTTTGCTGATGATGGGTCTCATCTTGACCGGTGCAGGCCTTCTACTAAACGACCTGGTACCCGTAGCGAAGCGGCGCTCCGGGCAAATCCTTCGGAACGAGCTACCCGGACGACAGTGGAGAGCCAATTTCGTCTTTAAAACAGACGACGAGCGGACGCTGACGGTCCGAAGGCTTACAGTTGTGCCACCCAATTTGCGTCAGGTGATAATGGAGGTTCCGATGACGTCCTCCGGGGTAGCGTCCGAGCACGTTCAGGCGAGAGAGGCCCGCTACGACAGCATCCACGGTTGGAACTTCGTCGACGGATATCTTCGGGTTCTTCCGGATAGCCAGGCAGCCTTGACGTTCTACTTCGATTCGCTCCGGGCACGAGGGTTCGGAGAGCATCCGAGTAATCTTCTTGAGCGACCGTTGGATGAAGACGAGATGACCGTGGCTGAAATCGACCGCTTAGCAACCAACATCGCCCGCTCGGGAGGCGACCCTAACACACTGCTAGTCAAGAAACAGCAACGTCGGGCGATTGCAGTGGCGACACTCGTAATAGTCCTGTTTGGCGGTCCTCTGGCCACAAGCTCGCGTCGGGGAGGCACTGCCTACGGCATAGGAGTCGCTCTGGGCTCTACCATACTCTACCTCATTCTCTTCCGTCTCGCTGGAGCCGCCGGCAAGGCGGGAGCGGCTTCGCCAATCCTCGCGGCTTGGCTACCGAACGCCATTTTCTTGGTGTGTGGACTGATCTTGCTCAAGCGAGTCAGAACCTGATTCGGATTTACCCCAGGGAATCGATAAACCCTGCGGTTAACGATCCTCTGTAGACCTCTTGGACAGGTCCCCTGAGCGTTAACTCGCGTTCCGGGCTCACGGTGACCTCAACAGTCCCACCCTCCATCCGAATCTGAAAGACGCCCGGATTGGCCCTTCCGGACTCAACCGCCGCTGTAGCCACTGCGCAAGCCGACGTCCCCGAAGCTGAGGTGGGGCCCACCCCCCGCTCCCAGATTACAGCCTCCACAAGCCCCTCATCTATGACACGCGCCAACTGCACATTCGTGCCCCGAACGAAAGCAGAGTGGGTCGCGACTAGTGGCCCAATCTCGTCCATCGCCTCAGGTTGCCAAACTTCCGGGAAAACCACCGCATGGGGATTCCCTATAGACACCAAGTTTAGCATAAGCTTTCCAGCCGTCCCTAAATCGATGCACCCTTTCTTATCAAGCACTCTAGAATCGAAACCCACAGCCCGAGGACCGAGAGTCGCTTGGCCCATCTCCGCAGAAATATCGTACCGCCCACCAGGATACCTCCCAAGTACATGGAGCTGAACGATATCTCCTCCAACCGATACGTTGAACGGATCACCACCCACCAACCCCTCGCCAGCCAAGTATCCGGCAAGGATTCTGAGGCCGTTTCCACTGCGCTCGAACTCAGACCCATCCGGGTTGAACATGCGGAGCGAGAACGGATCTTCAGATCGGTCTTGAAGAAGTACGATTCCGTCACTTCCTGGACCGCGCCACCGGTCACAGACCGAGACGATTGTGTCCGTGTCGAGTATCCATTCGTTCCCTGATTCGAACACGAGATAGTCGTTTCCAAGCCCATGCCCCTTGAAAAACGCTGCACTTGCTTTCTCAAGCCCATCCGGAGGTGTCATGATCACTTCCCAAGTCTACAGACGACTGTCAGGGGGGGGTCCCTCCCTCAAGAAATGCTTCAATCCTTCAGGAAGCCTAGGAATTCCAAGCCAACCGCGCTAGTTTTTTCGACAGGTTGGATTGGGGTGATTTGCGGCGTATTGCGGCCCGACACAAACCGCTAAAAAGCCAAGCCTCGTCGTCTAAGGTTTGCAGCGAGGCCTAGGGTTTCGGATCACCCTCCGTGCGTCTCCTCAGGAGGTGAGAGACGAAGCCGATGGACAAACTCCTCGACCCGCCCCACCGCACTGCTGTTCTCCAAAACGCCTTATCGAAAAGAATTTTGGTTCTCGATGGCGCGATGGGTACGATGATCCAGAGCTATGGATTCTCAGAAAAGGACTTTCAAGGGGAGATTTATCGGGACCATTCAGTTCCGCTTCACGGGGCCAACGATCTGCTTTCGGTCACACAGCCGGACACGATCTATGAGATCCACCGTGCCTATCTGGATGCCGGCTCGGACATCATCGAGACCAATACATTCAACGCCCAGGCCATTTCATTAGCCGACTATGGACTCGAGGATGAAGCATATCGAATAAATATGGCAGCCACAGCAGTGGCTCGGAAAGCAGCTGATGAGGCCACAATAAGTACCCCTGAAAAACCAAGATTTGTGTGCGGCAGTATCGGTCCAACCAACCGGACTGCATCTATCTCCCCTGACGTGGACGACCCTGCAGCGCGGAACGTGACCTTCGACGAGCTGGCTCAGGCGTATCGGGATCAGGCGCATGGCCTTCTCGAAGGAGGGGCTGATCTCCTGATGGTCGAAACGATCTTCGACACGTTGAATGCCAAAGCCGCGCTCTTCGCAATCCTCGGTCTATTCGAGGAGCGTGGTGCCTCGGTGCCCTTGATGGTCTCCGGCACGATTACCGACAACAGCGGTCGAACCCTTACCGGCCAGACCACCGAGGCCTTTTACAACTCGATCCGGCATGCCGAACTCTTCTCGGTGGGGCTCAACTGTGCCCTCGGGGCCGAGCAGATCCGGCCCTACCTGGAAGAGATGGCCGGAATCGCGGAGATGCCCGTCAGTTGTCATCCGAACGCCGGCCTTCCCAACGCGTTCGGCGAGTATGATGAGACTCCCAACGTCACGTCGAGCATCATTCGGGAATTCGCCGAAGCCGGCTTCGTGAACATCGTAGGTGGCTGTTGCGGCACCGTGCCGGCCCATATCGAGGCCATCGTAGACGCAGTGGCGGGCATCCCACCGCGAACGGTTCCGACCCTTGAGCCGCGTTGCCGACTGAGTGGCCTGGAGCCCTTCACGATCGGACCGGACTCGCTCTTCGCGAACATCGGGGAGCGGACGAACGTCACAGGCTCTAAGAAGTTTCGGGAACTCATCACTGAAGGGGCCTACGAATCCGCCGTCGAAGTGGCGCGCCAGCAGGTCGCCAGCGGAGCGCAGATGCTCGACGTGAATATGGACGAGGGGTTGTTGGATTCCGTCGAGGCCATGACCACGTTCCTCAACCTCCTCGGCTCGGAGCCCGAGGTGAGTCGGATACCGTTCGTGATCGACTCGTCGCGCTGGGAAGTAATCGAAGCGGGACTCAAGTGCGTGCAAGGGAAGGCCGTCGTCAACTCGATCAGTCTGAAAGAAGGAGAGGGCGAATTCGTTAGGATGGCCCGTCTGGTCCGGCGTTACGGAGCCGCCGTCATCGTCATGGCCTTCGACGAGAAAGGACAGGCCGACACCGTCGAGCGAAAGGTGGCCATCTCGGAGCGAGCCGCGCGAGTCTTAAGGGAAAAAGTTGGCTTCCCACTCGGGGACGTGATCTTCGACCCCAACATCTTCGCCGTCGGAACCGGGATCGAGGAACACAACGAGTATGCCGTGGCCTTCATCGACGCGACCCGTCAGATCAAGGAACGAATTCCCGCCGCGCACGTGAGCGGCGGACTGAGTAACGTCTCGTTCGCTTTCCGTGGAAGCCCTCGAGTCCGCGAAGCCATGCATTCGGCTTTCCTCTACCATGCCATCCGCGCCGGCCTGGACATGGCGATCGTCAGCGCAGGTGCGCTCCCGGTGTACGACGACGTACCGGCGGCCCTCCTGGAGGCGGTCGAAGACGTCCTGTTCAATCGACGAGCCGACGCGACGGAGCGTCTAACCGCGCTGGCCCAGCAATACAGTGGCGCCGGGACCGAGGTCGTCCAGAGTCAGGAGTGGAGATCGGACCCGGTCGAGAACCGCCTGAGCTACGCGCTTATTCACGGAATCGTCGAGCACATCGAAGAGGATACCGAAGAGGCGCGCCTTCAGTTACCCCGGGCGCTCGAAGTGATCGAGGGTCCCCTGATGGCCGGCATGAACGAGGTCGGAGATCTCTTCGGTGCCGGGAAGATGTTCCTCCCCCAGGTCGTGAAGAGCGCCAGGGTCATGAAGAAGGCGGTCGCCTACCTCGAGCCTTTTCTCGAGGCCGAGAAACAAGGTGACGCGGGTACGCCCAGCTCCGCAGGAAAGGTGCTCATGGCGACGGTCAAGGGGGACGTACACGACATCGGCAAAAATATCGTCTCGGTGGTGCTGCAGTGTAGCGGGTACGAGACCATCGACCTGGGGGTGATGGTGCCTGCGGAAAAGATTCTGCACGAGGCCAGGGAACGTGAGGTCGACGTGGTGGGACTGAGTGGGCTCATCACGCCCTCCTTGGAGCAGATGGTGCATGTGGCCTCCGAGATGGAGCGGCTCGACTTGGAGTTGCCGCTGCTGATCGGGGGAGCCACTACGTCTCGCCGACACACGGCCGTCAAGATCGACGACAAGTATCACGGCCCCACGGTCCACGTCACGGACGCCTCGCGCTGCGTCCCGGTGCTGCGCGCACTGCTGGACCCGGACAAAAAGGACGACTTTCTGAGAGCTGTCGACGCGGATCACCAAAAAGAAAGGGAGACGCACGCCGCTCGCAAGTCGAAAACTCGGCTCATCCCGCTGGCCGCCGCCCGCAAGAACCGCGTCGACTTGGACTGGGCCGTGCACAGCCCAGTGTTGCCGCGAGAGCCCGGAATCCACGTCTTCGACGACTATCCGCTCGTCGAGATCGTAGACTACATTGATTGGACACCGTTCTTTCAGGCGTGGGAGATCGAGGGCCGTTTTCCCAATCTTCTGGCCGACGAGAGAACAGGGGAGCAGGCCCGGATTCTCCACTCCGACGCCCTCGCCCTTCTCGATCGCATCGAATCCGAAAAGCTCCTCAGGGCGCGCGCCGTCGTGGGGTTGTTTCCTGCCGGGAGCGTGGGAGACGACATCGAAGTCATGGTCCGTGACGACGAACGGATCAGAGTCCACGGGCTACGCCAACAGTTCGACAAGCGAAATGGTCGGCCCAATTTGTGCCTGGCGGACTTCGTCGCACCCCTGGACTCCGATCTTCGTGACCACCTCGGCGCTTTCGTCGTCACGGCCGGCCTGGGTCTGGAGGAGCTGTGCAGTTCGTTCGAGGCAGACGACGACGATTACGCCAGCATCATGGCCAAGGCTTTGGCCGACCGCCTTGCGGAAGCGCTCGCCGAACGCATGCACGAGAGGGTCCGCACGGAGCTTTGGGGACACGTAGAGGACGAGCGTCTCTCGAGTGAGGATTTGATCGCGGAGCGTTACCCCGGGATTCGACCAGCACCGGGTTATCCGGCGTGCCCCGATCATACGGAGAAGGAGACGCTCTTCCGGATACTGGACGCCGAGCGTGTGACCGGAGTAAGACTCACCGAGAGCTTCGCGATGCTTCCCGCTGCGTCCGTCGCTGGCTGGTATTTCGCTCACCCCAAGGCGCAGTATTTCGGAGTCGGTCGCATCGACCGGGATCAGGTTGCCGACTACGCGGGCCGGAAGGCCGTGTCGGTGGAAGAGATCGAACGCTGGCTCCAGCCTAGCCTGGGATACGATCCCGAAACGGAATCGAGATGAGCACACCAGATTCTGCGCAGAACTGGCTTCTGGAGTTGATCGATGGTGAGGGCGTCCATGTGATGGACGGTGCCATGGGAACCCAGCTCTACTCCCATGGTGTCTTTGTGAACGTGTCTTACGACGGGCTCAATTTAGAGGCACCCGAAATCGTAGAAACCATCCATCGGGACTACGTGAATGCCGGTGCCGAGATTATTGAGACTAATACCTTCGGTGCGAATCCCGTGAAGCTTTCCAGTCACGGCCTCGCTGATAAAACTGAGGAGATCAATC
Organism: Gemmatimonadota bacterium; assembly: GCA_036336795.1. Taxonomy (GTDB): domain Bacteria; phylum Gemmatimonadota; class Gemmatimonadetes; order Longimicrobiales; family Gaopeijiaceae; genus UBA822. Next base: position 7,629 of record JAYZFL010000059.1, read on the forward strand.
AACGTGCCGTAGAGTTAGCTCGGCGGGCAGCTGGAGGAATAGCGTCTGTCGTCGGAGCAATCGGACCTCTTGGCGTCCGGATCGAGCCACTCGGTCCGACCGCTCGGGATGAGGCCCAGCAATACTACGGCAGTCAGGTTACGGGACTGCTTGAGGGAGGTGTGGACGGATTTGTCCTCGAAACCTTCAGTGATCTCAACGAGCTCGAACAGGCGTTCAAAGCGGTTCGAGACCGATCAGACGCGCCCGTCTTTTGTCAAATCACAGTCGGAGAGGACGGGCACACGTCGTATGGCACATCACCTGAGGATGCCGCGACGGAACTCGACAGTTGGGGTGCCGATGTAATCGGCCTTAACTGCTCAGTTGGGCCAGCCGTGATGCTGGATGCGATGGAACGGATGGCCCGTGCCACGGACCGTCCCCTCTGTGCGCAGCCGAATGCGGGGCTTCCTAGATCTGTGGGTGACCGGAAAATCTATCTGGCGAGCCCAGATTACATGGCGCAATACGCACAGCGGATGATCGAGGCAGGAGCTCGATTCGTGGGTGGCTGCTGCGGGACCAGCCCCGACCACATTCGGGAGATCCGTGCCCTCGTTAGTGGCCTGCGGCCTGTCACCCGGGTCCAAGTAGGAACTGATTTCGACTCCGAACATGTAGCTACACAGCCCGAAGCGCCACTCGGAGAACGGTCTGCGTGGGGACGGAAACTCGCGGATGGCACATTCGTCGTGAGTCTGGAAATTACACCTCCAAAGGGCTGGGAGCTCGACGTGATGTTCCAACAGTGCCGTCGCATTCAGGAAGCCGGTGCAGACTCAGTCAACGTCCTTGACAGTCCCCATGCACCGGGCCGAATGAGCGGTCTTCCTGCCGCACTTCTGATTGAGCGGGAGATCGGGATCGAGACGATCGTTCATTATCCATGCCGAGACCGAAACATGGCTCGAATGATCAGTGATCTGCTTGGGGCAGCCGCGGGAGGCATTCGTAACCTTTTACTCGTGACCGGGCGGTCGCCAGCCTCTGGGTCCCTCCCAGATGTTATTCCTCCACTCGACATAGATTCGATTGGGCTTACGAACATCGTCCACGGTTTGAACCGCGGGGTCGATCCAGGCGGCAACACCATCGGTGGAGTCACCCGCTTCGTCATAGGCGTCAGAGTGAACCAGGTGGCGATCGATCACGAACGGGAACTCAGCCGTCTACGGTGGAAGGTGGACGCCGGAGCCCAATTCGTGGTGACGCCACCGGTATTCGCTCCCGATCGTCTCGGAGCTTTTCAGGAGCGGACGTCGGAGCTGTCCGTCCCTCTAGTGGCAGGCTTGCGACCTCTGACCTCGTTCCGTGAGGCTGAGTTTCTTCACAATGAGGTCCCTGGCATCTATCTGCCCGACCAAACCCACTCACGCATGGCCAAAGCTGAAGCGTCAGGAGAACAGGCCGCGAAGGAAGAGGGGGTCCGGATCGCACTGGAGACCTTTGAGACGATTCGTGAATCGATCCAAGGTGTCCACATCAATGTCCCCTCTGAGAATCTTGAGGGAGCCCTCCAGATCTTGGCAGGTGTTCAGGGAGCGTACGGCAGCGGGAATTGATGCTAGAAAACCCACGCTCATGAGGTTCGGTCCACCAACACCCGGGTGAGATGGTCTTGAACACGACGATGCCCGAAGTTGCTGACGTACACCTTATCTACTCCGGCTGACCGAAGTGCATTGAGCGTTCGAACCAAAACTTCTTCTGGTTTGGCACCCGATTCAAATTCCTTCCTCAGGTGCTCCGCTGGTACCGGAAAGAACTCCTTCAGTTTTTCCAGCGTCCCGGAGTGGGCACTTCGGTAGTAGAAGACACCGAAGATTCCCGGTATCGTTACGTTACGGAGGGCGCATTCCTCTAGGAAGGCATCGACCCGATCCATGCTGTGGTGAGATACGATTTGGGTTAGAAAGAAATCTGCAGAGAAATTTGCAGCTGTCAGATACTCCACCTGTTGGCCGATGTCACTGTGAGGGTTTGTCCACCCGCCCAGCGCAAGATCCGGCTGCCGTTCTCGGATCCTCTCACGAAGCATGTAGGCGTGAGGGAGGCACCGAGCCGGTCCTACCGATGTATCCCCACCGAGTACTGTTAGCGCTTCGAAACCGAGTGATTGAGCACGATCCGCATACATCAAACAGTGTTCCAAGGTGTGCTTGCAGGTGAGGAAAGGGATGAGCCGAGAGAGAGGTACGTCCGAACCTACGTTAGAGGAGAGGTGCGTCAGGTTCTCTTCCTCACGCGATCCGACAGCGTCGTCAGTGAGAAAGACAAAAACGTCTCTCAAGGCCAGGTTCCGGATGGAATGGTTTAGGTCAATCCAGGTGTTCATACCTTCCGCGGCCGTGAGCCCTCTCGGCGGAGGACGAAGCTCGACCGTGACAATGGGCCCGGGCTGTCGCAAGCGCTCCAAAAGACCCAAGTCTGAAGGATTCCGCGACACGTTAGTCCCATCCAGACCGGTAGTCATTCACGGCTTCCGATGAGATCCTCAAGACCATCGACGGTCACAGGCAGGCCTTCGGTGATCACCTCATAGCCTTCGGGCGTGACTACCACGTCGTCTTCGATGCGAACTCCGATACCCGAATAGTCGGTCTCCTCTACAAGGGACGGGGGAAAGTAGAGGCCGGGCTCCACCGTCAAGACCATTCCGGGCTCCAGAGCACGTGATAGCTCACCGCAGCGGTACGCTCCCACGTCGTGGACATCAAGCCCGAGCCAGTGGGAAGTCTGGTGTGGGAAAAAAGGCTTGTAACTCTCTTCAGCAATCAATTCCTCGCGGTTCCCACAGAGCGTGTTCAGAGCCAACAGCCCGTCTACAAGCGCGTTTCGCGCTGTATCGTGAACCGACTCGATCGTCGCACCCGGACGAACGGTCTGTATCGCACTTTGGTGAGCCGTCAACACCACATTGTAAACTGCGCACTGCTCATCAGTGAACCGGCCAGACGCCGGGAATGTCCTCGTAACGTCGGCCGCGTAAAGATCCAACTCAGCTCCGGCGTCCACCAATACGAGGTCGCGCTCACCGATGATTCCGGAATTATCGCGATAGTGGAGGATACACGCATTGGCACCAGATCCTACGATCGTCGGAAATGCGGGTCCCATAGCCCCTCTCCGACGAAACGCTTCTTCGATGCTCGCCTCTAGCTGCCATTCCCCTAACCCAATTCGTACAGTCGCCAACATCTCCGAGAAAGCATTGACCGTGATTTCAGCTGCCCCCCGCATCCTGTCCAACTCTTCCGGGTCCTTGAGCAACCTCATCCGATCTAGCAATCGTCCCGGATCCACAACTGCATAGGGCCCCGCCCTCGTTCGTGGTCCCCTCAGGCGGGCAGTGCTCAAGGCGGTGGTGACCAGGTTTTCAAGCCCTACCCCACCCTCTAAACGGAAATAAACGTTATCGGCGCCAGCAAGGAGTTCAGGCAACTTTTGCGCAAGAATCTCGTCGCTATACACAGCGTCCGCTCCAAACACCTCTGCGACATCTTCCAGCTCGAGTCGTTCCCCACTCCACCGTTCCTCGGTACTATCACGTGGTCGGACGAAGAGGATGAAATCACCGGTATCACCACCGGGTCGGAGCACAGCTACCGCCCCTGGATCAACAACCCCAGTTAGATAGAACAGGTCACTATCTGCCCTATATCTCGCTTCGGTATCGCGTGATCGGAAGGAGAGGGGCGCCGACGGGAGCACCAAGACGGAACCCTCAAGAGCTCCCAAGGCAGCTTTTCGGCGAAGAGCAAAGGTCTCCGGAGAAAAACCCATCATATGCCCCGAACGATTTGTCACGTGCTCCCCTTCATCGTGCAGCGGATCCAATCCAAGTTCAAGCTCCGAGAAGCCTCTAAGGGCCCCCATCTGTGACCGAGGGATCTTGCTCAATGAGCCAATGCTCAAACCAACTACGTAGACGTTCCAGACGGTCCACGAGAAGCCACGGCTCTCCCGTGCGTGACAGTCCATGCGAGGACCGAGGATATCGAACCATCTCCACCGGGACATCCAGCTTCTTTAGTGCCATGAACCACTGTTCACCATCACTGATCGGAGTTCGGTAATCGTTCTCACTGTGGATGATAAGTGTCGGTGCGGTCACGTTTTCCACGTAAGAGATCGGTGACAACCGGCGATACAGATCACGGCGTTCCCAAGGTGTTCCAAGAAATTCATAATTGGTGAGTCCTTGGGCATCCGACGATCCCCACCAACTCTCCCAATTGGTGATCGAGCGGGAAGTCACTGCAGCTTGGAATCGATCCGAAGTTGCCGTGAGCCAGTTTGTCATGAATCCGCCGTAACTACCTCCCGAGACGCCTAGCCTCGAACCGTCAGCGTCGGAGTATCGCGTTAAAGCGGCGTCCACTCCTTCCAAGAAATCCTCACTGTCCATGATCCCCCACTGACCGCGAGTCGCATACTTGAACTCGTGGCCGTAACCGCTCGATCCGCGTGGATTGGAATAGAGCACGAAGAATCCGGCGGCGGAAAGGGCATGAAATGTTGGGAAAAACGTGTTCCCATATGCGCCATGGGGTCCCCCGTGAATCTTCAAAATCAACGGGTACTTCTGTCCGGGTGTGTAGTTAACCGGCTTAATTACCCACCCTTCGATCTTCACGCTATCATCGACAGTCCAAGTTAACTGCTCCGGGCTCACGAGTGTGACGCCCGCTAACCAGCCATCATTGAAAATCGTCGCACGCGACTCGCCAGTCCCGTCACCACGAGCCACATATAATTCAGTGGGGGTAACGGCATCGGTAGCTGCATACGCTATGATATGCCCCCGCTCGGAGACTGAAATACTGGTGAGCCGACGTTCACCTTGAGTCACGGGCGAAACAGGCCCACCGGCAACCGGAACCCGGAAGAGGTGACGATCACCGCCAGTGACTGCTGAAAAGAGGATTCCGGTCCCATCGGCGGTCCACTGGGGAGGGCCTGGATCAAGATCCCAACTCTCTGTCAGATTTAGCGGAACCCCTAGGAATCGGCCGCCAGTCCCAATATACACAACCATCAGATCCAACTGCTCTCCACGAGCAGGATTAGAGAGAAAAGCGAGTCGGGTACCGTCAGGAGACGGAACTGGTGCCGTCTCAGAGCCCGGATTGGTTGTAAGACTAGTTACGGACCCGTCGTTGACTCGCACCGACCAGATGTCACGGGTCAGTTGCTCGTTCGACTCGTCATTCTGACGCTCATCACCTGTGAAAAAAAGCGAGCGACCATCCGGCGCCCAACTTACGTCGGCTTTGTCAAACGGAAGGCTAGTAAGTCGCCTCGGTCTGCCACCTTCGGAGGAAACTAAATAGAGGTCAGTGGCATCTTCGACAGAAAAATGAGGACGTAGAGAGAGAGTGCCATCCCGCTTATAGCGGGTAGAGGTTATGACCCGACCGTCGAACCGCTGAGAATCTAGGGTGCCCGTGAGAGCATCCGGTGCGATCCAACCCTCTCGTTCGTCGGGTAGTGATCCATCTGGTTCTGCAAGATAAACGATCCACTCGCCGTCCTGAGACCAGACAGGCTCTCCGCGCACTCCTTCGATATGGAACGCCTCGCCACCGCGGCCCGCAACATGCACGAACCAGGTGGAATTATCATCCTCACCCCGCATGGAGGTGAATGAGAGCAGTGAGCCGTCAGGTGACCAGCTCGGTGAGTAAGAGTCAACCGTCGGGTCCGTGAACCGATACGGCTCGCCGTCTGGTCGTCCATTCAGTAGACCCTGCATCCAGACTTCCCTGCGGCGACGATTTTCCTGCTCAAGGATACGAGTCTGAGTGAACGCCACGAGGTTGCCATCCGGGGAAACGGCTACGTCTTCCACTTCGACCATTTTGTAGTAGTCGGTAGGCTCAAAACCTCTCCTCTGGCCCAGGCCGGGAATGGGAACCACAATCAAAAATACCCACAGCCCAGCAAACAGAATCGACACTTTCACCATTCTTGCTATCACGATCGCCTCCATCTCCTTGGGGTGACGCCCTCCCTTACCGCACCGAGATCGCAGGCGAGACAATTCACCCTGGGGTATTCCCCTAACACTGTCAGTGATTCTACTCAGGTCAAAGTGCTGCCTCAAGAATGGATAATTCTCGGTGAGGGATTATCGCACACCAGCATTGAGTAGTTAGCAGCAAGCTCCGTGCTAGAACTCTATGGATCCATTGGTGCCACTACGTGGTACAGACGTGAAATCCCCTGACCATAAGAACATATAGGTTACCATCATGACCTGCTCCAGCATCGTTCCACTCCGATCTCTGGGCACGTTCAAAGTGGGCCTGCTCCTTTTCACTCTTTCGGTTCAATCTACCTCAGCCCAATCCCAAGCGATCTTGGGAACCTTGGTCGAAGCCGAGACCGGTGCGCCAATTGAGGGCGCCGCGATAATCCTTCTGAGCGAATCAGGAGATCAGCTCTCTTGGAGGCTTACCGACACTGCGGGCCGTTTCAGTTTCCCGATCAACCGCAGCGGTCGGTTCCAGCTGAGGGCAGACCGAATCGGTCACGCCAGTGTTCTAACGGACATCATCGCCCTCGACGGGGCGAAAAACGCTGTGCAGCGGATCGAAGCACCACTGGAGGCAATCCTGTTGTCGGGTCTTGAAGTCGAGAGTAATCGCCGCTGCGAGATTCGGCCCGAGGACGGCGTTGCGACGGCTAGAGTCTGGGAGGAAGCTCGCAAAGCGCTCGAAGCCGCGTCACAAACAACCCGAAGAGGTACCTATCGCTACGTCCTCCGACGGTATGTAAGGGAGCTCGACGCACGTGGGCGTCGAGTCCAAGAAGAAGACAGTCGCATTCTACGGCAGGTGCTGCGGAGGCCCTTCAACAGCCTGGACGTAGACGACCTCCTGAGCCAGGGTTTCGTCCGTCCCGAGGGTGACGGTAGCGTCTACTACGCGCCCGACGCCGACGTCCTTCTCTCCGATCCGTTTCTTGATACACACTGTATGAATCTGACCAAGGGGAGAGATGAAGAAGCGGGGCTTCTGGGCTTGGCATTCAAACCCACCAAGAACCGCGGTGTTGTGGAAATCAGTGGCGTACTGTGGTTGGACGCCCAGGGCGGTCATCTTCAATCGTTGGATTACGGTTATGAGTACTTGGACGTGCCCAACGCCGAGAGGCTGGGCGGCCACCTGAAGTTCGAAGGCCTTCCCAACGGAACGTGGATCATAAGTGACTGGTCCATTCGCATGCCCATCCTCACCGGCACAGTCCTAGATGGAGGTCGGCAGCGAATAGTGCTCGCCGCCATTCGAGAAGAAGGTGGCCAGGTCGTTCGGGTTAATAACCTTCAGGGGGATCTGGTGCTCGATTACCGCTCCGGGACTATAGAAGGCGTGGTATTGGATTCTCTGGATGTTGAACCAGTCGAGGGAGCCACTGTTCTTCTGGACGAATCGATGCAAACCAAGACTGACGATGAGGGGCGGTTCCGGTTCACCTCTCTCACCCAAGGACGGTATGGTGTGAGTGCGGTGAATCCAGCGCTAGACTCGCTTGGTCTCGCACCCCCGTCCGTCTACGTCGACGCGATCCCCGGGGAGGTCGTGTCAGTTCGGCTGCAGTCGTCCGGTCTAATGGCCTCACTCGTTGCTCTGTGCCAACAACCAGAAGTCGCCGAGGGCAACCTAGGTGTTCTAGTCGGTTACGTTCACGACGCTGCGGGCAATCCGGCAATCGGCTCCAACATCAAGATCTCGTGGCAAGAAATCGCTCGCTCCACGACCGGTAGATTCGGACTGGACGAGGTGTTCACAAGCCAAGATTGGGAATCCAACCTGACAGTAGAGCGAACCGACGGGTTCTACTGGGTTTGCGGCATACCCAGAGGCGCATCTGTCGATGTCGTTGTGACCTTGGGCGACGTTGAATCCGAGCCACTTAGGTTCCGTTTTCCGGAAATGGAAATTGTCACCCGCCAAGACGTGATGGTACCGTCGGGTGGCTGACGCAGGACAACACGCCGAAAACTTAGCCCCAGGGAACACTGGTCGCTTCAGCGGCTCTGACTTAATCTGTGTCGGCATGATTCTATGGGAAAACATAGTCCTCGTAAGCACGATTCCTTGCGCAGTACCAGGATCGTGCAAATTCACTGAGATTCACAAGGGGAATCCTTGAGGGAGAAATGACAACAACGTCCGTTTGTGTTCGTAAGGCTACCTGTGTGGTTGCAGAGGTACTCGCGATGGCCCTGACTACACTCGTATTGTGGAACTCCGGACTGGCCGGGCAGGAGCCACCCGACTCGGTGATCCCTCTGGACTCGGTGCTGGTGACGGTACTGCGCTCCTCAGACGAACTCGCCCGGACGCCTTACGCCGTCTCCGTCCAGAGCGGGCAAAGTCTTCAGCGCGGTAATACCGGATTCTCGCTCGACGAAGCTCTTCAGGGAATTCCCGGCCTACAGGTTCAGAACCGCTACAACTATACGGTAGGTGAACGGATCTCCATCCGGGGTTTCGGTGCTCGATCCCAGTTCGGCGCGCGCGGAATCAAGATTCTCGTAGACGGTATTCCGGCCACGATGGCAGACGGCCAGTCCACCCTGGACCACCTTGACATTGGGTCCCTCGGACGCGCCGAGGTCATGCGCGGACCGGCCGCGGCTATATACGGTAACGGCAGTGGCGGGGTGCTGAGCTTCCGAACCATTACTCCACCAGATGTTCCTTTACGCCAAGAGGCTAAAGCCGTCTTCGGAGATAACGGCCTCATGCGATTTCAGAGCACGACATCGGGTACGCAAAAAGAAACATCATATCTCGTGAACGTTTCTCATTTGACGTACGATGGTTTTCGTACGGTAGCCGCTGACAACAGTCTATACGGAGGGGCCACCCGCCTGAACGTGAATACCCAACTGGGGGTCAAGGCCGGCGGAGGATCTCTCCTCTTTACTGGTAATTTCTTCGATCTGGCCGGAGAAAGCGCGGGCGGCCTCAACCGGACTGACATGTATGTCAATGAGTCGGTCAACGCCCGTGGGTACAACATAAAACAAAACGCTCGGAAGGATGTCCATCAGGGCCAGTTGGGGATAACGTGGACCGGACCCTTGGGTGACTTCAATGCCGAATTCGTCGGATGGGGCCTGTTCCGGAGAATGGACAACCCCATCCCCCCGCGGATCATCGATCTCGCGCGAAACGCCTACGGCGTCCGTGCTGTTGTCTCTACTGAGAGTAGTGGTGAACCAGGCGAAGTCACTTGGCGAGCAGGTTTCGACCTCGATTTCCAGCGTGACGACCGGGTAGAAAACAGTAATAATGGAGGTGCCAAAGGTGCCCTGACGAAGGACCAGTTAGAAGCCGTCACGGCCTCCGGTTTATTCGTTCAAGCAGCCGTTACCCTCACTGAGAGCGCCTCACTCTTGTCGGGGTTGCGCTACGATCGATTCGACTTCGAGGTCACCGACCGCCTAGGTACAGAGTCGGGTGCCCGGGTCATGGACGCGCTAAGCCCAACCGTGGGAGTCGTCGTAGAAGCGAGTCCTTCGCTCTCAGTCTTCACCAACATCGCAACATCTCTTGCCACGCCCACGACGACCGAGCTGGCGAATCAGCCCGATGGGAGCAGCGGCTTCAACCCTAATCTGAATCCTCAGACTGGACACACTGGAGAAATCGGATTTCGTGGCCAGGCAAGTAGCCGCTTTGGATATGAAATGAGCTTGTTTCGTTCCAAGCTCAGAAATGAGTTGGTCCCATTTGAGACCGCAGCGCAGGACGGCCGTGTCTTTCACCGAAACGCCGGAAAATCCACAAATCGTGGACTTGAGGCCTCTGTAAGGGCGGTTCTTGAGGATCTCTTCGCGCAACTCTCCTACACGCTCGTCGACGCCAAATTCGACGAGTTTGAGGTGGACGGTGAGGTCTTTGACGGAAACTTTATTCCCGGTTTGGCCAGGCACCGTCTCGAAGGACTTCTCCGATTCACGTCACCCGTAGGTCCGTGGTACGCCGAAGTCCGTGGAGACTACATAGGAAAAATCTACACCAACGACGCCAACGGATCTGACACCGAGGCCCAAAGCTACACTCTGTGGGATCTTCGAACGGGCTTGGCTAGGCAGCGTGTCGGCAACATTGAGGTATCGCCCTTCGTGAGCGTTACCAACATTTTCGACAAGGTGTACTCAGCAGCGGTTGCTGTAAACGCCTACGGAGGCCGGTTCTTCGAGCCTGGCCCAAAGCGTTCATTTTCCCTAGGGCTTAGTGCGGCTTTCTAGCTCATCGACACAATCGATTCTCGCGCGGAGACTTGCAAGACTTCAGAGTGGCCGAAGCACCCCGGTGTCTGAGAGGGGCCCGTGAGCAGCCTGACAATGCCCAGGAGCACTAACGACCGCCAGTGCGTTCCGCACTTCGCGCTCACCATCTGGATCCGAGGGATGGCTGCGGACCGTACCGCGCACGATCATGACAGATGAGCCTCCCCCGTCCAGATTGAGAGCCTCTGTCGCACCCGCCGACAAAAGTGTACCCGTGAGCTCTTGCAGCGTCATTCCTGAAGAATAGGCACCTTGGCGGCCATCCACGACCAAGAGCCAGAGCGTTTGAGAGTTCGAATCGTACCCGACAGCCGTTCGCGGGTGTCTGACGGAAGCAAAGTCCTGGCCTCGGTCCAAAGTGAGCGCCATCACTGGGCGCCCATCATCTAAGAGTTCTGGAAAACCGCCAACTACGTGAGCCGGAACAATTTGCCCTTTGGAATTCCACGGCCCTGCCAAAAGCCCCCCATCCCTATCTAACTCAGCCGTCCCGATCCATGGAACCACACCGGGTTGCCAAGCGAAAGCCGGTCGCGAACGGAGCCAGAGTAGGCGTCCGGCGGCAACCTCTGGGCCAAGAGGTCGACCCTCAGGTGTAAAAAAATCTCCGTTCACAGCTGCCAGCACAAATGAGCCCGCCCCATGAACTAATTTCGTCACCGTAGAGAGGCCCGCTCCGTTCCGTTCAGCTAGCCCAGCCGGTAACACCTCAAAGCCCAAATCGCAGCGCCTCACATCAAGCCGCAGAATGTGGATCGCCCAAGGGCCCTTGGAAGACCATAGGTAATAATAGGATAACCCCTCGTGAACAAAACGAGCTCGGAGCGAATCGGGTTCCAAACGCCGGAGGAGCTCTTCGGGAAGCGGCTCACTCAAGCGGGACGGAACATCAGGAGGCGCACAGGAAGCGCTCAGAAGGAGGGCGGTGGAACCGGCAAGAATCCTACCTAACCACCAACCAAACTGAAAGTCTTCACCGGGGTCCATAGTCAATTCTTGCTCCGCTCAGCAGAAGGCTAATTCCTTTTCCTAGATCTTATTATCGAACGAGTTTTTGCGAGTCTACAACACCTCACCGGAACTAGGTGCACTGGTCAGATCTCTTCCACTTCGTCCCAGCTCTCCCCCCAAAACTCTTCTTCTTCTCGCTGTATCTTCTTTAAGTCCAGGGGTTCGGGGTCGTCAGTGACGAGCACTCCATTCTCGACAATGCGGCGGACGTCGTCGTCTTCGATGCGAGGAGGGGTCACCTCAAGTGTCTTTCGGATGCGGAGACGCATGGAGACCCATGCGTACGCGACAACACCTCCGAGAGCAAACCACAACAGAGGCCAAAGAAAGCTCACTATGTTTCTTTGACGGGAGACATGCCAACGTACTTGAGCCCACTACCCGTGTTGAAAAGGACTACTTCCGAGTCAGCATCCAACGCTCCCATCTCTACGAGAAGTGGAACGGCCGCGGCTACCGCTCCACCCTCCGGGGCGGCAAAGATACCAGTGGCTTGTCCCACGGTGGAGACCCATTCAGCCATATCTTGATCGCTAACCGCAACCGCCGCGCCATCCGATTCGCGAATGGCACGAAGAATTAGGTAGTCGCCAACAGCACCGGGCACACGGAGTCCAGAAGCGTAGGTGGCCGCATCGTTCCACATCTCCGCATCATCGTCACCCTTTTCCCACGCACGGACCATGGGAGCGCAACCAACCGCCTGCACCGAGAACATCTTGGGTCGCTCCGGTCCTATCCAACCTAGGCGCTCCATCTCGTCAAACGCTTTCCACATGCCAATCAATCCAGTACCTCCCCCCGTAGGGTAGACGATCCCATCCGGTAGCCGACCCTTGAGCTGTTCGAAGATCTCGTACCCCATCGTTTTCTTACCCTCGACACGATACGGCTCTTTGAGCGTGGAGAGATCAAACCAACCGTGTTCCTCAACACCCTTCTTCACCATCGCACCACAATCGGTGATGAGGCCATCGAGAAGTTGTAGATCAGCTCCGAGTGCCTTCATCTCAGCGATGATCGGATCCGGTGTGTCCGTGGGGACCACCACGTGGACTGGAAGTCCGGCCGCAGCGCCGTAAGCCGATGCGGCACCCCCCGCGTTTCCAGCAGACGGAAGAGCAAGCTCTGTAGCCCCTAGCTCTTTGGCTCTCGACACTGCCAAACAAAGGCCTCTATCCTTGAAACTACCTGTCGGATTTTGTCCCTCATCCTTGACCCAGACCCTGCCAACACCCATGCGGGTGGCAAGGCGAGGAGATTCGAGAAGGGGCGTCCAGCCTTCCCCTAGGCTTATCTGGAACCTCCGATCACGAACCGGAAGAACTTCTTCGTATCGCCAAAGGTCTGCGCGGCGAGCAGCAAGATCAGCGGGGCGGAACTCTGCACACATAGCCTCGAAATCGTATCGGGCAAAATACGGTTTCCCGGCCGCAGATAACCCGTGGAGAAATTCACTTTCTACGATATCACCTGTGAATGTACACTCAAGATGTGTGGCTCCCGGGAGTCGCTTAGAATACTCAGTCATCGTATTTGGGTTGTAGGAGGGTAGCAGCTTAAAACTGAAGATATGAGACCCGCCGTCAGCGCCAACCCCTGTTGCTGCCCTGATTCCTGTAGTCACCTCGACTGCGTTCTAGACTTTTCCCTGCCCACACGTAAGGGCGGCATCAGGTGAAACCCTAGAACAATTGCAAGCACTGCCGGTGGCAAGAGAATCCACGGTGGTCCATCGCCCGCCGTCTCGAACCAAGCCCGAAGATCCGGCACCGAAGCAATCAAGACGATGCTTCCGTTATTGACGAAGTGCATGAGCACTCCTACCCAGATCGAGCCAGTACTCATGACGGACCAAGCCAAAAGAAACCCCAGCCACGCAGTCGGCAGGAAGCGAAACACGGACTCGAAAGAGACGTGGAAAACCCCAAAAACGACGGCATTCAAGACAACGATTCGCAGCGCGGACGCACGACCCCGTGTCCCGGCCAAGAACACGCCGCGAAAGACGACCTCTTCACAAATGGCCGGTGTGAGGGCGAACAGAGCGATCAGCCACAGAAATTGGGAGGGGCTCTCTGCTGTGATAAGCTCGTCGAGTCCCTCGAGGAGCTCCCAAGGTATGGGTAAAACAAAGCCCTGTACCCAAGCGAGAAACCATCCCACCGGAGCTCCGCCAGTGATCAGGAGCAGCGCCGCGAGCACGTGTCGTGGGCGCGGGCGGCTCAGCGACAGAGTCTCATTGAGATTCAGACCGGCCCACCAGATGAGCACCAACACCGGGAGAAAAAGAAAGAGCCATTCAGAAAGAAACAGCCCGTTTTGACCCAGTCGAGCCTGCAGCGGAAAACCTCCGTAGAAGAACAGCGCTCCGACGACAACGATTAGCCCAACAGCCTGCCCAACCTGAGGGGTTGCCCCCGACGGGCCGGCCAAACCTCGAAACCTCCGCCATGCATTTCCCGGAGCCCGTACCCGGGCATCCCCCTCTCCAAAGAGAACTTGTTCCCGCCCGAAAGACTTTGACGCAAAAGCCAGGGCGGCTGCAGCCCAAAATCCAGTCGTAATCACAGCGATCGCACTAGGGACTACAGCCGGACTCCCACTCATAAGCTCCCGAAAGAAGAGACCGACCCCCGCCACCGGAACAGCGGCAAGCGCCACCGTGAAATCAATTCCTGGGAAGGCTGGTAGCAGAGCGGGTATCATCACGGCCAGATAAAGAGGCGTAAGAGCGGTCTGGGCTTCTTTGAACGATCGGGATCGGACGGCTATCCCGAGGAAGAGCGAAGCGAAAAGAACTGAGAGCGGGATCAGGGTGACGAAGATGATCAGCACTGCTTCCAGCGGTAGCGTAAACTCGATGTCGAGCGTCGCTCCCAATTGAAAAAGGCCTGTCTGGAACGTCAGTAGCATGCTGGTGAGATTCAGGGCGGCGGCAACGACCCCGATCAGAGCTACCGTGAGAAATTTTCCGAATACAATCTGGCTGGCCGGAACCGGCGCGGTGAGAAGTGTCTCGAGTGTTCCCCGTTCCTTCTCTCCCGCAGCCAGGTCGATCGCCGGATAGAAAGTGCCCAGTAGCGTCACCAAGATCAGTAGCATAGGCAAGAACCTGCCGAGCGTATATCCGCCGAGCTCTTCGGCGCGGGCCACGGAGGAGTCAGCCAACGCCAGAGGCGTGGCAAAACTCAGAGGAAGGCCACGCTCGGTCAACCGTTCGGCTAGAAGCCCTTCCCCCCAATCCCTCAATGATTCGGTGAGGACGTTCCTCGCCCGAAGGGAGCGCTCATCGGTGGCGTCGTAGAGCACCGTGGCACTCTGTGTGGAACCCGCTATTGGCCGAGGCCCTAGGACTACAACTGCCTGTACAGAATCGGCACGAATCGCGACTACCGGGTCAAGCACGTCGACCACCGTCACTCCGTCGCGCCGCTCCAGAAAGCGGAGGATATTCACAGAACCGGATCCCGCGACGCCGACCGTAGCCGGCTCGGCCTCAAGTTGGCGGAATCCCACGAGAGCCAGCTGTTCCGTTGCTACGAGAAGCGCCGGATATAGCAGAACAGGGACAACCACCATCATCAGCAGGGTGCGGCGATCCCGGAGTGTCTCGCGAAGCTCCTTCCGAAATACGATCCAGGCCGTCGTCATGTCCGATCACCGACCAGTGCGAGGAAAGCCCGGGTCAGATTCTTTTCTCCGGTCTGTTTGAGCAAGGATTCCGGAGTCCCCTCCGCTACCAAGCACCCTCCACTCAACACACCGACACAATCGGCGAGAAGTTCCACCTCCGTCATCTGATGGGTCGAGAAGAGGATCGCCTTGCCGCGATCACGCTCACCTTCAATAAACCGATAGATGACTTCCCCACTCAGCACGTCGAGACCCATCGTCGGCTCATCCAAGATCAGAGCCGGCGGATCGTGAACGAGGGCTCGCGCGACCGATACGCGTTGTCCCTGACCGGTCGACAGTGTCCCGCATCGCTGATTCTTGAAGGCCCTTATGCCGAAGACTTCCACGAGATTGTTCACGCGACTCTCGAGAATGCGCTCTCCGACGCCCTGGAGCCGACCAAAATAGAGCAGAAGTTCCACCGGCGTCAGCCGTTCATAGAGCCCCATCGAGGCTGCGAGAAATCCGATCTTCCCACGGGCATAGAGGGGTCGTTCATGCACATCGGCTCCATCGACGTAGGCAGCCCCAGCCGTCGGTGCCAAGAGGGTCGCTAAGCAACGAAGCGCCGTCGTCTTACCGGCCCCGTTTGGACCTAAAAGTGCATACACTTGACCCGGTTCTACACGGAGAGAAAGACCTTCGACCGCGTGGGTCGGACCGTATGTCTTTGTCAGCTCGTCAAACTCGATCATAACGCCACCGTATGTGAATCAGAGAGGTTCGAGAAACCTTTCTACGAAGCCCGCGAGTCCAACGATAGACGACAACCCGAAACAGGCCAGCACGGGTTCCGGGTTAACGTGTTGGCCGACCGACAAAAGATGCTTCGGCTGATTTCGTAAGTAACAAACACCGAACCGGCGAATTGATTCTCCCGTCACTTGTCTCCGAAAACGTCGACACCGGCTTTACAGTCGAAGGGGAGTAGACCAGGAGTTGGACTCGCCTGGTTACTCTAGGGGTCTATTCGGGAAGCTCGCCCATCTAAGCCGGAGGGTTCCCGTCTATTCGTACCTGAGGGCGTCGATTGGATCCAGCTTCGCCGCGCGCTGAGCCGGCCAGATGCCGAAGAACAGTCCGATTCCAGCCGAAAAAAGCAGTGCCGTAATGATAGCCTCAGGTGCAACCGCTGTATCCCAACTCGCAACGCGTGTGAGTGCCTCCGCCCCTCCAACGCCCGCCAAGACACCCATCATACCTCCTATCACGCATAGGACCAGCGCCTCGATGAGGAACTGGAAGAGGATCGCCTTACGAGTGGCACCCATAGCCTTTCGTATCCCGATCTCACGAGTTCGCTCCGTCACGCTGACAAGCATGATGTTCATGATACCGATCCCGCCCACGATCAGGCTTATACCCGCGATACCCGCGAGCAGCATCGTGAACGTCTGCGTAGTCTGGCTGAACGTCTCCACCATGTCACTCGCGTTCCGGATACTGAAGTCCGTGCTCTCTCCGGGGCGGATTTGATGAACTCTTCGGAGAATGCGGTCGATCTCTCCGAACGCCTCGTCCATGACCTCCACGGAAGGGATTTGGGCGTAAATCGATGAGAGTCGACGACGTCCTCCAAAAACCCTGAACTGCGCCGTGCTCGTGGGAATGAGGACTTCATCATCGGGACGAAACATCCCCGCGTCTCCCTTCTCCTCGAGGACACCGATCACTTCGAACGGCTGTCCGCGAATCTGGATAGTCTTTCCGATGAGCACGCCCGCGGGTGTCCCCAATGCCTCGGGTACTGCGAACCCGAGCACGGCCACCCGGCGACGCCCCTGTAACTGCCCCTGGCCGAAGATCTCTCCGTGCTCGACACTGAGATTGTACATATCGAAGTAATCGGGCCAGACTCCGCGAACCTGGTTGTTGGAGTTCCATCGGAGATACGAGAGCTGCACACGGGAGCTCACTTCCGGCGATATCTTCAAGAGGCCCCCCGATTGGCCCTGGAGAGCTTCAGCATCCTCCACCGTGAGATCCTCCGTATCGCCGGTGGAGACACCCCCATGAAATCTCTGACCGGCCCGAATGGTCAGAACGTTGGTACCCATGCGGGTGATTTGGTCCTCCACTGTACGTTGTGCCCCCTCGCCCAACGCCACCATGGTGATCACGGCGGAAACACCGATGATGATCCCCAGAGTCGTCAAGAATGAGCGAAGTGCATTCGCCCGAACAGCCGACAATGCCACCCAGATAATTTCACGAATCAGCATAGGATCTAACGGATTACCCGCCCTCCACCACCGAACGGTGTCATCCGCCCTCTTATCCGGTTGAGAAACTCATCTTGGGTCGCACGGAGTTGCGCGGCCCCGATGACGGCGAGTTCCTCGCCTTCGTCCAATCCGCTCACGATCTCCGTGAAATCCCAGTCGTTGAGACCGATCATGACTGGGCGCGGCGCAGGGACTCCATCCTCCCCGAACACGAACACTACGGCGGGTCGGACCCCTCTCCGCTGTGCTGTGGGCCCTTGGCCACCTTGACCGGCCTGTTGAGGGTCGAATCCCCTTCCCTCGGAGCCATCTCTAAACCGACCCATGAGGAGGACCCGGGCCGAGTCCTGTGAGATGTCTCCCCTGTCGATCCTCGCCCTCAAGGAATCACGCAGTTCCTGATTAAAGGGTCCACCACCATTCGCAGAGGAACCTCGGTTGCTCTCGAGACCGCCACCCGGCGACTCCTCTGTGGAACCGTCACGCAGCGCTTCAGCCCCCGACCGACGGCCTGGTTGCCCGGTACCAGGGCGAGCCCCACCCGCTCGGGTGCCTCCCTGGAATCCAACCTGCCCACGCGCACCTGGACCGCCCCTACCTCGTCCGGCGAACAGGCTACGCATGTCGAGGTCATCGGGATCTAGCCCCAACGCCATCGCGGCCGGCTGGACGTCTTGTGGATTCACCACGGAATTATTCGGAATCAGCAGTACATCAGGCGCTTGAGCGATCTCGATCACGACTTCTCCGTTCATCCCGGGCCTGAGAAGTCCCGAGCTGTTATCAAGCGTCACAATCACCGGAAACATCGTAACATTCTGTTGTACGACGGCCTGGGGCTCAATCTTGTCCACGGTTCCGACGAAGCTCCGGTCCGGGAAGGCCTCTACGATGACCGTAGCCTCCATGCCATTCCGAATCTCACCCATGTCGGTCTCGTCAACCAAAGTCCGGACCTGCATCGTTTCGAGATTGGCCATGATAAGCAGAGTCGTCCCGCCGGAGACATTCTGTGAGGCGGACTGGATGACCTGGCCTTCCTCGACGTCCTTTTGGAGGATCGTACCCGCCAGCGGAGCGCGGATGGTCACGTCACTGAGGCGAAGCTGGCTCAACTCATAATTGGTCTCTGCCTTCACCAACGTCGCCTGCGAGTTCGCATAATCCAAGTTCTTACTCTCATGCTCTTGGAGTGAGATGACTCCGGATGCCAAGAGCTCCTCAGAGCGCCTTAGCTGTGCTTGGGAGATCTCAAGCCTAGCACGTGCGACCTCAAGGTCAGCCTCCGTCTGATCGGACGCGTTTCGCACGTCTCGAGGATCGATCTCGGCGAGGAGCGCTCCTGGTGCAACCTCGTCGCCAATGTCCACGAACAGGCGAAGAATCTCACCCGACGCCTTCGATTTGACCTCTACCTCGCGAAGGGGCTCGAGAAGTCCCGTCGCCTCGGCAGTGATCATGAGGTCACCCCGCGTCACCGTTATCCGCTGAAGCGTCGGCGCCTCCTCCGCCTCACCCGTATCACAAGCAAAAATCCACGGAACTAGGAGAATCGTACTCCACGCTCCAACCCTTTGAATCGGCGTCATACGTGTATCCCCGTCTGTGCGTGCTCGAAATCTTTCGCGATCAGTCCATCAAAAAGATGGACCTGTCGTTTGGCGTATTCCGCGATATCGTGCTCGTGCGTAACAATAACGATCGTCTGCCCTTGACGATTCAACTCCACGAACACGCCCATCATCTCCTCACTAGTGACCGAATCGAGGTTTCCCGTCGGCTCATCCGCCAGGAGGAGGGCTGGATTGTTGACAAGCGCTCTGGCGACGGCCACACGTTGCCGCTGTCCCCCGGAGAGTTCGGGTGGTCGATGACCCATACGATCGCCCAAGCCAACGAGAACCAACTTCTCTTCAGCTCGGCGCCTGCGCTCCTTCGCACTCACACCGGCATAGATAAGAGGGAGTTCGACGTTGTGGAGTGCAGTCGCGCGAGGAAGCAGGTTAAAGGTCTGGAAGACGAATCCAATCTCCCGGTTGCGTATGCGGGCGAGCTCGTCGTCGCTCAAGTTGCTTACCTCGGCGCCATTCAACCAATAATGGCCATCTGAGGGGGTATCCAGGCAACCGATGAGGTTCATAAACGTCGATTTGCCACTTCCGGACGGACCCATGATAGCGACGAACTCCCCAGGGCGGATCTCCAAATCCACACCACGTAGAGCACGGACGGTCTCGGCCCCGAGAACATAATCTTTCCGAATGCCGTTGGTCCGGATGATCAGGTCGCTCACAGATCCCTCCCTAGTATCGCCTCGAGCTGCGCCCTCGCGAGCACATAGTCATAGCGCGCATTCACGAGATCCACCCTTGCTTGGTCAGACGCGATCTGACTAGTCACGACGTCAAGAATGATAGCCACACCCACCCGATAGCGCTCCCGAGTCACACGCAAATCCTCATCGGCAACAGCCACAGCCTCCCCTGCGATACCGATCGCCAGCTCCGCCGTCTCAAGCGAGCGGAGCGCCACATCAGCTTCTTCATGGGACCGCAGTCGAGCTTCGTCTTCCTGAAGTCGAGCAACCCTTGTCGAGTACTCCGCCCTTATGATATTCGCCTCACGTGAGAACCCGTTGAAGAGCGAATAACTCATGCTGAAGCCCAGGTTCCAGCTCGCATTTCCCCCCGTGAACGACGCCTGCTGATTCGACCAATTGTACCCACTACTCAAGGACAAACTCGGAATGTAGACAGACTTGGAGGAGGAGTAGGCCTCTTGAGCAGCCAAGACAGCTCCGCGGGCGGCCAGAACCGATGGTGCCTGATTCTCCGCGACCTCAAGAAGCTCAGCCTCTTGGAAAGGAAGAGGGCTCGGAGCGAGATCCTCAGGCACTACCGGAATCACAGGCTCAGCCAACCCGACTTGCCGACCGAGGCCAAAGCGGGCGGCTCGCGTTTGACTCTCGGCGTTGAGTACGGCCTGGCGGGCGTTGATGAGCTCAAGCCGAGCCCGAAGGGTGTCCGACGTCGTTCCCCCTCCAACCTGCTGCTGAGCCCGCGTCATGTCCAAACTCTGTGTCGCCTGCTCTATTCGTCGGCGCGCGACCTCAAGAAGCTCCTCCTGGCGGAGCGCCTGGAAGAAAAGGCTCTTGGTCTCAAGCACCACGTTGAAACGTTGGTCTTCCCGACGAGCCTCGGCGACAGCGAGATCCGCCCGTGCGCGCCCTAGCTCTGAAAAACGTTGGCCACCCTGAAACAGAGTATAACTCGCCCTGAGTCCTGCGTTGTAGGAGTTGGTACTCCCCGTCACGAGCCGATCGGTGCCGGGATCGAACCGCTCCGTGCTCCGCATGGACATCCCGGAATTGGTACTCAGACTTGGTAGGAACGCCCCCAACGCCGTGCGCCGCGACTCTCCGGCGTTCACCACCGATTGCTCGGACTGAGCCATCTGCGGATTAAGGACTACTGCTCGAGCGACAGCGTCGTCGAGAGTGATGCGCGTTGCTGCTTCATCCAAAAGCGGCCGCTGCTGTGCGATCGCCGGAAAGCTCAGGACTACTGCAGCACCGAGGGCGAATATCGTCTTCTTGATCATGGGGTTTACTGTCTAGGGTTCTGGATAGGTCTAGCACGTCGTCTGTCGTCGTTTTCCTCCAAAAGAGCCTCATACATCTGGACCTGATCTTCGGTCAGAACTTCCTTGATCTCCTCCCTCAGATCACCGATTCCAGCGCGGTACCTTGAGCGGAATTCCTGACCCAACTCCGACATCCGGTCCCTATAGAACGACACGAGTGAATCGATTGACGTCTTCTGGGGTGCCGTGAGACTCACTTCCTCTACAATCATGCGGCGTCGCTCACCGCTTCTCTCTGGCTTCGTTTCATCACTGACATCCTCAGGTGTGCTGGCGCTCACCGTTCGTTCCCAAGCCATCCCAACGACTATCCCACTTCCGAAAAGCAGCGTAAGGGCCACACTCGCAATCACTTTCACCTTGGACACTTCTCTCAAAGGCATCAGAAAGTCTCGTCTATGAGGAGGAAAGGATCGCCGAAAGCATCTTGATCCATTAGGTTCGGTAGAGTCTGGTCTTCGAGCCCTATCCTGAGGCTCTCCTCCACTCCGATCGCCAAGATCGGCGTACTCCTGGATAGAAGGGCCCCCGCAACAACCGAAGCCACTGCGGCGGCGGGGACGAGCCATCTGGCCCATGACTGGAGCAGATCAGCAACACCTACTTCCTTAAGGCGGCGGCGGCGGAGCCCGTCCGCAGCCCTCTCCATGACGCGTCCCCGGAATCGTACCCAATATCCTGGATACCGCAATTCAGGATCGAGAACCCGGAAATCTGGATCTCGCCCCCTGGGATCCGACCCATCTCTCTCTCCTCGATCATTACTGGTCATACCGTCTCTCCCGTCTCTAATCGCAGCTCAGACAGAACTCGGTCGCTCCTTAATGCCTTGCGTGCAAAGTGAAGATGCGATCGAATCGTGCCCGCTGGAAGCTCAAGCCGCTCAGCAATCTCACGATGCTTCCAACCCTCCAGATCATGTAACAGCACGATTTCTCTTTGCACCTGCGGCAACCTTTGCAAAGCACTCTGTAATCGCTCTTGGAGCTCGGTCTGCTCCCTAACCTGTTCGGGAGTCCGACCTGTGTCCGCGGCCCCTTTCGGCACGTCTTCCGTATCCCGAAGGATCTCTCTCCGAACGAGATTCCGAGACCGGTTCCTCACGATGGCCAAGAACCATCCTGAGAATCGGTCCGGACTCCTACATTCCTCAAGCCGCTCAAGCGCCACTATGAAAGCCTCCTGAACAGCATCCTCTGCATCTTGATGCCCACCGGTCACTGACCGGCTCACTGCGTATGCAGCCCTCATATATCTGCTGACGAGGGTCCCAAAGGCACCGTTATCACCTTCTCGGGCCTTTCGAACGAGCTCTCCGTCCGATAGGTCATCCCTCACAACCATGAAGACACCGCTACCACCCGTCTTGTTGAGTTTGAATTGCGTCTTTTGGACTTTAAGATGTTACGAAGCAGATAAACGTTAGACGTCAAGCAGATCATCAAGATGATCGTTGAGTAGGACTGTGAGACTCAGTCAACCGATTTCGCCAACACCAGCAACTCATAAAGCTGCTCGTCAGAGAAATCTTCAATCGACTTCCCCAGAGCAAGAGATTCCCGAACCGCCACCAACGGGTCTACAGCCTTGAAGAAAGTGAGGTGCAAGAGCTGGGCGCCCCTATCTCCTTGGAACCCAACCGACCCTCGTCCAGAAAGACGCACAATCCACCCCGACCCCTCACTCTCGAGATTCCGGGAGGGCAGACTCTCGATGGGAGTAGCGTGAAGGGGACGGCGCTCGACAGATTCCCTCACCGCTTTGGTCTTCTCCCGACTTCCTGAGCGTCCAGTAGGATCTCTTCGCGACCGACCCTTTTGGATCGGGTTCTTTGAGACTCGCGATCCCTTCGAAGTCTTCGACTGGTCTTTCTGGTCTCGGATTCCAGACACCGGGACAGAAGCCACCTCTCCGAGAACGTCTCTGATCGGAATCGGTCTCTGACGGTCCTTTATGCGCTCACTACCTTTCTCATCATCCATGGTCCGGGAAGATGGCCCGTGGCGGACACCTCCGCTATACCAACTGCCAGGGCCGGCGAATTACAGTGTGGATTATTTTTGTTCGCCGGGAAGACCTGCTGAAACCACTAAAGTCGTCGAGCAGGCCCTCTGAATGTGTTGGACCTCTTGAGTCCCAATCACGCCTTATCTTTCCGCAAGCTGGAGAGCACCTTCACTCCATAGAACATTCGGATATACTTGGCCTGTGTCGGTGTAACCCTCCGCACTTTCCACACTAATCGGACATAGTTCGGTTGCCTGGGCTCGGCAAGAAGCTTCATGCCCGCTTCCCAGGGCAGAAGATCTCCCTTGAGATTGTTACAGGAGGAGCAAGAAGCCACTACGTTTTCCCAAGAATTTCCTCCACCCCGGGATAGTGGAAGAACGTGATCCTTCGTAAGGAACTGCCTTCCCTTGAGTTGTCCTCTATGCCGCCCGCAGTACTGACATCTGTAGCCGTCTCGAGCGAACAGAAAAGTGTTCGTGACCTGACGGCGGAAGCGTCGTGGAACGTGGACGTAGGTTACGAGCCTGATAACAGTTGGAAAGGGAAGTTGGATATGAGGCGATCGGAACTCGCGCTCCTCGTCCACTTCGAGAATCTCGGCTTTCCTGTCAAGGATCAGCCGAATAGCGCGACGAGCCGGGATGATAGTTAATGGCTCATAAGATGCGTTCAAGGACAGGCAGCCCATCAGCGACTCCACTGACGATTTTAGTAGGGCTTTCAAGCTCTATGGTCATCACACTCTACAGAAGAACACCCTCAGAGGCACCCGTCACTAAACCTGCCTCATCGCTAAAGGAGTGCTCGAGGATCTCGGTCAATGGCCAAACGTATATCCGTACCTCGCATTCGGAACTCCGACTGGAGCCTCCAGGCAACCTCACCGAGTGCTCGAACAGAGGCACTTCGAAGAAAGAAGTGCCATCGCCACCGTCCATGAAGCCGTTCTATCGGGGAAGGAGCAGGCCCTACGAGATCCACAGGGACTGCAGGGATCACTGTGGTTTGAAGCCACTCAGCAGCAGCTTCAGCATTCCGAGCGGCAGCTTCCAGATTGGGACTGCTGATCACAACGTTGATGAGTCGAACGACCGGCGGATATGCAGGCTCTCGGCGCTCTATCAACTCCCTGTCAGCAAAAGCTGAGTAATCATGGGTGAGTGCCGCTTGGATTGAGTAGTGTTCGGGTAAACAGGTTTGTACGAGTACCTCGCCTCCTAGAGTGCCCCGCCCTGCTCGACCGGCCACCTGGCTCAAGAGCTGAAAGGTCCTCTCACTCGCTCGGAAATCCGGCATGTTTATACCCACGTCGGCGTTCACTACACCGACCAAAGTCACCTTCGGGAAGTCAAGGCCTTTGGCAATCATCTGAGTCCCTAGAAGGATATCGACTTCCCCCCGCTCTACTCGACCTAAGATCTCGTGATGTGACCACTTTCCAGAGGTGGTATCCAGATCCATCCGTGCTAACCGAGCTTCAGGGAACGTTTCGGCCACAACTCGCTCCACCTGTTCGGTACCCAGGCCTCGAAAAGAGAGACCCGTGGAGCCACAGCGAGGGCACCTCGAGGGTTCTGGCTGGTTATGTCCACAGTGATGGCAGATAAGTCGGCCCTTCCCACGGTGGTAGGTCAACGAAATCGAACAGTGACAGCAATTCTCGACTTCGCCGCATTCCAGACACTGGATAAATGAGGAGTACCCCCTTCGGTTCAGGAGTAGAATCGTTTGTTCTTTGCGTTCTAGACGGGTTAGCATGGCTTCGATCAAAGGGTCCGTGAGCACCACGCCCCCCTCTGTTAAAGCTTCTGCAGACCGTCGAACTTTCCGCCGCTCCTCGCGCAGATCAATTACACGAACGGGAGGCAGCTTTCCACCACCAACGCGATCGTGTAAGGAGAGACAGTGGAACTTGCCACGCTGCACGTTGCTCCAGGTCTCCAACGCCGGAGTAGCGCTTCCGAGAACGCAAAGAGCATCCTCATGTGCTGCCCGCACCACCGCCATATCTCTCGCTTGATACCGTGGCGATTCGCTTTGTTTATAGCTCCCATCGTGCTCTTCATCCACGACGATGACGCCTAGGCGGGCAACCGGCGCAAAAAGTGCTGAACGGGCGCCAACCGCTATACGGCGGCGCCCCGATCGGAGCTGCTGCCAAGCCTCGAATCGTTCTCCGTCGGAGAGCGCCGAATGGAGGACAGCCACCTGATCGCCAAAACGGGCACGAAAGCGAGACACCGTCTGTGGTGTCAGTGAGATCTCAGGCACGAGTATGATGGCACCTCGGTCCTGGGCAAGGACATGGCTGAGAAGCTCCAAATAGATCAAGGTCTTCCCAGAACCGGTTACACCGTGGAGCAGAAAGGGCTCACCTTTTCCCTTATCGAAGGCCTCTATCAGCGCTCTTATGGCACTGGCCTGAGGTCCGGTCGGAGTGTGACGAGGATCCTCGACGATTGAATCGCTACCGAACGGGTCCCGCTCAACGATTCGATCCTCCACGACCGCCAGACCCTTTTCTTCCAGCCCGCGGATCACACTTCGACTGAATCTCGACCGTCCGGTGAGGTGCGCCAACTCGACAGTTCCTCCGGACACCGCAAGGCTCTTATACGCATCAGCTTGTCGTCTGGCACGCCCAGTCAATGCCTCTAACTCCTCAAGATCGTCGATCCACCGTCTAAGCCGCACAATCTTCTCCGTCTTAACCGGGGGAGGACGCGGGGGGCGGGTTTTCAGCGCCAGAACTCCAGTTGCTGCTAGGGACTTCATCTCAGGCCAAATGGAGCCCATGCGCAGGCTTCGCCTCAGAGTCCGCACGGTCTGTGGCGAATTCTTTAGAAGGGCTTCGACAACACGCTTTTCTCTGGGCGTTCCACCACGGGACGCTCTGTCGAGGAGGGTTACTACCTCCCTGGAGGTGTCCGAGAGCAGGGCTGGCATCATAGCTCGGAGAACAATCCCCAAGGAGGTGATGTAGTAGTCGGCAATCCAGCGAGCCAGACCCATCTGCGCTTGCGTGATCGAGGGCTGTGAATCCAGGACGGAGATGACGGTTTTGATCTCCTTTATCCCCTCGTCGCCCCCATACCCCACAACGAAGCCGATTCGTTCCTCTCGTCGGAAAGGAACGAGCACCCTGGTGCCCAACTCAGGAGCTTCGCAGTCCACCGAGTAAGTGAAGACTCGATCTAGCGGAAGCGGCAACGCCACTCGGACGAATGAGGAAGAAAGATTCATCAAGGCACCGACATACCTAAAACCACACGTTGTATCAGGGTCGGGTCAGGGACCGTCTCCCTACTCCAGCAATAGCAGAATCTCATCCTGCCGCTCCCGGGGAGTCACCTCCGGTCCATTCACTCCCCAGTGTACGTTGATCTCGCTTCGCACCCCGACGTCCTTCGGCAGATAAATACCAGGTTCGACAGAGAATCCGAGACCTCGAACGAGCAGGCGGCCGTCCCGCGTCTCAAGATTGTCCAGATTCGGCCCACTGCCATGCAATTCGAGATCCATGGAATGGCCAGTCCGATGGACGAAGAATTCTCCGAAGCCTCTATCCGATATGAAGTTACGGCATACATCATCGACCTCGTAACCAAGTACCGTTCGCCCTTCGTCATGACAGTCTTGGAGGAACTTGATGCCAGCATCGCGAGAGCCCCGGACCACATCCCAGATTGTCTGAACTCGTTCAGGTACCGTATCCGACAGAATACCCATCCAGGTCTGGTCAGCGAACACACCCGAATCAGTCCGTTTGCCCCATAAATCAATGAGTAGAACACTCCCCTCTAAGATCCGATCTCCGGCGTTCCGAGGATCATAGTGTGGATCCGCTGCATTCGGACCGATTGCGACATGACAGTCTACCCCGACCGAAATTCCGCGAATTACCATCTCGTTACGGATCCAGGTCCCGAGCTCTCCCTCAAGCAACGGCTGCCCCGAGCGGACGTGGTCTGCCGCTCTCCCGAATGCATCCATGGCCACAGCCCTTACAGTCTCCGCTGAGGCCCGATGTTCCTCCAGTTGTCCGACAGACCAGACGGAGTAGAATTCCGATACCAGATTCCCCGAACTCTCGGGCTCCACCCCGATCTCGCGAAGTAGCTCAAGCATACCGGATGGCACTCGGTCCAGCGTGGGAACGCTCGATCGGGATGACACCTCCATAGCCAGTCGAGTACGGTCTCCGATCAGCTCGGTGAGCCTCGTCTCCATTTCACGCCACCCGGAATAATCCTCTATCCGCCAGGGCCAGTGGCGCCAGGAGGAATGCTCAATGGTATGAATCAAGGCCCTGGGCTCCTCGTCCGGAGAAATCAATGTAAAAGAGCGACGTGAAGTCCAGCCGAGACCTAGTAAAGCTGTGGCTATGGGGTTTTGACCACGAAAATCAAAGAGGAGCCAACCGTCCAAATTCGCGCTCCGAAGTGCAGCCTGAATCCGTACCACCTGTTCGGCATCATTCATGGCGGATGTCATTGTCATGGCCGGCCGTCGTCGAACAAGGGGAGGCCAGTCACCTGTCCCTCACCGGCGTTGTCATCCTCTGGCGAGTGCCCCAAATCCTCACTTTTCCCGACAGAGAGCGTCGACTTCGACTTCGCTACTCTTACGACGGCTTGGTCGTCTTTTTTCATTCCTTTCACAAGATCAAGTCCCAAAATCCGCTCTTTCGTGAGGATTTTGTGGATCTGCCGCTCCCGCGCCAGTACGGTCCATACACCGGCCCATCCCCACCTATGGCGCGCACGCCGAAGGATTCCGAACTTCTCGGTAAGACTGAACAATTCCGTGAAGTCTGGGAAAGGCTTTCGGATCTGTGGCCGAAAAGCCGTCTCCTCTTCGGACCAGTTCTGGACATATAAATGTTCCAATCCGGCCTCCCTCAGTAACCTCTTCCATTCGACAACCGTGAGGGGACGACACCCGAGATACTGTGAGAGAACAGCACGTCGCTCGGAGCATACCGGTGCCTTCCAGACAGGCTGCACAACAACCACATTGCTTCCAGGCTTAGCCACCCTCACCAACTCGTTGGCAGACTTCTCAGGAGCCGCTCGCGAGGGGAAACCCAACTCCGCCACCACGACGTCAAAGATTCCATCCTTGAATGGAAGGCTGTCCATCTGCCCTAGCTGAATGTGCACACGCTCAAGTATTCCAAGCGAATGAAGTCTCTTCCCAGCTCGTTCGAACAGGGTAGGGTCACCTTCCACTCCCGAACCCACCACATCGTGTTCAGAAACGAAATATTCAAGCGTAACCGCCAGTCCGGCCGGAACCACCAGGACTTCATCTCCCTCTTTCATCTCAGTAAGCAGAGCGATCTGCCGTAAGAGATCCACTCCCCCGGGAGAAAGAATAGGTCGACGGCTAAGGTGCATTAGATCGAGCAGGGAAGGTACGCTCGCCTCGACCCGTGTCGCACCGTTCGTATCAGGACGCATGGTTCAAAGTTAGGCCGGGCCGACCATGGGGGCCAATGAGCCCCCATGACGTCAAAAGATAGGCTCCTCGGAAGCGTCCATTTCCTGGAGAGCTTGGCGCAAAAGGGTTTCATCCTCCGGAGAAAGTTCGCCCTCGACCATTTCAATGCCCGGGTTGGACTCACGCATATAACGTAGAGCGGTCACTACCACCACCACCCCGAGAAGGAGTGCCATAGGAGGAACAAGCCACGCCAGTAGCCCCTGTCCGGACGCACGGGGATAGGCCAAATACTCTTCTCCGTGATTCGCGATAACCCAGTCGACCAATTCTTCGGTCGACCAACCCTCTCGGGCCATCTCCTGAATGCTGTCACGGAGCAGAGCACCTGTGTAGGACGTGCAGACCGAAAGCATTAATCCGGGG
Organism: Gemmatimonadota bacterium; assembly: GCA_036336795.1. Lineage (GTDB taxonomy): Bacteria > Gemmatimonadota > Gemmatimonadetes > Longimicrobiales > Gaopeijiaceae > UBA822. Next base: position 36,414 of record JAYZFL010000059.1, read on the forward strand.
CAGTACGGAGACTTGATCCTCGCAATGGCTTCATCCGCCGCGGGGTGAGGTTGGATAGGACTCCGGAGAGGGTCTTTCTGGTCTTGGTCGGTTAGCGTGCCCGAAAAGGGGGCGGTTGCCACAATCAAGAAGCAGTTGAGGAGTCCTAGCGATCTGGCCATCTCCATATGACACCCATCCCTTTGTGAGCCGTGCCGCACACAAAATCTGGCGACATCGCACAACATTAAAAAGATGTCCCCGACACTGGTCGCCAGAATCTCAATCGAGGGCAATACCCGTCAACGCCCGAAGCACAGCCGAGACCCCTAGGCCCGTACGGGTTACATCGTAGCCTCCTTCCAATGCCGCCACTACCGGGGTGCTACCTCTGGCACGCTCAAGCAGCCCACGTGTGAGCGTATGTAAGTCCTCCGGCTCTAGCCGCATGTTACCGAGAGGGTCCCCTGACATGACGTCAAAGCCCGCTGAGATCAGGATGAAGTCCGGTTGGCACCGATCCAAGGCAACATCGACAGCCTTCCAAAAATGTTCGAGATAAGACTTGGCTGGTGTGCCTGCAGATAGTGGTATATTGAGCGTCCAACCCTCCCCCGCCCCTACACCCACATCGCTCGCGGCCCCGGTACCGGGGTAGTGCGGCCATTGGTGGAGCGACAAGTAGAACACCGTGCCATCACCATAAAACGTGTCCTGGGTACCGTTTCCATGGTGGACATCCCAGTCGATGATCAAAACCCGCTGGGCACAACCCTTGGCTTGCAGCCAGCGCGCCGCCACCGCGACGTGGTTGACGAAGCAGAAACCCATCGCACGATCCGGCGTAGCATGATGCCCTGGTGGCCGTGTTGCCACAAAAGCCGAAGACAGCGTTCCATCGGCCACTCTCTCCACTGCAGTGAGAAGAGCCGCCGTTGATCCCAAAGCCGCTCTCCAGGTCTCGGATGAAGCAATCGTGTCCCCATCGATTCGGACTAACCTGTTTTCTGTCTCCGCATGCTCGGCCGCTTGCTTGATCGACGCCAAGTGTTCCGGCGTGTGTACTCGGAGAAGGTCCTCCTCGGTCGCCTGTCCAGGTTCGATCTGCACCACCCGATCGTGCAGTGCAAGCAGATCATTACTTACGGCCGAAGCCAAAGCCCGTAATCGCCCCTGATGCTCCGGGTGTCCCCACCCGGTGTCGTGTAGTGGTGAAGCGGGGTGGAGGAGAAAACCCACAGGCGGATGGAAGTTAGCCACCGGCCTCCACCACCACAGGAGTCGTGTTGTCGGCGATCCGCTCCTGCACCGTTCGAACCTTATAGGTCCGTGAACGAAGAGCAATGAGCGCATCGCAAGCAGCGCTCGTCGCAGACATGGTAGTGAAATAAGGGATCTTATGCGTAATCGCCGCTCTCCGCATAGCATAGTCGTCGTACTGTGACTTCTTTCCAAGAGGAGTATTAATCAGCATGTCTACCTCACCGGATACGATCTGGTCCACTATATGAGGCCGCCCTTCCCCGACCTTGTAGACCCTCTCGTTGGGAATCCCAAGCCTAAGCAAGTACTCATGCGTCCCTTTAGTGGCTCGGATCTTAAATCCGAGATCGTGAAGTCTTCGGAGGATGGGTGTAACCGTTGATTTGTCGGAATCGTTGACTGTAACAATCAGCACGCCCCCCTTCACAGGAAGCGGGTTATGAGAAGCGGCCTGAGCTTTGGCAAAGGCCATTCCAAACGAGTCGTCAAAACCCATGACTTCCCCCGTAGAACGCATTTCCGGACCAAGGAGCACGTCGACTTCGAAACGGTCGAAGGGGAAAACTGCCTCCTTCACCGCCACACTCGCCACAGTTGGCTCGGCTGGGACATCCAGTTCGGCCAACTTCTCGCCGGCTACAATCCGAGCAGCCAAGCGAGCCAAGGGCACCCCAGTGGCCTTACTCACGAAGGGCACGGTCCGGGAGGCGCGAGGGTTCACCTCAAGCACATATACGATTCCATCCCGAATCGCGTACTGAATATTGAGTAGCCCAACAACACCTAGCTCCAGTGCGAAGCGTCGAGTCTTATCACGAATCTCGGCAAGTTCGACGGCACTCAATGAGTACGGAGGCAAAACGCATGAGGAGTCCCCCGAATGAACTCCTGCGTCCTCAATGTGTTGCATAATGCCCCCGATAACCACATCCGTCCCGTCACAAAGAGCGTCCACATCAAACTCGAACGCGTCCTCAATGAATCGATCTATGAGAACAGGGTGATCTGGAGACGCCCGTACCGCACGCTCGAAATATCCCTTGAGTGACGACTCGTCGTAGACAATCTCCATGGCACGACCACCGAGCACATAGCTAGGCCGCACAAGCACGGGGTAGCCGACTGCTAAAGCCACGGCAAGCGCCTGCTCCTCGCTGGTGGCGATCCCGTTCTTTGGCACCGTTGCTTCTACAATTCTACAAACTTTTTCAAAACGGCCACGGTGTTCCGCACGGTCGATGGCATCGACTGACGTCCCCAGGATCGGGACGCCGGCAGCTTCCAAACGCGCGGCCAAATTCAAAGGCGTCTGTCCTCCTAACTGGACGATCACGCCGATCGGCTTCTCCCTCTCCACGACCTCGAGGACATCTTCGAAGGTAAGCGGCTCGAAGTAGAGCTTGTCACTCACGTCGAAATCCGTTGAGACAGTCTCCGGGTTAGAGTTGATCATTATGGTCTCGTAACCGACGTCGCGGAGTGCGAGAACCGCCTGAACACAGCAGTAGTCAAACTCGATCCCTTGTCCAATTCGATTGGGCCCACTGCCAAGGATGACGATTTTTTCACCGACCGAGGGGCTCGATTCATCCTCCTGCTCGTAGGACGAGTAGTAGTACGGCGTCTCAGCCGGAAACTCGCCCGCGCACGTATCCACCACGTTATACGTTGGACGGATCTCCCACTTCCACCGACGGGAGCGGACTTCGTCTTCCAATTCGTCTCGCAGCACCGCAAGCTGTTCGTCCGAGTAACCATCACGTTTCATGACCCTAAGTTCCACGGGACCGACCTGGTCTAGCTCCCGGTACCACTCCTCCTGTTCGACAACCGCTAGTAGTTGGTGGAGAAACCAGGGGTCGATCCCCGTAGCTTCTTGGATCGCTTCAAACAAAAGGTATCCGTCTCGGGTGGTCTCTTCGGAGCCCACGTAGGCCACGCTGTCAGAGGTAGCACCGACTTGAGATTCACGACGGATTTTCACCACACCCTCGAGCGCCCATTTGAGCTGGAAGGCTCGCTCAGCCGTCGGCCGTCGTAGCGCCGCCAGAATATCTTCTGGGTCGTCCGACTTGAGCCCGTCGTCTTCGGGGCTGGCACCCATGACCCAACCGTTCCTCCCGATCTCTAGGCCCCGAATTCCCTTTTGCCAGGCGGACGAGAAGGTCCGTCCGATCGACATCGTCTCGCCCACGGCTTTCATCTGTACACCCAGTACCGGATCGACCTCCTGAAATTTCTCGAAGGCGAAGCGCGGGAACTTCACTACAACGTAGTCAAGCGTCGGCTCGAAGGAGGCGGGTGTTGTGTTGGTGATATCATTTGGCAGCTCATGCAGCAAATATCCCACAGCCAGCTTCGCCCCGATCCGAGCGATTGGAAAGCCTGTGGCTTTTGAGGCGAGGGCGGAGGAGCGAGAGACCCTCGGATTCATCTCTACCACAAGCATTTCGCCGGTTAGGGGATCAACTGAGAACTGAATGTTACAACCGCCTGCCTCTACGCCGATCTCCCGGATGATAGAGATAGCCGCGTCCCTCATGCGTTGATACTCGACATCGGTCAGTGTCTGGGCCGGAGCGACAGTGATCGAATCACCCGTGTGGACACCCATCGGATCAAAATTCTCGATCGAGCAGACAACGATCACGTTATCGGAGGCGTCCCTCACGACCTCAAGTTCGTACTCTTTCCACCCGATGACGCTCCGATCTATCAGGACCTCGGAAATGGGTGAGGCGCCCAGGCCACGAGCGACGACAGTCTTGAATTCGTCCACGTTGTATGCTATGCCGCCGCCCGTACCTCCTAAGGTGAAGCTCGACCGAATGATTGCGGGATACCCAACGTCTCCGATGATTGCCAGCGCCTCCTCCATCGTTCGCGCAAAGCCGCCGTGAGGCAGGTCTAGACCGATGCGCGCCATCGCAGTGGCAAATTCCTCCCGATCTTCTGCCATCCGGATTGAACGAGCGTTCGCCCCGATGAGCTCGACACCATGCTCTTCAAGCACACCCCGGCGATCGAGATCCATCGCGAGGTTGAGTGCCGTTTGTCCGCCCATTGTCGGAAGCAAGGCGTCAGGCTTCTCGCGCTCAATGACTCGCTGTACCCAATCGGGCGTGAGCGGCTCAATGTACGTGCGGTCCGCTATATCCGGATCCGTCATGATCGTGGCCGGATTTGAGTTCACTAGTACGACCCGATAGCCTGCTTCCTTCAGAGCACAGACCGCCTGAGTACCAGAGTAGTCGAACTCGCACGCCTGACCAATGACGATAGGGCCAGAGCCCAAAATGAGGATGGAGTCGAGATCAGAACGTCTAGGCAACGGCAGACTTGTGCAGATTTAAGTCCGCGGGGCAGCGAACCCACGGCGAGTCGAGAGAAGCTGACACTAAAGCGTCAATCTCCTTTCTTGGACTCTTTCCGGATAGCAGTGAACAAGGCCAGAGAAAACCCCCCCCACACGAATCCAAGGATGAGCACCATTGTGAGTACGGTCGAAATCGTCATGGGCGTATTCTCCGTGGGACCGTAGTTGGACGCAAGGCTCAGCTGGAGATCCGATACTCAACCGCCCTGGTCATCTGAAGATGTTAACAGAGATCGTGGCCAGATTGGCCATCGGCTCGTTTTCACCGTCCACGGCTTGGAGTGGGATAACGGTAGGCAGGGGTGCGCTCACGTCCTGCACGACCACTGAAAAGTCGAACTGTCCGGGAGCGGAGTTGATCAGGGCAACGCGATGAACGTCCGGCTCTGGCTCGGCATGGAATACCCTTGTTTGACCAGCACCTGAGAATCCCTCGATTCCCGAACCTCTGATCTCCAGAACTACAGCACCCAAGGGAATCGGTCCCGCCCTGAGTACACCCGAAAGCAGGCCCGGACCCTGTAGCCCCCAATCACAGGAGCTCAGCGTCATCACCATGATTACCACCAGAGCCTTGGGCACGTATCGCTTCATCGAGGGATTTCACTCTTTCTAAAGAATCGAATGAAGATCGGGCTCCGAGCAGCTATGAACGTCGCCATAGAATGATCCGGATGGGCCAACACCCATGAGCGAAAATCCCCCAGATCATATCCACCGCTTTGGTTACCCTGATGGTCGAGGAAACTCTCCAGAGCGGGATCCGCAGTACCGACAGCGAGAAAGGGTTCGGCCATGCTCTGTAAACTGGCCAATGGAGGATTCACCGTGAGGTCAATTTCTACCGAGTCCCTCAAGCCGATAGCGTCTGTCGCCTGCACGTTGATCCGGAAATCGCCAAGGTCCAAAGGAAACCCACTAACCACAGGTTGATTTTCCTCGTGAAAGTCCAGCCCTTCCGGTAAAGCGCCGACATCCCACCTCACCGGGTTGTTGCCGTTCTCCACCATGAAGGTCATCTCCACAAATTTTGCAGCATTGGCCTCAATCGTCGTCGGAAAGTCGGGAGACAACCTGTAGGACAGATCGAACCAGGCCGTGGCGGAATCGGGTTTGCTCAAATTCACGACGACTGGATTGGCCAGACCCGCTAATGTTCCAGTCCATTCTCGGAAGGAGAAACCGGTGCGAGGATTCACCAACACGCTCACGTCGGTCGAAGCTCGGATCCACCCAACCTCAGCGTCCGGATTGAGATCCACCTGCCCTGGAATAATTCCCACCACAGGACTCGCCAAAGTGACGTCGAAGCTCGCCTCGGGAGCACCGTAGCTCGCGGTGAGCACCACGTCTTGGAGTCCGGTTTGCCATTCGCGGACACGGGACAACCCGTCACTCCAGGCCATAAATCCATAACGAAGACCTGCCCCATACAGCTCTCCCCCACTGGCCTCTAGGAGGTGTGCCTGAAACGGAGCCGAACTGACATTGAGCACCGGTGTGGCCGAAGATACACCGTCGACACTGAAAACACTCCCGGTGCCACCCAGCCCGTCGGACTGCAGTGAGAGGTTTTGATACCGTGTGAGTACTCTGAACTGCATCTGATCGCTCACCTGCTGGATATCCAGTAAAGTGACCCCAGCTGCAGTATTGCGGGGAATCCCGGCCAGGCCATTCAGACCGTTGTGGGTAAAGGCTGATGGCACCGTCCCCGCGCTGAACTGAGTCTGGCCAGAGGAACCCGGATAAGGATCTCCCGCGTCGCCACGCTCGTGCTTCTGGGCCAAGTCATTACTGCCATCCGCCTGGCGAAGCCAAACACCCATGCGGTTTGGGTTCGAATTGATGGCTGCCGATTCCCAGGTGTTCTCTAGCAACTCACTGTCGATCTGCCAAACGAGGAGTCCCGCAGAAAAAATGCCTGCATCGAATCCCAACGCCTGCCGATTTTCGAGGAGATAATAGTCCCCACTGCCGTCACCTGCATCGATACGAAAGATGTCGCCAGACGTTTCCACCGGGTCAAGACTCAGAACGCCAAACTCTACTCCCCTCGAGAGGATTGTCACGTCAGCCCAACCGAGTACCTCTTTGCTCCACGCCGTCATGTGACATGGCAACGCAGGGGTTGTTCCGTCACAACCCCATGCACCCGATCCCATGAGCCCCCAGCGCCCCACTCCACCGTGGTCTGCCCCCGTGCCATAGAGATCGGGAAGACCGAACGCGTGACCAATTTCATGGGCCAAAACGCCGATCTCATTGATTTCAGACGAGTCGCAATCCAAGACCGGCTGGACGGTGTAGTCGTCTACTAAGATGTTGCCGCCGTTGGCGGCAGGCGTCGATGTCGAGAACGCCTGTCCAGCCGATTCGAAGAGAGTCCAGTAGTGGGACCAAATATGATTTCCGCCGCCCGAGGAACACTCCGCACCCGCGGTCGGATGCGTGACCCCCAGAAGATCCACATATCCGTCGTCGTCACCGGAGTTGGGTATGCCATCCAGTCCGTCGTTGTCATACCATCCCCAATCAGTATCACCATCGTCAACCGCAGTGAGGAGCTCCACTATGAACTCACCGACCTGGTCGGTGGGACTCAAACCGTTGCTCGCACCCACTACCTCGGCTTCGGTCAGGGTCGTTTGTACCCAGTTGGACACCTCCCCAACCAGGGTCACCCGTCCCCCAGAAAGTTCGGAATAGAACTCGGGAATGGTGGCAAAACGGCTGTTGGGACCATCGAAGAACTCATCCTGAACTACCTCCCTGGTCAGGGGCACACCTGTCCGGGAACCCACGGTAGCTGTGGGAACAACCGGTGTGTCGGAATAGAGCCCAAGAAGGAGAGGGAACTTGAAAGTTCCCGTGACTGGGCCCTGTGGCCCTGCCTGAATTTTTATGTCCTTCAATGGGTCGCCTCTACGACCAAAGGTTGCGTTGTCAAGGTGGAGCGCAGGGCGCCATCCTCGGAGAGGACGATATGCCTGCGGATTTCGACGAATCTCATCGTAATACGCAGCTGGTAGTCGAGTCCCATAGTGCTCGGCAAGCATCTCGACGTCCTGAGCCCACGTGCTGCTCGGAGCAAGCACTGTGGCAAGTTCCAGCACAGCGGCCGCGCCCCTGAGGATGTTAGAGGTGCGAGTCCCAGCCATGGTTTAGTCGCCTGTCACCGATGAGCAGTGAATAGAGAAAGTGCTACCGCGCAGTTGTTAGAAAGAGCACCGACACGAGAATGGCGGCCAAATCCCATGGAAGTGCAACCAAATCAAAGCCAATGTGGTGGTGCTCGAATACCAACGGATCATTGGTTATATAGCACTAGCTTCGATCCTCCTCCCGGACCTCCAGTATATGGGCTATGGTCCGCATTCCGTCGATCACGTTCTGTATATGCTCGCTGCGCTCGATCCCCAGGAGTTCCACACCACGAGCTACGTCGTTGCGGTTAACGCCGGCAGCAAACGCCTTGTCCTTCAACTTCTTAGTCACCGACTTAGGAGCCAGGTCGTCGATCCCCGTAGGTCTTACCAGGCAACACGCGTACACCAAGCCCGAAAGCTCGTCACAAGCGAAGAGGACCCGGTCCAAAAGGGTTTCAGGCTCTACGCCTGTGCGGTCCGGAGCGTGCGCTCGAATCGCTTGCAAAACTTCACTCGGGTACCCGAGATCTTCCAGTTCAGCTAGCCCTCGGTGAGGGTGATCGTCCGGGTGTCGCTCCCAATCAAGATCGTGGAGTAGCGCCGCGGTTCCCCAGAGATCCTCGTCTTCAACGTGTTTTCCCGCGTAATGCCGCACAGCGGCCTCGACCGACAACATGTGCTTACGCAAACCTTGGTTTTGAACCCAGCTCTCCATAAGAGCCAGCGAAGCAGCTCGTTCCGGGATCACTCCACTCACGTGCTCTCTCCCTTCTCTTTGGGGCATTACCCCGGTCA